>JBFRWI010000190.1:0-15313 GCA_051439505.1 Hormoscilla sp. | reverse complement strand
TCTGCAGGAAAGCGCGAGAATACGGAAATAGCAAAAAGTTTCGCTACCGATAACAATCTCGACGATACTGAATTTTCGTGGCTTGTGTGAGAGATGTGTAGGTTTTCGGGCACTTAGTCACAACTCTGTCAGCTATTTCTGTATTTGTCAGCTGTTCGTAATAATGTAAACTATAGGTCTCCCGCAATGTATCGGGCAAAGATGCGATCTCGGAATCTATTTTCGCAGATTCTTCATCGCTGACCAGCCTATGCTCCGGCAAATCATCATCTGAGTACCGGTCAATACCCCCCAAGGCCGTCACCAACTCAATATCATCGACACCGGTTGCCAGCTTGCGAAGTTTGCGGATGCGTGTTCTGCAGAAGTTCAGCGTCACTTGCAGCATCCAGGCAGTGAAGTTTTTAATTTTACCAGCGTGTTTGGGGTACTGTTGGCTGGCATGAATGAGGACATCCTGAACCGCGTCTTCCGCATCGGCAGCGTTCCCGTTCATACAGCCCAGACAGCAATGATAAATCGCCTTTTGCATCGAGAGGGCCATCTGCCAAAAATCCGGCACCACCACCGACCCACGAATGGGAGACTGAGTGCGAGGGGCCAAAACACTGAGTTCGCAAGCTGCGGCATTCATCATCGGCGACTAAGTAGAACTCCATAGCTATTGCCTGTAAACCATCATAATCAGCAACTGCCATGTTGTCAATACTTAAAGCCAAATTTTTTTGATCTTTCCCACCACCGTCTTTTACCTTAGCACGAACATCAAGTATTGTCGATGATTTCTGCCGCGCGGGAGACCTCGCGTGGGGGGCCAGACCACCACGCAAGGTCTCCCCGTACCAACGGTTTTTGACCACGGGCGATCGCCGCTCAAACAGATTACATGATAGCGCTAGTAATACAAAATATCTGTATTATATGTAAATTTTGTATTACTTATAGGGCCCGATCGCGCCTTTGATATTCTACAGAGGAGTGCCGCACGGCAGAAATAATCAACTAGCGGATAGTGGCTCAAACCCTTGCTCCAAAAGCCGGAATTAATTTTGAATTGATAAATTTTGAATTGCTTACTTACTTCCCCCCGAGTAATTTCGCGGCATACCGAGAAGTATTGAGATCGCCCCTTGACAGAAAAGCCGATAATGTGCGAATAGTTGGCAACATTGCTCAGGAGGAGATACCAGAAGAAGTTAATTTTCTAGTCAAGCTGGAACCGGGGCGCAGTTTACTAGATCAAGGCGGGTTGTTGATAGAGTTGCAAGAATTACTCGGTTATGAGTTGTACGTGACAGTTGAGGGAGGATTAAAGGGTGAATATCGCCAACGAGTTTTGCAAGAGGCCGTGGCACTGTGAGAAGCGATCGAGACCGGTTAAAGGATATATTGAAGGCGATCGAGGATATTGAACACGCGATCGCCCATCAACCGGAATGCGATCGCAAAATAAATCTGTCCAGAACATATGCGATCGCCCATTGCCTGTATGACTGCGATCGCATGATAACATGATTATTTCCAAAATTTTTAATATTGAATTGTGAATTGGTTAAGCCGTAAGCTGTCGCGCATTTAAATTGCACAGGCTGAAACGCCGAAACCTTTGTACTCAATGGCTTTCCCAATTTTGAATTATGAATTTTGAATTTTGAATTGCTGACCCCGGCCCCATATAAATGCGATCGCCCGACCAAAGGAGAAACCGGGTTTCAGGAATATATCTGTGCTAATAGCTAGCGAATTCCACTATCAAAGTCCACAGTCTGCAAAAACTTCTCAAATGAAAATTACTTTCATAATATACTGGTAGTTTAACTGTTATTCGCGATTCTCTTCTCTATTATGAAACGCAGAACAATTCTTCGCAACAGTGCCCTTGGTGCTGCTACCGTAGCAGCCATAGGAGCTTGTAGCGGTCCTCCGGTTCAGACTGCTACCGGCGAACTACCTACTCTCAGATGGCGAATGGCAACTAGCTGGCCTAAGTCCCTCGATACGATCTTCGGAGGGGCCCAAACAGTGTGCGATCGGGTCTCTGACATGACTGGCGGACGCTTTACCATTACTCCCTTTGCTGGTGGCGAGATCGTGCCGGGATTGCAAGTGCTGGATGCTGTCCAACAAGGGACTGTCCAATGCGGTCACACGGCCAGCTATTATTATATTGGCAAAAATCCCGCCCTGGCCTTCGGCACTTCTGTGCCCTTTGGTCTGACGGCCCAGCAGCAAAATGCCTGGCTGTATCACGGCGGCGGACTGGAGGCCCTGCATAAAATTTATGCTGACTTCAATACGATCAATTTTCCTGCTGGTAACACCGGCACCCAGATGGGAGGCTGGTTTAAGCGGGAAATCAAATCAGTTGCAGACCTTCAGGGACTGAAAATGCGCATCCCCGGACTAGGGGGTAAGGTGATGGCCCGTTTGGGAGTGAATGCTCAGGTGCTGCCGGGAGGGGAGATTTTTCTGGCCCTGGAAAGGGGGGCCCTGGATGCGGCTGAGTGGGTTGGGCCCTACGATGATGAAAAGCTGGGTTTACATAAAGCGGCGAAGTTTTACTATTATCCGGGCTGGTGGGAGCCTGGAGCTACCTTAGAAGTGCAGGTGAATAAAACTGCTTGGGATAAGCTACCCAAAGAGTATCAGCAAATTTTTCAGACCGCTGCCAAAGAGGCCAATATGAATATGCTAGCCAGTTACGATGCCAAAAACGGTGCGGCCCTGAAACGCTTGGTTGCTGATGGCACCCAGCTGCGGCCCTACTCTCGGGAAATTCTCCAAGCAGCCGAACGTGCCTCTTTTGATTTATATGAAGAAGATGCCAGTAAAGACGCTACATTTAAACAAGTCTACGAACAGTGGAAGGATTTTCGCGCCCAGGTCTATGGGTGGGATAAGGTTAATCAGCTGAGCTTCGCCAACTTCGCGATGACTGATAAATAATAGTAGAAGTCCAAGGAGACCCTGCAAGAGATGAGCGAACCACAAGCTGCTCGCGATTTATTTCGCGCCGCTTACGAAAACCGTTATACCTGGGATGAGAATTTTCCTGGTTACAGCGCTGATATCCAGATCCAGCAAGGTGATGAACTCTATACTGGTACGATCGGCATCAACCACGACCTGACGGTAGAGGTTTCTGGGATCCCTGACGAAGAGCTGCAAAAGGGGATATTGAACAAGCTCAATGATGTCATTACCCACCGCAAACGCACGCCTTTCGAGCAGGCCCACGGGAAAAATCTCTTTACCACCGGAGCAACCGACGGCACCGGGGCTGTAGAAATTATGGTTGACGGCGCGGCCATGGGCTCGAATTACAAAGTGCGCGATCGCACGATCTGCTATGTTTATCGGGTAATGGGTGAGATGACCTTTGTGATCGATACCCACGAGTGCCTGGATACGGGTGCCGGTTATGTGCCAACCCGGTATGATGTTGTCTTCCGCAATTCCCAGACAGGCGATACCATCCAGTCTGTGCAATATGAAGACAAATATTCCCAAATTGGCGATTACTACCTGATGACCCATCAGCAGATCCGCTCCTCCCGCCCAGGGGAGCTGACCACCACGGTGTTTGACTACTCTAACGTGAAGCTTCACCAACCAGCTTTGGTCTAGAAATTAACAGTCTCTTTCTAGAGGATAGTGCTAGGATAGAATCTGAATTGGATAAAACAATTAGAGGTGAACATGTCTCAAGCAACACAAGAAAAAGAAGAAACCACATTGGCACTCACACCCGAGAACGTGGAAGCGGTTCTGGATGAACTGCGCCCTTATCTGATGGCTGACGGCGGTAATGTAGAGTTGAAAGAGATTGACGGTCCCATTGTCAAACTGCAGCTGCAAGGTGCCTGCGGTTCTTGCCCTAGCTCTACTATGACTCTGAAAATGGGAATTGAGCGCCGCCTGCGCGAGAAAATCCCCGAGATTGCTGAAGTGGAGCAAGTGATGTAATTTAAGGTTAAAGCATTACTAGCATCTCAAGCAAGCAATCATTTCAAAGGCAAAAGAATCTACTGGAGTTTCTTTTGCCTTTGAAGTTTTTAATGTTTGAATTTGGGTTATTGGTAAATCGAGTTCCCGGGTACCAGATGGGGGTGCATCCCATATTTGCCTCGCTGCCCGGAACCCTAAAGGGCCCGGCTACACGGACAAAGCCCGCCTGCGCGGGCTACATTACATGCATTATCGTTGCACCCACCAGATGCACCCTTTAAAGGGTAGCGCGGTTGTCGAACTCCAAACTCCAAACTCCAAACTACGAACTACGAACTACGAACTACGAACTATTTATGTCTCATCCCCTTTATATCGCTTTTATCTGGCACCAGCATCAGCCCCTCTACAAAAGCCGGGTGGCCGATCGCTATCGTTTACCCTGGGTGCGCTTACATGGTACAAAAGATTATCTGGATTTGGTGCTGCTGCTGGAAAATTACCCCAAGCTGCATCAGACGGTGAATTTGGTGCCCTCGCTGATAATGCAAATTTCCGATTATGTGGCTGGTACAGCTTTCGATCCTTACTTGGAACTGGCCCTGATGCCTACGGAAAAGCTGGATAAAGAACAGCGAGAATATATCATCGAGCATTTCTTTGATGCCAATCACCATACTCTCATCGATCCTCACCCTCGTTACTCCCAACTATATCATCAGCGCCAAGAAGAGGGACGTACCTGGTGTTTGGAAAATTGGCAAGCATCTGATTACAGCGATCTGTTAGCTTGGCATAATCTGGCCTGGTTTGACCCGCTGTTCTGGGATGACCCGGATATTGCTGACTGGTTGAAGCGGGGTAAAGATTTTACTTTGGGCGATCGCCAGCGGATATATTCTAAGCAGCGGGAAATATTGGGTCGCATCATTCCCCAACATCGGAAAATGCAAGAGGCGGGTCAGTTGGAGGTGACGACAACTCCCTACACTCATCCGATTTTACCTTTACTGGCGGATACAGATGCGGGTCGGGTGGCGGTGCCGAATATGACTTTGCCCTCGGCAAGATTTCAATGGGCCTCAGATATCCCTCGCCATTTACAAAAAGCCTGGGATATGTATAAAGATAAATTCGGACGGGAACCGCGCGGACTTTGGCCTTCGGAACAGTCTGTCAGTCCGGCTATTTTACCAGATGTAGCGAAACAAGGATTTAAGTGGCTGTGTTCGGATGAAGCGGTTTTGGGTTGGACTTTGCAGCATTTCTTTCATCGAGATGAGACGGGAAATGTCCTGGAACCAGAGTACCTCTATCAACCTTATCGCTTGCCGACGCCTTTTGGAGATTTGGCGATCGTCTTCCGAGACCACCGCTTGTCGGATCTGATCGGCTTTACCTATGCGGGGATGGAACCAGCAGCAGCAGCGCGGGATTTGGTGGGACATTTGCAGGCGATCGGGCGCAGTCTGATCTACAGGCAGGGTGATGGCCGCAGCGAACTGACACAACCCTGGTTAGTCACCATTGCCTTAGATGGAGAAAACTGCTGGGAATTCTATCAGCAAGATGGCAAACCATTCTTAGAAAACCTGTACGAACGCCTGTCGCATCACGAGGATCTGAAGTTAGTAACTGTATCGGAATTTATCGAACAATTTCCACCCGAAGAAACAATTCCAGCAGACAAGTTACACAGCGGTTCGTGGGTAGATGGCAGCTTCACTACTTGGATCGGAGACAAGGCGAAAAATCGCGCCTGGGACTTGCTGACAGCAGCGAGGCAAGTTTTGGCGAAGCATCCCGAGGCCACGGCAGAAAATAATCCCGAAGTTTGGGAGGCCCTCTACGCCGCTGAAGGTTCTGACTGGTTTTGGTGGTTTGGGGAAGGTCATTCTTCTAACCAGGATGCTATCTTTGACCAACTGTTTCGCGAACATTTGATTGCTATCTACGAGGCATTGAACGAACCCGTTCCGCCAGAGTTAAGGAGTCCTGTGGAAGTTCACGAGGCCAGGGGAGACCATCGACCGGAAAGCTTTATCCATCCTATTATCGATGGCATTGCCGATGAACAAGAATGGGATAAAGCGGGACGGATGGAAATTGGCGGTGCCCGGGGTACCATGCATCGCAGTTCTGCTATCCAGCGCCTCTGGTATGGAGTCGATCACCTCAATTTTTATGTCAGGGTAGATTTTAAGAGTGGCGTGCAACCGGGTAAAGATTTGCCCGACCAGTTGAACTTGCTGTGGTTCTATCCCGATCGACCGATGGTAAACAGTCCCATTCCCCTGATAGACGTGCCTGATGTTGCGCCTGCGAATTATCTGTTCCATCACCATCTGGGGATTAATTTACGAGATCAATCCTGTTGGTTTCAAGAGGCCAGGGAATTTTATCAATGGCATAATCTTTCCAGCCACGCCCAAGTAGCTTTCCAGGATTGTTTGGAAATAGCAGTTCCCTGGGCAGATTTACACGTACCCCCAGATTGGCCCCTGCGCTTGGTGTTAGTGCTTTCTGAGGAGGGGCTGTTCCGCGAGTGCGTGCCCGAAGAGTCTCCGATCCCGATCGAGGTGCCTTGAGAATTAGCTTAGTGCGTTTTTCACGGGTGTATTCCATATTTGCACAGTCGCCCGAACCCTAAAGGGCCCGGCTACACGAACGAAGCCCGCCTGCGCGGGCTAGATTACTTGCATTGAGATGCACCTTTGTAATTGCTGCCGATCGGGTAAGGTGGGCAGTGCCCACCCTACAAAAATGGGCGGTGCCCACCCGACATTATTAGCTAACCTTGACCTTAACCACCTTGTTCTTTTCTTCTTCAGCTTTGGGCAGAGTTAAGGTCAGAATGCCATCTTTGTATTCCGCTTGCACATCAGAATTGTTGATGCGACCGGGTAGGGGAATGACTCGCTGAAACTTGCCGTAACGAAACTCACTGCGAGTCATGCCATTGTCTGAGGTTTTGCTTTGGGATTTGCGATCGCCACTTACCGATACAGCTTCAGCAGTCGCCTGAATGTCCAGGTCATTAATGTCCATGCCAGGAACTTCCAGTTTCAGGTGATAAGCTTCTGCCGTTTCCGACAATTCGGCAGCGGGTGCAAAAGCTAAATTTCCGTTATCTCGACCAGAATTAACAAAGAAGTCATCGAACAGGCGATTCATTTGCCGTTGCATCGTGTCAATTTCACGGAAAGGTTCAAAACGTACCAGTGCCATAGTTATACCTCCTAAATCAATCTCAGCTAAGATATATGTGAGGCTTCTTTCCTCCTTCAGTTCTTATCCTAGACAAACCTCCACAGTCTGGGAAGATCGGCTTTCTAGAAAAAGAAGTTGTGTTTGCTTCCTCGGGGCGTTATACTGCCATCTAGGCTTCTTTACCCCTTCAGTTCTTATCCTAGACAAACCTCCACAGTCTGGGAAGATCGGCTTTCTAGAAAAAGAAGTTGTGTTTGCTGCAAAAACGCGAATTCGGCGGCAGTCCAGGAAAACCGAAATTGTCTAGTTCGGGAAACTCGCCAAGCAGGGAAACCACAGTTGACGCGAGTTTAACTAGGTTTTGAACATAGAACAGTTATAGCAGGGTGTGGTCACTTCCGGTGTTGGTTGAAGTTGTCCAAACCCGCGAATGGTGGGTCGATATCTCCGGAGATATCGAAGGTGCCCACCCTACGAATGCAACTACGAAGGGGCCCGCACCCGTTAGAGCATAACTGAATGTAGCTAGCGAGACTCTGTAAGGGCCCCCTCGCATGGGAGCATCTCAATGCACGCAAATGTACATTAATAATACATGTAATTTAGCCCTCGATGTCTTCTGGGTAGTGCGAATAGCGCTCCCAGAAGACATCGAAGCAGGCGGGTATGGAATGTGTAGCCGGACCCCTCGTTCCCACGGCTCTGCCTGGGAACGGGTTCGGGCGACGCTATAATAAAGAAGGTTTCCCGAACAGTAGCGTACCTATAGCCGATGACTGAATCACAACCTCCTGACTATGCTGCTATTATCCGCGCTGCTAAGTCAGCACCCAGCAACACGCCGGATTTTTTCGCACCAGGCAGAACTGTTCATTCCCCTCGCTACGGTACGGGGAAAGTGATTAGAATTCTCGATCGCCGCCTGATTGTCAAGTTTCCCGGTTACTCCGTTCCCGTACAATTTAAAGATTGGCCGCAAGCAGTGCAGTCGGGAGAGGTAGTCCCAGAAACCTCTGCGATCGCCCCAGAAACTGTTCGGGAAACCCTAGAGGGAGATGTTCAACCCAATAGCGACGGGGGAATAGCTTTTGAACTTATTCAAGCAATTAATAAGCCAGAGTACCGGGCGATCGCCTCCCACTTCTCTGCAAATATCGCGGACATCACGATCGTACCTGCATCACCGGGAAAGCGCTATCCGATCCCAGAAGATTTACCTCCGACCCTGGTCCAGGGGCTACAGCGGGTGGGCATTACTAGCTTGTACGGACATCAGTTGGAAGCATTAGAAAAACTCAGAAGTGGCAAGGACTTATCGATAACCACTCCCACCGCTTCGGGGAAAACTCTCTGCTACAATTTAGCTATCCTCGAATCTTGTCTCCAGCAACGTCATAACTGCGCCCTCTACATCTTTCCTCTCAAGGCCCTCGCTTTTGACCAGTTGCGGAAACTACAACGCTTGGTCGCCACTTTTCCTTCTTCTCAACAGTTGAAAGTCGGCCAAATGACTGGGGATACTCCGATGGGCGATCGCCAGCAACTATTTTTGCCCAACCCTCCCCACATTTTAGCCGTCAGTCCCGACTTACTGCATTATCAATTAGAAAAGGTGCGGCGGCGGGGATCCTGGCAAGCTTGGCGAGAGTTTCTCCGCTGTCTGCGCTGGGTAGTTATTGACGAATCTCACACTTATATCGGTGCTTTTGGCGCTCACTTTGCTAACCTGATGCGAAGATTGCGTCGCGCCGTGGATGAGGTGGGGGGAAATAGCGAAAGATTGCAGTTTATTTGTTCTTCTGCTACAATTGGCAACCCCGCCGAAATGGCAATGGGCTTCAGCGGGAGAACCCATCAACCCGAGAGACTGCATCTAATTGCACGCAGCGATGCAACTGCTAGTGAGCAAACGATTCTCTCCTTTGCTCCTAGTGACACAGCTAATCCCGATGCCTGTAAGATTATTATATCCCTGTTGCAGGAGAATTTGAGAGGACTTGTATTCTGTAACTCCCGAGGGGCGGTGAAGAATTTGCTCTCCTTAATTCAACGAGAGACTGCCAGGCAAGGACTTGGCTATTTAGCCCAGCAGGTGGGCATTTTCTACGGTTCCCTTAAGGGCGATCGCCGCCGCAATTTAATTCGCCAGCTAGAGACCGGTTCGCTGAAGGTCATCATCTCCACTTCGGCCCTAGAAGCTGGCATTGACTTACCAGAATTAGATTTTTGTTTGTTGCGGGGCTATCCCGGTTCGATCATGTCCTTTCGCCAGCGCCTCGGACGGGTGGGCAGGAAGCATCCGGGGTTGATTATCTTTCTGCCCGTGGCCCAAAATGCCCTAGATAACTACTACGGAAAAAATCCCCAACAGTTATTAGAAGGTGAGGTGGAAAGTGCTGTCTTTAATCCCAATTATCCCACAATTTTGAGCAAGCATCTAGAATGTTGCTGCTCTGAAAGTGGGTTACCACTCCCGGATCTAGAAAGTCTGTTTGGAGAAAAAGCTGGGGCGATCGCCTCAGCACTGCTGGAACAGGAAAAGCTTTCTATGTCTGCCAGGGATTATTTGCAGACATATGGTTATCCTCACAAAAATGTTAATATCAGAGGCAGTAACTCCCTCAGCGTTGACTTGGTGAACGCTGAGACAGGAGAAGAATTTGAAAATATGTCCTTGGATATTGCTTACCGAGAGGTTTTTCCGAAAGCAATTTACACTGCTAGCGACGAGGGAAAAAGCCTGGTAACTTATGAATGTGAAAAGCTAGATATAGAAAAGGGAAAAGCATACCTAAAACCCTTGAGTGAACCGCCAAATATATTTACGCAAGCGGAGCAGGAATTAGAAGTCAAGCGGTTGTCAAAACTTGAGGAAACCAAGATTATTGATACCGCCCTGACAGAAGGAAGACTGCGACTGCGGTTATACTGGGGAGAAATAACTTCCCTGGTAACGGGATACAAGGTGTTCATCAGAGAATATCGCCTTACCTGTACTAATAAAAGATGTCCTAATTATCATCAGCCCCTGAAGGGAAAAAACTGCTCTGTTTGCAGTCGTAAGCTGAATTATGCGGAAATAATCCAGGAAAAAGAGAAAATTCAGTTCTCCGAACCCTACCGCACGACCTATCAGGCTCCTTTACTTAAGGTAGAGATTAATCCTGCTGTGTTAGATGCCCTCTCCCAACAGGTCGATCGCCTGAAAAAGACTGTCAGAGAGCAACAAGTCGATAAAATTCCTGATCGACTAGAATATTTGTGGAGATCGACTCCAGGCTGGTTAGCTTTACACAGCATCGGACATCTGCTCTCCTTCGCCCTGCCTTTAGTCGTGCTCTCCTCCAGTTTCGATGTTAACTATATTGTCCAGAAAGAAGGCGATCGCCCCACCGTTGTCGGCTATTTCTTCGATACCTGCGATGGCGGCAATGGTGCTGCCGAGGCCATCTTTCAGCATTTCCCCCGTTTGGCCAAAAAGGCCAAGTCTTTGGCCCAAGCTTGTGATTGTCAGTTCGGTTGTCCCAGGTGCCTCACCCAGTCGAGATGTCCCCAACAAAACGAGGGACTCCATAAGGAAATCGGCCTGTTTCTCCTGGATGCGATCGCGCGGCTTGAGGACTAAAGTCCTCACTACGAACCGATTAACAGAATTTAACATAAATTAACATAATCCCCTCGACAGACAGAGTATCATAGGAATACTCTCTGGAGATGGTGGGCGATCGCATGCATAAGTCCTACAGAAATTACCAATAGATAGATAGAACAATATACCTGGCAAGATCGTGAAACATAAACTTAAGGCCCCCAAAACTCTCATAATAGCTCTGACATTATCAACTGTTCTCGGCATAGGGGCCTGGCCCCTGAAGGGAACCCCAGAAGTGACTCAACGTCGTCCCCCCCACAGAGAGACAATTGACCGGCAAAGGATAGTATTTGTCGATCCTAACCGGGGCTCCGATCGCCAAGGAAGCGGTCGGAGTCAGCAACAGGCTTTTCGTACTATTACCTACGCTCTGCAACGGGCCAACAATGGTACGGTGATTAAATTAGCTCCCGGTCGATATGCAAGCGAAGAATTTCCTCTCAAGCTTCCCGATGGGGTAATCCTCCAGGGAAACCAACGCCGACAGGGTGCAGGATTTGAAATTGTTGGCGGTGGCTTTCACATTAATAACTCCTCGAATGGCTCCTGGGCTAGTCAAAATGTCACCATAGTGCCAGGTGAGAATAGCCAAATTCTGGGAGTGACCGTCACAAATCCAAATACGCGGGGCACCGGTATTTGGATAGAAACCAATGCCACTGTTCGCAATAGCACCTTGAGGAATAACAACCGGGATGGCATCGCGATCGTTGGTTCTGCTAAGCCGACAATTGCCAACAATCGCTTCCTGGACAATACTGGCAATGGCATATTTATCTCTAATGAAGCCAGCGGCGAAATCAGAAACAATGAGTTTCGGAACACCGGCTATGGAATGGCGATCGATGGCAAAGCCTATCCCCTGGTGCAAGAAAACTACATCGTCAACAATCGATCGGGAATAATCATCACAAAATCAGCTCATCCGACATTGGATAGAAACAGGATCGAGAATAATGAAGAATATTCCATTATTGCGGTCGATCGGGCTCAACCAGTCTTAAAGGACAACACCCTCATTGGCAATGGCAACGATCGGATTGTAATGGGAATCCCTCAAGGAAATCCACCTCAGCCCCCCGTGGTTACTGCCAAGGCCCCAACAACTCAGTTTGGATGCATGCAGTCAGGGGATGACTTGGCAATTACTGTGCGGCAAGGTAAAAAGACCCTGCCCAAAATCATGTCTCTGTGGACTCGGGAAGTTCATCAAGGGGCCTCGGCCAACTTATGCCAAACCGTTACCGAACGCCTGAACGACATAGTCGCAGACAACGGCAATAGTTTCAATGGTTTGAGGTTGATGTCCGGGCAGAATGAAGAGCGATCCGTAGTTTGCTTGGTTAATGAGTCTCAAACAAACTGCAACAACAATAACATAATTTTTCAACCGGCGACAGAGGATAACGCCAAGATCGTACAGGATGCATTGCAGGAGGTGGTCGCGAACCTCGAACAAACGCGCCGTTATCCCTATGAAGAGGAAAATATCCCTTACAGAGATAGTCCCGGAAATCGGACTTTCACACTTGATATCGATTACCAGAACGACCAAATTTACTACATTAATTTGCAAAGTTTGGACGAAGTCTGGGAAAGCGATCCTGGTCTGTGGTTTCTGGAGCAATAAACGAACGCAATTGTCAATTCGCATTTCCCATAGCGATCCGAACGTCGCGCACTGCGTATAGGTGAGGACGGTGAGGACTAAAGTCCTCACTACAAACCCATTTACATAAGTTAACATAAATTAACAGAATTGCCTCTATACAGAGATGATTATAGGATATAATTATATCTAGAGCAGAACAGGACTTAGGCAATGACAACCGGTAGTGTCTGGTAGGGGTGCATCGAAACAAACATAGTGAAGAAGTATTGGCATAAGTCCTACAGCAGTTACAGAATAAGTAGTATATAAATCCCGAGGCAAGATCGTGAAACGTAAACTGTTGACCTCAAAACAAAGAATGATAGCTCTGACATTATCAAGTGTTTTAGGGCTAGGTGCCATCTTGTGGGTGGTGCCGAAACTGAAGGCCCAAGGTCTTCCCCCTGACAGGGAAACAATTGCCCAGCAAAGGACCATATTTGTCGATCCCGATCGGGGCTCCGATCGCTCCGGTGCTGGCCAAAGCGAGTATCAGGCTTTTCGGACTATTACCTACGCTATTAGTCAGGCAACGCCCGGTACGGTGATTCAATTAGCACCTGGTCGATATGGAAGGGAAGAAACTTTTCCTATCAAGCTTCCCGATCGGGTAAGCCTCCGGGGAGATGAAAGCCGACAGGGTGCAGGAATTGAAATTGTTGGCGGTGGCCTTCACGTTAATCCCTTTTGGGCTGCCCAAAATATTACCATCCGGCCCGGTGAGAATAGTCAGATTCTGGGAGTGACCGTCACAAATCCCAATACAAGGGGTACCGGGATTTGGATAGAAACTGATGCCACTGTTCGCAATAACACCTTGAAGAATAACAACCGGGATGGCATCGCGATCGTCAATACAGCCAACCCCACAATTGAAAACAATCGCTTTCTGGACAATGCTGGCAACGGCATGTTTATCTCCAATCAAGCCCGGGGCCAAATCAGAAATAATCTGTTTGAGAATACGGGCTATGGACTGGCGATCGATCAAAAAGCAGATACCCTGGTGGAAGGAAACAAAATTGCCAACAATCGATCGGGAATTGTGATCACCAGATGGGCTAGTCCCCAAATAATTAGAAACCGGATCGAGTATAATAAGGATTATTCCATCGTTGCGATCGGTCAGTCTCGGCCAACCTTAGAGCAAAACACGATCTTTGGGAATGGCAGCGATGAGGTAGTGATGTCCGTCCCGACAAATCCCGAACCTACCGTTGCCGCCAATGCCCCAACAACTCAATTTGAATGTCTGCAATCAGGAAATGACTTTGTGATTGGCCTGCGGCAAGGGGAAAATAGCCTGCCCAGAATCATGTTTCCTTGGACTCAAAAAATTCAACAATGGGCCTCGGCAAGTACATGCCAAACCGCTACCCAAAGCCTGAACAACATAGTAGTAGAGAACGGCAGGAATTTCAATGGCTTAAACTTGAGGCCCGGGTTAAATGGAACTAAGCCCGTAGTTTGCTTGGTGAGCCAGTCTCAAAGAAGCTGCAACAGCAATAACATAATTTTTAACGCCAGTCCACAGGGCGTCATCGGGCAAATAACCGACATTTTTGGGGGCGGCACTAACGGTCTAGAACAGCAGCTAGAAACATTCAATTTGCGAGATTTGGACAAACCCTGGCAAATGGAGCCCGGTCTGTGGTTCATGGACAAATAAACTTTGGTTAATCGGGAATTGCCAATTGTGCATGGGTGCGATCGCACCCAAGACTTCGTCAAGGGTTGATGAAATAGCCGATCGCCCTTTCTTGCTAATTACCAAATCCGCCCACAACCGCCTGGCTAAAACCAGTCACGCCGCCAGATGCCTGCACTGCTGATTGAGAAAATACCTGAAAGGCTTTACGAATCTCCCCTTGGCTGTTACTAGGAGTGAGAATCCACTCATCGCGAATGCCCATCTCCCGGAAGGTTTTGCGAAAATCAGTCTTGCCGTCATCAATGCCCATCGCCGCAATGATATGATTTTCTGCTTGCAGCATATCTTGGGCGATCGCCGCTACTTTACCGGGAGTCGATCGCGCGGAATGTTGGTCCGCCCCATCAGTAATAATTAGCGTCACCGTCCGTACTGGCACGCCATTGTCGGCAAACTCCTGGGTCTTGGCCAAAACCGTTCCCAGCAGCACCACGGTTTGGTCGTACAAAGGGGTTCCCAAATTGGGATCGTAGTTCTGGGCATTCATCCGTACTGCTTGGTTTAGCTCACAATAAGGATACAGCACGTGGCCATTCAAGTAGCGATTGTGAACTAAGATATTCTCCTTTTGCTTGGAAGCTAGCAAAGCATCAAGAACGGCATTATGCCCCTCTCGCACCGCGCGATCGTTTTTGGCAAAGCGAATCGAACCCGAATCGTCAGGCATCAGAGTCACCAAAACCACTTCACTCGCCATCACGTCATCCACATCAACGCCCAAACCTGCCTGAATTTCGGCACCAATATCGACAACATTCAGCGCTTGCAGAGATGCCTGAGACAGCAATCCTTCTTCATGGGCAGTTTCAAATAAATTGTTGATATTTGGCGTACTTTCACTCATCCTTTTTGTTCCTTAAAGAAAAAACTACTATACTCTCGTTATACTCTCGTACTCTCGTTACCAGGTTCTACCTGGTAACGGTCTTCTGAGGCTCCCGCCTCCATTAAGCGCAGGAGTGCAGAGTCAAGTCACCTAATGTTTAAATTAGTGGTATGACACCTCACTTCCAATACTTCAAGGGATACAACTTGTCATTGCGAGGGGGGGAAACCCAAACCGATAATTTAGGGCTCGCCGCCGAGATCCCCCCCGAAGCAATCCCCCCGTCCCGTATGAGATGAAGAGTACTTCTGCGTC
>JBFRWI010000189.1:0-17531 GCA_051439505.1 Hormoscilla sp. | reverse complement strand
TAGTGTGGGACACCGTCCCACACTGTTGCAATATCATCAGCAAGTTTTGGAAGTGCTAGGTGATGAAACTTGGCGAGTGAGTTCTGCACGAGATTACAAGTTTATGACGAATGGTTAATTAATGTCGTATTTGGGCTCTGTGGGAGTCATTAAGTAGTTCGTAGTTCGTAGTTCGTAGTTCGTATTCCCGATCGGGAACTAGAGTTAAGAGAGTCTAAAAAATCAGCATAATCTAAAGATCGATCGCCCCATCTTGGATCAATTGATCTTCTGCTGTAGTGACTGATATGCTGGCATCAATCAAACGGATAGGGGGCTGTCCCGGCAATCGACCAGATATCTGGGACTAATGTAACGTGGATCCTGGGGAGATAGCCCCCAAAGAACCAGTACCAATTCCGACCAAAAGTTCAGGGCCTCTTCAGTCACTAAATCCCCCCGCTACCGCAATGCGATCGATATCGGAAATCAGGCGAACTGTCATGTCGTAAAAATGCTATAATAGCTTCATTGTCAATCATAACATCTCATACGTGGAGACAACCTACACAACTGACTTTAATAAGTGGGTAGAACAGACCGCCCAACTATTGCGATCGCGTCGCTGGCAGGATCTCGACCTACAGCATCTGATAGAGGAGGTTGAAGACTTGGGGAAGAGCGAACGGCGAGGTGTGGCCAGCCAATTGACTCGCCTGCTGTTACATCTGTTAAAGTGGCAATATCAAGCTCAGCGTCGATCGGATAGCTGGCTGGACTCCATTACCGATGCTAGAACTCAGATCGATCTGGCGATCGAGGATAGTCCCAGTCTGAGAAGCTATCCAGAAGAGCAGCTAAAACAAAGTTATCAACGGGCCCGTCGCCAAGCAACCAAACAGACAGAAATGCCACTAGAAGTATTCCCAGAAGAATGTCCCTATGCTCTAGAACTGGTGTTAGATGAAGATTGGTTGCCAGAAGCAGATAATTAATATTTTGAGATAATTTCTCTCTTTGAGAGCGGGCGATAGATTATATCTGGCTATTCATCAGGATTTACAAATTTTTGCCATGCTGAAATCTGGGATCTAGCTGCTGTGTAAAGATTGCTGGAGCGGGGAATATATGATGCGATCGCGATCGCCTCTGGCAGATCGTACCTCGACATATCCCGTGCTATATTCAGCAGTTCTTGACTCCAGCGATCGATTTGGAGATCCGCTTCCGAGCGCAATAGGCTATTTCTCGGCACCCGATCGGCAGTAGCAATTGCCTGTGCCAAAGCTTCAGGAGTAAATGTCAGAGCGATCTGACGAGCTGACTGCAAATAATTGGTAGCTAAAAGTTGATTCTGCCAGTTTTTGATTTCTCGGGATGCCTCATCCGACAGCGCCCGACCGGGGCGAATCTGTTGGGCGGTAGAAATAGCCGCCTCCAGGTCCCCTAGTTCTGCCAAATTGCGGGCCCGATCGAGTAATGGTCGATCCTCAAGCCGCTCTATGCTATCAGTCCAGGAGGCAATTTTTTCACTAGCTTCCGAATAAAGAGCGCGTCCGGGGGCTATCCGCCGCGCTTGGGCGATCGCTCTTTTCAGGGATCTGATATCCCCAGCGAGAGCAAACAGTTCTGCCCGGTTTAAGTCAGGACTGTCTTCTATCACCTCCAACTGCCTTTGCCACTGGCTAATTTTCGACTTAGCTTCCGAATAAAGAGCGCGTCCGGGGGCTATCCGCCGCGCTTGGGCGATCGCTCTTTTCAGGGAGCGTTCTGTTCCAGAGATCGCCAACTCTTCCGCCTTTTCCAAATAGGGAATGTCTTCTATCACCTCGATCTGACGCCGCCACTGACGAATATTAGACTGAGCTTCCTGATATAGGGCCCGTCCTGGATATATCATTTCCGCCGAAGCGATCGCCCCTTGCAAAGAACCAGCATCTCCATTTCTCGCCAGCGCTTCTGCCCTATTTAATAAAGGACTATCTTCAATTATTTCGATCTCGCGCTTCCATGTTTTCATCATAGCTTGCGCTTCCGCGTAGCGGGGATTATTTATCGGAATCATCCCCACTTCTGCTACCGCCGCTGCCACGTCATTTATCCTACCGCTAGCCGCTAATTGGCGAGCCTTTTCTATACGGGCAACATCTTCTATTTCTCGCTGCCAACGGCTAATTAATTGCTGCGCCCTGCCGTACATCGGACGAGATATATCTACCTTTTGGGCTTGCACAATCGCCGCTTCCAGACTATCAATATTCCCCTCAGAAGCACGAGATTTTGCCGATGCTATCATCACAAAATCTTCAGTCTGGTCATGCAACTTTGTCACAGCAGGAATTTTGCGAGCGATCGCGATCGCATCATAGCTGTTGCCCCGTTCTAACTCCCTCTCTGCCAGACGCATCATTTGACGACCGTATTCCCATACTGCTGTTTGGGCTTGACCATACAAGTAACTTTTTGGCTGAATCTTTGCTGCTAAAGATATTGCTGATAATAAATTCTCCTGGCCCCCTGTTTCTGATAGCTTCCGGGCCCGAATCAAATTTTCGCTATCGGCCCGCGTCATCTGAATTAATTCGTTAATTTCAGCGTACTTAGTCGAATTCCAGTAACTGTTCTCCAGATCCTGTAGCTTAACAGCTACCCCGACAGCCTGCTGCCATTGTCCCGATCGCATCAAGTCTTGTGCTTCTCGATAAATCCCTTCTCCCGACGTCCAGGTAGCTTGCCACTTTCTAATCCGGTCTTGAACTAATTTGTAGGTATTGGTGTCGGTGGGAACTTGGCGGGCCGAGGCGATCGCCTCCGATAGTTGACCAGCATTAAACTGTCGATCGCCCAGTTCCAATATTTCAGTTGCCCACTGCTCGATCGACTTATCGATCTGGGAGCGCAGGGGATGATCCCCAGGCAGAACCTTAACCAGCGCGATCGCCTCCAGCAACCCAGACAGGGTTTGGTCCGATGCCGCCAAATCACCGCAATAGAGGCGCAAAGAGGCCGAAGCCATCGGCCAATAGATCGACTCACAGTGGGGCTGGGACGGCAGGCGCCATAGCATGTTTATGGCCACAACTGCCGCACCAGGAGGTAGGAAAAAAACCACTACGAGGGCTAACTGCCAGAAAAGCCCATGTCCGGTCCCCCCTTTTGTGCGAGTAGATCTCCCGGGGGACGCAGCCGCATAGCCCTTTTCGGTGGTTATCGGGTCATGGGTGATGTTCTGGGTTGCTTGACTTAGCGAAAATGCCAAATCTTTTGGACCTCGGTCTTTAGGATCTTTATTCATATCTCCATCGACTGCCCCTACGCAAACAAACAATGGCTTTGGCTTTCGGTCACTCTCGTTGCGGTATTTGTAATCTTACCCCTCAACTGAGAAAAAAACCACATCTTCCATTATTCTTTACAACTCAAGTGCGTCCTAGCCGGATTCTGTGCGTAAATCACAAATCAACTGAGCGAGTTGCTTGCTGTTCGCTTTGTATACTTCGCCGCAGAATTGGCAGATTGCTTCTGCCCCATCATCTTTCTCGATCATATCTTGCAGTTCCGCTTCCCCCAACAACTTCAAAGCGCCCAACATCCGATTGAAAGAGCATTTGCAGTCAAACCGCAGCATCTGCACCTCTGGGAGGATAACTAGACCCAGATCTCCTAGCAACTGAGAGAATATCTCTGGCAAACTCAGACCCTCCCGCAGCAGGGGAGTAAATCCCGACAGTGCCCCGATCCGGGATTCCAGAGTTGCCACCAGTTCTTCATCCGTGGCAGCTTTGGGCAATACTTGCAGCAGTAGCCCCCCGGCAGCTTGTACTCCCTGCCGATCGACAAAAACCCCCAAAACTAAAGCTGAGGGAGTTTGTTCTGAGGTTACCAGGTAATGGGTGAGGTCGTCGCCAATTTCCCCAGAAACCAATTCCACGGTGCTGGAGTAAGGGTAGCCGTATCCCACATCTCGGACAACGTAGACATAGCCATCGGGTCCGACGGCACCGCCGACATCCAGTTTGCCATTCTCCTTGGGGGGCAATTCTACTTCCGGGTGCTGGACATAACCGCGCACCGTACCATCTAACCCAGCATCTACGAGAATTGCGCCTAAGGGCCCATCGCCCTTGATGTTAATGTTAACTCTTGATTCCGGTCGCTTCATGCTGGAGGCGAGTAATAGTCCAGCGGTCATGGTCCGACCCAAGGCAGCAGATGCTACGTAGGACAGCTTGTGCCGCTGTCGAGCTTCTTCCGTCAGGCGCGTGGCGATCGCGCCTACTACTCTGATTCCACCGTCGCCGGCTGTGGCGCGAATTAGCTGATCGGCCATGAATTTCCTGACATTTCTTGACAATGAACGTTCTCTTTATTGTAAGGTGTCTCTCATGTAGCTGCTGTTCTCCGGCGACAGGCCCCGATGGACTCTGCCATACTAGAATTGAATGCGATCGAGGTGGGAATCTCTTGTATGTTAGGAAATTTTCAGTCCAGCAATCTGCGGATCGAGATGTCAGCGTCAGAAACTGCAATTCGCGAGAGTTTGATGCATCCGGAGAGCTTGCGTCAGTGGCTTTGGCCCCAGCGGTTGTCTCCTGGGTTGCCAGAGGCGTTAGAGTCGGGATTGAGCTTTACCAGCTGGATTGGTCCAGTGGCGATCGGCCATCATGTAGAGATAGCTGAGTCTAACTGCCTGCGGATGATCCTGTCTGGTGGAATTGACGGCTTTCACGAGTGGAGGTGGGGGGAAGGCTGGGTGCAGTCGAGGCTGGAGGGAATCACCCTGCTACCCTTAAATATGGGTCAGACTCTGAGTTTGCTACGGTTGCGGCAGTTTTTGACCGAGTCTCAACCAGCGCTGTAGGAGGGGCTGACTATTGGAAGCACGGGCGATCGCGATCGCGCGTATAGTTCGTAGGGTGGGCACTGCCCACCATCACTCGGTTAAGCCAACACCGAGTGAATGTGTAAATATTTTTGTCCACCTACTTAATATATTTTGCCGTGCTGCACCATTGTTAAAATAAATGGCTATTAGCTATAGCAGGTAAATAAGTAGCGGTAAGTAAGCGATCGGGAAGACTGCTTAACAAAATTTCACCTCAGGGGTTTAGCCCTGAGTGCCAGTAAAAAAAGTGATATGAAGATCGAATAAATATCTACTGAAGAAAAAAAAATTCCTAAACCCTTGACAAATTCCCCAAAGTTGGCTATATTATATTCAGTATGAAGGTTCAGTGGGGCTTGGAAAATCAACAAGCCCAAGCGAAACCAGGGATGCCCGGCCCGGACTGCGCAAAAGCGTCTAACTTGGGTCAAGCAACGGAAACAGGCGCTTTTTGCGTAACTCCGGGTCAGGTAAATCTCGAATCGCTCACTTCGACACCACAAGGAGAGCCCTGTGGCAGGGCTCTCCTGCGCATTTTTAAATAATGGCGATCGCATCCATAACGAAAAGCTTCCCGATCGCGAAACCGCTAGGCGGGCTAAGTTCGATAGGGTGTGGTCAAAACCCGTTGATCGTTTATGGACAACGCCCGATGTCGGATACCCCTGCACCCCGCGAGGATCTCCGGTGTACCAACTGACCCATGACCACACCAGTTTAGCCCGACTCTGCTAAACTGAAGGGTCAAGCCCACTTGCGGTAGCTTCGTCGAATCGCAGATCGCAACGATCGCATAAGGAGGAAATTGTGAGCAAATCGATTATCGAATTGGCCGATCGCCTGCCCGAGGAGAACATCACCACCATGTCCCTGCGAGCCTTAGATTATATCGTGCCGGGGGAGTGGAACAACATCATTGGCTTTGACAACATCATTGCAGACGCCACCGGCGAGACAGATCCAGAGATAATTCAGCAGATCGGGGAACGGGCGGTCTATCTGTACCACCATTCCGATGAGGGATACGAACGAGCCATGTGGCTGTACCAAACGGTAGATAATGCCGATACAGCCTTGGGTGCAGCGGCCTTAGCTAACAAAATCGGGCAGAAGATCGGCTTGCTGTCCTACTTGAACAAAGTCACGCCCAAAGCGGACCAAGCTCAAAGCATCGATTTGGCGCTCAAATTAGTAGTGGAGATCGTTGCCTACTGCCAAATTAATGGTATTCCTGGGGACAGCATTGGGGATTTTATCAAGTCTCTAGTTGAGGAATACAGCGGGAGTTCCCTGATGCGGATGGCGGCCCTAGTTTGCTTCGACGGCATCCTGCCCCTGGGTCCCGATTTTATCAAGAAGGTAGGCGAAACTATCTCTGGGCTGAGCCCCTCGACCCTAGAAAACAATGGCACCTTCAGCAGCATCAGCAATTTCATTCCTGGGGGCGATCTCGCGAGCAAGTTGGGCTTTATTGGTGACAGCTTTAGTTCGGTAAGTGACTGGATGGGCAATTTTGTCGCCGATCGGGGCATCACCCGACAAGGGGTCATGGATAGCCTGCAAAATTTCATTGAGATTACCGATGACAAGTTAGACTATGTCGGGGCTTTTCTGGATATGACCACCAACTACATGGAACATACTGGCACTCAAACCCTGGCTCGCAGCTTGATCGATCGCGCTTTTGCAGAACTTTAATTTTAGGTTGGGCATGGGAACGAGTGATCGCGCTTTGAAATAAATTTAATCGTAGGGGGGGTTAACTCTATGAAGTTAGTAGGGTGGGCACCGCCCACCATCGATCGGTTAAGCCAACACCGAGTGAATGTGTAAATATTTTTGTCCACCTACTTAATATATTTTGCTGTGCTGCACCATTGTTAAAATAAATGGCTATTAGCTATAGCAGGTAAATAAGTAGCGGTAAGTAATCGAAAAAAATATCCTGTAGTCATCAAGGTCGAAACTTTTGCAGTAGTCAGAAATAGATTGGCGACAAAGTTAAAATTATCAAACTTATGAACTCAATTATCGACCAAGCTGTTCAGTTTCTTAGCAAAGGAGCGACAACAGCTCCCGCGCCATCAGATGTAGTTTCCGCACTGCTTCAGACAGAGAAAACTGCTAAACAGACGCAAGTGCAATATACCTATTCTCAGTTGCTGGGAAGCTGGCGATTGGGGTTTATTACAGGCACAAAAAAATCGCGCCAACGGGCAGGGGTAATATTGGGGGCGGGACGGTTTCTGCCCAAGTTAGTTAAGATTGTTCTATCCTATTCATCAGAACCACCAACCTCAGTCGATCGGGGCAAGATGGAAAACTCAGTAGAAGTAGGACTATTTCAGATCGTTCTCACTGGTCCCGCGCAGTTTTGGCCGAAGCGGAATATCTTAGCTTTCGACTTCACTCGCATGGAGCTGTATTTTTTGGGCAGGAAGCTTTATCAGAGCTATATTAGAGGAGGGAAAGAGCGGGAAGCCCAATTTTACCAGAAAACAGTCAAAGAACAAGCATTCTTTACTTATTTTCTGGTGGGCGATCGGGCCATTGCTGCCAGGGGTAGAGGTGGCGGGTTGGCCCTGTGGACGAAGGTGACATAAGCAATTCAAAATTCAAAATTCCAAATTCAAAATGTTGATGGTGGTGCGAGCGCACCATCAAAGAAAGATATGAGCTGGACTATGGGAAGGTCATCAGGCAAAAATTAAGGCATAATTAGCAGCAAACAAGTAGGGGAAAAGATTGATATGGGTTCGACAGTAGAAGTTAACAGCAGCAACTTCACCACCGAAGTGCTCGAAAAGTCCTATGAAAAGCCCGTCCTCATGGACTTCTTTGCCACCTGGTGCGGTCCCTGCAAGATGCTGATGCCAATACTGGAAGGGCTACTGGCAGAATATGACTTTATCTTAGCAAAGATCGATATTGACCAAAATCCTGACTTAGCAAATACCTACGGCGTCGAGGGAGTCCCAGATGTTAAGATTGCCATTGATGGGCAAGTCAGGCCCGGATTTGTCGGCGTCAAGCCCGAACCCGAGTTGCGCCAGATCCTAGAGGGCCTAAATCTTACCTCAGAACTGGAAATGGGACTGCAAGCCATTCAGACCGCATCCGCATCCGGCGATCTCCAGCAGGCCAAACAACTTTTAGACCAGCTATTTGCCAAATACCCCGAAAATCCCCATGTCACGATCGCCGCAGCGAAGTTCCTAGTCAGCTTGCACCAGTTGGAGGACGCCGAAAAACTGTTAGGGACCATTCGCGAGGACGATCGGGAGCACTACCGGCAGGCCCAGGCAGTGAAAGCCTTAATCCATTTCCAGCAAGAAGCAGACAACCCCGGGGACAGCGAACTAGACCAACTCTATGCCAAAGGCTGTCGCTTGGCCCTCGCACAAGAGCATGACGAAGCCTTGCAGATATTTTTAGACATCGTGGGCAAAAGCCGCAAATATAAGCAGGATGGAGCCAGAAAAGCCATGCTGGTCGTATTTGGCCTCCTGGGGGACGAGCATCCCTTAACCAAGCAATATCGCAAGCAGCTCCAGCTACAGCTATACTAAGACCCAGCAGATGGTGGGGTAGGAGATGCTGGGCGGTGCCCGATCGGGGATTGCCAGATCAATTTTCATTCCCCAGAGGAACATCTGCGCTCAGCTCGGGTCTACCTGGTGTGAACGATATGTTTTTAGGTAATTTATCATGTTCAATTCTCATCAATGGAAATCGGGAACCGCTGCACTCCTGGCCTTGTCAATGACCGCTGTTGCCGCTACGCCCTTAATGGCATCTGCTGAAGAACAGCAAAATTCTCCTGATGTGATCGAGACTCAGCGATATCCGGAAAATCGTAACGATCGGGTTATCCCAGCAGGTATTTTAATCCCAGTCAAGCACGAGGATGAGGATGTGGAAAAAATTCTCCTGGCTCCGGACGAGACAATGGAACTGACTTTGATAGTTTCCGAAGATGTTGTCACCAGGAATGGAAAACGCTTGATTCCCGGTGGCAGCCAAATTAGCGGCGAACTCGTACCTGCTCTGGATGGCGTTCAGTTTATTTCTGAGGAGATCGTGACACCCCGTGGCAGGCGGGTGAATATTGATGCTTCTTCTGGGATCGTCACCGAAACCGAAACCGTGAGTCGGGGCGTTAATGCTGGTTCTGTCATTGAAGGGGCATTGATCGGAGGGGCTGCTGCTGCAATTATTGCTGAGATTACTGGCAAGATTGACCTTGAAGAACCTATCATTGGTGCGGTTTTGGGGGGAATAGCTGGCGCACTGTTGGGTAAAAATAAAGTCGATTTGATTTCAATTAATCCCGAAACAGATCTGCCTTTGAGGCTCAACAGTGATATCGTGATCGATCGCGGTCGGAGACGTCCACCCAATGCTCGGCTTTAATATGGCTGGGCGGACATCGGTAACCAGACGATCAAGGTAGTTCCCCGATCGCTACCTTCTGGGTATAGTGCTGGCGAGAACACTTGGATTTCACCCTCCATCCCGGTCACTAACTCAGAAGCGATCGCCAATCCCAAACCCGTACCAAATATCTCTGTTTCCGCCTGCACTCCCCGATAATTGCGCTCAAACACATGAGGAAGGTCTTCAGGGGGAATGCCCGGACCGGTGTCACTCACGGCAATTAACACCCGCTCATCCCGTACTCCTACCCGAACATACACCTCTCCTCCTGCTGCGGTATATTTCAAGGCATTATCAATTATATTGCTTAATACTTCTCGTAACCCCTGGATATCTGCTCGCACTAGCGGCATTTCCAGCGGGTTTTCCACATGTAAATCCAATTGACGTTCCTGGGCGATCGCGCTAGCTGAACTTAGTAGGGGTTCTAATACTGCTGCCACCTCGCAAGTAGAGAGAGTTAAATCTCTACTCCCCAAAGAATTTGACCCTGGCAGTAATCCCACTGGCCTTGTCCCCTTTCGATCCTCGGAATATACCACATCATCTGTTTGCACATCAACAATATCCAGGGCCGCATCGAACTGTTGCAGCAATTCTTGCAGGCGATCGCTTTCCCGGACAATACTCTGGGCCACCGTGCGATTACGATCTTCTGGTAACAGTCGCTTCAGCAGCAACTTGCCAAAGGTGCGCATGGCCGTCAGGGGATTGCGGAACTGATGCAACAGATTGTCCAAAACATCTTGTTGTCGAGCCCTCGTCAGTCGATATTGTCGCCCTTGTTCTTTCAACCATTGGTAGCGTTGGTCTAAAATACAGGCAAGTGCGACGGTATTGGCAATCTGCTGGATATGCTTTTGTTCCCCCTGATTCCAATCTCTGTCCGATCGCGCCGTCACCAGTAACCCCATCACCACCCCCTCATGCATGAGTGGTAAGACCAACTGGTGTTCTGGCAACAGATCGTTCTCTATTAACTCTCGCTCATCATAACCAGATGCTCCCAGAAAGGAAGCAGCCCCTGTTGCCGACGGCAATTTAGGCATTATTTCCACTGCACCCGCCCCAGGCGGCAACAGTGCCCCGATCTGATGGGGCTGCCAAGCACTAGCTATCTCTGGGTATGCTACGATCGGGATGAGCTTTGCCGAGGCGTCAGCTACATGCTTTTCTGTCAAGTAGACAACCCCCATAGAAGCCCCCAGTGCCTGAGTTAACAGGGCTAGTTGCGATCGGCATAGATCCACAAATTCAGAAGAGTCGGACATCAACATGGGAGCACTTGCCAGCTACGGTGGGACGAGAAACCTATATATCTTATCGGACTCTCTACTTTTAAATATTTTATACTTTTCTATACTTTTGACATCATACTCCCGCAAAAATATTGCCCATTCATCAGCTTACCACCTATGTCCAGGGGAGTGCTATTCCCGCAACCTGGGGACATGGGCCTGGTCAGATCGGCTTTTGACTTTGTGTTAAGCTATTTTAAGAGCACCATTGATTTTTCCAGTTAGATTAGATAGAATCGGGAGGGCTTTGGTGGTCATAACTACGCAGGTCCGCAGAAAAAGGAGGTAAGGTAGATTGGCCAGGAGACGCAAACGCAAAAGTCGTCGTCGCCTAGAAGGGCGTCGAATTCTCGAACAAGTTGCTCACTATAACATCGAAACGGGTGAAGATAAACCCGTGACAGCGGCTCGTAAGTATATTCGTGCTCAAGGCATTGTGCCACCAGCTTTACTGCTAGTCAAGCGAAATGAGCATACCACAGATCGGTACTTTTGGGCAGAAAAAGGACTATTTGGCGCTCAGTACGTTGAGGAAAACCATTTTCTGTTTCCCAGTCTGAAAGAGGCAGAGCAACAGGCTCAAATTTTGGCATCCGCAGCAAAGAACGCCACCTCGGCAGATCAACTGGCTGGCGCGACTGATTTGCTTGATGCCAATGTCCCTGGCGCCGAAGCCCAGAGCCCCCCAGAGAATGCCACCTCGGCAGACCATCTTGCGGACTCGACTGATCTGCTAGATGCCAATGTCGCTGGCACAGAAGCCCAGAGCCCCCCAGAAAATGCCACTTCGGCAGTTTCGGGGCCGACTGATGCCAATGTCGCTAGCGCCGAAGCCCAGATACCCCCAGAAAATGCCACTTCGGCAGATTCGGGGCCGACTGATGCCAATGTCGCTAGCGCCGAAGCCCAGATACCCCCAGAGAATGCCACTTCGGCAGTTTCGGGCTCCAATGTCGCTCATGCCGAAGCCCAGAGCCCTCCAGAGAAAGCCCAGTCGGGAGTTTCGGGCTCGACTGATGCCAATGTCGCTAGCGCCGAACCTGGTTTCTAGCATCTATCTATAATCTGTCTCCTGGGACTGCATGTTCTGGGAGTGTTACTCGTTACCCAGGACATGCAGCGTGCTAGTCGCACGACCC
Organism: Hormoscilla sp.; assembly: GCA_051439505.1. Taxonomy (GTDB): domain Bacteria; phylum Cyanobacteriota; class Cyanobacteriia; order Cyanobacteriales; family Desertifilaceae; genus Hormoscilla. The sequence continues at coordinate 5,793 of JBFRWI010000189.1, read as the reverse complement.
AGGAGACATAGCTGGTTAAGAGAAAGTTAAGGTTGGGCAGGTGAATTAATTGATGTTCGATGCTGTGACAAAGGTAAAACCTTTTGCAACTGGGCTAGTTCGTCTCGATGAGCGGTGATAGCGATCGCGCTAGGACTCTGCTGTGATTCTGCATCTGGTTTGGTTTCGATTAGCAGAGACACTTGCTCGGTACGTCCAGCTTTTTGCCAGTAAAAAATCCCTGCAATTGGTGATAAAAATACCAAGCCAAACACTACTACATTCCACTGGGGAAAGAGGATCGACAAAACTAGACTGCCGCAGCAGAGGCCAGCTGCGGCTAACAGGGTGAGGAAGATAGCCATAAATAGACTGGGGCGGACAAACCCTTCAAATATTACCCGCTTATGGGTCCAGTTGACCCCGGAAGGGCTACTCGCAGTATCCGGGGTCAACTGGCTATCTGTTGCTGTGACGCGGTAGGCCCGCTGGGTAAAATATTCCTCTAATTGAGTTAGCATTTGGTCGGATACTGCTGGTAGTGTAATTGTTTCGGTGCGGTCTTTGACTGAGGCTTTGATAAAGAAAAACAAACCCACAAATAGCAGTAAGGTGGGAATCAAAGTTGAGGAGACCAGAGAACTACTCATGGGAAATGGTAAATGGTGAATGGTAAATGGTAAATTGAGAAGATTAAATGTAAGGTGGGCGATGCCCACCCTACAGCAGCTTTAATCAATCACTCCTTTAGCTGGTTGCTGGTAATTTCGATGGTGCTGTTGGGGAGTATTTTTGATAAGATTGTCGCAAAAGTAAGATGCGATCGCTCTTAATGGCAACATAATCTTGCCAGAGTCGGGCCAGGTCAATGGCCTGTGGACGCCATGGGGAACGGATATGATACATCCGACGGGGACGTCCGCGTCCTGTAACTTTCTGCCAATAGCCTGTAATCAGCTGTTCTTCTTCCAGGAATTTGAGGGAACTGTACAGGACAGTGTCGGAAAGTCGGTAGATGGGATATTGCTTCTCTAGCAGTCCCATCAGTTCGGTTCCATAGGAGTCTGCTCCCAATAACACTGAAAGTATATAGCAAACAGCCAGTTCCTTGTTAAGATAAATTGGGGGTGGCTCCAGAAAAAACCCATAGATATCGTTAATTTTCATTCGTCTTCTCTACACTCATCATCAACGGGGCAATTTGCGTCTAGTAGATGCCGCCCTGGTGCCGGTCAAAATGGCACTATGAATGTATGTGACGTTAAAGGATGTCAGTGTGATGCCCAAATTTAACAAAACACTCACCAAACTTGGGGAATGGGCCGATCGCCCGGACTGCCGGTATAGGGTCAGGCAGGCGATCGGCCTGTAATGTGTTCATAATAACACGATTAATTCTATATACACAAGGAAGGGAGCAGATCAGTGAAAGCAGAGATCTTGTCGGTGGTCGGTGGTCAGTAGTCGGTAGTCAATCGGTGCTGGTAGACTAAGAATCGTAGAAACTGGGGATGATTATGTCAGAAAATTCACCAATTGTTTCCTTACCTCCGGCTATAGAGCGATTTTCTAATGTGTTGCGGATTGCCGGCTGGGTCGGTTTCGTCAGTCAATTAACGCTAGCAATCATTTCTAGTGTGATTTTATTGGTTGCTGTTATTTTTGGCGCTGCTAAAGGGACTGGGGCGAATAATCCGGGTACGGGGGGTGGTCTATTTTTTGCTGTTTGCGGACTGCTGGTGCTGTATTTGAGTGTTTACCAGGCTTTCCGTTACATACGCTTGTCTAGACAACTGCGATCGCCTACTCCGAGTCTCCGCCCTTCCAAGAGTTACACGGTTTCTATCCTGCGCTTGGGATTGATGTTCTCTCTGGTGGGAATGGCCTTGACTATTATTGCGGGATCAGCAATTACTGGCACCTTAGTGGCCAAGTCCCTGACTCAGCCAAGAACTTTTTTCGATCCAGCAACTAATCTCAGAGGGTTTATTGAACCTCTGGATCTCTTTGTAGTCCAGGCTAATACTAACATTATTTTAGCTCACTTTATGGGCATTGCGGGAGTCCTTTGGCTACTCTATTACATGAATAAGCCTTCTTCCTCGTGATTCGGTCAAGTTTCCTGGCCCGCCGTGGGTTCAAACCCACGGCTAATAGCTAAAGTGGGTTAAAACCCACTCTCCAGCATTGTCAGATGTGGATGCCCGCCCATTTTTGTGGATTTTGGCTTTTAGCCTCTGGTTTTAACCAGATGCGGCCTGTTGCAACAGGTGCAAGATATGAGTTAAAACCGACTAATAGGATAATCCTGAGACTAATTGTAGCATTGTTTTTCCAAAATGGGATTATCCCCACCCGGTTTCTTGATATTAGACTTCTTGGAATTAAGCTAGTATTTCTGAAATCATCCGGTTGGCTTGGGATCCATAGCCGCCACCGAAGAGATTGAAGTGATTGAGAATGTGATAGAGGTTGTAGAGGGTTTTACGCTTTTTGTACGCAGCATCTAGGGGAAATGCTTCGTTGTAGCCGCGATAAAAGGCTGCTGGAAAGCCGCCGAATAGTTCGGTCATGGCGATGTCTACTTCCCGATCGCCCACGTAAGTTGCGGGGTCGATAATTACCGGTTCTCCAGTGACGGTACAGGCGGCGTTCCCCCCCCACAAGTCGCCGTGAACTAGGGAAGGTTGTGGCTGATGACTGGCTAATAATTCGGGAATTGCTGTTAGTAATTTGTCTTTTTGGGGAAAATTACCGCCCCGACTGCGGGCTAATTTGAATTGATAGCCGAGTCTGTGCTTGGCAAAAAATTCTGCCCAGTCTGCTGTCCAGCTATTTATCTGAGGGGTGGAACCAATGGTGTTGTTTTGGTCCCAGCCAAACCCACCGTTTTCTGTTTCTGTCGGGGGAGTACAGCGATGCATTGCTGCTAGTTGACGTCCCATTTCTTCCCAAGCTTGGCTATTACCAGAACCTAATTCTAACCACTCCATGACGATATAAGCATAATTCCCTTCTGTTCCGACGCAAAGAGGCTGCGGTACCCGAATTGTTTTTGTTTGATGCATTTGTTTCAAGCCCTCGGCTTCCGCTGCAAACATGGCTATTTCTGACGCGGAGTTGAGCTTGATGAAGTAGGTGCGATCGCCCCCTGTAACCCGATATCCTTGGTTAATACAGCCTCCTGCTACCGATCGCTGACTGTCTATTTCAAATTTCTCTCCCGTGACTTGGGAAATATGGGCGGCAATATTCTTCCACATGACTCAATTCTCAATTCTCAATTATCAATTCTCAGTTCTCAATTCTCAGTTTCCGGTTTAATTGTGAGGACGCCGTAAGCTTCTGGAGACAGATATCGCTTTGCTGCTGCTTGCAGTTGGCCTGCGTCTATAGCTTGAATGCGGGCGGGATAGTTGAGGGCTGGGGCTAAGTCCCCTATCATTGATTGATAGTAGCCGTACAAACTGGCCCGATCGCCCGGGGTTTCGTTGGCGAAGATAAAGCGATTTGCTACTTGGGTCCGCACCCGGGCGATTTCGGCTTCTTTGATGGTATCTCCAATTGTGCTAATATGGGATTTAATTGCTGCTTCTACCGTTGCCAAATTCTCCTCTGGCAGTCGGGCAGCTATATAGAAAACTCCCTGACCTTCATAGGTCATATTGCTGGCGAAAATACTCGATACTAGCCCCCGTTCTTCCCGCAAATCCTGAATCAGCCTGGATGTGCGCCCCTGTCCTAAAATTGATGCTAATATATCTAGGGCATAAGTCTGATGCAGTTGCATCCCTCCCGGTACCCGCCAGACCAGGATCAACTGCGCTTGGGTTAAGCTGCGATCGACTTCTTCCCGGCGAATAATCTCGGTAAAAGGTGGTTCCGGGTTCAAATGTAGATATCTTTCCACAAATGTCTCGGCATCTGTAGGCCCGATCGCCTCTGTAAACCCTTCTGCTACAATCTCAATTAATTCGGCAACTGGCAGATTTCCTACTGCTACTGCTGTAATTGATGGGGGTTGATACCAATTACCATGGAAATCCCGCATTTGCTGCGCTGTCAACTGTTCTATCACCCCCATCGGACCCAGTACCGGTCGCCGATAGGGCAGTCGTTCAAAGGCCATCTCCATTGACTGCTGATATGTGCGGCGGCGGGGATTATCGTCCGATCGCCGAATTTCTTCTAATACTACCTTTCTTTCCCGATCGAAGGCCGCTTCGGGAATGCTAGGATTGAGGACTACCTCGATCTGCAAGGGGGCTAGTTCGGCAAAGTCTCCAGGGGCCGTGGTGATATAAAAGTGGGTGCAGTCTTGACTGGTAGCGGCGTTGGTAACGGCCCCTCGTTCCTCAATCAGACGCTCAAATTCTCCGCTTGGCAGTTTCTCCGTTCCTTTGAAGACCATGTGCTCTAAAAAATGCGCCATGCCATTGATCTGGTCTGTTTCTACTGCCGATCCTACTTTCAGCCACAGGCTCAGATTTACGGCGGCGACGGGCATCTGTTCTGCTATAATTGTCAGGCCATTGGGTAGGCGGTGGATGGTGGGAGAGTTTAAACTGGTCAGAGTTGATGGCGAGATGAGAGTTGAGGTCATGTAAGGTTAGCTTTGGGGTTGTCTGTTTTTCATTATAAACACAATTCAAGAAAAAATGCTAGAATCTTTTTGGTATATTGCTTGTCGATCGCGCGAACTAAATCGCCAAAAACCCATCGCTGTCACGATTCTACAACAGCCTCTGGTGCTGTTTCGCTCTGCCGATGGCTCGATCGCGGCCCTGGAAGATCGCTGCGCTCATCGTCATGCACCTCTATCTCGGGGTAGAATATGTGAATCGCAGCTGGAATGCCCTTATCACGGTTGGCGATACGGTGCGGATGGCTTGGTTGCGGCAATTCCGGCATTTCCTGCGGGCTGTCCGATTCCGGACAATCTTTGGGTAAAATCTTATCATTGCCGGGAACAAGATGGTTATGTTTGGGTTTGCCTTGCCGATCGGCCCGCTACCGACTTACCATTGCAATTTCCCTATCTGGGCGATCGGGGATGGACGACTTTTCACATGAAAACTCGCTTCCGCGCTGCTGTGGAAACCTGTATGGAGAATTTTCTTGATTGTCCTCATGCTACTTACGTCCATCGGTTTTGGTTTCGTTCTCCTACTGCGAAACCCGTTCAGGCCGTTGTCCGCAGTTTGCCAGATGGGGCGGTGGCTGAATATTTCCGCGAACCTCGCAAAAAAAGCTTGATTTGGTGGCTGTTGACTCGCAAGGAAAGCAAGATGCAACATACCGATCAGTTTATTGCCCCGGCGACTACCCGGGTGGATTATATATTTGACGATGGCCGCCATTATATTATTACTTCATCTTGTACTCCGATCGATGAAACTGAAACTGAAGTTTACACGGTGATGACTTTTAAGGTGGAGATGGGTTGGTTGATCCGCTTGTTCTTTGAACCACTCTCTCGCTTTATTATTCACCAAGATGTCAAAATCCTCGATCTGCAACAGGCGAATGTTAATCGTTTTGGCAAAGCGCCTTACAAGTTTATCCCCGCTGATTTGCTTGCCCCTTATATTGTTAAATGGCGTCAGGCAATTAAAATGGGCTCTGAACCTCCCGCCCCTGGGGCTGAACATTGGGTCGATATGCAATTGTAAACCATTATACGATTATTCACTTCGCTGTTATCCCGCCGGGGGTTCAAACCCCCGGCTAATAGCTAAAGTCGGTTGAAACCGACTAATAAATAATGTTCCGAGGAATTGTAGCATGGTTTTGATAAAATGAGATTGCCTATCC
>JBFRWI010000188.1:0-15136 GCA_051439505.1 Hormoscilla sp. | reverse complement strand
GCCACTTACTATCCGCTTTCCATCGGGGCTAAATGCTACTGACCAAACAGAAAAGCGATGACCCCTAAAAGGCTCTCCTATGGGGTTTCCCTCCAAGTCCCAAAACCTGATAGTATTGCCTTGACCGCCACTTACTATCCGCTTTCCATCGGGGCTAAATGCTACTGACCTTACATAATCATAATGACCCCTAAAAGGCTTTCCTATGGCGTTTCCATCGGTGTCCCACAACCTAATAGTCTTGTCTCTACCGCCACTTACTATCCGCTTTCCATCTGGGCTAAATGCTACTGAATATACATCATCAGAATGGCCCTTGAAGATATTAGTCTCTCGGACTTTGATAATGGCGTCAAGCAAGCTCGACTGCACGTAGTGCTCTAGCTCCCCCTTAGATCTCTCTAGACCAAGATTATCGCCTGCTGCCTTTATTGCCAAAACCATGGAATTTACTGGATCGACATTCAGTAAATTCTGGACAACTGCGGCATCGGCACGCATCTGGGGGAGGGTCACTTGCTCCTTTTGTCGCTCGCGACTCCGGGGAATATACTCCTTGACATCATCTGACAGCCAACCCCAATCAGCGTATTGTTGCAGGTAACTCTCGGCCTCATCCAACTTCCCCGGGGAAAGTAAATGATCGTCGGACTTTTCATTCCTTAACCATTCTTGGACGTTCTTCTCAATTTCATCCTTGAAAATCAGGGCTCTCCGATTTTTATTCACCCAACCTCGCAACTTATCCCAGTTACGAATCAGGGCTTCGTGGGCCACATCTACCGTGGTCTCTCCTCCTTTTTCGCTAGTCACCAGCAACCGGGCATCTGCTAGCTGGCGTACAGTCTCATCTATGATCGTTTGTGGGTAAGCCTGGTTGACCAAAGCACTTTTGAGAACTTGTTTGCGGGTATCTGACGCCCCTTCTCCCAATCCCAACCGCGTTAAGTTCATGAAGATCCACCTGGCAGCGGACTTCTGCTGGCCATCCAGTTGCTCGTAAACTTCATCGGCCCGTGTGGACAGGGTGCCCTTGACACCCCCCAACTGCTGATAATCGGATAATACCAGGCTATTTGCCAACAACCTATATTGCGACGGGTTGTTCCACATTACCCACAGGGTGTACTGTAGCAGGGGCAAACTCCCCGGACCTTGCACTTCTGAGAGCATCCGATCCACCAACAGCGGATCTACTTGGGCATGAGCGTTTTTGGCAGGTTGTTCTATAGCCTGACGCAGTTCATTTTCGTTCATCGGTCCCACCAGCACCAGATGATCCTCAATTTTCTTGGCCAAGCCAGAATAATCATACTCGGCACAGTGGCCCAGAAAGTCCGCCCGCATGGTAATCACCACCTTCAGGTTACTGTCGGACCGGTCCAAGGCCCCCAGCAAGCAGGTCATAAACTGGTCTCTCAATTTGGGAGGCCGTTTCATCTGGGCTTTCTCTTCGGGAGACAGTTTCTTCACCAAAACTGCTTCATCTCCGGGAGACCACTGTCGCTTCTTTGGCTCCTGGCAGAGGGTAAAGACCTCCTCAAATTGGTCCACCACCACCAGCACTGGAACGCTGCTATCCCCTACAAACCGTGCCAAATCAAAATTATTTGGGTCTTCACCGAACTTGCGGGCCAAACTTTCCAGGGGGTTTTCCCCCGGTCGAAAGATAACAATCTTCCACTTATCGCTGCCAGGCAACCCCTGTTTCTTCTGCAACTGATGCACCAGTCCGGCCTTGACTGCCGAAGACTTCCCCGAACCACTGGCCCCCAAAACCGCCAAGAAATTGTCGTTTTTCAACCCCTCCAATAGCTTTGTCACCAGATCGTCCCGACCGGAGAAATTATCAGCATCCCCAACATCGAAGGGCTTTAACCCCTGATAAGGACATGTGTCCTTTAGAGTCACCTCTGAGATCTTTTCCTTTCCGGTAATGAATATTTCCTTGTTAAAGTTGCGGTGGCACGGGCGCTGCCGTTCATTTTTTAGCCTTTCCTGGACATATGCCACCAAATCTATACTCGTCACCCAAGGTTTCTCGTCCGTTGGCTCCAGTGCTGCCAATAAAGCTTCTGTCAGTACGCCATTCTTCGAGTCAGGGTGTTCGTAGGCCGGCTCGAAACTCCGGGAAGCAGCGATCAAACAGATATCCTGAGCGAAATTTAAGGTATCGAGGTTCTGTTCGTCAAATTTGAGCAATGCGCCGCTGTGACAGCAGTCCAACCATACCAACTTCTGGCGCACGGGTGAATCGAGCAACAGCTGACGCAACCAATTGAAGGATACACCCCATGTATATTCACCATCAGCATCTGAAGTCGCCAAAAATCCTTTCTTGCCCCCCTGGACAAAACCGTGACCGGCAAAGAATAATAAAGCAGTATCGTTACCCTCACCGGGGATATTGCTGGGCGGCTTAAATAGCCCCTCGATCTCCTTTTCCAATCCTTTCCGGTTGGGCTGAATATTGCAGATAAGGCCGCGATCCACCGGCGGCGAACGATCCGCCTTATCTGGTGCTAGGACCAGACGTACATGAAAACCCCCATGGTCTCGCAACATCTGGGCGATAGCCACCGCATCCGCTACCGCTTTCTTCAGGTTTAATTTTTTCTTGAGGGGATAACTATTGATTCCCACTACGAGAGCTTCTCGACTCATAACTAATGACCTTGACTTTAACCCCGATGCTAGTATACAATCTTGACCATAATACCACAAGGAGCCGAAGGCCAGCCTCCCATGAGTAAATTCAGCAATACCTTGTTAGCCCTGTTCCTCACTCTACCTGATTTAGAGCCGCCTCTGACCCCAGAGGAACGAAAATCCTTAAATGAGGTAGGAGAGCAACTAGAAATAGCTCCGGATCATCCACGGATCGAGCCTAACATACTAGAGATAGTACATGCCAACCCGAACTGGAGTCAACTCTTTACTGCCACCAAAGCCAAACTAGATGGTCTGGGGGGCGACATCCCCCAGGATCTACTCCCCTCCCCAGAGGAGGTCGATCGGGTCTTCCCCTCAGAGGATCCAGTTGAGCGTGGGTTCCCAAAGGGGGGCCCCGACGATAGCAATTACATTAAAAACTTCTCTGTGTCTATTCTCACAAATCCCGATCCGCAGTCAGAAAGCAAAAAATGCCAAAAAGAAGGACTTCTTGATAAATTAACCCAGAGGTTGCGGGGGAAAGGGGAGAAAGGCTAAAACTTCGTTCCTTGAAACAACGCATCCTCACCGGTCCCCCAACCGGTGGGTGTGGATCATTTCCCGTTGGTAGTAGCCCGAACCCTAAAGGGCCCGGCTACATGAAAAAAGCCAGCGCGGGTTATATTACATATCAGCTATCAACAAAGGGTGTGGTCAAAAGTAGTTGTAGCGGGATCCCCCCCAAACCCCCCCTTGCCAAAGGGGGGGCGCACCGGTTGCCCCCCTTTTTAAGGGGGGTTTGGGGGGATCCCACGACTGAGAAGCCCATGAACGATCAACTGGTTTTGACCACACCCATCAACAAATGCGTGACCACACCCTTTTCCCTTGGGTCCAGGAAACCCAACCTGTACTATAATATCCCTTGGGCGATCGCCATCGTAGAAATTAAATTAACGAACGAACAAGATAATGAGTGATATAGTCAATCCCACCGTAGATCTATTTCTCTACGATCTGAGAGAGAGTCTGGGGGATACGGAGACAGAAGCAGATCGGAGGAGAGAGAACTTCAAGCGGAAACTCCCCGCAAATGTTGGTAAATACCTGTCGGCAAATGATGATAGAGTTGAAGCAGAATATATCCAGCTACTGGACCAGCAGAAGCTGCAAACAGAGGCGCAGTTTGAGGATCCCACAAAACGCTACAAAGGATATTATTATCCCGTATACATAAACGATGCTTACGGATTGCTGGTAGAATGTGCTATTAACGATAACGGTAATTATGCACTGCAACCGGCAAAATGCTTTGCAGAACTGAAGGAAGAGATTCAGCAAAACAGACTCCAGGGGGAACAACCGACGATCGGGCAAACCTGGATGATATCAGGATCGTTGCCCGAGGGTTCAGAGAACCCCGAAGAAATTGCGAAAGATTGCTATGCAGCATTAACGGGGGACCAAAAGGGGGAAAGGTGGATAAAGGACTTGAAAGGACAAGGAAAGTTGATGGGAGGGGATATTTTTGAACTCTCCCAATATAGCCTAGTCATGAAAAAGGATGCGACGAGAGAGACCCCCATTCAAGAGATCCAAGAAAACCACCACGTCATCATTATCATCTATCCAGATAGAGAGACAATGGATAAAGGGGATTATTTACATCATGAGTGGATGAGGATGTTTCTATTTCGCAACAAAGTTCTCTGGAATTTCGGACAGAGTCGCCTTCTGAAGCACGAATCAAAAGATAAATTTAGTCAGATAGAGGACTTGGAATCAGACATAGAAAAAGGTCTCAAGACAGGTAGAGAAATAGACTTCCTGAATGAAAAAGTACATAAGATGCAAGGGTCATTTTCGCGCTATATAGAATCCTTGAAAGCCCTGGATTTGATCAAAGGGATGATCGAGATAAATCTCAAAAATTATCGGAAGGCAGAGATAGTACAGAACAAGAAAGCCCTGAGTTTAAAAGCAGAAGCGGAGACAGACATAAGATTTTTCTATATATTCATCCTGGACTTCAAGGAGGACTATTTGGAGCAAATTATCAAGGATAAAAGTAACCTGTGGACGGCGATGAATTTGCTGCAAGAAGCAATTAAAGCGACAGAGAGTACTGTGGCAGTCGCAAAGGTGAAGAAGGATAAAAAATTCCAAGAATTGCTTACGGATATAGGAGTAGGATGGGCAGTAGGTTCCTTTGTCGCAGAACAGCAACCGGAACCGGAGATAGCATATAAATTGTCTTTGGCAAATATGGTATCTGTGGAAACGATCCAGTATTACAGAACTATATTAACATTGCCTGTCTGTGCCGCGATCGCAGCGGCCTTATTGTTTCGACTGGTAAGGAGTATGTTGGGGCGATGGGATGTGTTGTCGGGACTGTGGGATCATGTGGGCAAGAGTAGGTAAGGGCAAAGGTCCGTAGGGGCGATCGCACCCACCACCAACGGGCGATCGCACCGGAATTTGCATCCCCATGGGGCCGGTGTACGGCGATACAAACATTGCTCATCTTTACCGATTATTTGCGGATGCCGTACACCTACATTTTGTGTTCGCGATCGCACCCATCCCAGGGACCAGAAACCGGGTTTATTATTGAAACTTTGGGTTTTGATTAGAGGATATCCCAGAAACCCGGTTTCTCGCGGCAAGGGGGCGATCGCATCCACCCCCGGGACCAGAAACCGGGTTTCTTTTTTCAACCTTGGGCAAAGATTAGAGGATATCCTAGAAACCCGGTTTCTCGCAAATGAGGGGCGATCGCACCCACCTCTTTTTCGTCGGCTGCAACAGATCTACCAAAAGGTTTTGGCCTCCAGCAGGTCTTCTACATTAATATATAGCACTATCCGGCCAGTGACCCAATACTGCCGCGCGGCAGTATTGGGTCACGAGTAGTGATGGAGACCGATCTCTAGAGGAAGCATCGATGCATGTAAAAGAAAATAGATCCTTTCACCTCCCGAACCAGCGATGGCAGATATATCCGATCGTGCCGCAAAAGATCCACCAGTTGGCCCAAGCAACGGGACTCCCACCCCTGTTGGCCCAAGTGCTGATTAATCGCGGTATTCAAACGCCCGAGCAAGCTAAGGTATATTTAGATCCGGATTCACTCCTGTTGCCCCATCCCCTAGAGGAGTTCCCAGATTTAGCTTTGAGTACGGAATTGCTGCGAGAGGCGATCGCCCAACAGGCCCCGATCGCCATCTGCGGGGACTACGACGCGGACGGCATGACCAGCACCGCCTTGCTGCTGCGGGCACTTAAATACCTAGGGGCAAGAGTAGATTATGCCATACCCAGCCGGATGAAGGAAGGCTACGGCATTAATAATCGCATTGTTGAAGAATTCCACGGCCAAGGGGTAAAGCTAATTTTAACAGTAGATAATGGTATTAGTGCTACCGAACCAGTGCAGAGGGCCCGCCAGTTAGGAATAAAAGTGATCGTTACTGACCATCACGACATCCCGCCCCAACTACCTCCTGCCAATGCCATACTCAACCCCAAGTTAATATCAGCAACTTCGCCCTATCGGGGACTGGCGGGAGTAGGTATCGCCTACATTTTAGCCGTAACATTAGCCCAGCAGATGGGAAAAGAAGACGGACTCTACAAAACATCCCTGGAACTATTTACTCTCGGAACTATTGCCGACTTAGCGCCCTTAACGGGAGTTAACCGCCGCTGGCTGAAACGAGGATTGCAACATCTACCCCAATCTCAGCTTACAGGAGTGCAAGCCTTAATCAACGTTTCGGGAGTCGATCGGCGGCAAAAAGCCCTCAAACCTGAAGATATTGGCTTTCGCCTGGGGCCCCGGATCAATGCGGTCGGGCGTTTGACGGACCCCCAGATCGCGATCGAACTCCTGACCACAACGGATAAAGGGATAGCATGGCAAAGGGCCAAGCAATGCGAACAGCTGAACAGTCAGCGTCAGGGGATGTGTACCCAAATAGAAGCAGAGGCGATCGCCTGGTGTGCGGAGAACCAAATTAACTGTCAAGAAGAGAGAGTGTTAGTTATAGTGCAACCCCAATGGCATCATGGAGTCATCGGTATAGTTGCTTCCCGCCTGGTAGAACGCTACGGCGTTCCTGTCTTTCTCGGCACCTATGAAAATGATTCTCATCTGCGGGGTTCTGCCCGAGGAATTCCCGAATTTAATGTTTTTCACGCTTTACAAGCTTGCGATAATTTATTAGAAAAATATGGCGGGCACCAAGCAGCGGGAGGCTTTTCCCTGCGGGCCGAACATCTAGAAGCATTTCAAAATAGCTTGCGAGAATTTGCTTACAGATGCTTGCAACCCGAACATTTAAGACCCTTGATAAAGATTGACAGTCCCGCTAGTTTTCAGCAAATTAATCTCGAATTATATCAGCAAATTGATGCCCTGCATCCTTGCGGCATCGGAAACTCTGCCCCTATCTTTTGGACCCCCAATGTCCGGGTATTACAACAGAAAATAGTCAACAAAGGTCATCTGAAGTTAACATTAGGACAGCAGATAGGAATGGAAACCAAGATCCGAGAGGCGATCGCCTGGCGATGGGGAGAATACTTTCCCTTACCAGCCCGAGTTGACATTGCCTACAAACTGCGAGAAAATAATTATAATGGCGACCGCAGCGTCGAACTGGAATTAATTGGCGTCCGACTACCCGATGACAGTTAAGCAATTTTGTCATTTCCGCCCCTAGCACGGGTTGGGTTTCGTGCCTCAACCCAACCTACGTTATCATGCCATTTTGAATTTTGAATTGCTTAGGACCGAGTTTCTAGCCACGATCGGATGGCAGATTTTAATCTTCTCCTTTCGGCTGGCGTAATTCCTTGAGGATCGAAACGATAGCGATAATGAAGTTCGAGAATCCCTTTGAGTTCGTTAATTGAGTATGATGCAGGTAGGTCTTTCTCCAGTCTGGACAGCCAATTTTTCATCGTCTCGGAATGGTGCCGAGTAAATCCCGATTCCTTTAAGACCTTCTCAATTAAATATAATTCGGAATCTCCTCCAGTTGGCGGCTGTTGTGCCCCAATTTTTGCCTTATTTCTGGCATCTAAACGTCGTCTTACCCGTTTTTGGCGAGAAAGCCGCCACAGCATTACCAAGATTAATGGTATGAGCAACCACCACCAAGATTGCGAACCTCTTAACTGCAACCCAGTTGATAGCTTGAAACTCAAAAGAGACCAGAGATCGAGAATAACATCCCATTTGGGAGCAGCGGCATCTTCAATGCTGGTCCAGGAAGCGGGGGTGGTATCTAATACCTGCCAAGCACCATCTATATACACTAAAGTCCAGGCATGACTGTGACGACTCCGAACAATATATTGATTTTCCCATCGGCTGAATTCCCCTACATAGTATCCGATCGCATAACGAGCGGGTATCCCTGCGGCCCGCAGGAGAAGTGTGGTTGCCGTGGCAAAAAATTCGCAGTGTCCGGACCTATTTTGCAATAGGAAAACTGATAAAGGAGTAGATGTTTTTTCTTTTCCGGTTAGCTCAAGACTGTAACTGAAGTTCTCTTGAAAAAAGCTGTCAACCCGCTTGATTATTTCCTGGGGAGACTTACCTTCCAGATCCAGTTGGCTGATAATGCGATCGAGTGCGGGTTTTTCCCGATCGGGTACAAGCAGATCCTCTTCCTGAGGGGAACTATCAAAATGCAGTCCCCGATCGAACAGGATCCGGTAAGAGAAACGCTGAGGTTTACCTGCTACCTTAACTGTGCCATATTGGTTCTTACTCATGCTTGACACTGGTAAGTTGTCTACTTGAAAACTGCCCTGGGGTAGCTTTAATAAACCTTTGCCCTGAGGAAGAGAGGCAGAAACAGTAATTTCCGAGCTATTTCCTACTTGCTTTGCTAAGGGCCAAGTGGTACCGTTTGGGTCGGGTGGCACGGGCGTAAACTCAGAATTGGCAGCAACCCACATCCCAAATTGGTACTTATTATAGGTGGCTTCCCTGAGCAGACTAGGAGTAGTTTGTCCCTTTGGTGCAGCTACCCTGAAGATAATAGAGTTGTCCAGCTTTAATAAGCCGATCGCGCCGATGGCCGTACCTCTTTGAATTGGATCTGGATCTCGGCTGAAAAAATCGCTCAACCATTCCACAGTCTTTCCTTCCAAAGCCATGTGGAGGTTACGAAGTCCGATCTGCCCTGCAAATCCAATATTTCCAGCAATTATCAGCAGGCACAGCCACAAGACTGGAGAAAATTTCCGAGACCTGATCCGCCAAAGCACTAAGCTAATTAACAGGAACATGCCAATATAAAAAGAAAACTCTCTGCTATTGCTGGCGCTGGCAGACAAGAGACAAATGGCAAAATAGGGAAAGGCGAGATTAAGAGTCTTTTTTTTGCGGTTCTCATCTCGTTCTTGTTTCCGGTCATCTTGTTTCCCGAAGAGAAAAAGGGTCCGGATATCGAGGCGATCGCTGGTGGAGTAAGTCTGGGCGGCCAGCAGTGGGAATAGTGCGATCGGCAGCCATTGGAAAAAAATATAAACGAAACGAAGCCCTTGGGCTGAAATCGCAATATAAATCGACAGCACTAACAGTAGCACCATGCATAGGTTAGAGATGCGCCGGAAATCTGCCGTCGATAAATCCCATCGCCACAAGAGTAGGCGGGATGCCTCGAAAATTAGCGCCATAGGCACGGCAAAAATCCACTGTCCGGTTTGCCAGCCCCAAAATATTAACGCAGAACCCAGCAGCAGTGGTGGTATAGCAGTTCTCATATTAGTGTGATATGCGATTGGTGAGATTGCTTCGGGGGGGGGTTAACGCATAAAGCATAAGTCGATCGCGGTTATCCCCCCCCCTCGCAATGACAAATAAACGATCTAAAATATATCACATCAATTTGAGAAACGCAATATTTTCATATCTTCATTAACTCCTCTGGTATTTTTCCCAATCTTAATAAGTGAAAATTTTCCGGTTCATTCTTCATCGCACCTAGATCGAGGTCATCTCGGGTAGTTTCAGAATCGACAATTACCAGCACCAAGGTAGGAATGCGCAATCCCCGCAAATAATCCACTAATTTACGTCTTTCGGCATCCCAGGAAAGCAAAATGCAGATACAGCCACTTAGCATTGATGTCCTACCGATAACTACCGGAGTTAAATAATCAAAGGATTTATCTCGACAGGGGATAACCGCAGCAAGAATTTCCAGCATTCTGTCTGTATGGCCAACCCCTCTACCGGAAGTAAAGCAATAGGCTTCAGTCCCCACAAACATTAAATCTAATAAAGCATCTTGGGTCTGGAATTCACAAGCAAAGGAAGCGGCGATGGATACGGCGGCTTCTAAACTTTCGCTATATTGATATTTCCCAAAAGTATCCAAAATTAAGGCATGGCGGACAAAAAATTCGTCCTGTTCTTCTTTCACGATCGGCTTACCGACTTTGGCCCAACTTTTCCAGTGAATTTTCCGCAGTGGATCTCCTGGACGATAATCCCGCAAGGACATAAATTCTTCTGAATCTCCCACTGAGGAGGCCAGTGAAACTCCACCGGATTGATATCGCCTTGAACCCGGTAGTCGAATGGGTGGCAACTGATACCGGTGGGGCAAAATCCACAGGGTTTGGGGCAGCGAAATGCTTTTACAGGCGTTGAAAATACCAAATGGATCCGATCGGGCGATCGTCAGGCCACTCAACCGCACCACCCCTCTATACAAAGGTTCTATTTCCATAACAACTTCCGTGGTGCTGTTAGGAGGCAGGGGCGGCAAGTCTAGGGTCTTAAATGTAGCCCCTTGTTTCCTATAAATTAACCACATCCAGCGATAATATCCGAATTTCCGATCGAAGGTATTACGCTTCTCTTCCGAGGGTTCCGGGGTTGACATAAATTCTTGCCAACAGGGACGCGGATCGGCAACATTTTCAAATATTTTCAGTCCCCTTTGCAGTTGGTTAGTGCTGTTGCGAATCACTAGGCGATATTCTATTTTTACACCCACTGTTCCGAATCGTGGTAACATCTGCGTCGCACTGCAACGGAAGCGAAAGGGTACCAAAAGGGTATAGACGATCGACAGTATGATAATTGCCAACAGGAAGCAAAATATCTGATAGGACATCGTCTGGTTAGTATCTACGCCAGAGATGAACAAACATGCGATCGCCACCAATCCACTGGTCGTGAATTTAATTTTGAACCATTTTTGAATAGCGTAAATTAAGTAATATATCCGATAGAGATAATATTTCATCCTCTTACAGCGCCTTTAACTGGGAACTGGGACTGATTTGAGAATCTCTTCGACAACCGCTTCAGCAGTTTTTCCAGAGAAACGGGCTTGAGGATCCATCACCAGCCGATGAGCAATAACCGATACAGCCAGTTCTTGAATCTGTTCGGGTGCTACAAATTCCAGGCCATCGAACAAAGCTAATGCCTGAGCAACCTTCATTAAAGCCAGAGAAGCCCTGGGACTAGCGCCCAATTGAACGCCTGGTGCGACGCGGGTTGCATTGACAATATCCACGAGATAGCGTTTCATTTCCTGGCTAATCCGCACTTGCTTCACCTGTTGTTTTAATTGTCGAACCTCCTGCATGGAAATGCAAGGTTTAATTTGATCAAGAGGATGTCCCTGGATTTGGTCGGAGAGAATGTCCACTTCTGCTTCTGGCGATATATATCCCAGACTAAACTGGAGAGCAAATCGATCCATTTGAGCTTCCGGTAGAGGATAGGTGCCACGGGATTCTACGGGATTCTGAGTAGCGAGCACAAAAAAGATATCTTCAAGTTTTCTCAGATGACCATCAACGCTAACTTGAGACTCGGCCATCGCTTCCAGTAGAGCAGATTGGGTTCTCGGTGAAGCCCGATTAATCTCGTCAGCTAGCACAATATTAGCAAATATCGGTCCTTCATGGAAACGAAACGTTCCTTCATTCTGGTCGAAAATCGAAATTCCGAGAATGTCAGATGGTAAAAGATCGGGGGTAAATTGAATCCGCTTAAATGTGGCATCGACTGATAATGCTAGGGCTTTTGCTAATGTGGTTTTGCCAGTTCCCGGATAATCTTCCAGCAGCACGTGACCGCCACTGGCAAATCCTGATAGCAATTTCCTAATCCCTGCTGATTGCCCTTTCATTACTTTTTGAATGTTATCATAAATTTTTTGATAACTTTCTCTGCCGCAGCTAGCGTTATTATCTGAGTTAGTCTTAGACATCTTCCTGTTATAATAACTTTGCGAAAATCATTATAATGGCAACAGCAGCGTCGAACTCTAATTAATGCCCGATCGCCCGGCGATCGCTAATTGTTGATGGCGGCACTGGCAATAAACCGCGAAAGCTATCCGATGGTACGTCTCGCCTGGGTGTGGTCATGCGTCAGTTGGTTGTTATTGGCCACACCCGCTTCGGGGTGGGCGGTACCCACCCTACAGTTTCCCTAGAGGACGATGATGTTCGAGGCTGAAAATTCTGCTGGTCCTCCTGATAATGTCGCTATCTGCACTTGCCCGATCGCACCCGTGCCATCAGCATCAAAGAAGAGACTACCATCATTTCCATAGATGAAGCGATGATTCGGATCGCTTGCGGCCACTCCTAATGTAAACTGATTGGGATCGAGATTACCTTGTATTAACCCAGCACCGAAACCAGCAGCGGAAACCCCGATCGCATCTGAAAAGACCTCAAAATCAGTAATCAGGTCAAGCGCTTCATCGGGACTGTTGAAGATAAACCGATCGCTACCAGTACCACCAGTCAGGGTATCATTGCCCAAATCTCCCGTGAGATTATCGTTACCAGCACCAGCAACTAGGTCGTCATCGGATAGAGAACCCAGAATACTGATATCCTCAACGGTGGTACCATTTAAGTCTTCTGCTGCGGTCACGTTTACCGTCACCTGCGCTGTATCGGTCGCACCCTGCCGATCGCGGATCCTGTAAGCGAAACTATCAGTACCCGTGAAACCTGCTGCTGGAGTATATTCCAAGAAGTCGTCGCGGATGTCCCGCGCCGTGCCATTATCGTTGCGGACTACCGTTCCCCCTGCTGCTGTCTGACGCTGAAATGCTGCTAGACCGATCGCCTCTTCATCCGGGTCAAAGTCATTTGCCAACACATCTATACCTATAGTCTGGCCGACAGTGGCGATCGCCTCATCTGGGACAGCGTTTGGGTCTTGGTTTTCCGGTGCCACTATTACGGTTATTGTGGCCGTATCCGTGCCCCCCCGACCATCGGAGATAGTATAGGTAAAGCTGTCCGTACCTGCGAACTCTGCATCTGGCCTGTAGATTACCTGGTTGCCAATGATGCTGACATTACCGTTTTCCGCAACTCCTACCCCAGTAACTTCTAAGCTATCCTCATCTGGATCGATGTCGTTTGCCAGCACATCAACTGCAACTGGCATCTCCAGATCCGTTGTCACCTCATCGTCAATTGCGATCGGGGATTGATTGCCACCGGAGATAGTAATAGGCACTGTACCCTGATTATCCACTCCCGAGGGGCTAATTACCACAACTTCATTGAACAGAGTTTCTCCCGCAATACCACTACCAACTTCCACATTAAGTTCCAGAGTTGCCGTCCGGCCTGTGGGGAGAGTAGGTATCCTCCAGATACCCGTATTCAGGTCGTAAACCCCCAGACTCGTTGTCGTGTATTGCAAATTCAATCCTGCGGGCAATTGCGATCGCAGTTCTATATTGCTGGCCGCACTCTGACCGCTTACCTGAATACTATAGGCGATCTCTTCCCCTTCAGCAGGGCTGCTGTTGCTGACCGAGGCCGTCACTGACAAGTCAGAGGTAGGACCATCATCGTCGGACCCGACTATTATAGTTACCGTTCCCGTATCCGTCCCCCGTCCGTCGCTGATACTGTAACGGAAACTATCTGTCCCGATAAAATCTACTGCTGGAGTATAAACCAAGCGATCGTCTGTCAGGTCATCAGTTGTCGCATTATCGTTGCGAGTAACATTACCCCCATTTGCAGAAGTCCCCTCAAAACCTGTTAGAGATATCGGGTCATTATCCAAATCTACATCATTGGCCAAAACATCGATCGTCCCAGTCGAGTTTTGGGTGATGGTGGCCCGATCGCCTGCGGCCACTGGAGACCGGTTAGGCACAGTCACCGACTCTACCACTATAATATCTGCCGCCGAAATCTCAATGCCAGCAGTTAAGACGGCCAGTTGCACCCCTGTCGCGCCACCATTACCATCTGCATCGAAGAACAGAGTACCCGTATCCATGTCATAGATAAAGCGGTGGTCCGGGGTTGTGGCAGCAGTTCCCAGAGTAAACTGAGATTCATCGACAGTTTCCGGAGTAAATTCATCACCAAAAACATCTTGGGAAATAAGCAGACTATCTTCACCAGGTACAAAGTCCGCGATCGTATCAACTCCCTCATCGGGGCCATTGAGAACAAAACTATCATTCCCGGCACCCCCTGTCACCGTATCACCCCCGTCCGATCCGCCATCTGAGACAGGGACTAGACCATTGTTGAGGATAACGGAAACATCATCGCTATCTTCGTTCGCCACTGCCAAGTCAATGTCCCCATCTTCATCCAAGTCAGCGGCGGTGACTGAGGCCGGGTTACTTCCCACTGTCACGGTAACTGAAGGGTCGAAGCTAGCATTCCCATTATTGCGCCATACCGAGACATTGTTATCATCGCTGTTAACTACTGCCAGGTCAATGTCTGAATCTCCATCCAAGTCAGCAGCGGTGAGTGAAAGTGGGTTACTTCCTACTTGAATGGTGCCTGCTGAGAAGAAACTACCGCTACCATCGTTCAGCGAGAGTGAGATGCTGTCATCTTCGCTATTGACGACAGCGAGGTCAATAGTATCATCCCCATTTAAGTCTGCTGCGGTGGCCCAAACTGGACTGTTCCCCACTGCCCTTTCTGAGATCATCTGAAAGTTCCCGGCACCATCGTTGCGCAATATGGAGACAGTGTTGCTGCCATTACTGACTACGATCAGGTCTTGGTCTTCATCGCCATCGATATCTGCCGCAGTAATATAAGAAGGTGCAGTTCCTACCGAGATGCTGTCCGTTGTGACATCTTCGTTGTTAATATTGGTCAAGATGGTGACTGTGTCATCGCCACTGTTTGCGATCGCCCCATCGATATTGCCATCTCCATTGAAGTCTGCTAGCGCTACCGATACTGGACTATCACCAACGGGAAATTCAAAGGTTTCTAAAGTCGTCCGCACGCCGACGATCGTGTTATTCTCAATGTTAGTGCCCACCAGGAAGTCAGCATTACCATCGCCATCTTCGTCTGCGGCCCTTAATGATGATACCGTGACGCCATCTGGGAATGGTAAGGGCAAGGGAAAATTGGTAAAGGTGCCATCTCCATTGCTTTGCAGCAAGGACAGGTCATTACTGCCGCTATTTGCCGTGAC
>JBFRWI010000187.1:0-13805 GCA_051439505.1 Hormoscilla sp. | reverse complement strand
ACCAGTTGGTCCGTGACCGCCGTTTGGTCGAGATAGACCTTTTGCAGAGTTTTGCGAATGAGTGCAGGTCGTCGCAGATACTGGAATAGCAAAAAACTTGCCCAACTCTGGCGAAACACCGACTGGGAGAATTGGCCTAAAAATTTTCTGGGGGAGTTGGTCTGCCGACGGGAGGCAGCAGAGTCTTCTGTTTCGGTAAATGGGCCCGCACTGTTGAGCAACACTAAACCCGCTGCACGATCGGGGCGCTGCGCTGCGACACACAGAGAAGCATATCCCCCCAAGGAGTTGCCAACTAAGATCGTGGGTTGACCGATAACCTCTGTAATAAAATCGTGCAGTTGGTCTCGCCACAAGTCCCCACTGTAGATCGTCTTCGCTTTGGCAGCACGTCCGAAACCTAATAGGTCGATCGCCCAAACACCGAACTCGTTACTAAGTGGAGCGATATTTTTCCGCCAATGGTCTGTAGAAGCGCCAAACCCATGCACCAATAGCAGTGGCGGACGCTGTGGGTGGGGTTCCCCTGCTCGTACATAATAGATGTTGTGGCCGCGCCAATTCCAGTATTGGCCTGGAATTGGCGTGGTGGTGGTAATTTGGGTCTGCATAGTCAAGGACGATCGCAATACTAATAGCAGTTTGACGCAATCATGATACAACCGCAACGGTACCGGAAACCACCAGGGCGATCGCTCCCAAATATAGGCACCGCCCCTTGTCATCGGGTTGCAGGAGATGATAAGATAAGAAACGTAAAATAGTTTATCTGTTTTCATATAGTTCTCAGGCTCAGCCTGAGAACCGATTTCTTCAACCACAGCAGGGCCAAAGGGCGATCGAGCCAAAATTGGGCTAGCCCCTGAGAATGGAAAGTAAAGAATCAGCAATTCTCAATTACTAATTCTCAATTGGCAGAGGGACATAGATCGGAAAGTGCGCAAGCATGACATTCGGGTTTCTTGGCCTTGCAGACGGCCCGACCGTGATAAATTAGCCGAATAGACCAATTTTCCCAATCAGACTGGGGCAATAATCTGATTAAATCTCGCTCAATGCGCACGGGATCCTTATGTTCCGTTAATCCCAAACGTTGACCCAGACGCTTGACATGGGTATCCACTGTCACCCCTTGATTGATGCCAAAAGCATTCGCTAACACTACATTAGCAGTCTTGCGGGCCACTCCTGGCAATTGCACCAGTTTTTCCATCTGTTGGGGTACTTTTCCCTGAAATTCCGTGACAATCATCTGGCAAGCCGCTTGGATGTTCTTGGCCTTATTACGATAAAATCCTGTGGGACGCACTATCTCCTCTAATTCATCTATATTAGCAGATGCGATCGCCCGAGCATCGGGAAACCTTTTAAATAACTCTGGAGTTACCTGATTAACTCTTTCATCGGTACATTGGGCAGCAAGAATAGTCGCGACTAGCAGCTGTACTGGTGTTTGATAATTAAGAGTACAGCGGGCATCAGGATAAAGTCGCTTGAGGCGAATCAAAATCTCTAAGGCCCGCTGTTCTTTGGCCGACCATTTCTGAATGATACTCATATGAGGGGACAGAAAATTGTAAATTGCTAATTGCTAATTGCTAATTGAGAGGGGTCTGTGGGGTTTCGTGCGGATACCCAACCTACGAGTATTGACAATCGATCGCCGTACTGCCTAGTTCATTGCCATTGGCAATTAGCCATTAGCAATGAACCATTATCATCAGTCGAGTAACTTCTGGAAAACTTCCAATTGGGTTGTATCTCTGATAATCAGAAACACCCCCAGTCCCAAAAGTAGCATCAACCCCGTCTGCATGACATTCTCTTGCACCTTGGTAGGCAGAGGTTTACCCCGCAAACCCTCAATTAACAGAAAAACTAGCTGACCGCCATCCAGGGCCGGGAGGGGTAAAATATTCAAAATCGCCAGGTTGATACTAATGATCGCGGCGAAGAATAGCAGGTTGGCAGAGTCAGACTGGGCAAATTTCGCCCCGGCCTCCACAATCTTTACTGGACCGCCCACTTGATGCGCTACTGACTTAAAATCAGTGATTAACTGACCAAAACCTTGAGCGGTTTTGACAAAAATATTTTGAAATTGTTCGGCAGCTATCCCCAATACCTCTGCGGGATTTCGAGCAGCACGATGGATCGGTGTACCATTGGGATAGAGTTGCACGCCTATTCGTCCTGTGCCATCCGGTCCTGCTTCTGGCGTCACCCTCAGAGTTAAAATGCTGTCATTACGCTCGACTATGAGGGTAATTTCCTGGTTGGGATGCTTTTGAATCTCAGTTTGTAACTTGATAATGGCATTTTCATCCGCACCCAGTTGCTGGCGATTGATAGACAAAATCACGTCCCCAGCGGTCATGCCTGCGCGGGCAGCAGGGGCATCCGCCGATACTATCTGCGGTACGATAACTCCTGGTTGATAATCAAGTCCTGCTGGTACTCCTTGAACGGTCAACTGCCCTACTAGGACTACGTAAGCAAAGATTAAATTAGCGATTACCCCAGCACTAATGACGATCGCGCGGTCCAGGATCGGGCGATTGCTTAACAGATCGGGATCGTCGGGAGGGATCTCACTATCTGGGTCATCGTCGGGAAAACCGACAAAACCCCCTAGGGGAATGGCGCGGATGGCATATTCCGTCTCTGGACCCTGATACTTCCACAATATAGGACCAAACCCCAGGGAGAACCGGTTGGCATGGATGCCTTGCAGGCGCGCTGCCATGAAATGACCTAGTTCGTGAACAACTATCAGCACCGCCAAAACTGCGATCGCTCCTAAAACTGGCATAGATATATCTACTTTACTTAGCTACATAGCTCTTTATTATAGCTCGTGAGGTTGCCACGGTGGGCTCGTCGCTTCCGAGGGCGCATCTCATATTTGTCAAAAGACCAGGGATACCAGGGATACCAGGGATACCAGGAAGCGATCTGATTGCATATTGCCAAACTCGCTGATTAACTGATTTCCGAGAGTTACATCTGTAGCAACGTTTTATTTAATACAACCGCACTCTCAAGTGTCCATCTCCCGCTCAATAGCGCTTATCTCCCAATATTCTATGTTCATCTCCTGCCCAATATTGTTCATCTCCCAATATTCTATGTTCATCTCCTGCCCAATAGCGTTCATCCCCAATCTTCTGTGTTCATCTCCCGCTCAATAGCGTGCATCTCCTAATCTTCTGTGTTCATCTCCCGCTCAATAGCGTCCATCTCTCGCCCAGGAGCGTTCATCTCCTGGTCTTTAACCTTCATCTCCCGCCCAGGAGCGTTCATCTCCTGGTCTTTAACCTGGGTTTTTTGCTATTTAACGTTCAGATGATGAATTTTAGCGGGTTTTACCTAGTTGTAATCGTTAATTTACTGACTGACAAGGTCGATCGGGCAAACTAAAATGTCGCTTTTTTATTGTTAAACGTCAATCTCCTACTTGTCAAGGTTCATTTGACCAACGAAAATGTCAATCTCCTAGTTATGAACCTTTATCCGACTAACTCAAAAGTTCGTTTCTTGGTTTTCAACGTTGTGAACCTATTTACCAACAGCCCAGAAACCAGGTGTATGAGAAAAACCTGGTTTCTGATACGCAGTGTGCAGCGCCTGCGCTATTCTTACTCTGAAATTACAGCACATCCCGTCCTAAGTAAGGTTGCAGGGCTTCTGGTATGCTAACAGTACCATCTGGTTGTTGATAGTTTTCCAGAATTGCGGCCATCGTCCGACCCACTGCTAATCCCGAACCATTCAGAGTATGCAGGAATTGAGTACCTTTTTTCCCCGCTTCCTTAAATCGAATGTTACCGCGCCGGGCCTGAAAGTCGCCACAATTAGAACAGCTAGAAATTTCGCGGTATTTGCCAGAACTGGGCAACCATACCTCCAGATCGTAGGTTTTATTCGCTGAGAAACCCAAATCTCCAGTACAGAGTTCGATGACTCGATAAGGCAACTTTAATGCTTGCAAAACTGCTTCGGCATTCTGGACTAAACTTTGATGTTCTCGTTCGGAACTATCGGGATGGACGAATTTGAACAACTCCACCTTATTGAATTGATGCAAGCGGATCAGTCCCCGGGTATCGCGCCCGTAACTGCCAGCTTCCCGCCGGAAACAAGGCGTGTAAGCGCAGTGATAGATGGGCAAGCGATCGGCAACGAGAATTTCATCCCGATATAGACTGGTAACTGGAACTTCTGCCGTTGGAGTCAACCACAAGTCGTCCCGATCGCACTTAAAGCTTTCCTCAGCGAACTTAGGCAACTGACCCGAAGCCGTGAGAGACTGACTGTTAATCAGGAATGGGGGGATCACCTCCAGATAGCCAGCTTGTAGATGCATATCCAGCATAAAACTAATCAGGGCCCTTTCCAAGGCCGCCCCGGCCCCGATCAGAGTCACGAAACGACTTTGGGCAATTTTAACAGAACTTTCAAAATTGAGAATATTCTGCTTTTCTCCCACCTCCCAATGGGGGAGAATATTGGGGTTTTGGGGTAGATACTCGTCCCCCCAGCGCCGCACTTCGACATTTTCTTCCTCACTTTTGCCCTCTGGGGTCGAGTCGCTGGGCAAATTCGGAAGTGCTAGCAGTAAATCCTGTAACTGCGCTTTCAAGTCTTTTTCCCGAGGTTCCAGTTCAGCTAGCTGACTTTTCACCTGGTTTCCCTCTTCCCGCAGTTTTTGCACCTCTTCTGAATTTGGGGGTACGCCGGATTTAATCTTTTGACCCACCAGCTTGCCAATCTCATTACTGCGTGCTTGCAGCGCCGATCGCTGCGTTTCCAGTTCCCGCTGCTGATTGTCTAGGGCCAAAACTGGCTCCAGATCGTAACCAGAACCGCGACGATGCAGCAGTTCTCGGACTTTTTCGGAATTTTCTCGGATTTGTTTCAGGTCAAGCACAGATTTTCCCAGCCTCTATATCCAACCTGGATATTACCATAATTCTTTCGGAGAACAGACGGAGTGCCTGGGAGAGGTCACTTCGCCTGGGGCGTGGCTCCGGAGCCCGTTGGTAGTCGCCCAACCCTAAAGGGCCCGGCTACATGAACAAAGCCCACGCGAAGGGCCCCCTCCTCGCAGCGGAGGGGGCCCTTCGCGTGCAGGGGCTATATTACATATCAGCTATCAACTCTCTGCATGACCACACCCCTTCGCCTGGTACGCGGTCACTGGAGATGTTGCCCGAAAAACTCCATTGTGCGGCTATTCGCCAACTCCGCTGCTGCCCGATCGTATTGTTGAGAGTCAGCACGGGCAAAGCCATGATCTACCTGAGGATAACTATAAACCGTC
Source organism: Hormoscilla sp. (assembly GCA_051439505.1). Taxonomy (GTDB): domain Bacteria; phylum Cyanobacteriota; class Cyanobacteriia; order Cyanobacteriales; family Desertifilaceae; genus Hormoscilla. Next base: position 8,482 of record JBFRWI010000187.1, on the reverse strand, counting down.
ACCAGATCCTTGCCACTGAGTTCCTGTTTAATGATGGCCTGAGTTTGAGTCGGAACGTATTCGTCACCTTCTGCCATATGTAATATCAGGGGCTTTTCGATCCAATCAATTTCATCAAACTGATTTTCGATACCCACACCGTAGTAGGAAACATTGCAATTAGCAGCCGATCGGGTAGCCATGAGGAAAGCCAGTTTACCACCCAGACAGAAACCAACGCTACCAATTTTACCAGTACAATTGGGGAGGTCTCTCAGGGTTCTCAGGGTAGCGACTAGATCGGCAACTCCCTGGTCTTCGCTAAAGCCTTCGTAAAGGGCAAAAGCCTTGTCCCAGTCTGCTTGGGACGCGGGGTCGAGTTGCACATTTGGTTCCTGCCGCCAGAATAGGTCTGGTACAATTGCTACATAGCCAGCTTCTGCATAACCGCGAGCAATTTGCCGCATATCTTCGTTCACGCCGAAGATTTCCTGAATAACAATGATACCAGGATGAACTCCCGTATCTGGGGCAGCTAAATAGGCGCTGAATTTGCCACCGCCGTCAGCGGTAATAGCGATCTCTTGAACGTACATAACTCCTCCTGTTTGCGATCGAGCGCGGATCTCGATTATAAAGGGGTGTGGTCTTGCACCAGTTGGTTAAAAAAATATTACACCCGCTCTGTATTTTACATTGAGAGGCGGCTGTCGTGTTGAGCAGTGCCTCATATCACTAGGCTGACGTGATTTGGTTTGGGCAAAAATATTTTGGGGCGTTGCACAACTCCACCGATGATGAGGTCTGCTAATTGCAGAGGACGAAGTCGCGCAGCGGAGGGGGCCCGGAGCGTGCAGGAGCGCTATTGTCAATGGTTAATAGAGATAGTCATTTGTCGTCATGAATAGATAGCTTTACTCTTTTCAATTAGCAATTAGCCATTAGCAAAGTTGAAAAATTAGCTGCTATCATCCCTTAAATGTGCAACGCCGATTTTGGCTTTCGTCAAGCTCAAGTCCAAAGGTGCTTTGGATGCTGGCAAGGGTTTTAAAGCTGCTGTAGGACATGGGGTGCTATTGAAGGCGTTGAACCTGGGCTCGCGACATAATTATGTGCCCAGAACAACTGAATTCTAGCACTTCGGAGATTTCTCCACCATCCTAGGGTCTGGTATCGTGCGAGCGGCGATCTCGTACTACGAGATCGCCGCTCGCTCATTTTAGCTGTGCCACGGCACTACAAGATCGGACGATCGCACTTTAAGAAAATGATTGTGTTTAGCATAAGTGGTGAGAGGGAAGCGGTTTGTCACTCATTTTTAGAGAACTGACTGAAGCATACGTGCTAACAAACGAATTCCATCAGAACTTTTCATAGTTTCCCAGGAAGGTGCCCAACCTTCAGATGCGGTTATTAAGGATTCATCAAGTTCTGGGTGAAACTGGGTAGTTAGTGCTTTCCGTCCGTTATCCCAATAAATACCGGTTGCTGCAACCTCACATAGCGGATCGCCACTTTGAGTATGTGTTGAAGCCAAAATTTCGACACCAATCGGTGCAGTCATTAGGCTTTGTAGATCGAGTGTCGAGGCCGCTTCAAGGCTGTAAGCAGTTATCACATGGTGAATTTGCTGATAAGCCCAACATACGAAGCGCATTGATTCTTCTGATACTTCGTTGCCATGAAATGCCTGAATGTGCAGATCGTTCTCGTACTGGAGTGCTACATCAATGACGGCATCAAAACGTTTTGCGACTACACGATATGCCTCCGTGATTTCAGTCGGAACATGAGGAAGATCGATATCCCGGTAGGGGTATAACCGTGTATTAGAATGGCTAACTTCTTCATTCTTAGCAACGGCAAACGATTCATCGTTCCAAGATTGGGCGACAGTACCATAACCCTTTTCGACCTTTAGGCGATTTGCCACCTCAGCAATGCGACGACTGACAGCAACAAACGCTGGTTGTTTTGATTCTTCTAGACGACGCACAGATTCACGGATTAATTCTACATGGGCCTGCGCCGTAAGCTGATGATAGAGACAAATGCCAATGAAAGGCTCCTGTTTTAGGAGGAACTCAACAATCAGTTGTGTAGCATCTGATCGAGAAAATGCTTCCGAAAAAGTCTCTTTTACATGAACATCCGGTTCGCCACCTTCCAATACTATAAGTTTGGCTAGGCTTGTCAGGGTAGCAAAGCGCTGTATGTCAGAAATACCATGCTTCCAAGCGGGCACAATAAGGGTAGGTAAACCCAGGATCTGATCGACAACATAGGCCACGTTCTCTGATGCAATGACGCCAACCTTATCGCTGGGTCGTTCGCCAACATGCTCCCAGGGCTCAATAACCACAACACTCTGTGCAATTTCTCCAGGATCGACCAGAGAAAGATCCTCTACTTGACGACCCCAGGTAGGACTACGGTCACCGAGAGGATTTGGTGTATTGCGCTCGGTGAGAAAAGCATTAATTAAGACTTGACTAGATTTGGACATGTATAGCGCCTCTGATTTGGTTAAGACTTATATTTTACAATCTTTCCCAGTGCATCGGGGGTGTCAAAGGGTAGGCTGCTATACTGGCTAAAGCTGTAACTTGCGGCAGGGCCAAGAATTGAAGGTTTCACCATTGCTTTACTCCGGCAGCTTTTAACTTGCCCGGTGTTTGTGCGATCGGTATGGACTGTTGTCTTTCACCGTTCGGGCTGAGCGGAGTCGAAGCCCTTGAACCGGTACATTATTAACTTGCAAGTCCCTAATGCTATGGTGCGTCAGGCGGCTGAGGGCGCTGGGTTGGTTCTGCAATGGGAGGAAAATATACTGGCGTTGCACAACTCCGGGATGATACGGGATGATACGGGATGAAAATTGCAAATTGCGTATACGAAGTCGCGCAGCGGAGGGGGCCCGGAGCGTGCAGAAGCGCTATGGTCAATTGAAATAGTTATAACTTGTCAGGAATAGACAAATACTGGATTTTCAATTTTCAATTTTCCTCGTTAAGAGGCTCCCGCCTGGGAACGGCAATTTGCAACCATTGACTGCTATCATCGGTAAAAATGTGCAACGCCAATATACCACCACCTCAAATCATCTTCCATGTCATCTCCTGACCTGCCCGTAAGGGGACTAACCCAGATTCGGTAAATGGTACTTCATCGGGAATGCGCCAGCTGGTTTTGGTCAAGGTAATCTGTTCGGTATTGCGCGGGAGTTGATAAAAATCTGGCCCATAGAAACTGGCAAACCCTTCCAATTTATCCAGGGCATTGACACTTTCAAAGGCTTCTGCATACAATTCCATCGCGTGCAGGGCGGAAAAGCAACCGGCGCAGCCACAGGCACTTTCTTTACTGGTGCGGGTATGGGGGGCGCTATCCGTGCCGAGAAAAAACTTAGGATTGCCCGATGTTGCGGCTTGCAGCAGGGCTTGGCGATGGGTTTCCCGTTTCAAAATGGGCAAGCAATAAAAATGGGGGTTAATTCCTCCAAAGAATATGCGATTGCGGTTAAATAATAAGTGTTGTGGGGTAATGGTTGCCCCGATATTATTCGCCTCTAGGACAAATTCCACCGCATCTGAAGTGGTAATGTGTTCCAGCACCACGCGCAGTTTCGGAAATCGCTGCTTGAGGGGAATTAAATGTTTCTCGATAAACACCTTTTCGCGATCGAACACATCAACATCCTTATCCGTCACCTCTCCATGTAGCAATAGGGGCAAGTTTACCTGCTGCATGGCATCAAACACCCGATCGCACTTGCGAATATCCGTCACCCCGAATTCTGAATTAGTCGTTGCACCGGATGGGTAATATTTGACCGCTTTCACAAACCCGGAGGCTTCGGCGGCGATAATCTCTTCCGGGCTAGTATTGTCCGTGAGGTACAGAGTCATCAATGGCTCAAACTTTTTCCCCGCCGGCATTGCGGCAAGGATGCGATCGCGATAAGCCGCCGCTGAGCCGAGCGATCGCACTGGAGGTTTCAAATTGGGCATCACGATGGCGCGGGCAAACTGGCGCACGGTATGGGGTAAAACCGCTTTCAGCGCTTCGCCGTCACGGAGATGGAGATGCCAATCGTCAGGTCGGGTCAGAGTAAGCTGTTGCATGGTTCAATTATATAATTCGGTAAACCCAGATTCGCTGCTGGGAAGGTCAAAGCGGCCCGGAGCAGTCAACCGCTCCCATGTGCTGCTATACTGGCACATGGGAGCGCAAATCCGCTCAACAGCAAGCCGCTCAAGGTTGGGGCGCGAGGGCGCGATCGAACCCTACTCCCGAGATCTGCGCCAAGAGTTCCCCCAGGTAAAGGGTCTCTCCTTGCGTAACCTGAAGTATATGAGGGCTTTTGCGGTTCTCAATGACAGCTTGAACGATATCGTGAGGTAAATCTAGCCTTTACATCATACAGAAAGGAGAGAAGAATGACTGTTGTCACCCTACCAGAAATTATGAACCCGGCCTTTGAAAATAGGTACGGGGTTCCGGCATTTAATGCTTTCGATGATATTACGATGGATGGCTTGATTAAGGGGGCCTCCGAGTCTCGCTCCCCCTTAATTATTCAAATCTCAGTTAAAACGATTAAATTCTGGGGAGCCAAAGTCATCCAGGATATGTTTAGTAACATGGCCGAACGAGCCTCAGTCCCCGTAACCCTCCACTTGGATCATTGCCCCGACCCCGAAATCGTGAAAGAATGTCTCCGTTTGGGCTGGAACGCGGTACTATTTGATGGCTCGAGTTTCTCTTTTGAGGAAAACTTTCGGACGACTCAAGAGATCGCCAAATATGCGGCTCAGTACGGAGCTCATGTAGAAGGGGAAGTGGTACCAGTGGCTGGTGTTGAAGATGACATCGGTAGCGAGACAGAAGGACAACTGATATCAATTGAAGAGGCGATCGCCTTTGTCAAGGACAGTGGGATTTACTGTTATGCACCCGCTATTGGCACCGCACACGGTTTTTACAAGGCCACCCCACAAATTCGCTACGGTAGAATGGAGCAGATAGTGGCAGCGACCAATACTCCAATGGTCTTGCACGGGGGCAGCGGTCTGAGTGATGATGTCTTTTTACGGCTGATTAGTCTTGGGACAGCTAAGGTGAATATCTCCACTGCACTCAAGCAAACTTATGCTGATAGCTTCCGCACATACCTCGAAGAGCGACCAACCGAATACAACCCCTTGAAACTGGTTGGGGCGGTACATAGTGAGGTAATCAAATTGACGCAGCACTATTGTAAGTTGTTTGGCAGTGAAGGAAAAGCATGAAAAAAGCACTAATCTTTGATTGCGATGGGGTGTTGGCTGACACCGAGCTAGATGGTCATTTAGTAGCCTTCAACCAAATGTGGCGCGAACAGGGCATAAATTGGCAGTGGGGCCTGGAAAAATATGCCCAGAAAGTTAAAATTGGTGGCGGCAAAGAGCGAATGTTCAGCTTGGGAAAAGATGAGGATTTTCGGGCTGTTTACCCGGTTCCAGAGTCGGATTCAGCCTGGTGGAATATTGTCATGGGTTGGCATAAGCGCAAAACGGAAATTTATAAGCAGGCGATCGCTACTGGGGCAATTCCCGGTCGTCCCGGTGTTAAACGCCTAGCCCAGACAGCTTTGGCAAATGGTTGGCTCCTCGCAGTTTGTTCGACTTCTGCGATCGCTTCTGTAGAGGCAGTGCTGGGTCAAGTCATGGGGGTAGAACTGGCCAGTAAATTCGCTGGAGTTTTTGCGGGCGATATGGTCAAAGCAAAAAAACCAGCCCCAGATGTTTACAATCTCGCTGTGGAAAAATTAAACTTAGACCCAGCTAACTGCATTGTTGTAGAAGATACGCGCAATGGTTTGCTGGCTGCTACTGCTGCCCGGATGACCTGTATTGTCACATACAATGAGTTGACCAAAAATGAGGATTTTAGTGAAGCAGCATTAGTGTTGTCGGATTTCGGAGAACCCGGTAACAAGTCTATCGCGATCGGTCAAAATCGGACTAATGTTAAACCACAAGGATATTTTACCGTAGATGACCTTGAGCAGGTTTTGGCTGATTCCCTGGCTTAACGAAGTAGGGGCGAACGGCCGTTCGCCCCTACGGCCGTTCGCCCGTACAGAAGTAATTTTTATAACGGGGATTTGATACCTGCTGCGAAAATATTTCGCCTTAAAAGGCAGGGTTTTAGACTCATATTATTTTGATAGCAAAATATTTGATCGAGGAGAGAAATATGGCGCGAAGTAGTTTGGAGAATATAGAACTGGTCGTGCGCACGATCGCCCAAACATCCATTGATAACGAAAAATATTTTACCGAGTTGGATGGTGTGGTCGGTGATGGGGACTTTGGCACTTCCCTAGAAAGTGGCTTTGGTGCCATTTTGTCACAATGGGACCAAATAGATCGCAGTAGCGGTGAGAGTTTTTTGCTCGGATGTGCTAAAATTATCTCCAGAAATATTGGTGGCACTTCCGGTTCAATTTGGCGGGCTGCTTTTCGGAGTGCTGGCAAGAGTATTAGCGGTAAAGAAATGCTGACTGGGGAAGATGTCGTGACCATGTTTCGCGCTGCTGCGGATGGAATTATGGATCGCGGGGGGGCAAACTTAGGCGACAAAACTTTGCTGGATGCCTTAGTCCCAGGGGCAGATGCTTTTGAGCAAGCGATCGCCAATGGTGGTAATACTCAAGAAGCGATCGATGCAGCGGCCAAAGCCGCACGAGAGCAGGCAGAAATCACGAAAGCCTGGGTCGCCAAACGAGGTCGCGCATCTTACACGGGCGATCGGAGTAAAGATACTTATGATGCTGGGGCAGTAGCTGTGGCTGTGATGTTTGAGAATGTCGCCACTGCTTGGGCAAAATCTTGAAGTAGCAGTCAGCAGTCAGCAGTCAGCAAGCCTCCTGCGGAGGAGCTAGCGCTAACAGCTTTTCACTGTGTATAATGGGGGAATCAGACCCCCATTAACACACACCACTAATTTTGCTAAATATAGTGGGGGACCTAAAGCCTCGGATTTTTAGCTGATAGCTAAATGCTGTTTGCGCAGCATTCCGTCAGGAAAAGCTAATAGCTAGTTAAAATCATTTCTGACTCATAATTAACAATTAATGATTTTAAGATAGAGCTGACTTACGCAGTCAGGGAAATTTAACTAATCTCAAAGGTCGGCTTTTAGGCAAGCCCACCCTCAATACTTCTCGGTTAACAACCTGTCATTGCGAGAGGGCTGACAAAATAATATTGTTAAGACTCCTGAAGCAATCCCCCCCGAAGCAATCTCACCTCGTTCTATCCTGGGTAGTGCGAGTACCATGTCTTCATCGGTAGTGCGACTAGCGCTCCCAGAAGACATCGAGTGACCAAGATACAGCGAAAGACACTGAAGTGATCTTCATCTTATACAGGGCGGGGCGATTGCTTCGGGGGGAGTTAATTCAATTTCCCATAAGTTAATCGCGTCCTCCCCCCCTCGCAATGACAACCTATATGCTTGACTGAGAAGTATTAAGCCTACCCTACTCGTAGGGTTGTAAATACTAATTAATCAGAGGAAAAAAATCAATGAAGAAATTTGTTAATAATCCCAAACAATTTGTTCCCGAAATGCTGAAGGGAATAGAGCTTGCTAATCCGGGTAAGGTCAAATACGTCCCCGACTACAACCTGATTATGCGAGCCGATGCTCCCAATGATAAAAAAGTCTCGATCGTTCAGGGTTCTGGTTCCGGTCACGAACCAGCCCATGTAATGATTGTTGGCCAAGGGATGCTTGACGGAGCTTGTCCGGGGGATGTTTTTTCGGCCCCGCCAATTGATTATGTAGTCGAGTCCTCCAAACTCCTCAACTCAGCCAAAGGGGTGTTGCATATTGTCAACAACTATACGGGCGATCGAGCAGCTTTCCGGGATGCTGCTGAAGAATTAGAAGATGAAGGGATTACGGTCAAAACTATTTTTGTCGATGATGATGTAGCGGTTAAAGACAGCCTCTACACTGTAGGTCGTCGTGGCGTTGCTGGCAACTTTTTTGTCATCAAAGCAGTTGGTGCAGCGGCAGAAAAAGGCGCTTCCTTAGATGAATTAGTCGCTCTCGGTAATCGGGTCAATGATGTTATCCGTTCAATGGGAATGGCTTTGACTGGCTGCACTCCCCCAGCCAAAGGCGAACCCATTTTCACCTTGGCAGAAGATGAAGTTGAGATGGGTGTCGGCATTCATGGAGAACCTGGTCGGGCTAGGGAAAAACTAACCAGCGCTAATGAAATAGTTGATCGAATGCTGGAAGCTATTCTCACCGATTCCAAGCCAATATCAGAAACTGAAACTACTGCCCCTATCTTTAATAATGGGGATGAAGTGGCGCTGATGATTAATGGTTTAGGGGGTACGCCAATTTCCGAACTTTATCTGCTGTATGGCTATGCTCACCAACAGTTGGAAGCTAAAGGTATCAAAGTGTGGCGCAGCTATGTGGGCGAATATTGCACCTC
>JBFRWI010000186.1:0-21209 GCA_051439505.1 Hormoscilla sp. | reverse complement strand
GTGAGTGGTCCCTGAGCGTGAGTGGTCCCTGAGCGTGAGTGGTCCCTGAGCGTGAGTGGTCCCTGAGCGTGAGTGGTCCCTGAGCGTGAGTGGTCCCTGAGCGTGAGTGGTCCCTGAGCGTGAGCCGAAGGGCCGAAGGGCCGAAGGGCCGAAGGGCCGAAGGGCCGAAGGGCCGAAGGGCCGAAGGGCCGAAGGGCAACAAATGACTATCAACTACTTTTGACCACACCCCATCATCTGCTATTGTCAACTGTGTGTTTAAATTTTCCCCAAGCCCGCTTCTGGTGGGCGGTGCCCACCCTACGCAACGACTTTTGACCACACCCGGTAGAGAGTGGGTTTTAACCCACTTAAGCTATTAGCCGGGGGTTTTAACCCCCGGCGGGCCAGGAGACCAATTGAGAATGGTGCAAGATCGCGCATTGGTAACCGACTTGAGCTATTAGCAGGGGTGGGACACCCCCTGCGGGTTAACTACCACCAATACGAGCCACATCACGAGCATTTTGTTCAAAAGCAGCACTGAGTGCATCGTCTCCACTCAAACCAGACTCCAGCGCTTCTTTTAATGCTTTGATCACCCGCTTGTAGTCTCGCGGCATCACCTTCACGAACTTCGGCGCTATTTCTGTCCAGTTGGCGAGTATTGAAAGGGCTTTCTGACTCTTAGTATACTCGGCGTGCTTGCTAATTGCCTGACGTACAGATTCAAGATCTTCTGCATCCAGGGTTTCGATATCGGCCATCTGGGTATTGCAACGGGTAGCAAAATCTCCCTGTTCGTCCAGAACGTAGGCTACACCACCACTCATGCCAGCAGCAAAGTTGCGCCCCGTCGGACCGATGACTACCACTTGACCCCCAGTCATATATTCGCAGCCATGATCCCCGATCGCCTCAACAACGGCATGTATTCCCGAGTTCCGGACGCAGAAACGTTCTCCTGTCACGCCATGAATGTAAGCTTCACCAGAAGTAGCACCGTAGAAAGCTACATTACCGATAATAATGTTTTCCTCGGGTACAAAGGTAGAGTTAGCAGGGGGATAGATGATAATCTTGCCACCACTCAAACCTTTGCCGAAGTAGTCATTAGCATCACCTTCCAGTTCCAGAGTGACGCCCTTGGGCACAAAGGCACCGAAACTCTGACCCGCACTCCCTTGGAAATGCAAATGTACTGTATCTTCTGGCAGTCCCTCCGGGTGGCGCTTGGTGAGTTCATTGCCGAGTATTGTCCCCACAACCCGATTAATATTTTTAATCGGTAGAGTGGCTTTGACCTTCTCGCCCTTTTCAATGGCAGGTTTGCACAGATCCAGCAGCACCGTCATGTCCAAAGATTTCTCTAAGCCGTGGTCCTGGGGTATCTGACAGTAGCGACCTACTTCCGGTCCCACTTCCGGCTGATAGAGGATCTTGGACAGGTCAATACCCTTGGCTTTCCAGTGATCGACGGCCTTCTTCGCTTCCAGCACGTCAGTCCGTCCCACCATTTCATTCAGACTGCGGAAACCCAGTTGGGCCATAACTTCCCGCAGTTCCTGGGCGATGAACTGCATAAAGTTGACCGTATATTGGGGGTCGCCGATAAAACTCTTGCGCAGTTCCGGGTTCTGGGTAGCTATCCCTGCCGGACAGGTGTTCTTTTGGCAGACCCGCATCATGATGCAGCCTAATGTTACCAGAGGGGCTGTGGAAAAACCGAATTCTTCGGCTCCCAGCAAGGCCGCGATCGCCACATCTCGGCCCGTCTTCAGTTGACCGTCAGTCTCCACCACAATGCGACTGCGGAGGTTATTCAGCAATAGGGTTTGGTGAGTTTCCGCCACGCCCAGTTCCCAAGGCAAACCTGCATGTTTAATGGAAGTCTGGGGCGACGCACCCGTACCTCCATCGAAGCCAGAAATTAGCACTACGTCCGCATGGGCTTTTGCTACCCCAGCGGCCACGGTCCCCACTCCTACTTCCGACACCAGCTTGACGTTAATACGGGCCTCGCGGTTGGCATTTTTCAGGTCGTGGATCAACTCTGCCAAGTCTTCGATGGAATAGATATCGTGGTGAGGTGGGGGCGAGATTAAACCTACGCCAGGGGTAGAGTGACGCACCTTCGCGATCCAGGGATAGACCTTGCGACCGGGCAGTTGTCCCCCTTCACCGGGCTTCGCACCCTGGGCCATCTTAATTTGCAATTCCTTCGCCTTGGATAGGTACAGACTCGTGACTCCAAAGCGACCCGATGCTACCTGCTTGATGGCACTATTCTTCGAGTCTCCTAGATCGTTCGTCCAGCGGTAGCGTTCGGGATCTTCCCCGCCTTCTCCAGTATTGGACTTGCCGCCGATCCGGTTCATGGCGATCGCCAGAGTTTCGTGGGCCTCCTTAGAAATAGATCCATAGCTCATGGCCCCGGTTTTGAACCGCTTCATGATGGCCTCGATGGGTTCCACTTCTTCTAAAGGTACTGGTTCGCGATCTGATTTAAATTCCAACAGTCCCCGCAGAGTAAAGTGCTTGCTATCCTGCTCGTTAATCAGCTTTGCATATTGCTTGTACAGATCGTAACTGTCTTCCCGCACTGCCTGTTGCAAAGCATGAATCGTCTCGGGACTGAACAGATGTCGTTCCCCATCCTTGCGCCACTGATATTCTCCCCCCGCATCCAGGGTATGGCCGTTAGCAGGCCGATCGGGGAAAGCATGGGCGTGGCGTAAAATCGTTTCTTGAGCGATTACATCTAGACCTACCCCTTCGATCCGGGAAGACGTCCAAGTGAAGTATTTATCTATGACTGCTTCGTTCAGCCCGATCGCCTCAAAAATCTGGGCCCCTCGATAGCTTTGAATAGTCGAGATGCCAATCTTAGAAGCAATCTTGACCACGCCCTTGGTGACAGCTTTGATATAATTCTTGCAAGCGGTTTTATAATCGATATCCGTCAGCAAGCGATCTTTAATCATCTCATCGATCGTCTCAAAAGCCATATAGGGATTTATGGCCCCACAGCCGAAACCAATCAATACAGCAAAATGATGTACTTCCCGGGGTTCTCCTGATTCCAATACCAGACCCACCCGCGTGCGCGTTCCTTCTCGGATCAGGTGGTGATGCAGGCCCGCAACTGCTAACAGGGCCGGGATCGGAGCCCGTTCTGGACTTACTCCCCGATCGCTGAGAATGATAATATTTACTCCCTCCGCGATCGCCCGATCGGCCTGCCCACAAATCTCAGACATCACCGTTTCCAGACCCTTAACCCCCTGCTTCGGATCGAAGAGAATGGGCATGGTAATGGACTTGAATTTACCTTCGCTGACGTGCTTCAGTTTGTTCAGTTCGGCATTAGTAACGATCGGGGTTGGCAGTTCGATCAAATGGCAGCTTTCCGGTTTCGGTTCTAGCAAATTGCTTTCCGAACCAATGGTCGTCTGGGCCGAAGTGACAATCTCCTCCCGGATCGAATCGATGGGCGGGTTCGTCACCTGAGCGAACAATTGCTTGAAGTAATCGTACAGCAATTTCGGGCGATCGGACAGCACGGCCAGGGGCGTATCCGTACCCATAGAACCCACAGCTTCCACGCCATTCTGGGCCATGGGGGTCAACAGCATCCGCAGTTCCTCGAAGCTATAACCGAAGGCCATCTGGCGCTGGATGCGGGTTGCAGTCTCAAACTCTTCTAATGCTGGTCCATCTTTGAGATTATCCAGAGGAACTAGATATTTGTCCAACCACTCGCGGTAGGGATGGGCCGTGACGATCTGCTGTTTGAGTTCTTCGTCCGCAACGATGCGACCCTCTTCCATGTTTACCAGGAACATCCGCCCCGGTTGCAAGCGACCTTTGTGGGCCACTCGTTCTGGTTCTATGGGCAACACTCCTGCTTCCGATGCCATAATGACTAGGTCGTCCTTAGTCACGTAATAGCGGGAGGGACGCAAACCATTGCGATCGAGTACCGCCCCGATGGTCGTGCCATCGGTAAAGGCCACCGACGCCGGACCATCCCAGGGTTCCATCAGACAGGAGTGATATTTATAGAATGCCTTCTTCTCCTCGCTCATGGACTCGTGGTTCGTCCAAGGTTCCGGTATCATCATCATCATGGCATGGGGGAGCGATCGCCCGGCCAGGACGAGCAGTTCCATAGTATTATCGAAAATACCCGAGTCGCTGCCATTGACGTTAATCAGATTCGGCACTTTGGTCAGGTCATCTGAGAACAACTCTGAAGAGAACATCGACTGCCGGGCGTGTATCCAATTAATATTGCCCCGCAGGGTATTAATTTCCCCATTATGAGCGATGTAGCGATAGGGATGAGAGCGTTCCCAACTGGGCAATGTATTCGTACTGAACCGGGAATGGACCAGGGCCAGGGCGCTTTCCATATCTGCATCCTGGAGATCCGGATAATATCGATCCACCTGCGCTGACGTCAGCATGCCTTTATATATAAGCGTGCGGCAAGAGAGACCGATCCCATACCAATAGGGGTCTACCACCTCGCGGATCGCAGCATGTGTACGCTTGCGGATCACGTATAGCTTCCGTTCAAAAGCTAAGTCCGATGCGATGTCTGGGGCCCGCTTGATGAAAACCTGGATCACATTGGGTTCCTTTGCTTTGGCCGTCTTGCCGAGATCGGAGTTGTCCGTCGGCACATCCCGCCATCCGAGCATCTGCTGCCCCTCTTCTGCTACAATGGCTTCAAAAATCTGTTGGCTCTTGGCGCGCGTGGCCGGATCTGGGGAGCAGTAGATCGTCCCCACCCCATATTGACCCAGTTCTGGCAGAGTGATATTTTCCGCAGCAGTCACCTTCTCAAGGAACTTGTGGGGCACTTGCATCAAAATACCCGCGCCATCACCGGTGTTTGGTTCGCAACCGCAGGCACCTCGATGGTCTAGGTTCACAAGGATCGTCAGGGCCTGTTGGACGATATCGTGTGACTTCTGTCCTTTCATATGGACAATGAACCCGACACCGCAGGCGTCATGTTCAAATTGTGGATCGTAGAGTCCTTGTTTTCCTGGCAGTTCCTTTTTGTTCATATGGTCTGTTTATCGATTGTACGTTGAAATGCTAGAGTAGCAAATTTTTTATCTACCTGCCTAATGCAAGTGGCCGATCGCCCGCCGATTTTTCCCTCACGGTGGAAACGCATAAATTTTCCCCATTGATACAATGGATAATTGGCGAAGATTCTTTTGGTAATGTTGGTAATGTAGTGATGTACTATATAGTATGGGTGCTACTATCGGTTGATTAACTAGACTAGCAACCAAGGCTTTCGAGCTGCCGAGCCTGATGATAGCAATAGGCTACAGGCTGGGCGGCATATTGGATGCTTAGTATTTATGTAACAACAAAAATGCTTGGACCTGTCAGTTCTTAAGGAAAATTTTAGCCTTAACTGTGGAAATTGTCTCAAGCTATACCAAAGGAGGCTGTGATGGGAACGCGACGATCGTCACCCCCACCAGGACAAAATCCGTGGGCTATCCCAGCTATTGTAGCAACTGTGATGGGAATTGGCACCCTCGGTGGCTTAGCCTATTGGCAAGGGTCTAAATGTCCGCCTGGGGAGCAGAAAGTAGGTAATGCTTGTCTGAAAGTAACTCGCCCTAAGTCTCCATCAAGGGGCACTGCGATCCTCGGGACTCCTGGCAATAAAGGGGGACCGACGGCCCCGGAACGTTACAGTTCGGGAGAACGCCGCTTGTTGCGTTATAAAGCGAATCTGGATGGCGATCGGGGCACTCAGGCATTCAGTGAGGGCAACTTAAGACGGGCGAGTGAATTCTTTGCCAAGGCGGTAATGGGCGATCGGCAAGATCCCGAAGTACAGATATATCTTAACAATGCTAAGGCGCGTCTGCAAGGGAGACCTTTCACCCTGGCCGCAGTCGTGCCCGTGGACTCGGCGGCCACCTCAGCGGAAGAAATGTTGCGCGGGGTAGCAGATGCCCAAACTAAGTTTAACGATGGGGGAGGGTTGGGCGATCGCCTGCTGGAAGTAGTCATCGCCAACGATGGTAACGATCGAATTATATCGGGTGGTGTAGCGCGGAAGCTAGCCAACAACCCGGCAATTTTGGGAGTGGTGGGACATAATGCCAGCAGCGCCAGTCAAGAAGCGCTAGTTGAATATGAAAAAGCAGGTTTGGCGATGGTCTCGCCCACTAGCACCAGTACGACCTTATCGGGTCGCGTCTTCTTTAGAACAGTACCTTCTGATGCGGTATCCGGTACAAAACTAGCTGAGTATGCCAAAAATAAGTTGGGTAAGCAGCGAGTAGCGGTTTTCTATAATCCTAACAGCAGCTACAGTCGCAGCTTAAAGGAAGCCTTTGTCGGACGTTTCCAACCACTCGGAGGGAATGCCGAGATCATTGATATGAATGATGCTGACCTGGATGTCGAACAAGAAATCAGGAAACTTCAGGACAAGGATGCGGATGCGATCGTCCTGTTTCCCAATACTAGCTTAATCTCTGTTGCTGTCGCGATCGCGGTAGCCAACAGGCAACAGATGACCATGCTGGGAGGCGATGCCCTTTATCGACCGCAAACCTTAACCTCTGGTGGCAACGCCGTTGATAGTTTAATTCTAGCGGTTCCCTGGTTTGCCCAAACCACCTACGCCAAAAAAGCCGAGCAAAGATGGGGAGGACAGGTTAGCTGGCGCACGGCTACTAGCTATGATGCTACTCGGGCTTTGATTCAATCTTTCTCTGAAAATGCCTCCAGGCAAACTGTTTTGGATAATCTTCAGTATACCTTTCTGCCCGGAAGCGAGACTTCTGGTAGCGAACTGCAATTTCAGCCTACAGGCGATCGGGTAGGGGAACCCATCTTAGTTAAAGTCACCAGAGGTCGTGGTGGACCTGTTGGTTCTCAATTTTCTTTCCAACCTATCAGTCCTTGGTAGGACTCTCCTCCAGATAAGGTCTAGTTGTCTGAATAATCTGGGTTAAAATCCCCAGGAGGGACTCGATGTTGCCGATAAAATGTTCTCCCGCTGCAATAGCTGCTGTATTATCAACTAATTTCATAAACTTCCAGTTACTGCCAGTGGTCACCCCGCCGTAAATACAAGGTATGGGGTTGTTTTTCTTTTGATTGAATAGTTGTGCAGCCATCATTTCTGCCAGACATTGGGGAATGGCAGATGGGATATTCTCATTTTTGGCTTCCACGAATACGGCAACGGGCGCAGCGATATTTAACTGTTTGGGAGACTGGCCGATAAGATAATCACATCTGCCATTGAGTCCTCTCTCTTTGTCCACGTTAAACTCCCGACCAGAAAACAAACAGATCTGTCGATTGAAGTTTTTCCGGATTTCAATTAAAATGGGAGTCACAATCATCTCCGATCGGGCTTTTTCTGTGTTAATGTCTAAAGCTAAGGGAATATTCTCTGCTAAGGTTTCTTGTAACCAAGCACTAGGAGAAACCGGTTCGACCTCCGGAAACAAGACCGATCGTTCCCGAACAATTAAATTAAATTCCGTTTCGAGCTGGTCAAGGGTAAAATCGCTGTATGACATAATTTTGTACCGTAGGGTGGGCACCGCCCAGCTGATATAAGTTGCTGAGATTGAGATGGGATAGTATAATAATAGCATAAGCTGTCGCGCATTTAAATTCCATGGATCCAAATGCTGAAACCCTTGCGCTAAAATATTTTCCCAATTTTGAATTCTGAATTTTTAATTTTTAATTTTTTAGGCGCTTGATGTGGCGCGACCCTAACAGGAAAACGTACTTGATATTACCAAGGAACAATGAATCAAAATTTTGATGCCGAATTCGCCAAATCCTATTTAGGCAAGATTCTGGAAGGTTACGGGGAAGTGATGGTGTGCCAGAGAATCTTCTTAGAAGAAGGAAAAAAGAATGTGTGGTTTATCCCCAAGTCCCAAAATCTAACAGCACTCCGTCGCGATCTAGGCATATTAGGACGCATGGCAGCAAAGAGCTGCGTGTTCGATCCATTGCCAGAAGTCGAATTAGATAAAAGTTTGTATAAAACAGAGGAGGAAATCCAGGAGGGAATTCAGTTGAAAAAAAACTGTCAAATCCGGGAGAGTATGTCAAAATTATTGATGGTTTTTGAAGAGATCCATCGGTTCGAGAAGCGGCATAAGATAAAGTTCCCTGAATCATACTTACCAAACTTATGGATCCTGAAACATACAGCGATGACCAGTACTTTGTCTGGCTTTGGTGCCGATCCTCATAAAAAATGGGTGCCGGGAATATATTTGATGGCACGTTTTTTCCACACTGCTATAGTCGCGATCGATGAGCTACCCCAAACGCCAGAAACCCTTTGGTTGAGGCTGCTGGGCCCAGAATCAATCCAAAAAAAGGCCATCAAAGAAGTGGAGAATATTTCCACCGATAACCCCTTGCGGTCAACTGCCTTGGAGTTGCTGTCTTAGGCGATCGCCCGTTGGGTTGGGTAGGATATACATATACCCAACCTTAACAGCTCCGGTGGCCATCAACCGCTCCGGAGAAATCCGGTGGGATGACAATTAATGCGATCGGGGTTATAATAACAGATGGTTTTGGATAACGGGGGCGCGAAGCCCAAGGAGGGGACATTAGAGAGATGAGCAAGCAAAGATGACCAGATTACTGTTCGACAAATTCGCCAAAGACTATTTAGATAGGTTTCTCGGACCATACGGGGAATTCATAGCGGCCCGTAAAATCATATCAGAGATGCTAGAGATAGATGGGTGGTTCATTCCCAACCCAGAAAAGCTGGCAGCGCTCCATCGCGACCTAGGTTTATTAGGGCGGATGGCAGCGAACCGCTCTCTGTTTGAGTCATTCCGCAACCCCGTCACGGTTGACGAAATCCGCTCTTGTAGGTTAAAATTGTTACTGGCAATTACAGAAGCCAAGCGAGAAGCAGCCCGGAAGAAAAACAACCTTCCTGACCTTCCTGAGGATGACTTACAAATATTATGGATCCTGACGCCGACAGCATCGGAGAGGATATTGTCGGGCTTTGGTGCGACAGCCGATGCCGACTGGCTGCCGGGAATGCACTTTCTGCCAGTTTATGGGAGAACTGGGATCGTAGTCATTCATCAGCTACCCCCCACGCCAGAAACCCTCTGGTTGAGGCTGCTGGGACGAGGAGGGGTGCAAAAAGAGGCCATTGATGAATTGGAGAGTCTATCTCCGGACAACCCCTTGCGGTCAACAGCCTTGGAGTTGCTGTATAACTTGCAGCAAAATTTGCAACTGAGGCAAAAGTCAGAGAATTTAGAGTCATCGGACCTGGAGTTAGTTATGCGATTAGAACCACTTTATCAGCAAGACCGAGAACAAGCAATCCGTGAAGGAGAGCAGCGAGGAATTCAACAGGGAATTCAACAGGGAATTCAACAGGGCCGTCGCGCTACGATAGAAGATTTGCTCGGAGTGCGCTTTGGAGAGTTGGATGAAGAACTAACAGGAATTATTGAGCCATTGTTGGCTTTACAATCGGGAGAGTTAGTACCATTACTGCTGAGATTATCCCGGGAGGAACTATTGCAGCGGTTTGGTCAAGCTGATTAGCCGATCGCCCCTTGGGTTGAGGTGGGGTGGCCAGTGCGATCGCCCCATATTCGGAAACAATTTGCAATATCTTCAAACCCGGTTTCTCTCAGCCGAAGATTTTTTCCCGGGAACTGACCCCATAGTTGCCAGGTGATGTATAATGAGGTGGGCGATGCCCACCCTACTGTTGGTCAAGGGAACCTGTCATGAACCGTTCCGGAAAAATCGGACAAATTTTAGATGGACGTTACCAAGTCACGGCCCCCCTGGGTGCAGGTAGCTTTGGCCAAACCTATCTAGCGGAAGATACTAAGCGCCCCGGTCAGCCCAAATGCGTGGTCAAGCAACTACACCTTGCTAACCCGGATCCTCAAATTAGGCAGACGGCCCGACGCTTGTTTACAACGGAGGCGGAAACTTTAGAAACTTTGGGAGAACATCGGCAAATTCCTCGGCTACTGGCCTATTTTGAGGAAGAGGGCGAGTTCTATATCGTGCAAGAATTTATTGACGGACATCCTTTGAGTGATGAATTATTGCCCGATCGCAGGCTGCCATCCGAAGAAGCGATCGCCCTTGTATCGGAAATATTAGAGGTGCTAGAATTTGTCCATAGTCGCAATGTAGTGCATCGGGACATTAAGCCGCAAAATATCATTCGCCGCCATAAAGATCGGAAGTTGGTGTTGATAGATTTTGGGGCGGTCAAGCAAGTTACGGCTGGAGGGATTAATAGTCCGGGGTCTCGCACTGTTATGATCGGTACTCCGGGCTATATGCCCACTGAACAAATTGAAGGTTTCCCCCATTTGAGCAGCGATGTATATGCTGTGGGGGCGATCGGGATCCAAGCTTTGACCGGTCTGGCTCCCGATCGGCTGCTTCCAGACCCGAAGACGGATGAAATTATGTGGCGGCAGAAAGCGCAGGTCTCCGACGATCTGGCAGAGGTATTGGATGGCATGGTGAGTCGCGATCGCCGTCAACGCTATCAGTCGGCAACAGAGGCCCTGCAAGCTATCATACCTTTGCAAAATCAACCTGGAACTACCGTTGTTTCCTCCCCAGGGCAGACAACTTCTAAAGTAGGGATTTATACAATTGCTGGGGCGATCGTCCTGGGCATTGTCGCAGTCTCGGCCATAGCATTTGTCCCCACATTTGTCCCCACAATTATAGAAGGGTTGGGCGATAATCCACCATCAGGAAAGGTTGAAGGGAATGAGAAAGATCGCCAGGCGATCGATGAGGCCAAAGACCAAGCTGAGTCTGCTCGGACTAGATTTGATAATGCCCAAACATTAGCAGAATTGTATCGGGAACGCAAGCGCATGCAAGAGGCGATCGCTCAGTTGCAAAAGATTCCAGGAAGTTCCCCAGTATACTCAGAAGCGGAGAGTTTATTAACAGCATACGAAGGTCAGCTCAGAAGAATGAATGGGCGTCTGACGTCTGAGGAAAATGCACAGCAACTCTTGAATGAGGCTGAGGCGATCGCACACGAGGCAAAGTCAGACTATGCTGCTGCTAAAAATATATCCCAACTTGAGGGTGCTAGAGCTAAGTTGATTCAGGCGATCGAGAAACTAACACAGATTCCTACAGATAGCCTAGCATATAATAGGGGAACATCTGCTAAAGTTGCGCAATACAATCGGGAACTAGATAGCATTGATGGGGAGATCGAGAAGAGGCGATCGCAAGGGCCACCAGACAACCAGGACTTACCGTCCTGTAGTGTAGCCATCTTCGGTAATTGCGAAGAATAGCCAGAGTCCCCTGACAACCGGTGGCTATAGGCGGATTTGTAGTAGTATGTAGTATGTCGGTCGCGTGGTGAGAGTATAATGAACGGATGGACGCGGAGCGAGAAACTTCAGGTGATCGCAATAATTGTGGGTGCAGCTGCTGTCATTATAGCGGCCATCATTGAGGGTCTGCCAAACTGGATTAATCTTTTGAGGCAGCAGGACAAAGATAGCGTACCACCGGTTCAGCAGCCATTTCCACCAGATCCACCTCTTCCAGACCAGCAAGCGCCAGCAGACAACCGGGACTTACCCCCTTGCGATGTAGCAATTTATGGAAATTGTAGACAATAATGGTTACAGCCTTGGCAGTCAGAACCAAGAGAATGGCAGACTTGCAGCCTGGGGATGAAAAATGCATAATCGAGGGCAAGCCAGCCAATAAGTTGTTAAGATGTTTTGTGAGAATTTATAGAGACAGGCACCAATCATGAAAATCAGGTCACTACTGTCGGGAGCGGTTATGCTGGTGATGGGTGCAGCCATGCATCTGCCTAGCTATGCTGAAGGAACCCGCCGCGCCGACGGTGAATTCTTCTGTAGCAGCAACAACGGCGTGCCAGCTACGGTAGTTAAGCACCCGGACCGGGGAGAAGTGGTATTCATTCGCTGGACTTCTGATTATTTCGAGGGTTCGGGCTGGACGCCGCAAAGACGCTGTGAGGCGGTTTCCGCCAGATTCCAATCTGCTCAAAGTCAAGGAATCTTGACATATATCGTTTCCAGTCGGATGAACGGATATGGGGTGATATGCGCATCACGCAGCGCAGACGGTCCCTGCGAGGAGATGTTGTTAACGCTTAAGCCTTGGGCTAACCCCTCCGATGTCATTCAGCAGGTGGTGAACGTTAATACCGACAGAACCGCACCCGCACTCGCTCAAACTGGGAATGGTTTGCTCCGGAACTCCAGAGGGGAACAGGTTCTGCATGTGGACACCTTCATCGGAGTGACGCGGAATAACGTCGGAGGGCCTTCAGAAAACATAGGCTCTTGCACGCAAACACTATGGGGGCCTTGCAAATAGCTGTATAATGTCAGCAATCATGCGCAAGTCTTGACGAAATCTGACATGAATAAACGTTCAATTACTTTGGGTGTCTGTGTTAGTAGTTTGTTAATCGGGCTGCTAACCCAGTCCCCTGATTTGATCGCATTGGATCGAGGGGGTTCGGAAAACGAGTCCCCTGCTACTTATTCGGCCACGGAAAAATCCGAGTTAAAGCTCTGTGACATTGCTAGAGCAATCACGGTAAAAGTCCTAGCAGGAGGTTCTTGGGGGTCAGGGATTATAGTACAAAGACAAGAAAGGCGCAACACAAAAAGCTACACGGTGTTGACGAATGCTCACGTGCTGCTCGGGAACAGTTATCAAATTCAGACCCCTGATGGGAAAACCTATCAAGCGATTTTATTAAAGCGCTTTGACGATCGTAACTCAAGGGGTGATGATTTGGCTATATTGCAGTTCCTTAGCCCCGAGGAATACGATCGCGCAATTTTAGCACCGAACGCGAGTTTGAGACGGGGACAAAAAGTCTTGGCGGCTGGCTTTCCAGTAAATCCAGCTCTATCACAACCAAATATAGGTAGCAAGGCGGTATGTCTGTGGCCTGGTGGCATAATTTCGCTGATCTTAGATAGACCGATGCGAGAGGGCTATCAGATAGGATACCATATTGATATCGCCCAGGGCATGAGTGGGGGACCGCTGCTGAACGAACAGGGCGAAGTGATTGGTGTCAACGGTAAGGGCGATCCTCTGATTTTTAGGAATCCTGACATCTATCGCTATCAAGATGATAATACCAGGGTTCAGCAACCTTTAAGCGTGATGACCAGTTCTAGCTGGGCTATCCCGATCGAGACCTTTGTACAACAGGCTCCCCTTTCACTAGAATTAAATCAAGGACAACTGGCAAACATCCCAAGGAATAGGACTAGACAGACTCCTCCACCGGCAGAACAACAATCTCGATCGAACGGAGGTGCGACTGTACAAAACAACTCGTCGGAGGGGAGAACAGATAATCATCAGGGATCGCTAAAGCCTCGGACCCAGGCTGCAAATCCTCGAACTAACGTTACTCCCATACTACCGGAGAGCGAGATTAAAAACAAGGCAGAGAAAATCACAGTCTTAGTTAGTTACAGCGACAAATCATCACCAGAAAAAATCATTACTTTGGGTGCCGGAGTCCTCGTTGCTCAACAAGGGACAACCTACTACGCCCTCACTCATAAATCTGTAATACCTTCTTATTATTATGAGAATCAGGGTAGCAGGTTTTCTGTAAGTTACAACCAGCAGCGATATGAACTGAACCACATCAGAAGGGCAGGTACAGGCTTAGTTTTATTGCAGTTCACTAACAACCATAACGACGAAGTGGCGCTGGTGGGAGATGCTAGAGATTTAGAGGAAAACAGTAATGTTTATATTGCCGGTTGGAAGATGGGTCAAGGGAAAAGCTGGGAATTTCTATTCACAAAGGCAGAAATAATTAGTCAGAGAAATTTGCCGACAGACTATATAGTAGAATATAACAATCAAACCAGGGGAATGAAAGGTGGACCGGTTCTTGACGAAAAGGGTATGTTAGTTGCTATTCACAAAGGTGAAGAAGGGGGAAAAGAAGGAATTGCGATCGACAGTTTGCAAGTAAGTTTACCAGAGTTTTACAGTTTGTTAACTAGGCAGGATTCCTCGGATGCGAGTATAACTTCGGAACCCCGGAATATTCTTCCTCAGCCTAAACCCTGGACTAACCCTCCCCAGCAACAACTTCCTAGTTGTAGCGAAACACTCTGGGGACTTTGTTCACAATAAAGTATAGATAGCGGAGTATTGAGTATGAAGTTAAGCGGCAGAATTCCATCTCTATTAGTTAGCGCCACCGCCATTGTCACTATGCAGGCAGAAGCGGTAGTGGCACGGCGTCTGGAAACATCGGCAATTGAAGAGATTGCTGAAAGAATAACAGTTCAAATTGTCAGCGCTAGCCCGACTCGACCCAATCAATTTGTATATCGTGGTTCGGGAGTTATTGTTAAAAGGGAAGGCAACAGCTATTATGTGCTCACAAATGCACATGTTGTCCGCACGATCGAACCGTATAAACTTAGAGGCCCTGGCGGAACGCGGTCTGAGAGGAGAACTTATAATGTGGAAATAATCAGTAAGGAACCAGAGCTAGATTTAGCGATATTAAGGTTCACGAGCAACCGCAGTTACGATGTGGCAGAAATAGGGGTCAATCGAAATATAAGTAGAGACAGTTACGTTTACGTGATGGGGTGGAGGAATTTGGGGGAAGAGGCGAGACGGTTTTTTACAAGAGGAAGTGTTAGAGGTCATTTTGAGAATCATCTTTTGACATATACTAATGAAACCTATGGCGGGATGAGTGGCGGACCAGTTCTAGACCAGGGGGGTCGGTTAGTGGGAATTCACAAAGGTCTGCGTGCAGAAAATACAAGTGAACGGGAAGGGATTTCGATCGCTACGATTTGGCGATATATGGATATACTGGGATTATTACCAGCTCCGGTGCCAGCGTCTGCACCATCCTCTTTGCCAAACTGTGCCGATCTGCTATGGGGCCCTTGTGAGGATAAGTATGAGTTGTAAGTGGTAAGTATGATCCTAACAACTAACTGCTTACATGTAAAATAATCAGCAGCAGTCTGGAGGTGATAGCAAATGATCCCACAAGGAAATTGGATCTGCGATGGCGAGCCGAAAAATAACGATCGGGCATACAATGGCACTGGACCCCATGAACCGGAAGAAAACTCGGGAGGATATTGCGTAATTTGCGGCCTGCCCCGAGAGGCCATGGAGCGATCGCTGGTGTCGAAAACAATCGTATCCACACCAACAACATCGGGGTCATCGCCGACCAAGAATTTAGGAAAAACGATCTTATCGACAGATCCTGGGAATAAATGGCAGAAAATCTTAATCGCCCTGGGAGTCGCGATCGCATTGGGTGCTGCCATCTGGGCCTTGGTAGCTCTAATTTCCAAGAAAGAAGACGATATTATAGCTTTAGAGGTTTATTCTGAACCAGAGCAACAGCTAAAAATAAAATACCCTGAAGACTGGAACCCCGAAAAGATAAATAGAAAAAATTCCATCCTGAAAGAAACGGAGGTGGCCAGGTTTGTTGGGCCAGCCAAGGGAAATAAATTGGCCCCAGAAGTGACGATAACGATTCAGGAATTCTCAGAACAGATGAGTCTGGAGGCATATAAAAATATAGCGCTGCGGGAAATACAAGACTTTTCTAACTATCAGGTGGTCTCCCAAGGGGCGACCGAGTTGGGAAATAAACCAGATGCCTATAAAATTGTCTATGAGGGGGAAAATGAAGGCCAAAATTTGCAAATGATGCAGCTGTTTGCCTTAAAGGGCGATCGCTCAGCATACATCATCACCTACACGGCAGAGGCAAGTGAATATGAAGATTATCTAACAGAGGTAGAGGCAATGATTGATTCTTTTGAAATCAAGTAGGGTGGGCACCGCCCACCAACAGTCCACCTGATTTCGGACAGGTCGCAGCTACCGATCGATCGGGCTTTGCACCCGTCGCACCCATCCTACCTGTTATTCAGAACTACCTTATTATCCTCTAACTGCTTCTGCACTCTTTGCCTGCGCCTCACATAAAGGGGACTATTTTGCAATTCTATCTCAGCCAGAGCGTTTGCTTGTGCCAATAACATATTCAGTTCGTCAAACCTCAAGCAAACTTCCCGCAACCGGGCCACATTTCTTGCTCTCGTTTGAGCATCTGGGATTTGATTATCGTTAGTCATTTTTACCTCTCGAACATTTGCCTCTGATGCATAGCGCGATCGCCAAATCTATTATAGGGTGGCACAGTACCACCTGAGGAGAAAGCATCCTGGGGGGGAGGGTGACCAGTCTGGAACTACCGGTAGGGTGGGCATCGCCCACCAGCAGCAAGGCACGGTCCATCTGAGGGGAAAGCATCCTGTGGGGTCCGATGACCCGGGAACTACTGGTAGCTGAGGTCAAAGTGGCCACCAGAGATGAAAATATTCTGTATAAGATAAAATAGCGAACAAAGACTAATAGATGTAGTAGGATGAGGTAAGGCGATCTGAAAGATCATAAAGGGGGTGGCATGAAGAGCAAAATCAAGTCACTAACATCGAGCATCGGGGCGGCGATCGCGGGCCCAAGGCTTGGGGGCCAGCTCTCACCAGCCTTGAAGAGCTTGAGAGTATAGTTGACTGGTAAAATTTGAAAGCAAAAGAGCAGATTAGGCAATCAGTGTAGTACGATGAAGTAAAGGTTATCTCAAAGGGGTGACATTATGAACAAAATTAAGTCACTGGGAATGATGATAGCAGGGGCGATCGCGGCGATCGGGCTAGGGGTGGTGGCCAGCCCTCACCAGCATTTAAGGGCTCAACCCCCCTCCTCCACCTCCTACTACTGTGGGAGAGATATTGATGGCGTGCCAGCAACAATAGCTAAGACCAGGCGGGGAAACATTCCCCTGATCCGCTGGAAAACAGAATATTTCAGTTCTTCGGGCTGGACTCCTTCAAGGCGCTGTCAGGAAGTATCCATGAGATTCGAGAATTACAATCAACAAGGAAAGCTGGCGTATATAACCACGGGAGAAGAGGATGGTTACCCGATAATATGCGTGGCGGAACAGAAAGATGGTCCATGCATCAATAAAGACTCCGGAGAGTTGCTATTGACTCTGAGAAAAGATGACAATCCTAATACAATTCTGGTCAAGCTATTAAGAGTCCGCGATAGTGGTAGCAACCCACTGGAACATGCCATCCGTGCAGCCTATAGCTTAGATGCGCAAGGTCGCGTCCACATAGCAGTGGAACCTTTCCTTTCCCGAGCCCCAAACTGGAAGGATCGACAGCAGATATTTGGTCAGGAGTAGTGAGGGTGTATCGCAAAAGGGAAAAGATTTTAACCAAACCACATGACTCGCCGAACAACATATCGAATTAAGCAAAAGAAGCAACCGCAACAACCCAACCAGCAGAGCACCGGTCAAATATGGTGGTCGGGCTGGCGATCGGGTTTTGGCGGCGGCTTCTTTACTTGCATGGTATTAGCAGCAATAGGTTTTATCGGCTATAGATCCTGCACGATCGCTCAAGCAGATGGTAGCAATACTGTAGTATGTAAGGTTGATTTTATTACTGGGATCAATAGTAAAGCAAGAGAAAAATATCGGAATTCGCGATCGCCTGCATCTCAGCATTCAGGGCAGTTGGAGAGTCTGGCCAGAGAAATTACTGTCAAGGTGCGATCGGGAAAATCCTCGGGTTCGGGAATCATAATCAGCAAGCAAGGTTCGTGGTATACAGTTCTCACCAATGGACATGTGATCGGTGAGGGTGACGAACATACAATTGAGACCAACGATGGGAAAGCACACAAAGCTGAACTATTGCAGCGGTTCGATCGGGATAAGTCAGGTGAGGAGATAGAGTCAGGTGACGATTTAGCCCTATTCCAGTTTAGCAGCACACATGACTATAAAGTCGTCACCCTGAATTTATCCGACTTGCAAGATGGAGAGCAAGTATTTGCAGCAGGGTTTCCATATTTAACTCCATTTGTGTTCCGCAATGGCGATATCACGCTAGTGCTGGAAAAACCCCTGAAAATGGGCTATCAAGTAGCTTATGGAATTAACATTGACAAAGGCATGAGTGGGGGACCGCTGCTAAATGGTCAAGGGGAACTGGTGGGAGTTAATGGTAAACATCAGCCCCTCTGGGATGCTCCCTATTACTACAAGGATGGTGCAGAAGTGAAGATACCACGAGAGCAACTGAATAAATATAGCTGGGCAATAGCAATTGCCACCTTTATAGAGCAAGCGCCACCCATAGTGTTAAATGGTATGGACATCAAACCAGCGCTTATGGAACCAAATGAAGCAGCAGCAAAGGATTTGAAAGCGAAGCTATCTTACCAGAAAAAAGGCGATGAGTTCACAGACATCAAGCTGAAGCTGCAAGGTGAAAATAATCAGATATTAATGGATGACTCACTGCCCATAGATGCAGGAGAACAGATCCGAGACCTAGGTTTGCAGGTACTAGACTTAGATGGGGATGGGCGATCGGAAGTAATTGTCGATTTAATTGCCGAACAAAATATATCCTATGCCTATTCCTTAATATATAGCTATAGTGCAGATGGCAAGGTAGGAAAGCCTCTGATCCATGATTGGGGTTCTGTAGACAAGCGACCCAGATATAAACTTAAGAAGGACTCAACTGGCATATTGTTGTTAAGCTGGAACAGAAACTTTGCCGGAGTATTTAATCAAAAGGATGCAGTTTATCCAGTGCAAATATGGCGATACAGTCAAGGAAAAATGCTGGATGTCAGCCGGGAAAGTAAATATAAGGCTCTAGTATACAAGCATACGGTCAAGCTGTGGCAAGATTATCAAATGAGACGCAAACGGGGTGAAGAAGTAAAAGGGGTATTGGCAGCTTATTTGGCAGAAAAGCATTTACTAGGTCAAGCAAAGCAGGGTTGGAATGTAGTGGAAGTATATTACGAGGAACCCGATCGCGAGGATTATTTCCTACAATTGGATAATTTACTGAAAGGTATGGGATACATTAGAGATGGTGGTAGCTAGCAATGAAGAGATCCTTAAGGGTGAAAGCAGTCTTGTTAGTGGTAACAGTAATCTTGACTGTGCCTCTAGCAGCAGCGGGGCAAAGTATAACGGATATCAAAAAGAAGGCCCAAGAGAGTACGGTGCTAATTCTCAGAGAAACAGTGATCGGCCCTCAGGAAATGATTCCCGAAGGTTCGGGAGTAATTATTGGTTGGGAAGAGACCGGGGGTGATAAGTATACTTATTATGTCTTGACTGCCGACCACGTAATCCCTAAAGATAATACATATGAAGTAAAAACTCATGATGGCGAACGCTACTCAGTTAACCTTAACACTGCCGAAAGAATGTCCGGAGGGAAATGTGTAGACTTAGCAGTGTTGCAGTTTACTAGCGACCGACCCTATAGCCCGATCGAGTTAGAAAGTCCGAGTAAGCTGATCGAGTTAAAAAGTGAGAGTAAGCCAAATCAGGGAACTAGAGCCCACCTATTTGGTTGGGCGGATGGGACGCGGGAGCAATTTACAACTGGAAAAATAATTGATTGGGAATATATAACAATACTAGATATAGATAGTAGCTGTACATCTTTAGCCCTGGAGTTTCCCGAGAATCAAATTCAGCCAGGCATGAGTGGGGGACCGATCCTCTACCAAAATGGCAAATTAGTGGGTATTTTCGTAGCAAATAGATTATTTGGACCATTTAGGGGCACTTCCATAGAAGCTTTTCGCGATCGGGCTTCGTATTCCGTGCTGAGTAAGCTCAAGGTAACCGCCCCGGAAGTCCTACAAAAGCCCATAGCTGAGGATCCACGCCCACAAGATGACCCAAAGAATGATAAAAAGCTACCTGAGTGGGTTGATGTTTTGCTCAGAATTTTAATAGTGCCCGTAATCGTAGGAATTGCTATTCTGGTGGCTATAGCGGTGCGGACATTTTGGGAAGAGTGGCATTAAGCAATTCAAAATTCAAAATTCAAAATTCAAAATGGGGAAAGCCATTATCGACAATCGTTTCAGCTTTTTGGCCCATGCAATTTAAATGCGCGACAGCTTAACGCGATAGCGGTACACTGCGAACGGAGTACAATATTTTAAATAAACTTTCAGCAGAGGTGCGATTATGCAAACCAGAACATTAGCTTTAGTATTTGTGTGCGCGATCGCGGGCCTAGTGAGCTGTTCCACGACCGAAACTAGCCAAACCATCACCAGTCCGACTCCCGCACCGACTCCCGCACCAACTCCCGCACCGACGCCCAAACCCACACTCAGACAAACTGCATCCCAAATCATCGTCCAAACCAAATTCATCTGTGGAGAAAGGGACGGGAAGCCAGCTACAATGGCGAAGACTTCACGGGGAACTTTTCCGATGTTTTTGTGGCAAACAGAACATTTCGTTCCTTCGGGCTACGACCCCCAAACTCGTTGTAAGCACGTATCTGCTAGATTCCAACAGTATCACACAGAAGGAAAATTAAGGTACATCGGCACCGATTACCTGCACAATTATCCGATCTTATGTGTTGCTGATGGCATGCCCGGTAACTGCTTAACCGACAGTAATGGTAATAAGGAAGTATTAGTCACCCTGCTACCAGAACATGACCCAGCTAAAGAATTAGCAGAAGTCATCACCATTAGAGATCGTGCTGGAGAGCCAATTACCTATTATATAGATAAGGGGGTGGCCAAATATGATGACGAAGGCAATAATCTATTCATCGACCTGAAAAAATATGTCGAGGAATTGCTAAGGCAGTATGGAACATATGAAGAGTTGCAACGGCAATTTCAATTAGAAGAGAATAATTGACTGAAGCCCGATTGAATGGCCATCGTCAAATGCGATCGCCCCACCACCGGTTGTTATATTTCCCTAACTACCGGTTTTCGTAGGTTGGGTTGAGGCACGAAACCCAACCGGCAAACGCTAAAGCGTTTACTACCAACGGCGAACCGGCAAACGCTAAAGCGTTTACTACCGGGTGTGGTCATAAGTAGTTGCAGCACCGATCCCCCCCAAACCCCCCTTGCAAAAGGGGGGGCGCACCGGTTGCCCCCCTTCTTAAGGCTTACCATTACTCACATAATTCTTGACAATCTTGAAAGCCTTATGGTGCAATGGTTTCGAGACTCAAGAAAAGCTTGGGGCTTGACTTTTACTG
>JBFRWI010000185.1:0-22410 GCA_051439505.1 Hormoscilla sp. | reverse complement strand
TAAGCTTACATAGGCTTAGAGTAAGCTTACATAGGCTTAGAGTAAGCTTACATAGGCTTAGAGTAAGCTTACATAGGCTTAGAGTAAGCTTACATAGGCTTAGAGTAAGCTTACATAGGCTTAGGGTAAGCTTACATAGGCTTAGGGTAAGCTTACATAGGCTTAGAGTAAGCTTACATAGGCTTAGAGTAAGCTTACATAGGCTTAGGGTAAGCTTACCCGGAGCGCACTTCTGGGGGGGCACTTCCCCACGGGTGTGGTCAAAAACAGGGGAACGCGGGGAAGACGCACCGGATGCGTCGAAGTCGAAGGGTGGCGAAGGGCAGCAAATGACTATCAACTACTTATGACCACACCCGTGCTATGATAGAATATATCCGTTATCAGAGAGTAAAAAGTTGGGAGGTAGGTTATGCAGCAACTGTCTGAAGCCAAACAGGAAATTATCACCCGCATATCCCCGATCGTCACCAAACTGATTCAAAGCAATAGTCTATTTGAAGAACTAGATCGAGAGAAAATGATCTCCATCATCTCCAAGGCGTTAGAGAATAATTTTTCATTGGCAGAAATCATATCCATGCCTGAAGACGACCTGCTAGATAGAATTGATGGTGTGTTAGGGATACAAGTGTTGTATTATCTATTGAGTGATTTCACCCCAGAGCAAATGGCAGAATTCGAGGCCGCAATACCGAAACGGAAGTAGAAAAATGAGTTATCTTCTCGATACTAACATAGTTACCGCAATTTTAAAACAAGATGAAAGGTTAAACAGCAAATTAATACATCTGCGGATTCGGAAACAACAACTGTATATTAGCTGCATGACATACTATGAGGTAAAAGGAGGACTGTTGGCTGTAAATGCGACAAGGAAGCTGTCTATATTTGAGGATTTGTGCAGTAGCAAATATTTAGAAATTGTGTTTTTGCCAAATCTAGACATCATCAATAGAGCATCAGAGATATATGCAGAGTTAAAGCGCAGTGGGAGGCTTATCCAAACTGCTGATATCTTGATAGCAGCGACCGCAGCAGCAGCAGGATTAATTCTAGTATCCCATGACTCCGATCTGCTCAGAGTTTCAGGGGTGACAGTAGAAGACTGGCTACAATAGAAGGAAGATGAAAGAACCATCAATGGCAGAAATGCAGGCAGTTGCTTCCGAAATTGCCACTCACCTGCCCGATATCAAACTGTTGGTTTTGTTCGGTTCGAGAGCTACAGGTAAAGTCCATCCAGGAAGTGACTGGGATTTTGCGGTCCTCTACGATCGAGAATTGCTTCTCAAGGGATGAAAAATTCTTGGTATTGGTTGGAGATCGATCGCCTCCTGACTCAGATGTTACCATCAATTCCCATGACAAAGATTGATGTAGCCCAACTGAATCACTGTTCCCCGCTACTTGGCTATCAAGTGGCGAGTGAGGGTAAGCTGCTATACGAAAAGCATCCAGGAGAGTTTATTAAGTTTCAATGCTTGGCTGCCAAAATTTATGCAGATACAGCTAAATTCCGCCAAGCTCAATGGGAAGCTCTTAAATTAGCTTTGCATCTGTCTCACCAGCAGGAGGATACCGCCCTGTAAAGATATACTGTACTCTCAAATATTAAATTAAAATATAAAATTATGGGGGAGGAAGTACCATGGGCGTTATAATAACAAAATTGTTCGTGAAAATTAACCATTGACAACTATGCAGCTTCTAGAGAATGTCAAAGTCAAAATAGAGGAAGATCGCACGGGGATGGACGTAGAGACCCTGAAGCGAGCCTTTGCCGACAACCTCTACTACATCCAGGGGAAAAACGAGTTCATGGCCACGCCCTACGATTACTATATGGCCCTGGCCTATACAGTGCGCGATCGGCTCCTGCACCGCTGGATTAACACGACCACAACATACATCAAGAAAAATGTCAAGGCAGTATTTTACCTATCAGCAGAATTCTTAATGGGCAAACAGTTAGGCAATAACCTGCTGAACCTGGGTTTGACCGAAAGGATGCGCCAAGCAATAGAAGAGTCAGGACTCAACCTAGATGACCTCATGATGCTGGAAGCAGAACCAGGACTGGGAAATGGGGGTTTAGGGCGTCTAGCAGCTTGTTTCCTGGACTCCCTAGCCACCCTAGAAATGCCAGCAGTAGGCTACGGAATTCGCTATGAATTCGGCATTTTTGACCAATGGATTGTAGATGGCGCTCAAGTAGAACGGCCCGACAAATGGCTGCGCTTCGGCAACCCCTGGGAAATTCGCCGCCCGGATTTAACAGTTGAGGTCAACTACGGCGGACATACAGAACATTACCACGACGATCGGGGCAATTATCGGGTGCGTTGGGTGAGCGAAAGGAAAGTTTTGGGAACGCCCTACGATACGCCAGTACCGGGGTACAACACAAATACAGTCAATACCCTGCGGCTCTGGCGGGCCCATGCCAGTGAAGACTTCAACTTCCAGGTGTTCGACAGCGGTGACTATGCTGGCTCGGTAACTGACAAAATAGCTTCAGAAAATATCTCCAAAGTCCTCTATCCCAACGACAACACCTCCCAGGGGAAACAACTGCGTCTAGAGCAGCAATATTTCTTCGTCAGCTGTTCTCTGCAAGATATTATCAGATCTTACCGCGCTACTCACTCCAATTTTGACCAATTCCATGAAAAGGTAGCCATACAGCTAAACGACACTCACCCATCCATTGGGGTAGCAGAATTGATGCGGTTGCTGGTGGACGAACACGAGTTGGGTTGGAACCGAGCTTGGTACATCACCAAGCATGCCTTCGCCTACACTAATCACACCTTACTAGCGGAAGCCCTGGAACGCTGGCCAGTGAGTCTGTTCGAGCAGATCCTGCCCCGGCATCTAGAGATTATATATGAAATCAACCACCGCTTTCTGAATGAAGTGCATGCCAAATATCCCGGTGATAACCAGCGATCGATCCGCATGTCATTGATAGAAGAAGGTACCGAGAAGTACGTGCGCATGGCGAACCTGGCCTGCGTAGGCAGTCATGCAATCAACGGGGTAGCAGCATTGCACACGGATTTGCTAGAGCAGAACCTCCTGCGAGACTTTTATGAATTTTCTCCCGAGAAGTTTCAGAATAAGACCAATGGAGTGACCCCACGCCGATGGTTGCTGTTGAGTAATCCCCAGCTGTCTGAACTAATTACCGAGAAGATAGGTGCAGGTTGGGTTACCCACCTAGAGGAACTCAAGCAGTTAGAATCATTTGTGGAGGATGCAGATTTTGGCCACCGCTGGCGTCAGATTAAGCAGAAAAATAAACAGAATCTGGCCGAGCACATACTGCTGTTCAATGATATTGAAGTAGACGATAATGGGTTGTTTGATATCCAGGTGAAGCGCATTCACGAATACAAGCGTCAACTGCTATTAGTATTGTACATCATTACCCTGTACAATCGGATTAAAAGGAATCCCAATCTGGAGATTATGCCCCGGACTTTTATCTTTGGCGGCAAGGCAGCTCCTGGTTACTACATGGCCAAATTAGTCATCAAATTGATTAACTCTGTAGGGGAAGTAGTCAACAAAGACCCGGATGTGGGAGGACGCCTGAAGGTAGTCTTCCTAGCAGGCTATTCTGTATCTTTAGGTCAGCGGGTGTACCCAGCAGCGAATCTGTCAGAGCAAATCTCGACCGCTGGGAAGGAAGCTTCCGGGACGGGGAATATGAAGTTTGCCATGAATGGAGCCATCACGATTGGCACCCTGGACGGTGCTAACATTGAAATCGCCGAAGAAGTGGGTGATGATAATATCTTCATCTTCGGTTTGACTGCCACCGAAGTCCAATCATTGAAGGCCAGGGGCTATAACCCGCGAGACTACTATAATGCAAATCGGGAACTGAAAGAGGTCATCGATCGCATAGGGGCAGGAGACTTTTCCCCCGCAGAACGACCGCTATTTCAGCCAATTGTAGACTCCCTGCTGTATGAAGACCAGTATCTGTTGTTGGCAGACTACCAGTCTTACGTTAACTGTCAAGAACGGGTATCTGCTGCCTATCGAGACCAAGAGAAATGGACGCGGATGTCGATTCTGAATACAGCCCGGATGGGGAAATTTTCCAGCGATCGCACAATTAAGGAGTATTGTCAAGATATCTGGCAAGCGCAGCCAGTCAAGATTAACATCGAAGAATACAGCCAAGCATCGGCGGGCTTAAAAAGACAGACATGAACAATCAACAAGGGTTACTGATCGTGTTGACTGGACCGAGTGGCGTGGGCAAAGGAACATTGGTGTATCGGCTGCTGGAACGTCATCCACAACTGTTTCTGTCAGTGTCGGCGACTACTCGTTCCCCGCGTCCTCGCGAAATTGAGGGAAAACATTATTACTTTGTCAGTCCCAAAGAGTTCGAGCAAAAGGTGGAGGCGGGCGAACTGCTGGAATGGGCTGAATATGCCGGTAACTACTACGGAACTCCCCGGCGAGTGGTAGAGGAGTTGCTCCGACAAGGCAACTCCGTCCTGCTAGAAATAGAGCTAGAAGGGGCCAGACAGATCGCCGCTAACTTTCCAGAATCCCTGAGAATCTTTATTTTACCGCCATCGATGTCCGAGTTAGAAAGACGCCTGCGCCGTAGATCTAGCGAAGACGATGAGGCGATCGCCCGACGCCTGGAACGGGCGATCGTGGAAATTGCTGCCGCCGATGAGTTCGACTTGCAGATTATCAACGACGATCTAGAAACTACCCTAGCCGAGATCGAAGCCATTCTTCACCAGCAATCAGCCGTCAGTTGTTAGCGGTCACTTGCTGACAACAAACGCCTTTGGGCCAGCTGACCCAAAGGCGGAAGAGGTCTAATCAACTTTCAATTTCACCAAACCAAGAGAGGATCGGCACTCGCCAAGCTGATGGCTATTCCTATAGAGGATGGAACAGCAGGTCGGGGAAAAAGCGGTTAAACTCAATCAGAATACCAGCTGTAATCACCATCCACACCGTCAGAATCACTGGCGCGAGGGAAAGATACTTGAGCAGATCTTGCATGATTTCTTCTCCAAAAAATACCTCAAATAGAGACTAGCGGGGGGAAATGGGGATTTCGTTGTCTGGCGCAAACATTTCACCAGTGGTTATTTCTTTGAAAGCTGCCAGAGGCCATAAAGGACCGGTTGCCACGCACTTGAGTGCCAAAGGTACATCAATGATGATTTCTTTTTCTTCGGCCTTCTTGTCGTCGCGAATGGCAATCAGATAGGCCCGACCGACCCAACCAATCCAACCGGTGATGTACAGGAAGAGAATGCTGGGAATCAGGAAATCGCCAGCATGAGACCAGCGCCCATCTACAATCAGACGGGGGAGTCCATCTTCTTCACCGCAGAGAGCTTCAGCATAACGCTCGAACCGCTTCGCCCCGGAATTCGGGTCAGCAGTAGTATTCATGGCCTCGTCGGCCCGCTCCAGGAATACCTCTGATTCACTGCACGGTACCAAACCGGCAATATCGGCAGTAGCAGCTGGTACGGAACCAACCCAGAGACTGAGGATCAATAGTAGAGCAAACAATCGTCGCATGGAATTGTTTCCTAATGTTTGTGAAATACCAACAGGGTGTTTATGGAAAGGAATCATACCCGATCGCGGGATCGAAGTAAAGTTAATAGTTGTACAACAGCCAATCCATTCCCTAAACGTACCAGATAATGGCTACCATCTTAGCAATTGAAACCAGTTGTGACGAAACAGCGGTTGCTATCGTAAACAATCGTAACATTTTCACCAGCGTCGTGGCTTCCCAAATAGATGTCCACCGGCAGTATGGAGGTGTGGTGCCGGAGGTAGCGTCGCGCCGTCACACCGAAACGATCAATGGGGCGATCGCCCAAGCATTGCAAGCAGCTTCTATAGACTGGTCTGGTATTGATGGGGTAGCAGCAACCTGTGCGCCGGGGTTGGTGGGGGCCCTGTTGGTGGGGTTAACGGCAGCGAAAACTCTGGCGATGGTCCATCAAAAGCCGTTTCTGGGGGTCCACCATCTGGAAGGACATATCTATGGCAACTATCTGAGTACCCCAGAGTTAGAACCACCGTTCTTGTGTCTGCTGGTTTCTGGCGGTCACACCAGCTTGATTCACGTGCTCGATTGTGGTATGTATGAAACCATTGGCCAAACTCGGGATGATGCGGCAGGGGAAGCTTTTGATAAGGTAGCGCGGTTATTGGATTTGGGATATCCCGGCGGTCCGGCGATCGACTCTCTGGCCCGCCAGGGTAATGCCCAAGCTTTTCGACTACCTGAAGGAAAAGTATCTGTGGCAACCGGCGGCTATCATCCCTATGATTCCAGCTTTAGTGGCTTAAAAACAGCCGTTTTGCGGTTGGTGAGACAGTTGAAACAGGAGTCGGATGAGTTGCCGGTTGCTGACATAGCGGCTAGCTTTCAGGAAACTGTGGCCATGGCACTAACCAAAAGGGCGATCGCCGCTGCGCTAGACTGCGGACTGAAGACTATTGCCGTGGGTGGGGGAGTAGCAGCTAATAGTGGTTTGCGCTATCATCTATCAGCTGCTGGGGCAAGTCATAATTTGCAGGTCTTGTTTCCACCCCTTTCATTATGTACTGATAATGCAGCAATGATTGCCTGTGCGGCAGCAGATCATTTCCGGCGCGGACATCAGTCTCCCTTGACTCTGTCAGCAAAGTCCCGGATGGCGATCGGTACCGTCATGGACCTGTACCGATGAGTGAGAGCGAACGTAAGAATCTTCCCTTATGCAACGCGCAGGAAGCCGACCTACTGAGTTCCGCGAGATCGCTACTGGCAATACTCTCGGGAACTCAGAAGGTAAACTGAGTTTGGTGTAATATCAAATGTACGTGATTGGGTCGTAGCCAAAAAGGAAAAAAGCAATGAACGATACTACGGCATTCTTGTCGGGATGTGCGATCGCAGCAGTGGCAACCTTTGTCATCATGGATAAAGGGAATAATCTCGATCGCCTGCAAAACACCTGTTCCAACCTGACTGGCAACAATGTGCCTTCTATGAATCAAACCCCGCCCCCCACTCCTCTGCCACTACCACCATCGGTTAATCCACAACAGCCCCAGGCCGATAGCCAATTCCAACAGCAACTGACGGAAAATCAACAGCTAAAATCGAGGCTACAGCAGCAAAGTACTCAGGTGGAACAGCTAAAATCTCAGTTGGATAAGCAATGGATGGAAACTCAACAGTTGATGCTGCAAATGCAAGCCCAGCAGGCTAGGCCGACAACAGCAGATTCTGAGTTGCCTGATTCCCGCACCATCATCCTCTGGGCGATCGGAGGCTCTGTGCTTGTCCTGGGCATTGGTGGTAGCATAATTATTATAGTTGTGCTGATCGCGATGTTTACGCAATCGCAGCAGCGTTATTACCCCACAACTCATGTGGTTCATCCCTTTAATGTCAGTTCTGCGCCCCGCCGCGTCTACGAACGCCAGCCGAGGTACCTATCCCCCTATACTAAAGTTAGAGGCACCTCGAACCTAGATGATGATTAATGAAAATTTGGGGCTGGGCACGGGATTACTTGGCGGCGAATGGTTAGAAGCGAGCGTTTTTGAAGTGCGATCGCTTTGACGAGGGTGGTTTCTTCCCTTGACTGTGCCATTATCGAATCATATTTGCCAACCCCTGCCGCCAAGCATTTCTCCTACTTCCAGTCTGCACAAATAACGACGCCCCCCTCCCAGAGGCGATCGTCCCTCTTCACTGCAAATAGCACCATGGCACTAGAGGCGATCGTCCAAAGAACTGTTTCTATCGATCGAGAGAGCGCTTCATCTTTGTCTATCAAAAGGTCTGTATTCTATGGTAAAGTATAAGCCATTTTCTTGTAACGTCCTCCGGTTTGGCAGGAGATTCCCCAAGGGTATTCCCCAGTCAAAACGGGCGGTCAATTTATTTGCTACTTCCAAGCGCAAACCCATCCCCACCGAATAGAGATTGTTTGGTTGCGGGTTCGCCCGATCGGTATTCCAGCCCGTACCTATTTCCAAGAATGGTGTAAACTGCAAAACTGTATTCCAATCAGAAATTCGGGCGATCGGGAGGCGCACTTCTGCGGAGGCAAAAATACCATTATCTGCCAGGATGGCATCCTGACGATAGCCGCGAACGCTGTTTAAGCCCCCTAACCCAAACTGTTCGATCGGTACTAATGGTTCCGGTGACAATTGCAGGTCCGATCTTAATAATAGGGCTGCATCTGGTCCCAACACGCGCAAATATTGTAGCTGACCCCGCCAAGAAAAGAACCTACTATCGGGAGGTTCGTCGTTAACTGTAGCTTCAAAGGCACCTATTCCTACCGAAAATTGCGAGCGGGCGGCAAACACTTCTTCTCGTCCCCGGTTGGTCCATTCCTGAAAGAAGCGAAGCGCCGAAACTCTGGTTTCCCCATCTTCATTCGATCCTGGAGATAGAGGGAACGGTTCCCCTAGCAGTTGCGTGTTACTCTCCCTTCTCGCAGCTATTAACCCCAGGGCCAATTCTCTGGTCGGAGTTTCAATCAGCGGTTGGCGGTAACTGATTTCATACTCCCGGGAGTCTGACTCGATATCCAACTGGTCAAATGGTTCCTCGATCACTTCGTTCTCCGAGATCTTGAAGAATAATCCCAAAGTTCCATTTCTTGCATTTATCGGGATCCTGTAGCTAGCTTCATCCAGGGCGTTACTACCATCTGTGTTCGTATAGCTGAGGGTCAGGGCATCTCCCAGTCCTAACAAAGAAGTTTCTTGGAATGTCAAAGTCAGTCGATCTGTTCCTACACTCGGCACCCGCCCGTTATCATATTTGAGGACTGTCCGAAATGTTGGCGCTGACGTTACCTCTATTTCCAACAAGCTCGTGCCGCTACGGGTTCCTGCTGCCAATTCTGCCGATATATTTTCGATCAGCGGGTTTAGTTGCAGCAATTGCAGCGCTTGTACTAATCTATCTACCTGGAGAGGGGTTTTCGCTCCCAATTCTACCCGACTGCGGACGTAACCGGGGTTCAGTCGCCCTTTTACCTTTATATCTATTTCTTGTACTTCTCCTTCTATTACTGCTATTTCTATTACTCGGGAATCCATAGTTTGGGGCGGTAGCAATGCCCCTGAGGTGATGTATCCCCGATCGACGTAGTATTTAGTAATTTCATCCCTTACTTGCAGCAGTTCCGCAAAGGATAGGGGTCGGTTCGTGAATGGTGCCGTTACCTCTGCTAATTCTTCCGCCTTGAATACCGTACTACCAGTCACTTCAAAGCGTTCGACTGTTATTGTGCCTGTCAGAGGTGCTGTCGGCCTATTTATTGGCGGTGCTGTTGGCGGTTGTAGCAACTCCTCTGGTGGTGGCAGCAGTTCTGGTTGTGGTAACCTTGGAGGTCTCGGTTCTACTGGCTCCCGTAATTGGGCGATCGCCGGTGTCCCTATCAGACTCCAGGCAATCATTGTTACAATTGGAATATCTCGCATCTGGTTACATTTACCAATTATCTAATATCTGGTGATTTGGCTATCTGGAGTCAATCTCCAATGATTGCCCGTATGAAGCGGCGATCTTAATTGGTTTTGACCCGATCGCACCCCTTTTTTGGAGAGAGTAACTCTTCCGACATTTTTCTATTCAGCCTACATTCCACGTTATACCCAAACTGCCTGAGCGTCAATCGGGTATTTCTTTTTTTTACTTTTCTTAACATTTTCCTGGCTCTCTCCTACTCTGGGAAGGGCGCGATCGCCCTCCGGAAGCCGGTGTCCCAACTCAGCTGCGGTGCTGGATATCTGCTAGGTAGGGTGCGTTCGTTCTGCCTGACTTGAGATCGTACCAATTGAGAGCGGGCGATCGCCCCTTTAGCGTGAGGGAAGGGTGTTTTGGCGCTTGCGTTTTAGTATTAACGCAGCACCAACACCAAAGACTAGCACATTCAATGTAGTAGAGGGTTCGGGGTAGCTAACTGTTGACTGTTTGCAAACGAGAGGTGATAAAGCGATCCATCCATTGTTCCAGGTAAACGCGGTTTGCTTGCTGCTGTTGGGGTTCTTCTGTATCTAGAGGATAAGGTGCCAGTCCTTTGATCGCCGCTGTGGTTACGCAAAACATTGATTTCTGGAAAGTCTCGCAAATCTTCACTCGTAAGTCATCTTCTCCCCGACCCTTACGCTGATAAAACTCTTGTAGATATGCGGGCAGATAATGGCGCATATCCTGCATCAGCAATGTCGGGGGAATGCCAGAACCTCCGACCGGCAGGGGGTCAGCATACAAAGCACCATAGCCAAATTCTGCTTGATTTCGGGAAATTTGTTGAGCTTGAGCGTTGTAAGAAACTGTACCCAGAAACGGCGTTCCCCGGAAGAAGATCGTATCCACATAGGGGACTGCTACATCTGGCAGGAATGTCATCCCTGCGGCTGGGGGAATGATATCATAGTCTTTACCTTCGATCGTCACTCTGTAGGTAATTGGTCTGGCCGCATCTGCTACTAAACCTGCTAGGATATGCTCTACTACTTCCGGGATAGATTTTATTTCTCCTCGGTTATAGCGATCGGACAGTGATATAAATATATCGCTCATCACCCGCCAGAACTGACCTAGAGCACTATAATATACCATCTGCCGCACCTGTTCTGGCAGAAATTCCCGAAATAGCTTGTGCAGTGCTAGCATGAACCAATTTCCCTTGAATTTAGCAGCGATCGCCTTTTCTGCTGCCCGTGTAAATTCCGGGCTATCCAGGTACTCATCCAGGGCCCCACCGCCGTGCCATAGCATTACCCGCATCACGTACTCGGCGTACTCGTAGTTGATCCGATCGTGCCACCAATGGCGCAGTAACTTCTGGAAAGATATGTCTCCGTCGAAGTATTTGAAGAAGGCAAACGGTCGTAAAAATTGATTTTGGGCAATGTAGATCAGGTTCTTGGAGTAGGCGTCCAGCACGACGCCGTAGCTATACAGAATTCCCACTACTTCCAATACATTATCTGGCGAATCTTCCAGTAAGTTGCCACCGGATTCCAGAATGTTAATATAGGCTGCCAGGGGATGTTTTGATGGTTGAATGGTTGTTGTCATTTCCCTGATTTTACGCTCGACGGGGTTAGAGATTGGCAAATGATGTCACTAGAGAATTGCTTGTCACTTCACTCAAACGTACTACCCAGCTTGGCTGAATTCCTAATATCACGATCGCTACTGCTAGGGCGATCGCCGGGATCCGGTCGGACCACTGCACTGGGGGCAAGTTTTCTACCATCTGGGACAAGCGTCCGAAGAAGGCCCGGTTTACCAACAGCAAAAAGTAGACAGCGGTTAACCCCGTACCCACGATGCACAGCAAGGTTTGAGTGGGGAATATGGGAAAACTGCCCCGAAACACTAAAAATTCTGAAATAAAGCCTACCATACCGGGGATGCCCGAGCTGGCCATGACGCCCAAAATCATTAAACTGCCAATCATCGGTAAACCTCGTTCTGGGTTGAGG
This sequence comes from Hormoscilla sp., assembly GCA_051439505.1. Taxonomy (GTDB): domain Bacteria; phylum Cyanobacteriota; class Cyanobacteriia; order Cyanobacteriales; family Desertifilaceae; genus Hormoscilla. Next base: position 10,884 of record JBFRWI010000185.1, on the reverse strand, counting down.
AGTCCTTTGAGGGCTGTGATATCCCGGCTACCAGTTTTCTTATAGACTACGCCCACCAAGATAAAGAGTAGCGCTGATATTAATCCGTGGGCGATCATTTGCAGGACTGTTGACAACAAGCTGAGGGGAGTAGCGGCGGCACCGGCTAACAGTATATAACCCATGTGGGCAATGGAGCTAAAGGCGACCATTTTTTTCATGTCTGTTTGGGCGATCGCGCTCAAGGCCCCGTACAGCACGCTGACCACGGCCCAAGTTGCCAACCAGGGAGCCAAATTAGCCCAGGCATCGGGAAATAGTGCCAATCCAAACCTGAGCAGACCGTAAGTTCCCAGCTTCAACAATACCCCAGCTAGCAGTACCGAAATTGGCGTGCTGGCTTCTACATGGGCATCGGGCAACCAGGTATGGAAGGGCACCAGGGGAATTTTAATCCCAAAGGCCACCAGTATGCCCCCTAGCAGCAGCAGTTGGGTTCCCAGGGGTAAAGCTGCCGCCATCTGCGGGTTGTAGGCAAAGCTGTTGCCTCCAGAAAACCAGACTACGCCCAAAAATGACGCTAGCAACGCAATTCCCGATACTGCGGTATAGATGAGAAACTTGGTTGCGGCATAGCCTCGGCGCTTGCCCCCCCAGATGGCGATCAAGAAATATAGGGGGATGAGTTCTATCTCGTAAAACAGGAAAAACAGCAGGTAATCCTGGGCCAGGAATGCACCGGCTACGCTAGCGTTTAACAACAGCACGAGAACGTAATAGAAACGGGGACGGTGAATGTCGGAGTCCGTACAGAATAGGGCGATCGTCGTCAGCAGACCGTTGAGCACCAATAATGGCAGTGACAGACCATCTATTCCCAGACTGTAGCTCAGTCCCAGGGCCTCTATCCAGGGTATGGACTCTGCAAATTGTAACTCCGGGATCGTCGGGTCAAATTGACTTAACAGCACCAGCGTCCATCCCATAGCGCTGATGGCAACGAACAGGGCGATGGCACGCGATCTCCCGGGACTGAGGGAACCGGGCCAGAAACCGAGCACGACGGCACCTAATACTGGCACCCATATCAAACCACTACTGAGCATTTACTCTGATGTCCTTGCTTGCAATTCATCATTTTGGTTAACCACCTATCTTACCTGGAAAATGACGAATTTACAATTGCGCTCTCAAACTCCTGATTCTTTCTCTATCAGAGGAAGCTGACACAATACTTCGTAGGTTTTGCACAACTGCAGGTACATTTGTCATTGCGAGGGGGGGGTACGTAGCGATAACGGCCTGCTCAATTGAATTAACCCCCCGAAGCAATCCCCCTGCCCCGTATAATATGAATAGCACGAATTGCGTCGTCTGTGAGATTGCTTCGGGGGGGATAATAGGTGGGGAGCACAAGCATGATCGCGATCGAGCCCCCCTCGCAATGACAAGTTATTAACCGAGAAGTATTGGGGTCCATCGGGGTCCATCTTAACCTGCTTTCGAGAGGAATGCACGCCAGCTTTCTTCTGACAGAGGTTCGATCGCGGTGAGGGAGAGATTTTCGGCAACATGATTAGTCGATTTCATGCCTACCAATGCGGTTAGTAAACCCGGGGAACTGCGAGTAAATTGCAGTGCTTTCATGGCCTCGCTGAAATTGCTCTCATTCAAGGCAGAAACCATTGCTGGGGGTATTTTGCCTAAGTTTCTTGCTTGCCCGATCGCGGCGCTAGCGATCGGGGCAATATCCAAGCGTCGGGCCGCTTCTATGGCGGGGACTAAGACATTGTCAATAGATTGAGTTGCTTTGACCAAAGCTTCAGGCATAGTGGGGTTTAAGGGCAACTGAACGAATTTAAAGTTATCTTCCGAGCCACCTGCTGCTTGCCCTGCTAATGTTTTAGCATGGGCGAGGTCGATGTGGTTAATTTTTGTCGGTCCTAGGCGGAAAGCATTCCAGCTTGCTAAACCGTAGGCTTTGATTTTACCACTCTTGACTGCTGCTTCCATCACTGTAAATGCTTGATAGAGGCGATCGTAAAATTTTTCTGGGGATACTTCTGATAGCTGGGTTTCGGGATTGTGGATGTAATATATATCTATGGTATCAAGGCCCAGATTTTCTAAGCTGCGATCGAGTTGGTCTTGCAGATATTCTGGATGCAGGCAGTGACATCCCGCTACTATGTCACTCTCGGAAATGGTAAACTTGCTATTATTGATGTATTCCCGATCGAACCACCCGATCCGATCGGGATGGGGAATGAAACCACCTTTAGAGCAGATAATCAGTTCTTCTCGGGATATATCCAATTCCGATATCAGACGGGATAAAGCTAATTTGACACTCCGTTCCCCATGCATGTAGCGATAATTAATGGCAGTATCAATGACATTGATCCCCTGCTGGACTGCCGATACTATAGCATTACTAACAGCGGCATCTGTTCGATCGTCCGGTTCTCCCAGATAGGTGCCGATGCCAATGGAACTAAAAACTAAACCCTGTTCTTCGCGGAAATGGTTAGCGGCGCAGCGGTGGCGACCTTTGTATTTCTGAGTTCCGGCGGCGGTTGCTTGACCTGATATTGTCATCGTCGATATGATTCGCGAAATGTTGTTCTTGACATCATATCATATTTGAGATTTTCTGTCATCGGTCCGGAAAACGCAGCGATCGCCTGTAAAAAGGGATTTCCTTCCCACCAGACGATCGCTAGCAACGAGTTACAACTCTACAAACTAATTCCGATAAACTTCATTGAGAACGGTGCCATCCTGGCCGACCAACTGGACATGCAGGGGCATTTGACCGATCGCGTGGGTGGAACAACTCAAGCAAGGGTCGAAAGCGCGAATGCCTGCTTCTACCCGGTTCAACATGCCTTCGGGAATTTCATTACCGTGAATGTAATGCTTGGCAATTTGGGCGACAGTTTTATTCATTGCCAAGTTATTTTGCCCCGTGGCAATAATCATGTTCACCTTTTCAATCAAACCATTATCATCCACTTGATAGTGATGGAACAAGGTGCCTCGGGGGGCTTCACTGACGCCGATACCTTCATTGCTGTTAATACCTGCTTCCGCCCGGGTGCGTTGAGAAACAATATCTGGATCGTCCATTAGCCGTTCGATCCGTTCGATCGCCCCCATAATTTCGACCAAGCGGGCATAGTGATAGAAGAAGGAACTCGTGGCCACACCTCCTGCCCGATCGCGGAATTCTTGCAACTCCTTGTCCGCCGCCGGGGTGCCAAACTGGCTGCAAATATTCACCCGGGCCAGGGGTCCGACGCGATAGATGCCATCAGGATAGCCCAAGGGTTTATAATAGGGGAACTTGAGATAAGACCAGTTTTCCACTGCCTCGCCCAGATATTCTTGATAGTCGTCTTCGCTGAGATGATCCGCGACAATTTTTCCCTCGCTATCCATAAACCGGATGTGACCGTCGTAATGTTCCCAGGCGCCATTCTTGCCCACTAAACCCATGAACAAGGAGGGAAACTTGCCGAATACATCCACTTCCGTGGCAAATTTATCTAACAGACTCTTGAACAAATTCAGGGCATTTTCGGTCGTGGCCCGGGACTCCGGCAGGCGATCGCGGATCCAGGTCCGTCCTTCTTCCGAAAGGGGCGATCGGACGCCACCGGGGACTGCCCAGGCCGCATGAATTTTGCGTGCCCCTAACAATTCTATCACAGTTTGACCGAACTGGCGCAAGCGAATTCCCGCCCGGGCCAGATCGGGATCGGCAGCAATTAAACCAAACACATTACGTTTAGCAGGGTCGCTATCCCAACCTAACAGAAAATCGGGACTGCTGAGGTGAAAGAAAGAGAGGGCGTGAGATTGAGTAATTTGGCCCAAATTCATCAAGCGGCGCAATTTTTCACCTGCTGGCGGCACTTTGACAGCGAGAATTTTATCTCCTGTCTTCGCCGAAGCTAAGAGGTGGCTGACAGGACAAATACCGCAGATCCGGGCAGTAATGCCAGCCATTTCTGGGAAGGGTCGGCCTTCACAGAACTTTTCAAAGCCGCGAAATTCGACCACGTGGAAGCGGACGTCATCTACTTCCCCCGCGTCATCTAAATAAACTGAGATTTTCGCGTGACCTTCAATTCTAGTTACCGGATCGATGACAACTGTCTTAGACATAAATTTACTCCTATTGCCAATTAGATCGTAGGATGGGCGTCTCGTCTGTCCTACCCTGTCCGAGGTGGGCGGTGCCCACCCTACTATTATGCTAACTATTAGTCGGTTTTAACCGACTTAAGCTATTAGCCGGGGGTTTGAACCCCCGGCGGGCTAACAACGAAGTGATTAGCCAAATTTGATCATTTCCCGACCGGCCATCACGGGTTTTTCTCCCTGTAAAAGTGGTGCCAGTGTAGCTTGAATGCGATCGGCTGATGGGGGGCAACCGGGCATAAAGATATCCACATCCACTACTTGATGGACTGGTAACACCTGTTCTAGCAATTCAGGGACAATGCCCGGGTCTTTAGGAACTTGGGGACTTATATCTGAAAGTTCCAGATAGCAGCGCTTGAGAACCGGTTCGGTACCGCCCAACATATTGCGCATGGCGGGTACGTTAGCAGTTACCGCACAATCACCAAAGGAAATGAGTAACTTGGTGCGTTCTCTGACTTTTTTGAGCAGTTCCAAGTTTTCCTCGTTAGCAACACCGCCTTCCACCAAACAGACATCCACGTTGTCGGGATATTCTTTCAGGTCACAACCCACAGGTGAGTAGACCACATCTACCTTTTCTGCCAGGTCAATTAGCCACTCATCCATGTCCAAAAATGACATGTGACAGCCACTACAGCCTGCTAGCCAAACTGTCGCAAACTTGATCTTGTCCATTACTTATCCTCTCATACGGTTATTGTCGGTTGGGTTTCGTGCGGAAACCCAACAGGCTACCATTCAATTTTCCATTCTCAATGAACCATTCTCAATGAACCTATCTTGTCCATTTTTGCTCAGTGCGTGCAGTCACCAGAAACTCCAGTTTGGCCCGATCGCGTTCCATTTCTGCGACCGTAGCACCTTTGCGGAAAATCGAACCCGTGGGGCAAGCATCTACACATTTACCACAACTCGTACAGGCTTCTACTTCACCCCAAGGCTGTTCCATACCCGTGATCAGATAGGACTTGCCGCCGCGACTGGCCACATCCCAAACATGAGCACCTTCAATTTCATCGCAAACGCGCACGCAGCGGGTACATAAGATGCAGCGGTTGTGGTCGATGCCAAACCGCGAGTGGGAAACATCCACTCCCCGATCGGGAAAGCGATATTCAAAGCGAGTGTGGTCCATCCCTACCTCGATCGCCAGGTCTTGAAGTTCGCAATTCCCATTGGCCACGCACACAGCACAAACATGATTACCCTCAGCAAACAGCAGTTCCATAATCATGCGCCGATACTCTTGCAACTTAGGAGTTAAGGTGTGGATCTTCATCCCCTCAGTTACTTGGGTAGTACAGGCCGGTAACAGTTTAGAAATGCCTTCTACTTCCACCAAGCAGATGCGGCAAGCACCCACATCCATCACCCCTTGCAAATGACACAATACGGGAATGTGGATGCCAGCATCCCGGGCGGCTTCTAAAATTGTCTCCCCCTCCCGGGCGCTGATCTGTTTATCGTCGATCGTTAATGTATTGACTGACATAAAACCTTTGTCCTCCTCAAATCTCTGCAACAGTCATTATGACTTGACCAATACCTTGCCGTTGAGACTTTCTTGAATGCGTTCCAAATATTCCTTTCGGAAATAGCGCATTGTACTCAACACGGGATTGGGTGCGCTGATCCCCAGTCCGCACAAGCTAGTTTCCCGGACCATGTTGCACAGGGCTTCTAACTTGTCCAGGTCGGCCATTGTTGCTTGTCCCTTGAGGATCTTGGTCAGCATTTCATACATCTGTACGGTACCCGCCCGACAGGGGATACATTTGCCGCAGGATTCATCCTGACAAAAGTCCATATAGAATTGGGCCACATCCACCATGTTGGTGTTTTGGTCCATCACCACCATGCCACCGGAACCCATCATCGAGCCCAGTTTGGTCAAGGAATCATAGTCTACTGGGGTATCCAGCATCTCGGCAGGAATGCAACCTCCCGAAGGACCGCCCGTTTGCACGGCCTTGACCGTGCCATCAGGTACGCCACCCCCCATGTCTTCTACGATCTCCCGCAGGGTGATGCCCATGGGCACTTCAATCAAGCCATTGTTGCGAATTTTACCAGTCAGGGCGAATATCTTCGTACCTTTGCTCTTTTCCGTGCCAATGCTAGCGTACCAGTCTCCCCCCTTGCGAATAATGGCGGCAATATTGGCATAGGTTTCCACGTTATTGATTAAAGTCGGACATTCCCACAGTCCCGACTGCGCTGGGTAAGGAGGGCGGGGGCGAGGAGTGCCCCGCTTGCCCTCGACCGATAAAATCAGAGCTGTTTCTTCCCCGCAGACAAAGGCTCCGGCTCCAATGCGGATATCAATCTTGAAATCGAAAGACGTGTCAAATATTTGACTGCCCAGGATTCCGTATTTTTTACCCTGCTTGATGGCTTTTTGCAGGCGCTCGATCGCCAGGGGATATTCGGCCCGGACGTAGATGTAACCGTGGTCTGCGCCCACAGCATAGGCCGCGATCGCCATACCTTCCAGCACCAGATGGGGGTCGCTTTCCAGGACGCTGCGGTCCATAAAGGCACCGGGGTCGCCCTCATCAGCATTGCAGATCACGTATTTCTGGTCCCCAGGCATCTTCGCCACCGTTGCCCATTTCAAACCGGTAGGATAACCGCCACCGCCCCGTCCCCGCAGTCCGCTTTTGGTGATTTCCTGCACCACCTCTTCGGGACTCATCTCGTGCAGCACCTTGTATAGGGACTCATAGCCACCAGCAGCAATATATTCTTCGATCTTTTCGGGATCGATTTTGCCGCTATTCTCTCGGACAATGCGGACTTGACGGCTGAAAAATGGGTGCTGGAGATCCCCTTTCGTGGGGGACGCTTCACCCTTGTCCGCGATCTCGTCAATAATACTCGCCGCTTGCTCCGGCGTCACCTCTTCATAGAGAATCTCTTCTGGGTCAAGCTCTACCAGGGGACCGCGACCGCAACACCCCATACAACCTACCCCGACAATTTGTACCCGATCTTCCAACCCAGTATCTTTGACTGCCGTTTCCAGATTTTTCTTAATTTCCAGGGAGTTCGCTGCTTGGCAACCCGTGGAGGTGCAGCAATAAACGCGAGTACTTTTATATGATGCCCGTTCCTTCTGGGCAATTTCACGCAGTTCTGTCAGTTCCATATTTCCTATTCCTCTTGCGATCGATCCCGAATTCCTACTCAGGAGACATCCATCCTTGTATTTGTTGCGCCACCTGTGCTGGGGTTTGCTTGGGAGCCACTTTCCCATCGAACACCACTGCTGGTGCAATGCCACAGGCACCGATACAGCGGGCCGCGATTACCGATACCTGACCATCCGGCGTCGTATCCCCTGACTTAATGCCAAATTTCTGCTCTAATTCCGTCATAATTTCGCCACCGCCCTTCACATAGCAAGCGGTTCCCATGCAGACTACGCAGGTATGAGCGCCACCCGGTTTCATCTTAAACAGATGATAGAATGTCGCCACTCCATAAACCCGGGACATGGGCAACTTCATCCCCCGCGCTATATACTGTAAGACCTCTTCTTCCAGGTAGCCAAAAGCTTCCTGTGCCTTATGCAGCACCTCTATCAAAGCATCTTGACGATACTGATTGCGCTTCATCGTCACATCGAGCACCTTCAAGCGCTTATCCTTACTTGGCGCTGCCGCTTCTTTCTTCTGTTTTGCTGGCGTTTTGACTGCTGTTGATTGCATAGCTATTTTCTCGAATTTCTCATCGTTTACCCAGTTCTCCTGAGTCCATTTCCGGATCGGCATTCTCCCCACAGAGTAGTGGTGATTAAACAACCTTTTTGTTGTTTTACTCTCCTGATTAAACAATTTCAACCCTGTTCCTATTCTTAGCAATTATCCGAACAAAAATCAAGTCCTCGGACATAAAGAAACTTATATTTATTTACTAACATTTATGACTAATTGTTAATTTATGTAAGCTTTTTTCATCTGGAGAGCAAGGGGCCGATCGCCTCTAGCATATTCTCGCATCCAAGTCAATATCTCGCTGCTAATCGATAATTAATAGCAACTAGCAACTAGCAACCAGCAACTAGCAACTAGCAACGATCGACAACATTTACTTTTTCGACTGAACAATAGGAATAGTGACTAGCAATTCCGTGCCTACACCTAGCTGAGAGTTGCAGTGGAGTTTACCCCCGTGAATTTCCACGATAATCTGATAGGATGTAGATAAACCTAAACCTTTACCTTGACCCACTGGTTTAGTAGTAAAGAAGGGGTCAAATATGCGTGCTTTCACCGCTTCAGTCATGCCAGGACCATTGTCAGCAATCTTAATTTCCAAATCTCGATCGCCCAACATCCGCGTGACAATAGTAATCTTTGGAGGTTGGCCAACGTGATGCTGTTTCGTTTTGGCCAAAGCATCGATCGCATTATTTAGGATATTAAAGAACACCTGATTTAGCTGACTGGCATAGCACTCTACCTGTGGCAAATCTCCATATTCCTTAATCACTTGAATTTGCGGACTGCGATCGGCGCGATCGCTATCTGCCAGTCGGTACTGTAAGATTAACAAGGTATTGTCAATCCCTTCATGAATATTCACCCATTTCATTTCCGACTCATCCAGACGGGCGAAATTCCTCAGACTGAGAACAATATCGCGAATTCTATCTGCCCCAGTTTGCATCGACTTCAGGCTTTCAGGGATGTCATTTTTAATAAAATTAAAATCTAGCTCTGCTGCAAATTCTTCAATTTCTACTTCGGGGTTATGGTAGTATTTTTGATAGAGACCTATTAACTCTAGCAATTCCTTAACATAGCCGCTAATATAACTCAGATTGCCGCTGATAAAAGCGATCGGATTATTAATTTCATGAGCAATACCTGCTATCATCTGACCCAGACTAGACATTTTTTCGCTTTGCACTAGCTGGGCCTGAGTAGCTTGCAATTCTTTTAAGGTATGATTAAGTTGCTGATTGGTTTCGCTCAACTGCTGCTGAGAGTGGTGCAGTCGCAAACCAGCCCTGACCCGCGCTAGCAGTTCATTTTGCTCGATCGGCTTAGAAATAAAATCATCCGCTCCCGCATCCAGACCTGACACGCGATCGGCTACAGTATTATTAGAAGTCAGTAAAATAAAAAAACAGTTCGCCAGTTCTGCCGAAACCTTTACCTGACGACATACCTCCAGCCCATCCATCTCTGGCATGATCCAGTCGCACAGGATCAAAGCTGGATGAATATCGTAGGCTATTTGCAGTCCTTGGGATCCATTTTTCGCCACCTCAACTTCATAGCCAGCCAGTTTCATCTCTCTTTTGAGAAATAACCTTGTCACCGTATCATCTTCTACTATCAGGATTTTTGACATGAGCCCTTTCTCCTTTGTCAGTGGTCAGCGGTATTGGCGTAGGGTGGGCACCGCCCACCATTTAGTTTTAGTTCCGTTGATTGAATGTGTAAATATTTTTGTCCACCTACTTATAGCCAGTAATTTTGCAGAACTTATTTTCAGTGATTATATCATGTGGCAATGAAATTCCCGTAAAAATTTTATCATCTCTCAGTTGAGTAAGGGCACGAAACCCAACCGGGTGCTGGGTAACGCGGGACAGTCTAGATGGTAAAAGTTGGGGTTTCGCGGGTTGTTAATTACCCAGACTCGATATTAGTAGCGCCCCATAAGGCCCCAGAAGGGACCCGCATATCGCCTATCCAGTTTTATTCTCAATAATCAAAATATATTCGCAATTAGCCTCATTTCCTAGCTCTGGGGAACGTTCTTGGCAAAAAACCCGATTTCTCTGTTTTACCAGAAAAACCGGGTTACGAGATCATCAGGGGGGTTACTAAACCCCAATTTCTAATTTTAGAACAATCCGATGTTCACAGACTGAAAATTATCATCAGTTAGTTGATCTGGCGTCACCCGGTTGACGATCGCGAGAATGCTATTGTCCTCGGCCAGTGTGATCGCAGTGTTGGTGCCTAAGCCTTCCAGAATTATGTCATCCCTGGTCAAGCCTACATCCAGGCCGATCGCATCTTCTTCGACATTGAAGTCCACGATCGCATCTGCTTGGGCGAGAATTGGCGTGGCAAAATCTTGAGATAATACGAAGATATCACTGCCACTGCCCCCCAGCATAAAGTCTTGACCGGCTTCGCCAATGAGAGTATCGTTGCCAGAACCGCCAAAGATCAGGTCATTTCCGTCACCACCATAGATCAGGTCATCTCCCATACCCCCATCCAGGTTGTCGTCGCCGGAACCACCAAATAGAAGGTCTTCGCCTCCGATGGCATTGACAATGTCATCCCCCGCTAAGCCGATCAGGACATTGTTTTGAGGGGTACCATCTAGGGTATCTTCTAAGCTGGTTCCCTGAATCACATCCACTATCTGGGGCGGCATAGGAGGACCGTCATCATCGGCGATCGTTGCTTCCCCTTGACCATCTGCAATAATGGCGTTGTCGCTGACGTTGTCCAGGTTGACAAAGAATGTTTCATCATCTTCCGAGACGTTGTCACCCAGCACCTCTACAGTTATTGTCCCAGAGGTTTCTCCGGGAGCAAAAGTGAGAGTGCCGTCGGTACGCACGTAATCACCACCACTGGCACTGGCTGTTTCTCCAGTGGTAGCATACTCCACGGTCACCTCTGTATCCGAGGCTTCCGACAAGGTAACGGTGAACACAGC
>JBFRWI010000184.1:0-21926 GCA_051439505.1 Hormoscilla sp. | reverse complement strand
ACTTTAGTCTTTACGGGTTCGTAGTAAAGACTTTAGTCTTTCCGGGTTCGTAGTAAAGACTTTAGTCTTTCCGGGTTCGTAGTAAAGACTTTAGTCTTTCCGGGTTCGTAGTAAAGACTTTAGTCTTTCCCTCCCAGTCAAAAGAGAAAATAACGTTGTGCCATTGGCAGAACAGTTGCGGGTTCGCAGGTGAGTAATTCGCCATCTGCCCTAACTTCGTAGGTTTCTGGGTTTACTTCTATGTTCGGCAAAGCCTCGTTCAGTTTCATGTCTTTTTTAGTTAATTTCCGGGTATTGCGGACGGCAACAGCGTTTTTTTGCAACCCCAGTTGGGCTGGAATTTCTTGTGCGATCGCTGCTTGGGAGACAAATGTCACGGATGTTGCAGAAATTGCCCCCCCAAAGCTGGCAAACATCGGGCGCATATGTACTGGTTGGGGTGTAGGAATGCTAGCATTGCTGTCACCCATTTGGGAATAGGCGATCACGCCACCCTTGATAACCATTTCCGGTTTGACGCCAAAGAATGCGGGTTTCCACAAGCACAAATCTGCCAATTTGCCAACCTCTACGGAACCGACATAATGGGCAATGCCGTGGGCGATCGCGGGGTTAATGGTATACTTAGCAATATAGCGCTTAGCGCGGAAATTGTCATGGCGATCGGGGTCTTGGGGGAGATGAGAACGCTGGACCTTCATTTTATGGGCCGTTTGCCAAGTTCTGAGAATCACTTCTCCGACTCGTCCCATAGCTTGGGAGTCAGAAGCAATCATGCTAAAAGCCCCCAAGTCATGTAAGATATCTTCAGCAGCGATCGTTTCCCGGCGAATGCGGGACTCAGCGAAGGCGACATCTTCGGGGATACTCGGGTCTAAATGATGGCAAACCATCAGCATATCCAGGTGTTCTTCCAGGGTATTGAGAGTATAAGGACGGGTAGGATTTGTCGAAGATGGTAACACATTTGCTTGACCGCAAACCTTAATAATATCGGGGGCATGTCCGCCCCCAGCGCCTTCCGTGTGATAGGTATGGATAGTGCGATTTTTGAAAGCATCGATAGTAGTTTCGACAAATCCCGCCTCATTAAGAGTATCAGTATGTATGGCAACTTGCAAGTCATAGGCATCAGCAACAGAGAGGCAAGTATCGATCGCCTGGGGAGTAGTACCCCAATCTTCATGTAACTTCAATCCCATGGCCCCGGCCATCACCTGTTCTACCAAACCTTGGGGTTGACTGCTGTTACCCTTACCTAAGAAACCGAGATTAACGGGAAAAGCATCTGCTGCTTGCAACATGCGGTGAATGTGCCAAGGTCCAGGAGTACAAGTAGTAGCATTGGTGCCCGTCGCGGGGCCAGTTCCACCCCCCAACATCGTCGTGATCCCAGAGGCGATCGCGGTTTCAATTTGTTGGGGGCAGATAAAATGAATGTGGGCATCTATACCTCCTGCGGTCAGAATCATCCCTTCTCCCGCCACTGCTTCCGTACCCGGACCAATGATAATATCGACCCTGTCTTGAATATAGGGATTGCCTGCTTTCCCAATCTTCACAATCTTACCATTTTTGATGCCCACATCTGCTTTAACGATGCCCCACCAATCTAAGATTAAAGCATTAGTGATGACCATGTCAACCGCACCATCAGCATTAGCAATAGGAGATTGTCCCATACCATCGCGGATGACCTTGCCGCCGCCAAACTTCACTTCATCACCATAGGTAGTATAATCCCGTTCCACTTCAATGAACAGTTCCGTGTCCGCCAGACGCAGGCGATCGCCCACCGTGGGGCCATAGGTTTGGGCGTAGGCGCGGCGATCCATTCTGTAAGTCATGCTTTCTCCTTGTATGGGCTGAGTCCCTTAACATATAGGATAGAATATTATATCGTACTTGTCAAGGGACATATATAGTTGACATTTCACAGGATATAATATACTATATCAGATAGGAGGGAAAAAACTATGGAAATTAGAGAATCACCGATGCAAGTTGAATTTTGCATTCCGGTGAGTGGCATACCAGAAGCCCATTGGTTAGAGGCATATCGCAAAGGTAAGGAAGCATTGATAATCTCGCGGTGCAGTCTCTTTGTCGCAGTTTAGTCTCTACCCGAACTTCTGGACTGGCAGCAAGACTGCTCTCGCTTTCCCGCTTACAGGTGTTAGACTTAATGAGCGAGTATGACATTTCACCCTTTGACGATAGCATGACATTGGAGGAGTTTCAAGCAGAAGTAGCCGAAGCTGCTCGCAAGCTGTAGAAATATAAACAGTGATTGTTGTTTATATTCTGTAAGTCATGCTTTCTCCTTAATTTTCATGATTCACTTGACAGATAGGAGTTAAGAACGGACTTGTCAACAGAAACAGACAGTTGACATTTCACTGGATCTGATATCGTAATATCACAGATGAAACCAACAAGAGCATAATATGAACCAACCAACAGCCACCGAGTACAAGCACATCCAGTGACAGGAACCAGAATATACTGTAATATTAACATGATATTTAATGGAGTCAAGCAATGGCAGTTCTGCGCCTAGAAAACGAGACCACCTATAGCGAAGAGTCCGAAATTGCCAGTCATCTCGCCCCCCTGAAGATTCAGTTGCACCGGTGGCCCGTGGGAGATAGCCCCCGCTTGCAGAGTTTATTGGCACAAGCAAGTCTCAGTAAAGAGGAAAAAACCGAAGTGCTGACTGGGTTGGATGGTTACTTTCAGCAACTCCAGCAAAAGGACGGTTATAAGTCCCGGGATTTAATTGTACTGCACCCTGATGTTCCTAATCTGGATGGGATCCTTTCTAAGTTCGATCGCATGCACACCCATGCAGATGATGAAGTGCGCTATATAATAGATGGGGAAGGAGTGTTTGGTTTCGTGCTACCGGATGGCAGCCAGATGGAGTTAACAGTGCAGCCAGAAGAATACATTAACGTCCCAGCGGGGACGGAACATTGGTTTTATCTTACCCCCCAGCGACGGATCAAGGCACTACGCTACTTCACTGGCACAGAAGGTTGGGTTCCCCAGTATACTGGAACGGAAATCAAAATGCGTCAAGCAGTAATGGCATAGACATCTTCGGAGTAGCGCTTTGGGAAAATGAGACCCTCATAGAGTCCTTGAGTGCCTCATGAGAATTATACCTGCTAGGATAAAACAATGCGATCTCTGATAGTTGAGGTAAAATAGGAAAGCAGATAAACTAGAGAAGAGTTGACGTTAAACAGAGTGATGGAATACAAAAAACTGGGCGATAGCGACCTATCAGTATCGGAAATATGTCTGGGCACCATGACCTATGGTCAGCAGAATAGCATCGAGGAGGCCAGAGATCAACTGGACTATGCCGTGGCCCAAGGAATCAACTTCATCGATGCGGCAGAAATGTATCCGGTGCCTGGAAGACCGGAAACTCAGGGGAAAACTGAGGAATATATCGGTGAGTGGTTGGTCAAGCAGCAGCGAGACAAACTGATTATTGCCACGAAGGTGGCAGGGGCCGGTCGAGCGTTTACGTGGATTCGCGGGGATAAACGCCGGGTCGATCGCGCGAATGTAGAACAAGCATTGTCCGATAGTCTCAAGCGCCTGCGCACAGACTACATCGACCTTTACCAAATTCACTGGCCCGATCGCTACGTGCCTCTATTTGGGGCCCCGGACTACGACCCATCCCAGGAAAGGGATACAGTCCCCATTGCCGAACAGTTGGAAGTATTTGCCGACCAGATCAAAGCTGGTAAAATCCGTTATCTAGGACTGAGTAACGAAACCCCTTGGGGAGTATGTGAATTTTGTCATTTGGCTGAAAAGCTGGGATTACCCAAGGTAGTATCAATTCAAAATGCGTTCAGCTTGACTAACCGCGTGTTTCAGACTCACTTAGCAGAAGCTTGTCGGTTCAATAATGTGGGTTTGCTGGTATATAGTCCCTTAGCATTTGGCCTGTTGACTGGTAAATATCTCAATGGAATACCGGAAAATTCCCGGTTGGCTTTATTTAAAGGATTTGGTCAGCGTTACGAGAAACAGAATTTGACTGAGGCGGTGAAATCTTATGTGAAGATTGCCCAGGAACATGGGATAAGTCCGGCTCAGTTGGCATTGGCCTTCGTGCGATCGCGTTGGTTCGTGACCAGCACCATCATCGGTGCCACGACAATGGCACAGCTTCAGGAAAATATCAGCAGTATAGATGTTAAGCTAGATCCAGATATGCTAGCAGAACTGGATGCCGTTCACAAACAGTATCCCAATCCGACACCCTAGTTGAATTGACACAGATAAGCACATGACTCATTTTGGTATTATATGTCCTGGCTCAACTGGTCACATGAACACCATGACCCCATTAGGATACGAACTGCAACAGCGGGGTCATAGGGTCACCGTATTTGGGGTACTAGATATGGAACCAAAGACAGTGGCCGCAGGATTGGAATTCTGGGCAATTGGAACCGAAGAGTATCCCAGAGGTGCAGTGGCTCAATCCGCCGCCCAACTGGGGAAACTGAGGGGACTGTCTGCATTAGTCTATACCATCGGTTTAGTACAGCGGGAGACTATGATGTGCCTCCGGGAAGCCCCAGAAGCGATCGAACAAGCAGGTGTAGAAGCACTCCTAGTAGACCAAGTTTCAAGAGATGGAGGGACTGTGGCCGAATACAAGGACATTCCCTTCGTTACTGTGTGCAGTGCAGCGGTGCTGAATCTAGATCCCACGGTTCCTCCTTGTTACACCCTTTGGCAGTATAGCCCGGCTGGGTGGGCGCGTTTGCGCAACTGTATGGGTAATGAGTTATTCAAGCTTCTAGCAAAACCAGTTCTAGAGGCGATCGCATCGGTACGTCGGGAGTGGAACTTACCCCGACATTCTAGTCCCAATGATGCTTACTCTCAACTGGCTCAGATATCTCAACAGCCTGCTGAATTTGAATTCCCCCGCAGCAATTTACCTCAATATTTCCATTTCACAGGACCGTACCATAACCCAGCCAGTCGGGAACCAGTAGATTTCCCCTATGAAAAATTGACTGGTAAACCTTTGATTTATGCCTCGATGGGAAGCGTGCAAAATCGCCTGATGTGGGTATTTGAGAAAATCGCAGAAGCTTGTCAGGATAGTAGTGCTCAATTGGTAATCTCTCTGGGAGGTGCCGCTAAACCGGAATCACTAAGAGAATTGCCCGGTTCGCCCTTGGTGGTCGGCTATGCGCCCCAACTGGAACTGCTGCCAAAAACTACCCTGACTATCACCCACGCGGGGCTGAATACCGCTTTGGAATGTTTGAGTAATGGAGTGCCGATGGTGGCCATTCCGGTTACCAACGACCAGCCAGGAGTAGCAGCGCGTATAGCTTGGACGGGGACCGGGGAGGTTGTCCCCTTGGGGAAATTGAACGCGAACAGGCTGCGAGAGGCTATTATGAAGGTGCTCAACGAAGAATCGTACAAACAGAATGCCTTGAGGCTACAAGAGGCGATCGGGCGATCGGGCGGGGTTCGCCGAGCTGCTGATATCATCGAACAGGTGGCATCTACGGGGAAGCCAGTCTTGGCGACAACAGAGTAATTCAAAATTATTTCATTGACAACAGACAACTGACATGGATGGTTCATGGTACGATCGGCTAGGAACCACGAACCATCACTAACTATTTGACAGCAGCTTTGGCAGAGTCTCGTTCATCAATCAAGCGACGCAATTCCTGCTGTCGCTTGCTATCAAGGGGAAAGTTCCACATCAGCAGCGCTGCTAACAGCGTCAGTGGGATCGGCAGGAAGACGAACATATATTTGAGCCCTTCAATGGCCTCGGGCGTGTTAGTCTGATTGGGGACAAAGCCGATCCAGTCTAACATGGGATAGGTGATGCCTACTGCGGCAGCATAACCGATCTTATTGGTCAGGGTCAACAAGGAAAAGTATAGACCTGTACGTTGCGTTCCTGATTCGAGGTTATCGATATCCGTAACGTCCGCCATCATCGATCGTAGCAGGAATGACCCGGCCCCGGAAGCTAAACCGTAAAGCCCTAAAACAAGCATAGAGAACATTATGGAACCAGGTTCGATTAATAGTAGTATGGGCAGGGTTATAGTCCCATAAATCATGGCAATGGTGAAGGTGTGGTGCTTCTCCAGTCGGCAGCTAATCCAGATCCAGCCGGGAATACTCAGGAAACCAGCGACAAAATATACTAATAGCATCAGACTCGCTACTTCGGGAAGTTCCATTACGTAGCTGACGAAGAAGATGTAGAGAGATCCAATAATACCAGGGGCGAGGCCGATCAGCAGATCTGCTAACAGTAACCGTTGTAGAGGCTTGTTCTTTAATAGGATCTGGGTTGCTTGCTGCCAACTAATCCTGGGCAGATCCGGTACCTGACGTTCTGGCACCATCCAAACCGCGATCGCTACAGTAATGGGTAGCAGAATAATCACGAACCAACCCATAGAGGCGATTTTCATTTGTATTTTTGCCCCCAATAAATGCTCGATCACCGCTGGCAAAGCCAAAACAGCTAACATCCCGAACAGCATGGCGAACTCCCGCCAACCCTGCACTCGCGATCGATCGTCATAGTCGGGGGAAAGTTCTGCCCCCCAGGACATGTGAGAAATGCTCAACAGGGTGAAACCTACATAAAGTAGCACCATCCACACCAACAGATAGGTACCCGTGACCGAACTTTGGGGCATAAATACCCTATAGACCGAAAGCATGAGGATGGGGACTGACAGAATTATCCAATGGCGACGGCGTCCCAAGCGCGTTTTAATCTTATCGCTGAGAATACCCAGAACCGGGTCAGTGAAAACGTCCCAGAACTTGGTAATCATGAAAATTGTCCCTACCATAGCCAAACCCAGTCCCATCTCCTCGGCATAGAACGGTGGTAGGTACACTACTAAGGGCAGACCGAGGGCGGAAATTGGTACTGCTGGCACTGCAAATGCCGCGATCGTTTGCCATTTTAGTTTAATTTCTTGATTGTTCATTCTTGATTGTTCATTCTTGATTGTTTCTTGTTCATTATCTGGTTAAATCGCGCCGAATTGCCTGGTTGTAAATGCGATCGCTTCAATATTACCATCAATTTTCCCATTTTGCTTTTGAAGAAATAATTTCCCAATTGCTTAGAGTAGCGAACTAAGGCATTATCTTCTGCTTCTGGATCTACAGGTAAATTTTACGGGTGCATCTCACGCTTTGCACGGGCGCTAGCGCAGCGGCTGCGCAGCAGCTAGCATTACGACAGGTAATTTTTCAATTTATGTCAGAGATTGTCTCCGTAATGCTTCGCCCCTACAGTACATTGCTGCAAATATGAGATGCACCCCAATACTTCTAGGAAATTTATATACCACCATTGACATCTTACAGCCCTCTCAATAAGCATTATGGCATTAGTCGGTCAAAACCTTCCTTTAGCTATTAGCCGGGGGTTTGAACCCCCGGCGGGCTAACAGCGAAGAGAGGTAATTATTGCTACCACCATTGACATTTTACAGCCCTCTCAATCCGTTTGTCCTTGCAGCAGGGCCTGAAACTGCTGATTTGACCGAATTTTGTCAAAATTTGAATCTGTTTTGGCTTTCTCTAGGTATTCCTTACTACCCAGATTAACAGCCTGTTGCAAGTTCTTTATCGCCGGTTCGGCATCCCCCTGCAAGGCATAACAGCAGGCTTTGTTGTAATATGCATAGTAGTCATCCGGTTTAATTTCGATAGCTTTGTCTAAACATGCGATCGCCTCTCCATACCTTCCCAAAGTGATCAGCAAATTTCCTTTTCGGTTCCAGGAATAGTAATCATCGGCGATTTCTAGGGCCTTGTCATAAGACGCGATCGCCTCTTCATAGCGTCCTAAATTTCCCAGGACATTGCCCCGTCCGTTCCAGGAATAGTAATCATCGGCTTTGATTTCTATGGCTTTCTTGTAGCACCCGATCGCCTCTTCATAGCGTCCCAACCGATTTAACGCATTGCCCCGTCCGTTCCAGGAATAGTAATCATCGGCTTTGCTTTCTAGCGCCCGGTCATAGGACCCGATCGCCTCTTCATAGCGTCCCAACCAATTTAACGCATTGCCCCGTCCGAACCAGGCTTTGTGATAATCTGGTTTAATTTCTAGGGCACAATCATAGGATGCGATCGCCTCTTCATAGCGTCCCAACTGAGTGAAAACAATACCCCGTCCGTTCCAGGCATTGTGGTAATCTGGATTTATTTCTATCGCTCTATTATAGCAATCTATTGCCTCTTGAGATCTTTCTAGCTTCCTCATGATAATGCCACATCCTTTCCAATATCTAGCTGATTCCGGTATAATTTCTACGGCTTTTTCATAGGACGCCAGTGCTGCTTCATATTCTTTTTCCACACTCAGTAATTTGCCCAATCCATATTGTAAATCTGCTCTCTCCCTTGAGGTAATAGATTGATGTTCCAGGAGCTCTTGAATTTCCATTATTTTTTTTCTTCTTTCTTCCATGGTTAGTTCGCTGTATTTTTGATATGATTCTTCCTGGATAATGCGAGAGCATTCTCTGGCCAGCATTTCCCGATCGGGGATAAACTGAAACAAACCCGATCGCCAGTCGTAAAAATCGGGGGCCCGGTGGATCAAATATTTGAGGGCGAACAGAGGGACGATAAAGACAAAGCAGATCTGGAAATTATCTCTAAACCTTTCTCGCTGTTGGTTTAAGTGACTTAAAAGGGGCGGGACACCTTTCCAACTATAATTGTAAATCTCCCGGCTATTCCATCCTTTTTGGACCTTCATCAGTTCATATTCATATAAGGAATTTTCCAGCCCTTTGATAAAGATGATATTAATTTGGTCTCGCTCTGGTAAACTCTCTATTATCCCGTAGAGATTGTCCGTTGATTTATCCAGTGACAATACCTCAATCCTTTTCTGGGCCAGATCCCCTTTCACTCTCCCAATTACCCGATCGCCTTCTGCTGGGGAACCTTGAAGGAATAACAGTCCAAACCCCTTTCGCCGCCTGAGGGAGCGAACTAAGGCGTTATATTCTTCTTCTGGATCTACAGGTAAATCGATATCCCAATCAGTTAATGCTGCTTTCATGACTTTGAACCTCCATTGCTTGTTGAAACTGCGGCGATCGCCCAATGCTACAGAATTATTTGGGCGATCGCCCTCTTGGGATCCTCTAGGTTGACGATCCTGGAAATTTGAGAATTTGCTCGCAGTGGAAAGCTTTGAGAACTGAACCTTCAGCAATGAAAGCGATACTTGGATGCAGGCGATCGAAGGCGAAAATAATTTGGTCTTGATAACCTTGATCGTTTTCGCATACCCATACTGTCTGGAGTTTTTTCCCCAGAAGAGAACTGCACCATGTCGGATGATTCGTCAGGGACGTGAGGGTTGTACTTTTCAGGATTATCTCTATCTCATCCGTATCAGCTAGCGGTTGCAGGATGACAGTTCTGTCGGGAAAAATCAGCTGCACCTTGTCCAGACAAAGTTCATCACCGCCAAATTCTTTGTATTCCACGATCGAGACTTCTGTCAGAGTCTCTCCAATAGGAAATTCATCTACCATTGACATCTTACAGCCCTCTCAATCAGTTTGTCCTTGCAGCAGCGCCTGAAACTGCTGATTTGACCTAATTTTGTCAAAATCTGAATCTGTTTTGGCATACTCTAAGTATTCCTGACCACCCAGATTAAGAACCTGTTGGAAAGTCCTTACAGCCAGTTCAGCATCACCCTGCAAGGCATAACAGCAGGCTTTATTGTAATATGTAGACTGGTCGTCAGGTTGGATTTCGATGGCTTTGTCGTAAGAGGCGATCGCCTCTGAATATCTTGACAAATATCCCAGCGCAATGCCCCGGTTGTTCCAGGCATAGTGGAAATCCGGTTTGATTTCTATGGCTTTGTCATAGGATGCGATCGCCTCTGAATATCTTGACAAATCATGCAGCGCCAAGCCCCGGTTGCTCCAAGCCTCGTGATAATCAGGTTTTATTTCTATAGCTTTGTCGTAGGATGTGATCGCCTCTGAATATCTTGACAACTCATGCAGCACCCAACCCCGGTTGTTCCAAGCCTGGTGGGACTCAGGTTTTATTTCTATGGCTTTGTTATAGGATAAGATCGCTTCTTCATATCTTTCCAATTCATTCAGCGCAACGCCCCGGTTGTTCCATACATTATGGTCATCCGGTTTTATTTCTATGGCTTTGTCGTAGGTTCCGAGAGCATCATAATATCTTGACAAATTACCCATCGCAATACCCTGGTTATTCCAGGCATAGTAGTCATCCGGTTTAATTGTTATCGCTTTGTCAAAAGATGCGATCGCCTCTGAATATCTTTCCAACTTGCCCAGCACATTGCCTCTATAGTACCATAATTGGTGATCGTCAGGTTTAATTTTTATCGCTTTGTCAAAAGATGCGATCGCCTCTGAATATCTCTCCGCACTCGTTAGCAGCAAACCCTGCTGATAAAACAAATCAGCCTTTTCCTCCGCCACCATTTGACTACTGTCCTTAAGCAGGGCTGCAATTTCTCTAATTTTAACTCCTCGCTCTGCATCAGTCAAGTTTATACAATCTAATAAATCCGCTTCCTCCGCCAGTAGTTCTGTATTTTTATATACCTTAAATATTCCAGATCGCCAATCGAAAAAGTCCGGAGCCCTCTCATTCATATAATCAAGAGCAAATCTCGGCAAGATAAAAACAAAGCAGACATTAAAATTATCTCTAAACCGTTCTCGCTGTTGATTTAAGTTCATCAAAATTCGCGGCACCCCTTTCCAACTGTAGAAGTAAATATCCTCACTCTCCCATCCCTGCTCTCGTTTCTCCTCTTCATACTCGTACAGTGAATATTCTATCCCCGTGACGAACAGAATATTGACTTTCTCTATATTGGAAAATTCCTCAACCAGATTATAAAAGTTATCAACCCCTTGCTTCAACTCCAACACCTCAATCCTTTTCTGGGGCAGATCTTTTTTTACTCTCGCAATTACCCGCTCACCTTCTGCTGGCGAACCGTGAACGAATAGCAGTCCAAACCCCCTTCTCCGCCTGAGAGAGCGAACCAATGCCTTATATGCTTCCTCTGGATCGACAGGTGCATCCCTGTCCCAATCAGTTAATGCTGCTTTCATGACTTCATCTGCTCCACCGCTTCTTGAAATTCCCGCACCCCTCTGAGTAGAGGGTGAACGTCATACCAATGCAGTCGTTCTCCTGCTTCCTCAAAGCAATATTCTAAAATACAGCGAGTAAACAATAAACTCCGATAATCATTATCATTGCGCAGTTGCTTGGAACCCGCAACTTCTGCCAACAGACGCCATTGGTTATCTTCAACCGTTCTCCGATAGGTATCCCGCGCATCCGTAATCGATCGCCGTACCGCTTTATCCGCGATCGGCAAGTTTTCGGTATGGTCGATCGCCGCTTGCACCAATAATAGCAAATTCCGGACGTGACCGCCACTCATGAGGCAAAGTTTTTCCAGGGTATCGGGACTGTCAAATATGTCCGTTTCCAGGGAACGAGTCGGAGCAAATTGGCGAACTCGCTTATCAATTACCTCTTTAATCTTCTCAAAACCCGGTTGGTGGATCTCGCCAGATCTAGTCTGCACCATAATCATCGGCAAAACTTGCGGGTCGCTATAGATCTCTCTGAGGCTATTCGCCCTGCTAGAATAGACCATTGAGATCGGCACCGTGTAGATCAAATGGCAATCCAAAGCCTTCAGTTGTTCGCTGCGATCGATAAAAATCTCCTCGTGATTGGTGCGCCCGCTTTCCTGGATAACCGGCACCATGCGGTCTAGGTTATCAACAATCACCGCCAACTTTTTCCGTCCTGAAGGTAGCTTTTTTTTCGCCTCCCCAATAAACTCATTCAACGCCGTCATCAGGGTAACCGTTTGGGGATCGACTTTACTTCTAATTTGGTGGCGCAGGGTCGGTACAGCTCTTAAATTCGCCGTTAGCTTAGCGAATAGTCCGATCTGACCCTCTACACCCAGACTTTCAAATTCTATCTCAGTCAGGGCCAAATCTTTCAACTCTTGCCAGCGATCGCCCAACCAGTTCAGCAAAGGACTAGCATTAGCATATTTGAGATCTTCTAGCAAGTGGCGGGTACAGGCAAGTAGAATATCAGTATATTGGGTATCCTCGGGGTCAATATCTTGCTCGTCCGCTGCAAAATAAACCACCCAAAAGTCCCGTTTTTCCAAATATTCCTTCAAACGGAGGAGTTCCGTGGATTTCCCCGCACCCCGATGACCCGCATAAAGGTTGCAAGTCCTCCGTTTAGACCGGCTAATTCTCTTCCCTAACACCTCGATATTCTCATCTCCCCGGACTGCCCTTAAATCCACATATACAGGATCTCCAGGTGGTAAGGGTTGGAAAGGGTCAAAAGCGTTGTAAATGTCATCCAGTAATTCTTCCATAAATCAACAATTCCCTAAGTTTGTGCAGTCCCGTTCTCATCATAGCACGTGCCGTCAAAATGTCAAGCCCTCTATTTTATACTATTTGTCATTGCGAGGGGGGGGGACAAGCGCGATAACTTATGCTTTATGATTTATCCCCCCCGAAGCAATCTCCCCAACAGCATATCACACAAAGGGCGAGAACTGCTATATCCAGTTCCCGGTTACCATCTTGACCTTACCCAGCATAACCGATCTGGGAAGCCGTTGGGTTGCTACGAATATAGGAAATGGTACACTCGTTAAGCTAAAATATCCTATTTGTCATTGCGAGGGGGGCGCTAGTAATTCTCCTTGTACTGCTATGAGTTTACCCCCCCGAAGCAATCTCCAGCCTCCCAACAGCCTATGAGATTGCTTCGGGGGTCTACTGGTTGTGCTCAGAAAAATGTTGGTTCGATCTCCCCCCTCGCAATGACAGCTTATTGAGAGTGTTATTCACGAATACATACATTTTTGCAAAAATAGAATGCTCCCCTATGGTATAATTTATAAGGAATATCAATCAAGCAGATGGCAAACTTACCAGAAGACACCATAAACAATGTTTTCAGCTTACAGCGGCGACTGCTGCAACTGGGTCACGAAGCCTCAGCAACAGTTTTCGTCATGCTGGAACAGTTTGGCGAGACAGAGGAGACAATTCCCGAACTCGAAGAACTGGATAACATCAGAGAACGCGCGATCGGTTACTCCTCGCGCCTTTACAGACTTCTATGGCAGAGCGCCGAATCCCAACCCGTCGCCACTGCTGCTACAATGAACTTACTAGCCCGATCGATCGCAGAAGCAGAAGCTGGCGTTGATGCTGGATACGCAAGCATTCAAGACGTTAAAAGAAACTGGAATTTATCATGAACAACCAACCAAGGATACCTGATGCTGAAACAAGAGCAAAATCCGTTGCCCGCCTGCGGGACGTTTGCTATATGTTTGACGCGCAAATTATGGCTTTGGATGAATTGATCGCCCAAGTGGAAGCGGAAAATCGCAATAATATCCTCAATGTCTATCGCCGGAACCGAGGCCAACGCCTGCTAGAAGAATACAAGCAAAAGAAGTTGACATAATATCCGTACTGTACATTTTACACCCTCCGCGGAGCCTCATTCGCCCGTTCCCTGCCAGAGTCAGGGAACGAGAGACACTCACTCAGCCCGCGCCGGCGGGCTTTGTCCATGTAGCGATACCCTTTAGGGTATCGCGGCCCGGGCAGAGGTACTGAGCGCGTGAAGGCCAGAAACCGGGTTTCTTTTGTTAATTATCATCTTGCTTGCCTCAATTACAACAGAAACCCGGCTTCTTGTTCAATTGCCTCCGATCTACTATCCACTGCTAATTTTTTACCCAATATTTGTAGCCCTCCGGCTTGATTTTTATTGCTCTTTCAAAGCTAATCAACGCCTTTTCCACCTTTCCCGAGTCCCGCAGGACAATACCTCTATTTAACCAGATTCTCTCGTCATCGGGATTAAACTCCAGCGCCCGATCGAAGCTATCAAGAGACTCCGAGTAACAACGTCATCCTTCCTTGTAACTTATATCTGCTTCAAAAGGATAAGGCTATGAATTGCTAATTAGAATTTATTCAGGTTCAACAGACAGTAAACTCTTAAACATCTTCTCTGACCGCAGCTTGTCAAACTTACTGTCGGTTTTCGCTTTGGCGCGATATTCTTCTCGATCAATTACCTGCTGCAAGTAGGCTAGAGACTGCTGCACCTTACCTTTAAGGGCATAGCAGCTAGCTAAGTCATAGATAATCTCTGGGTCATGGGGTTCTATTTCCAAAGCTTTGGAGTAACTCGCGATCGCCTCATCTAGACGTCCCAGTCGGTCCAGGGCGTAACCCCGATCGGACCATACCCAGCTACCCAAACTCGGAAAATGCCACTGCTGCAAATCTGGTTGTCGGTCGATCGCCCGGTCAAAACTAACGATCGCCTCTTCGTAACGTCCCAACTCACTCAACACCACGCCCCGCTGATACCAGGCCCAGTAATTGTCCGGTGCCAAGGAGATCGCGCGATCGTAGTCGGACAGGGCCCCGTCATAGCGTTCTAAATCATGCAGCGCCCGTCCCCGATCGTACCAGACCACAGCCTCATGGGGTTGAATTGCTAAAGCCTCCTCGTAGTGGGCGATCGCCTCATCAAACCGTTCGGCAGCATCCAGGGCCCGTCCGCGACCGTAGTAGGCTTCCCAACGCTTGGGTTTGATCTGCGTGGCCCGTAAGTAACTGTTCAGGGCCTCGGAAAGTTCTCCCAACTGGCGCTGGGCATCGCCCAACCGATACCAGGCCCAATAATCCTCAGATTTACATGCTATAGCTTTTTCGTAGCTGACTGCTGCTTGCCGATAATTTTCCAAGTAATGCCACGCCCTTCCCAGGCGGTACCAGGCCCAGTAATCATCCGGTCTTAACTCCAAAGCTTGTTTGTAAGACTCGACCGCCTCCGAGTACCGTCCTAAGCTCAACAGGGCACTGCCTCGGTTATACCAGGCCCAGTAGTCTAACGGTCGAGACTCTAATGCCTTGTCGTAATGGGCCACCGCCTCGGAGTAGTTAGCCTCCACATCTAAATTTCGCCCCTGGTCGTACCAATTCCAGTAATCGTCTGGTCTGGTCTCCTGTTGTGATCGATCGTCTGGCATGTCAGAATTCATTACTCACCCCTGGCTACAACCGTTTCCGCTCTAGTTTATCTGCTCCCAGCACCGCCATCCCTCTACTATCCGAGGGATCTGCTTCTGGGGTCGATGAAATCGGACCTGCAAATATAGTACACTCTTGGGGATAGCTTTTCACAAAGGAGTCAATATGGCAGACCTCAAGGCTAAGGTCACTCTTCAGAAAAAGGGCGACGAAGCATATGTTTCCGTCAAGCAACTGATGGTGACCCTGAAATGGACCCAAGATGTCGATCTGGATTTGATGGCTTTCTATCAGGCCAAGGACGGTCGCACTGGCGGTGTCTTCTCCGACAACTACCCGGGCGGTTCCATGGGCAGTCTCAACGAGTTTCCCTTCATTCAGCTGAGCGGTGATGCCGGAGTTGGAGCTAAGGGCGGCGACAACGAGGAGGTTTTGAGAATCACCAAGCTGGACGACTTGGCGGAACTCTACATTTGCACCTTAAACTACACGGACGCTAGTGAGAAGAAAGACGCCTCCTTCAGCAATTATGACGGCGGCATTGTCGTCATCGATGATAAGGGCGAGTCCGTGGCCGTGCCTTTGGACTCTAAGGAACCGGGTCACGTGGCAGTTATTGCCAAGATTGACAATAGCAGTCCCATGGGTGCCAAGTTGATCAACGAAAACCGGATTGTCTCATTGGAGACTTTCTTCGGCAATATTCCCGGCGCTAACAAACTGGCGGGTTAAAGCTAGTCCCCGTTTTTGTTGCCTTTCCCATGCTCTCACAAAGATGGGGAGGGCAACTGAGCGATTTTGTTAAGGTGCCAATGACAGCAGCAATCACTACCTATCATCTGCAACGAGAAAATAATCCCCATCGCCAAACAGCCCTCAGCTTTTCTTTCCTGGGCAAGTTAGGATTGACTTCCGATCGAGATTTGCTCTCCTGTAAAAAACACTTTATCGCTCTGCTGCGGTCATCGGACTCCCAAACGCCAATATCAGGATATCCTTTAATTATTGGCTTAACTGAATCGGGAATTATCCCCTCGGCTTTGATGCATCAAGTGGTCAGAGAACGGGATATCTCCGCAGGCTGGATCTGTTCGACCCGCAGACGGGCTTCTGGGATTCGCTTTATCGAAAGCCATTCTCACGGTCCCCATCATACCCTACCTCTGCCCCAATTTTCACCCTCTCAATTGTGGTTCGTAGAAGATGAAATTACTACAGGTCGCACTATTTTAAATTTAGCCCTGCATCTGTCGGCACTCCTACATGTTCGCCAGATGCGATTATTCGCGATCGCCGATCGCCGCAGTTCTGCCCAAATTGCCCAGTTTGAGTCCATTCTTGCCGATCGCGACATTCTGTTCTCTAGCCAGACTTTAATTCGGTTACCTCCCGATCTCCAATATCGGGCCCAAGACTTATTGCATGAAGATATTATCATTAGTGAAGATCTGATTGTCAAAGAACTAACTGAGAGTCAATGGCACTTGCCAGAACAACGGGCAGCCCTCAATGCACAATTGCATCTACTCCCGAATTTACCAAACAATCTCGAAGGTTCGCTTTTGGCGATCGGGGAAGCCATTGATTTAGCCTTAAGAATGGTGCGGGTGAATCGGAAATTATCCTTCCAGCATATCACTCTGAGTCCCTGGCGCGTTGATGGCATTAATATTCATCATCGCTTAGATATTTGCGATAAATATTATCTTTATAACTACAAGCAGTTGAAGTCTCCCATCTACCTACTGTACGATCCCGATGATGAACCCATCGCATTGGCCGCGAAAAAAAAGTTATCCCAAGCTGGCTTTACAGTAAACGATCTTATCCTATAGTAGGGTGGGCACCGCCCACCACGGAAGTTGTAAAGTAATCGTAGCATTTTTCCCCAAAATGATATAAAATATTTACTACGAACCTGAAGGACTAAAGTCCTTACTACGAACCTGAAGGACTAAAGTCCTTACTACGAACCTGTATGAAAAATCTTTGGAATCAAACCGTATACGCCCAGTTTATGGAGGAAATTGACCCCTTTAGAGACAGTAAATATTTCCGGGACTTGTCCCAGACTTATGATGGCAATAATAGCTTTTGGTCAATACCTTCCCCAGAACCAAATCTGGATGACGACTTTTGGCAATTGCTACTCTCCAGCCTAGAAGATGATAAAATTAAACTGGCCGCTACTCGCCTCGCTGCTGCTATTATCACTACATCACCTGACCCTAGCAAGTTACTCTTTGTAGCTATTTTAAGAGCCGGAGTCCCGATCGCAGATTGGCTTTGTCGCTTAATCCCCGGATCGGTAGGAGTTATCTTATCTCTATTTCCGGGTATGGGAATCGATCGAGTAGCCTTGCAGAAGGTGCGATCGCTATATGGCGATCGCCAAATTATTTTTGTTGACGGTTGGACTGGAAAAGGTCGCGTTGCGAGAGAGGTATCAAAACTGGGAATCGGACCCCTAGCTGTTTTAATTGACCCTTGGGGGTGGGCCGATTTTTCTGGTGCAGTTGACGATCTCTTCTGTCCTACAGCTTGCTTCACTGGCGTCGCTACTCTCGGCTTTTCCAGAACTTTCTATGTGGACGATCGCAGTTTATTTGCCGCCTACCTGTTTCCCGAAGCCTATTCTCGCCCCAACTTAGTTACAACCTGGCAGAATTATTGCCCTCAATTGCCATCAACACCGCTAGCAGATAAGCAACGATTTTGGTTAGAGACTGACTTGAGAATACACGGCAATGAAGTTTGCCGTGCCTTAATCAATGCTAATCCAGATACTATCTATTTTGCAGACGATCGCGTCTACGTTCGAGAACATTATAGCCTGCTATTGGCTTTAGCAGAGCGACGGCGTGTAAACATTGTCTATGATGCCAAGCAATTAGCAGATTATCAAACCCGAGTTGCCTGCTCCCTAAAGAACATGCTATAATGGGTACACTGCATATTTGCAAATCTATCTGTAGGGGCGTAGCATTTGGGCGACAATATCAGTCAGAGATCGACAAATTTACTGCTCCTTTTGCTTCGCCCGTGCGAAAGTGAGATGCACCCGATGCACCCGCAATTAGCAATAGCGCTCCTGCGTCGCGCACTTCGTATAAGCAATTAGCAATTAGCAGCTGCTCAGAAACTCTGTTTCGACCAAAAACCGGGTTCTGAATTCTGGCCTCGCTAACTTTTTAAACATGCTCTGACAACCTGTCTCCCTCCAAATAACTTAAAGGGAGTCACCTGAGAGAATCTCTCTAAAAAGATAATCATGCTTTGGGACGCAGCAGACAGGTTTTCCCTAAATAACTCTGGCTGTCCCAACAGTCCCCCCGCATAATATTTGATTTCAAAACCACGTGCTTTCAGTTCTTTGTTCAGGGAAAGGGGACTGGAAAAGTTTCCCTTCAGCGGGTTGATAAAATTGTTTTCATAAAGTTTCTTCATTCCCAAGATAGAATAGCGGTTGTAGGTTAAAAGCAATAACTCCCCCTCTGGCTTTAACAGGCGGGCAAATTCCCCGATCGCCTGCTGGCGATTATACAAATGTTGCAAGACGCGGGTACAAACGATCAAATCAAAACTGCTATCTGGAAGAGTAATTTGCGAAGCATCTTCTGACAATTTGACGGTTAAGTCAATATGAAGTTTTTGGGCTTTTTGCCTAGCTAAGGACAGTTGCTTGGCGGAAAGATCTAATCCGACTATCCGCTTGACATGGGGACTGTATTCTTCTAGCAAGCGCCCATTGCCAATTCCTACATCTAAGGCGGATTCGTAAACGCGACCTGATAAAGCAGTTCTCAATGCCTGTCTCTCTAATCGATCGATCAGTTGACCTTGTGGAGTGATAAAAGCCCGATCGTAATCACAGGCGTTCCAAAGGTCGGCTTTGATTTGGGCAAATTCCGCTGGTCCCATATTCAGTTTGTTGTTCATTTTAATAGTTAGTGGTTAGTGGTTAGTGGTAAGCTGAAAACTGACATGGTGGGCATTGCCGGCAATGCCCACCCCAATACTTCTCGGTTAATAACTTGTCATTGCGAGGGGGGGGGTTACCAAACGAGCATTCTTCTGATCCCCGCCTCGGATCCCCCCCCGAAGCAATCTCACCGACGACACCGAAGCGTTATTCCTCATACGGCGTGGGGATTGCTTCGGGGGGGTTGACTCAATTTCCCATACGTTAATCGCTGCGTACCCCCCTCGCAATGACAAGAGAAGTATTGATGCCCACCCTACCTGACAACTGACAATGGAAAAAGTTTTAGCTGTAGACTTGGATGGAACCCTACTGCAT
Organism: Hormoscilla sp.; assembly: GCA_051439505.1. GTDB lineage: Bacteria > Cyanobacteriota > Cyanobacteriia > Cyanobacteriales > Desertifilaceae > Hormoscilla. The sequence goes on along the minus strand of JBFRWI010000184.1, from coordinate 2,426 downwards.
CCCGAACCAGAGGCGATCGCGGTCTGGGGTCGTTCCCATTACCAGTATATGAGTTCAATGGCAGCCCAGCTACTAGAGGAAATCAGTCACCAGATGCCAGTGGCGATCGCCAGCGCCCGCAATGCCCAAAGCGTCAAAAGACTGGTGGACCAACTGCCCCAGGTAAACTTTTGCGGCTTTGTCACCGAAAATGGTCTGATCGCCCGCAGGCACCTCCATCCAGGATCGGATGGAGCGCAGTGGGACACAGTAGCCAATTTACTCCCAGATTGGCTGCGCATCACCGGTTACGAACAATGTCTCGGTCTGATTCCGCCCAAATCTGTGGACGACCCGGAAGCCATGTTGCGGTCCGTCCTCAGCCAAACTGGCAAGCATGGACATATTTATTTAGACCGACATAAAATATATGTCTATCCAACCCTTGCTAACAAACTATCCGGACTGGAGAAATTGGGCCTGGAACCCTGGATGGCCCTGGGCAATGACCTGAATGACTTGGACATGCTGGGACATGCCCTCCACCCAGCTACTCTGGTTGATGCTCATGAAAAAGTTAAAGATATGGTTAAATCTAAGGAAGGGGGTTACTGCTCCCCTGCTATATCTCATGCTGGGACACAAGATATATTATTATGGATTCAGAGCCTTTGGGCCAGCAAAGCTAGGACTGTGGGGATTTAGTTCCCCACATGCGGTTAGGGAAAATTGCGTCGGGTTGATTGTTAAGTTACAATTAGCAATTAGCGATTAGCAATTAGCGATTAGCGATTAGCAATTAGCAAACATGGCAGAACTGAAAGCAAAAGTAACCCTGGGAAAAAAGGGCGATGAAGCCTACATTCCCATCCACAAACTGATAGTCACCCTGCATTGGACGGCAAATGTAGATTTAGACCTGATGGCATTCTACAAAACTAAGGACGATCGCACCGGTGCAGTATTGTCCGCAAATTACCCAGGGGGCAACCAGGGCAGTCTCAGTAGTTTCCCCTATATTAAACTCAGCCAGGATGCTGGTGTGGGGGCCAGAGGCGGGGATAATCAGGAAGAGTTAGGGATCTCCAAATTGGAGGAGATGGCAGAAGTGTACATCTGCACCATCAACTATACTGATGCGAGCGTCAGGAAAGATAGCTCCTTCAGCGACTATGATGGTGGTGTGGTGGTGCGAGACGACAGAGGTGAATCGGTAGCGATCCCTTTGGATGCAACGGAAAAGGGTCACATTGCCATTATCGCGAAAATTGATAATACTAGCCCGATCGGTGCTAAGTTAATTAACGAAAACCGGGTCGTCAGTTTGGGCAAATTCGCTGGTAGCATTCCCGGTGCGGAACATATTTTGGGCTAACAGGAACTTTTTGGTGGAGGAAAAATATGGCGGAACTAAAACCTAAAGTTACTCTCCAAACTAAGGGAGAGGAAGCATATATACCGATCAAGCAGTTAATGGTCACCCTGAGCTGGACTGCGGACGTGGATTTGGACTTGATGGCATTCTATAAAACGAAGGACGGTCGAACTGGGGGAGTGGTGTCTGAGAACTATCCCGGTGGAGAAATGGGTTCCTTGAATAACTTTCCTTTTATTCAACTGAGTGGCGATGCTGGCGTGGGTGCAGTCGGTGGCGAGAATGAAGAAGTTTTGCGCATTACTCGCCTGGATGATATGGCATTTGTCTATATCTGCGCTATTAACTATACCGACGCGATCGAGAAAAAAGAGTCCTCTTTCAGCGCCTATGATGGTAGTGTTAAGGTGGTGGGGAACCAGGGCGAATCGGTAGAAGTGCCGTTGAATTCGCCGGAAAAAGGAGCAGTGGCTGTGGTGGCAAAAATCGACAATACTAGCCCGATCGGTGCTAAGTTGATTAACGAAAACCAGATTATGAGTCTAGATAGCTTCGAGACGGACATTCCTGGCTCTCACGTGATTTTAGCTTAGCATAGGAGGTACACTATGAGTTTTATGGATTGGCTCAATGCCCAGAGAAAAAATCTGCAAGAGGCTGTGGGCCGCTTTAAGAACAAAGACTTTCTGGAGGCAGTTGTCGCTGGGTGCGCCTTGGTGGCGGCGGCGGACGGCCATATCGATGCTTCTGAAAAGCAAAAGATGACGGGTTTTATCGAACGCAGTCCCGAACTCCGTGTCTTTGAGATGAGAGACGTGTTGGAAAAGTTTAACAAGTATGCCTCGGATTTTGAATTCAATTTTGACATCGGCAAGCGACAAGCATTAAATGCTGTGGTCAAAATTAGGGATAATGAAGAAGCAGCGAAATTGTTGGTGACGGTTTGTTGCGCGATCGGGGCTGCGGACGGCTATTTTGATGATGATGAGAAGAGCATGATCAGAGAAATGTGCAAAGAATTGACCTTAAGTCCAGCGGAATTTAAGTTGTAAAGAATAGCGACAGCGTATCC
>JBFRWI010000183.1:0-43774 GCA_051439505.1 Hormoscilla sp. | reverse complement strand
TGGGATGCTAGCAGTTGCAGCAAGGAAAGCCTCTCGGGAGTAAACGCACCCGTCGTCAGGTTATTTTCCAAGTAAAGGATCGCAATGAGCTTGCCTTGGTTCAACAGGGGCAGACATAGTACGCTCTTCGGTTGACACCCCATCAGATAGGTATCAGAAGCAAACCTGGTTTCATTGAGCGCATCGTTGATAACCAGGGGTTCCCGGGTGCGCCAGACGGTGTTGATGATGCTGACGGGCAGTTCTTTGGAGTCTTGGGCGTACCCCCGTTCTCGTACTTGTATATTTGGCGCTCCCGACTGATAATCAGCAATAGCTTCAATGACTAAAGTCTCTGCTTGGGGCAACAGCAAAGCACTTTTGGTCGCCCCGGCATTTTCCATCACCGCCTGCATCAATTTGGAGAGTAATTGTTCCAGATTAATTTCCCCAGAAAGGGCTTGAGATGTGTTAATGGCTGAAGAGATATCCAACAGGGCTGAAGTCCCCGAACTGGTAGAGGTAACAGTTCCTATGGTCATTTGAGTGATCGTTTCACCCGGTCCCTGAGGGTCGCCAAAGGGGCTACTTTCCTCTTGTTGGAGAATGGGAGCAAGTAATTCCCCGTAGCCTTGTTCTAAGTCAGAGACTTTCGCTTTTGCCCCCCACCGACTATAGCAGTAGTAGGCATCGATCGTATAGGTCCGGGCAATTTTCTCTTTGCCGTTCTCCAGGTAGAATTTGCCTGCCAGTTCGTTCCCAAGGGCCTCTTCCTGGATGTACTCGTTTTCCTTGGCACCGGCGATCGCCCGATCGTACATATCCATTGCCTCCAACTTTTCTCCCCTAACTCGATGGACTTCCGCTGCAACTAGATAGTATTTGTGCCAGAAATTCATCGGGGCGTGGTGGGCCCACTGTTGCAGCATATCTGTGGTTTCCCCCACCCGAGCTAGGATTTTTTCTCTTTCCGTTGGAGAGGCAGTCGGATAAATAGCTAACTGTGCCAAAGCATTATACAGGTAAAAGATCGGCACCCAAGGTTGTCCGATAACCCCCTCCAGATATTCTGCAGCTGTTGTTGCCTGTTTAAGCGCTTCTTCGTAGTGGCCAAACAGATAGCAAAGAATCAATTTTAACACCGCGAAATTGGCAACAGCATAGAGGTCAGATGCCTCTTTGTGCCGTGGCAGCATTTGCTCTTCATCATAGTCAACTCCCTGCAATTTCCAGGCATGTTCCCCACCCTCGCCTAATAAGTTCCGGACATTTTGGCGATACATATTGATATAGTTTACAGCCGTGTCTTGCCGAATTCTGGTTAAGGAATCTTGATAAGCAGTCAGTTGGCGGTCTAGTTCTGAAAGGGCCATGCCGCTAAAATAGGAGTAGTAGGAATTGGCAACTGCTGCATAGCCTGCGGTTTCTAATTCTCCCGTTTCCAGTCCCACCCTGTAGCCTTCGTGTAAAGGCCCGATCGCATCCTTGAGATGTTCTGTCCAATGGGTGACAAAGGTGTAAACAATGTGCCAGGTTTTAGTTTTCAGCTCTTTAGCACCCAACCGTTCCAATACATTTAAGCCTAACTTGCCAAAGCGATAGCCTTCGGAAGTTTTGCCTGCTTGCCCGCATAAAATTAATCCGTAGCAGGCGTAGGCAAAGGCTGAAGATGCTGTATTGCCATAGGCGATGGATAAATTCACCTGTTCTAACACCGTTAAGGGCATTAAATTGGGCACGGCAATGTAAGCCGGTCCCCAAACTCTCGCTAAAATTCCCATGGCTGCTAGTTTAGTTTCGGACTGCATCTCTGGCAGTTCGATCAGAGATTCGATGGGAGTTTGGGCGAGAAGAGATTCCGTTTTCCTCATGGCTAACTCGATATCGGCTTGAGTTGGCTCTTGAGTCAGTTCTATTCCCAAAAGTTCCAGCGCTTTTAATGCAGTTTTGACCGCATCCACAAGACGATTCATGGCTGCATAAGCCTGGATCCTGACTTCATAAACCTTGATCTGATTCAAGGGTGTTTTTGCCCGTGACAGGATCGCTTCGATGAATTTCTCCATCTGCTCAAAATCGCCGTTTAAGAAGGCAATTTCTGCTGCTGCTTCCTGGAGTGCTAACATCAGGTCGTATTGCAAATCCCATCCATCCTCTGCTAACAGTTCTAGTCCCGCTGCTAAATAATTCTTAGCTGCCCCATAAGCAGTAGAACTTTTGGCCTTGCGTGCCGCTAGCAGGTTTAACTGTGCCAATTCTACCCGTTTCCCGGACTGCGTCAGCAAGTCTCTGCCCGTATTTAACTGATTGACAATATCGAAAATTTTCTCTTCCCGTTCCTCTATGGGAGTATTGCTTAACAGGAGTTGACCAATTTTTAAGTGGGTTGACTTCTTCTGGGACTCGGGAATTAGCACATAAGCCGCTTGCTGCACCCGATCGTGCAAAAAATTGTAACTAGCGATCTCGATATCCTTTGCCTCTCCTTCCTGTAAGGTGGGCAGTGTTGAGGATACTTCTGCTGTAAAGAACTTGTAAATTTCACTGGTGGGTAAAATCAATCCCTCTTGCAATGCTTTCCATAAACAAGCCGCTGTTTCCGCGATCGCCTGTTCGTAGACGATCGCCAGGGTTGCCAAATCAAATTGGTTGCCAATACAAGCGGCCAGCTTCAGCACCTCTTGAGTTTCCCGGGGTAACAATGCCAAGCGACTTGCCATAAACTCTACCACATCATCAGTGAGAGACAACTCTTTTACTCTGGCAATATCGCATTGCCAATGACCCACCTGAAAGTTAAAATCAATCAACCCATCTGTATGTATAGACTTGAGAAACTGATTGGAGAAAAAAGGATTGCCCTGAGTTTTATGATAGACTAATTCTGTCAGGGGTTTTCCTATCTCTGGATCGCAGTTGAGGGTATCGGCCACCAGCTGATTAATATCTGCTTGACTCAGGGGCCCTAGGGTAATGGTATTGGTCGTTGCGGTTGTTTTGCCAATTTCTGCTAAGGTTAGCATCAAGGGATGAGTTTCATAGACTTCGTTGTCCCGATAGGCCCCAATTAACAACAGATATTCAGTTTCCGTCTCGGACATTAATAGTTCTATCAACTGCAATGAGGCCAAGTCTGCCCATTGCAGGTCGTCGATGAAAATAACTAACGGATGTTCTTTTTTCGCAAATAGACCGATAAATTTGCCAAACAGCAGGTTAAAGCGATTTTGAGCCGCCGTTCCTTCCAGTTCGGGTACGGGAGGCTGAGGCCCAATTATTTGTTCCAGTTCGGGAATCACGTCAATAATGACTTGACCTTGTTCTCCTACTGCTGATAATATTTGCCCTTGCCACTGTTGTAAAGTTGTCTCGGTTTCCCCCAGCAACTGTGCCATCAAGTCCCGGAAGGCTTGCAGGAAAGCCGAAAAGGGAATGTTCCGTTGGAATTGGTCGAATTTGCCTTTGATGAAGTAACCCCGCTGCTGGACGATCGGTTTATGGACTTCATTTACGACAGCAGTTTTGCCAATGCCGGAGAAACCCGCCACCAACATCATTTCACTCTTGCCCGATGCTACCCTGTCAAAGGCAGCTAGCAAGCTTAACACTTCTGTTTGACGTCCGTAGAGTTTTTCGGGAATAAAGAAGCGATCGGATATATCCCTTGTGGCCAACTCAAAGGGACTAATACTACCATTTTCCACCCACTTCTTCTGACAAATCTCCAGGTCATGTCGGAGTCCCCGGGCCGTTTGATAGCGGTCTTCTGCGGTTTTCGCCATCAGCTTCATGACCATGGATGATAGCATCTCTGGGATGTCACGCTTAACTTCATGGGGAGGAGTGGGTCTCCTGGCGATGTGACAGTGGACTAACTCCATGGGATCTGAGGATGGAAAGGGAAGTTGCCCGGTCAATAGTTGGTAGAATGTGACTCCCAGGGAGTAAAAGTCGCTGCGGTAGTCTATCCCCCGGTTCATCCGTCCCGTTTGTTCCGGCGACATATAGGCAAGAGTCCCTTCCAGGATCCCTGGGTTTTGCAGAACTTGGGTTTCTTTGGGTAGTAGGGAGGCGATACTGAAGTCGAGTAGTTTTACCTCCAAAGTGTCGGGGTGAATTAAGATATTCGCTGGTTTGATGTCTTTGTGAATTACCCGATGGCGATACAGTCCTTCCAGGATCCCGCATAGGTCGTAAGCCACCCGTAAAAACTCGGATAAACATTGATTTTGTTTAGTCATATATTCGGACAGAGAAATCCCCCCAAAGTCGGGCATGACGAGGGCAAAACCTCGCCCGGAATTCTCTAGGGACAGGGGTTTGACTACTCCCGGCACGTCGAGATTTTTAGCGATCGCGTACTGATTGCGGAAATGCACCAGTTCCCGGAAGGTCGGATATTCCTGCTTGAGTAGCTTGATTACCACCGGTTGCTTGGATTCATTTTGCAGTCCCCGATAAACAATGGTTCTCTGACTTGAATGCAGCAGTTCCAGGTTGCTGTAGCCAGGGATTTTGGTTTTGGTGCTAGTCATGGCCATTTATCAAAACTGCCTTTCTGATAGGTTACTCCCTATTCTACTACACCAATGTCAAAATCTTCTGAAATATTGCATTTCTCTTATTGATGTGTTACAGCAAAATAATATTTGTCATTGCGAGGGGGGGGGGTACGTAGCGATCAACTTATGCTTTATGAGTTAACCCCCCCGTTAGCGCAGCGGCGCGACGCAGGAGCGCTAGCAATCTCCCCAATGGCAGATCACAGTAATTTGAGAACTGCTATATCAAGCCCATCTATCTCAATTAACCTGAAGATAGATTTTGATTACCTTTTTGGAAATTTCCAATTAAAATCGTCCCCGATCGGGAATTGTCCATCTGGTTTTGGGTGGGAATCTCGATGACAAACTTGGTTTCCTGTCCTGGTGGAGAAATACAGGTCAGACTGCCACCATGTTTTTCCACAATCTGATAACTGACCGCTAACCCCAAACCGGTGCCACTACCCACCGGTTTCGTGGTGAAAAACGGGTCGAAGATGCGCGATCGCACCTCATCACTCATCCCGGGTCCATTATCGGCAATGGAAATCTTCACAGTATCGGATCGGGTCACCTCAGTGGTAATGGTTATTTGGGGCGATCGGGAATTGTGCAAAGCATCGATCGCATTATTGAGAAGATGCAGGAATACCTGATTCAACTCACTAGCATAGCAAGTCACCTGGGGCAATTGAGAGTATTCTTTAATCACCTGGATCCCAGCGCTCTCCAGGCGATGCTGCACAATGAGTAGGGTACTCTCAATGCCGGAATGGAGTTCTACAGGTTTCATGGATGATTCATCCAGGCGGGAGAAGTTTCGCAGGGATAGGACAATATTTTGGATGCGTTGGGAACCAGACTTCATTGAACCCATCAGTTTTGACAAGTCGTCCACCAGATATTCCAGGTCTATTTCTTCCCTTGTCTGAGAAACTATATCTGTGGGATTGGGGTATGATTCGGTATAGGTCTCAATCAGGTGCAGTAGGTCTCGGACATAGTCATTGGCGTGGTCAACATTGCCGTAGATGAAGCTGACGGGGTTGTTAATTTCATGAGCTATACCCGCTACCATCTGCCCCAAGCTAGACATTTTTTCGCTCTGAATCAGTTGCGCTTGGGTGTGTTGCAGTTCACAGAGAGTTTTGGCAAGGTGCAGATTTTTATCCTTTAACTCCTGGGTCCGCGCTGCGACTTTCTCCTCTAAATGCTGATAGAGTCGGGCATTTTCTAGAGAAATGGCAGCTTGGGAGGCCAACAGTTGCAGCAAAGAGAGCCTCTCGGGAGTAAAGGCCCCCGTCGTCAGGTGATTTTCCAAGTACAGGATCGCAATGAGAGTACCTTGGTTCAACAGGGGCAGACATAGTATGCTCTTCGGTTGACACCGCATCAGGTAGCTGTCAGAGGTAAACCTGGTTTCATTGAGCGCATCGTTGATAACCAGGGGTTCCCGGGTGCGCCAGACGGTGTTGATAATGCTGATGGGCAGTTCTTTCTCTGAGGGCGCGTGCCCCCGCTGGAGTACAAGTATGGAAGCTGCCTCTTCGGTATAATCTGCCTTAGCTTCAACGACTAAAGTCTCTGCTTGGGGCAACAGCAAAGCGCTTTTGGTCGCCCCGGCATTTTCCATCATTACCTGCATCAATTTCTGGAGTAATCTTTCCAACTCAATTTCCCCAGAAAGGGCTTGAGAGGTTTTAATGGCTGAAGAGAGATCCAAAAGGGTTGACCGTCCCGAATTGCTGGAGGTAACAGTTCCCATCGTCATTTGGGCCAGGATACTGCAAGAGCTGAGGGGAGTTGTTTCCTGGTTAAGAATGGGCGCTAGTAATTGCGGATAGCGTTGTTCCAAGTCAGAGACCTTCGCTTTTGCCCCCCACCGACTATAACAGTAGTAGGCATCAATCATATAGGTGCGGGCAATTTTCTCTTTGCCGTTCTCCAAGTAGAATTTGCCTGCCAGTTCGTTCCCGAGGGCCTCTTCTTGCACGTACCCGTTTTCCTTGGCACCCGCGATCGCCCGATCGTATAGTTCCATTGCTTCCAGTTTTTGTCCCAACACCCTGGCTTTTTCTGCTTCCACGAGGGCTTCTTTATGCCGGAAGTTGCTGGGGGCGTTATCTGCCCAAAAACTCAAGGTTTTCATGTGGGCTGCGATTTCCTCTAGAATTCTCTGGGCGTGGATATCCTTGCTCGGATTGTAGTTAGCCAGTAATGCGAGACTGTAATAAAAGTTATGCTCCGAACTATAAAGAGTTCCTGCCGCCGCTTTTGCGTATTGCTTACCCGTCCTTCCCGCTGCAACTGCTGTGGCGTAATCCCCAAACAGGTATGCCAGTCTGGTTTTGGCTTCGTAGGTGCAGAGCACTAGAAACATGATCTCATTTTCCAGCCATGCAGGTAACAATTTGCTTTCATCAAAGTACGCACCTTGTAATTCGCTCTTGTTTTCCCCTTCTCCCAGAAGATTGACCACCGTTTGCTGGTTGATGCGCAGAAAACCGGCGTGGAATTCGTATTTGGCTTTGGTAGTTGCTTCTAAATAGGTTGTCTGGAGCTTCTGCACGTCTTTGAGGGGTTGCCCCCCATAGAAACAATAGTTGCAATAGTGAACCGCACCATAAAAAGCATACTCGACATCGCCATTGTCAAATCCCGCTTGAATTGCCTGTGGCAGAGAAGCAATTGATTCGCCAAGGGCTTCTCGCCAAGGTCTCACAAAAACATCAAACATATTGCCGACTTTGGCGGTGAAAGCTGCCGCATTAAATTTCGACAATAACTGCATGGATAGCTTGCCAACCTCATAGCCGAGTTCTAGATCTTGGTAAGCACCGCAGAGGATCGAGCTATACCAACTGTAAGCAGAAGCGGCTAAAGGGCAATGACCGTATTCTAGACAAATTTTCACAGTCGTGAATACCAGGGCAGGACATAGAGTGGGATTGGCAATATAGGCAGCCGAAGATACATTGGTCAGAATGCGGATGGCCGCATATTTATAGGCATCGCTGATTTCCGGGAGATTAACTAAAGAAGGAATTTGCTCGACTTCTAAGTTCACCTCTGCCCGCAAGCGATCGATCTCGGCCCTCAATAACTCTGGTTCTTTTGGGAAGACAATGTCTAGCATTTCCAGAGTTTTTATTCCCCGGTCGATCGCCGATAGCATTTGATTTTGGGAAATGTCAAACAAAATTTCTAATTCGTAAACCCTGACTCTGTCTAAAAGGGTTTTTGCTTTTGCTATTGCCAATTCTGAGAGTCGTTTGGCTTCTGGTAAATTAACGTTAAGGAATTGAACTTCAATGGCTTCAATATAAAGAGTGAACGTCAATTCATAAGAGCTATCCCAGGCAGATTCTGCCAAGAATTGGAGTCCGCAACTCAGATAGCGAACCGCTGGTTCGTAAGCAAGAGATGATTTGGCCTTGCGTCCGGCCATCAGATTCAAGGAAACCAGGCGATCGCGCTGGGACTGTTCGACGATTAAATCAGCACCAATATTAAGTTGATTGACAATATCGAAGATCTTTTGGTCCAGATGTTCGGCAGGGGTATCTTTCAGAAGCAGTTGGCCGATGCTGAGGTGAGTTTGTTGCTTGCGATCTTCTTCTATAAGGGAATAGGCAGCTTGTTGGACCCGATCGTGCAAAAATTTGTAACTGGCAATCTCGATATCTTTTGCTTCTCCTTCCTGTAAGGTGGGCGGTGCCCACCCTACGGCGGTATCTGTGGTGGTGGGCGGTGCTGTGGTGGTGGGCGGTGCCCACCCTACGGTGGGAACTGTAAAGAACTTGTAAATCTCACTGGTGGGTAAAATCAATCCCTCTTGTAATGCTTTCCACAAACAAGCGGCTGTTTCTGTCAGATCCTGCTCGTAGACGATCGCCAGAGTTGCCAAATCAAATTGGTTACCAATACAAGCAGCCAGCTTCAGCACATCTTGAGTTTCCCGGGGTAACTTTTGCAAGCGAGTTACCATCAACTCTACCACATCATCGCTGAGAGACAACTGCCTGACTTTGGTAATATCGCATTGCCAGTGACCCACCTGAAAGTTAAAATCAATCAACCCATCTGCATGTAGGGACTTGAGGAACTGATTGGAGAAAAAAGGATTGCCCTGAGTTTTCTGATAAACTAATTCTGTCAGGGGTCTTCCCAAGGATACCGAACAGTTGAGGGTATCAGCAACCAGGTGATTGATATCTGCTTGACTGAGGGGTGCCAGGGTAATGCTATTCACTGTTGCGGTTGTTTTGCCAATCTCATCCAATGTTAGCATCAAGGGATGAGCTGCATACACTTCGTTGTCCCGATAGGCACCAATTAGCAAGAGATATTCCGTTTCTGTTTCGGACATTAATAGTTCTATCAACTTCAATGAGGCCGAGTCAGCCCATTGCAGGTCGTCGATGAAAATAACTAAAGGATGTTCCGGGGTGGCAAACAGGCCGATGAATTTGCCAAACAACAGTTTAAAGCGATTTTGAGCCGCAGTTCCCGATAGTGCGGGTACGGGAGGCTGAGGCCCAATTATTCGTTCCAGTTCGGGAATCACGTCAATAATGACTTGACCTTGTTCTCCCACTGCTGACAAGATTTGAGCTTGCCACTGTTGCAAAGCTGTCTCGGTTTCCCCCAGCAACTGTGCCATCAAGTCCCGGAAGGCTTGCAGGAAAGCCGAAAAGGGAATGTTGCGTTGGAATTGGTCGAATTTGCCTTTGATGAAGTAACCCCGCTGCCGCACGATGGGTTTGTGGACTTCATTCACGACAGCAGTTTTGCCAATGCCGGAGTAACCCGCCACCAACATCATTTCACTCTTACCCGATGCTACCCGATCGAATGCTGTCAGCAGGGTTTCCACTTCTCGATCTCGTCCGTAGAGTTTTTCGGGAATACAGAAGCGATCGGATATATCATACTTGGCTAACTCAAAGGGAGTAATGCTACCAGTTTCCACCCACTCAGAGTAACAAATCTCCAGGTCATGTCGGAGTCCTCGGGCAGTTTGATAGCGGTCTTCTGCCGTTTTGGCCATCAACTTCATGACGATGGATGACAGCATCTGGGGGATGTCAGGTTTGACTTCCTGGGGAGGAGTGGGTGGAAGGGCGATGTGGCAATGGACTAACTCCATCGGATCTGACGATGAAAAGGGAAGTTGCCCGGTCAATAGTTGGTAGAATGTCACTCCCAGGGAGTAAAAATCACTACGATAGTCAATCCCTCGGTTCATCCGTCCCGTTTGTTCCGGAGACATATAGGCAAGAGTACCTTCCAGGATCCCTGGGTTTTGCAGAACTTGGGTTTCCTTGGGTAGTAGGGAAGAGATACTGAAGTCGATCAGTTTCACTGAGAGAGTTTCGGGGTGAATGAGGATATTGGCAGGTTTGATGTCCTTGTGGATCACCCGATCGCGATAGAGTCCTTCGAGAATGCGGCAGAGGGCGATCGCGATTCTCAAAAACTGTTCCAAACTGACTTTGTCGGCGTAGTCAGACAGGGAAACGCCTCCAAAGTCATCCATTACGAGGGCGAAACCATTACCATAATTGGACAGGGCCAAGGGTTTGACCACTCCCGGCACATCGAGATTTAAGGCAATCACGTACTGATTGCGGAAATTGACCAGTTCGTTAAAGGTAGGATACTCTGAGTTGAGTAGCTTGATTACTACCGGTTGCTTGGATTCATTTTGCAGTCCCCGATACACAATGGTTCTCTGACTTGAGTGCAGCAGTTGCAGGTTGCTGTAGCCCGGGATTAGGATTTGGGTGCTAGCCATGGCAATTTATCAAAACTGTCTTTCTTATCGGTTCCCTATTATCATGATGCCCCAATGTGAAAATCTTGTGAAATCTCAAGCAAATTATCCTTAAGGTAGATTTTCGGGAGTCTTTTGTAAAATATCCCCCGATTTTGATATTATATCGCTCATGCTCCGAGGGGTAAAGCGATCGCGAACTCCGTCCCTTCACCCACCTGAGAAGTGCATGTTAATTTGCCGCCATGCTTTTCTGCCACGATTTGCTGAGAAATTGCTAATCCTAATCCGGTTCCTTTGCCCACGGGTTTGGTGGTAAACAAATTATCAAATATTTTCGCCTTTACTTCTGCGGGTATCCCCATCCCATTATCCCGAATTCTCACGATTACCGTATCTTGTAGAGAAGTCAGTTCTGTGGTAATGGTAATCTGATTGGGGTGTTTTTTAATCTCGGCAAATGTTTTCCCTTGATTGCTTTCTTCAAAGGCATCGATCGCATTAGCGATAATATTCATAAACACCTGGTTGAGTTGTCCGGGGTAGCATTGGACCTCTGGCAAGTCACCATAGTTTTTCACCACTTGAATTGCGGGACGATTTTGATTAGCCTTGAGTCGATGGGTGAGAATCAACAAGGTGCTATCTAACCCCTCGTGCAGGTTAAAGGCAACTTTAGCAACTGTATCGGAACGGGAGAAAGTTCTCATGGACTTGCTGATCTCCGTGATGCGATCGGTGCCTTCATTCATGGACTCAATCAGTTGCGGCAAGTCTTCGATCAGGTAATCTAACTCGATTTCGGCGATTTTATCTTGAATGGTAGCGCTGGGTAGTGATATTTCTTTTTGGTAAAGTTGCAATAGGTCGATTAAATCTCGGATATATTCAGAAGCATGACTCAAATTACCCGAGATGAAGCTGACAGGGTTATTGATTTCGTGAGCAACTCCGGCAGTTAACTGACCGACTGTTGCCATTTTTTCACTTTGCACCAGTTGCAGTTGTGCCTGTTCCAGTTGCTGGGCATAATCGAGAGACTGCTGATAGAGTCGGGCATTTTCCAGGGAAATCGCTGCTTGAACGGTCAGCAGGTTGAGTATGGAGATCCTTGAGGAAGTAAAGGCTCCTGTCACCAGTTGATTTTCCAAGTACAGGATCGCAATCAGTTTGCCTTGATTGAACAGAGGTGCGCAAAGTAGACTCTTCGGTTGGCAGCGGTGAAGGTAGGAGTCTCCCGCAAACCGCGTATCGGCGGGAACATCATTGAGTACCAGGGTTTCCCGGGTGCGCCAGATGCGGTTGATGACGAGTTGCGGAATATCTTCCCTTTCTGCAACACTCAATGACTGGGCAACGGAGGTTACTTGGATCCCAGAGTCCTCGGCATCGTAAGAGGCGATCGCTTCTATGGCTAAACCTTCTGCTTTTGGCAACAGCAGCGCCGCTTTGGAGGCACCAGCATTTTCGATAATGACTTGCATCAATACTTTGAGCAATTGCTCCAGTTTAATTTCCCCAGAAATTGCTTGAGATGCTTTGAGCGCTGAATATAAATCCAGCAAGTTCTCAGCGCTAGTCGTGCTAGAAGTAACCGTTCCGCTTGTCAGAGTGACCGCACTGCCAGGGGTGAAGCTAGTTGTGTTCTGCTTGAGAATAGGAGCGAGTAATGACCCATAGCGTTCCTCCAAATACTCAACTTTGGCTTTTGCGCCCCAGCGTGCATAGCAGTAGTAGGCATCTATCATGTAAGTACGGGCAATTTTCTCTTTGCCCCAGTCCAGGTAGAACTTCCCTGCCAGTTCGTTCCCTAGGGCCTCTTCCTGTACGTACCCGTTTTCCTTCGCACCCGCGATCGCCCGATCGTACATCTCCATTGCAGTCACATTTTCCTCTAACACCCGATGCCGCTCCGCCTCTACCAGATCGAATTTATGCAGGTGATTCATGGGCGCATTTTGGGCCCATTTATGCATCTTTTCCTGATTACTCGTGACTCGTGCGATCGGCTGCTGTTTGGCCGATGCTGCCGGGTACGTGGCCATCTGAGCCAGAGAATCGTAAAAATGCAATAGAGGAATACCGACGAAGGCTGTCGCCATGTCTAAATACTCGAAGGCGATCGCGGCATTTTCCACAGCTTGAGGGTACTCGCCAAACAGATAACAGAGGATAAGTTTGTTTAAGGAAACGTGGGCAATAGCGAGTCGATCGTTCCCCGAGTAATGTCGGGGCAGCATGGTTACCTCATCATAGGCTTCGCCCCTTAGCAGGCAGGGATTTTCCGCGCACCCGAGCAAATTGAGCACCGCCTGCCGAAATATTTCATGATAATTAAGGGCCGTTTCTTGCTTGAGTTTGCGAAGCTGGGTACTATAGCCGGACATTTCTTGAGAGAGCTGCGCCAGTTCCCCACCGCTAAAATATGAATGTATGCCGTAATTGATCGCTGCATAGGCACCATACTCCACATCTCCAGTTTCCAGTCCGCTAGTGTAAGCCTCCTGGAAAGGCTTTAATGTTTCCCTCAGATGCTCCCGCCAATGTCGGATACAAAAATTAACAATCACGTAGGTCTTTGCTTTCAGTTCCCGGGCATTTACCCGGGACAACAGGCTGACAGCAAGCTGGCCAAATTCATAGGCTCGTTCCAGGTCTCCCGCTACCCCGCCAAGAATTTGCCCGTAATTGGCATAGGCAAAGGGCGACTGGGAAGCATTGCCATATTTTACTGACAAATTCACCTGTTGAAATACAACTAGCGGCAATAGTTGAGGTACTGCGGTAAAAGCAGCAGGAACTACCTTTGAGAGGAGCATCATTGCTGCCAGCTTGTCTGGAGCGCTCATTAGGGGCAGGTCAATTAATTCGGACAGTTGTTTGCCCGCCAAGAGTGAGGTGGCTTCTGCTAATCCCTCCTCTATCTCTGAGAATTGCGGAGACTCGGGCAGTTGCACTCCCAATTCTTTCAGTACCGGTAGGGCAATCTGAAGGCATTCTATGAGTTGATTCTGGGCCATGCAGGCTTGCATCTTGACTTCATATACCTTCACCTTATCCAACAGGTTACTAGCCCTTTGCAACACGGTTTCAACCAATCCCTCCATCCGTTCAAAGTCAGTGCTGAGGTATGCTACCTCTGCTGCTTCCTGATAAAGTGCCAAGGTCATGTGATACTGCTTTTGCCAGCTAGAACTTGCCAGCAGTCCCATTCCGATTGCTAGATACTCCCCGGCGGCGCCATAAGCAGTAGCAGACTTCGCTTTCTGTCCGGCAATCAGATTTAACTGGGCTAATTGAGAGCGGGAAGCGGCGTCGGCAATTAACTCGACTCCATAATTTAATTGATTGACAATGTCAAAGATATTCTCTTCCCTTTCTGCTTGAGTCCTGTGGCTTAACAGCAGTTGACCAATTTGCAAGTGAGTTGACTTTTTCTGGGAATCGGGAATCAGAGAATAGGCCGCTTGCTGCACCCGATCGTGCAGAAAATTGTACCCAACCGATACCTCTTCCGACTGTTCTCGCTCTGATTCGTCAACTCCTTGGAAAAACTTATACATCTCGCTCTTCGGCAACACCAACCCCTCTTGCAAGGCCCCCCAAAGATCCGTGGCTACCTTGGTCACAGACTGTTCGCAGACCACCGCCAAAGTTTCCAGATCGAACTGGTTGCCAATGCAAGCTGCTAGCTTCAAAACTGACTGAGTAAGAGTTGGCAACTTCCGCAACTGAAGAGCCATAAACTCCACCACATCATCCGTCAGGGCCAACTGCCGCACCCTTGCCAGATCGCACTCCCAGTGACCGACATCTTCGTTAAACCCAATCAGTCCATCTTCCTGTAGTCCCTTCAGAAACTGGGTGGCAAAAAAGGGATTTCCCTTTGTTTTCTGGTACAGTAAATCTGTCAGCGGTAAGGCCAGTTCTTTGGTGCAGATGAAGGTGTCTGCGATTAATTGATTCAGATCGACTTGACTCAAAGGTGCTAGGGTGATCTTATTGAGAGTTGCTCTTGTCTTGCCAATTTCGTCAAGAGTCAGCATCAAGGGATGAGCAGGAAACACTTCGTTATCTCGGTAGGCCCCCAGCAGCAAGAGATATCCCGTCGGTGTCTCACTCATCAGCAACTGCAGTAATTTCAGGGATGCTGAGTCTGCCCATTGCAAGTCATCCAGGAAAATGACTAAAGGATGAGCCGAAGTGGCGAACACACCAATGAATTTCTCAAATAGCATGTTAAAGCGATTTTGGGCCCCACTGCCTGATAGTTCGGGAAGAGTCGGCTGTGGTCCAATAATGTGCTCTAATTCTGGAATTACGTCAATGATGACCTGACCGTTTTGGCCTAATGCCTCTAGAATCTTGCTCTTCCACTCTTGCAACTTGGCATCATCTTCACCCAATAACTGTCCCATCAAGTCTCGGAAGGCTTGCACGAAAGCCGAAAAGGGTATGTTGCGTTGGAATTGATCGAATTTCCCTTTGATGAAGTAACCCCGCTGCCGCACGATCGGCTTATGGACTTCATTCACGACAGCAGTTTTGCCAATGCCGGAGAAACCCGCCACCAACATCATTTCACTCTTGCCATCCGCTACGCGATCGAATGCTGCCAGGAGGGTTTCCACTTCTTGGGACCGTCCGTAGAGTTTTTCGGGAATGATGAAGCTCTCGGATATATCCCTTGTAGCCAATTCAAAGGGATCAATGCTACCAGTTTCCATCCACTGAGAGTTACAGATCTCCAGGTCATGTCGGAGTCCCCGGGCCGTTTGATAGCGGTCTTCTGCGGTTTTCGCCATCAGCTTCATGACCATGGATGATAGCATCTGGGGGATGTCAGGTTTAACTTCATGGGGAGGAGTGGGTGTTCTGGCAATGTGGCAGTGGACTAACTCCATCGGATCGGACGATGGAAAGGGAAGTTGCCCGGTCAATAGTTGGTAGAATGTAACTCCCAGGGAGTAAAAGTCGCTGCGGTAGTCAATCCCTCGGTTCATCCTTCCGGTTTGTTCCGGGGACATATAGGCAAGAGTACCTTCCAGGATCCCTGGGTTTTGCAGAACTTGGGTTTCCTTGGGTAGTAGGGAGGAGATACTGAAGTCGATCAGTTTTATTTCCAGAGTTTCGGAGTGAATGAGGATATTTGCGGGTTTGATGTCCTTGTGAATCACCCGATCGCGATACAGTCCTTCCAGAATGCGGCATAGGGCGATCGCCACCCGGAAAAACTCCTCTAAACTCAGACTCTGTTTATCAATGTAGTCCGACAGAGAAATGCCTCCAAAGTCATCCATTACGAGGGCGAAACCATTACCATAATTTTCCAGGGCGAGGGGTCTGACCACTCCTGGCAAGTCGAGATTTAAGGCAATGACGTACTGATTGCGGAAATTGACCAGTTCGTTAAAGGTAGGATACTCTGGCTTGAGTAGCTTGATTACCACCGGTTGCTGGGATTCATTTTGCAGTCCCCGATAGACGATGGTTCTCTGAGAGTCGTGCAGCAGTTGCAGGTTGCTGTAGCCAGGAATTATGGTTTGGGTGCTAGTCATGGAGCCTTTTATAGCTTTCTTTCTTATGGGTTGCCTATTACTATACTGCCCCAATCTGAAAATTTTGTCAAGGCCAAGCTAATCTATTTTAACTCACATTATCATTCTTGCGTAGTTTAGCAGATTATTATCACTAAAATTATACCCAGACTGATATTACGTACAGTGCTAAAGCGATCGGGCATCACCTCAGGATCCAATGGGACACCAGTAGGAGAAGTCGTCGGTAATAATTCCTTCAGAAACTCGAATTCCCAATCCTCCAGAGACTAACTCATTGTTACCATTATTGTACAGCCAGACTCCCCAAACAGCAGTCAGATCCTGGCCCGCAATTTCGATCTGAGGAAAGTCCAACAGCTCTTGGTATACATACTCTTGTTCTGTATACCAGGGATCGTTACTATTGCTCCGGTACGCGATCGCGCCCGATCGCACAGCAAAGGAACCTTCACCTTGGCGGCCCAGAATGGGTTTGGCAAAGTAGTCAGGCCCGATCGCATCTGGAGACAGAGAGGTTTTGGGAAAATAGTCAAAAATAGTTGCGGCATCTCGGGCATAAAAAAATCAGTACCCAAATCATTAATCAGGGCAAATACTCCTTTGGGTTGCAGGGCAAAAGCGGAAGCAAAGTTAACAACTACCACCTTTTTTTCCAGAATTAGTTGCTCTAGGGCCGGCCACAATCTTTTCCCGGCTTCATCTTCATCATAGATCGCCCATTCGATCGGATACCACATAAACAGGATATCTATAGGTTTTCCATTTCTTTGGTCAAACAGGCAATTGCCATCTTGAATGCGCAGATATTCCAGGGGAAAAACAGCACTCTGGTGCTGCAAGTGACGGCTCAACCATTGCATAGTCCCCATATCTTCAGCATTATTCAAGGTGGTAAAGGCCACCCGACATTCAGATGGGGGTTTATTTAGATGTAAAGCTGCCCTTTGGAGCTGCTGATTGAGAGTTATCCTTAAGAGTGTTTGGGACTCGGGGTCGGGGTCTTGGCAGCCAAATTCTGAAGCCACATGACGATTTCCTTCTGCACATTCGTACCAAAAACTAGGAGTTTGGGGATTAGCTTCGACAACCTTTTTAATGCCAGTCGCTTCGTTCCAGCACCAGTCAAGGCGCATGCAAAAGGGTGCCAGAGAGTCATGCTTAACTAGCTTGACAGCTTCCTGGGGAAAGCCATAGTAAAGTAATGCTTCTTCGTCAAGAGTGCGAATGACTTCCCAAGTTGACATCAAAAGGCGACCGACAGACTCGGAAGCTTGCTTAATTTCTCGTACAGTCTGGGGCGATACTTGATGACAGTGATAAAGGGCGTAAGGTACTTGTTGTTTGGCTATTGGTAAACCCGTTTCTCCGTCGATCGGGCAAAGATTATACCATGTCATTCTCATGGAAGAGTTAAACAACCTGTCTCGTTGAGGACAGTCAAAGGGATTGTAATTCATTAGAGTTCTCCTTATCCGCTAGCGCCACCGCGACCAAAACTGCCAAAGCCTCCGCGACCTCCTCTAGGCGCTGAAGGCGGTGAAGGGGTTGTTGTACCAGTTTTGCCGGGACGCCCCACGCTACCGGGAGCCCGACCGCCACTAGGGGCAAAAAATACACTTTCACCGCTTTTGCCGGGACGCCCCACGCTAGCGGGAGCCCGACCGCCACTAGGGGGAAAAAATACACTTTCACCGCTTCTTTCTGGGGGGTCACAGTCATCCGATCGCCGTACTGTTCTGTCGTTGCAATTTGACCGATTCCTTGAGGGCGAGTATGGGTTACAGGCTACAACGAGGGAGGAAATCGCTACGACGACGATTATTTGAAATAAACCAGGTTTGAGTTTCATCTGTTGTCAGTTGTTAGTTGTGGGTTGTTAGTTGTCATACCATTTTGATTTAATGATGATACAGTTAGTCACTTCGCTGTTATCCCGCCCGGGGTTCAAACCCCGGGCTAATAGCTAAAGTCGGTTGAAACCGACTAATAAATAATCTTCAAAGTTATTGTAGCATTCTTTTTAAAAATGGTATGATTCATTACATGGGAGTTGCAGGGGGGGCCAGAAACCGGGTTTCTTTTACCAATTATCGTCTGTCACGGTTCATTGTAACAGAAACCCGGTTTCTTTTCCATGCAATCAGCTAGCATTACTCCAGCAAATCCCGCAGAAATGCAACGCCTGCTCGATCGAGGTTGCCATCCAGGGAGAAAGTCAGACTGCGGACACCGTTCCGGAAAAATCGGATATCGTCATTCTTGGCGTCTAGGGGAAAGCTTAGGGGTTTTGGATAGACTAAAACTGCTTCGTAACATTTTGTTGCTTTTGCATAGCTGACCATTTGGTGGAAGTCCCCGATCGCCACTTGATCGCCAGTCTTGTATTTAGTATCCAGGATATAGCGTGCTGCACCTGTTTGAGGGTCAGACAGGATCTGGTCTCGATCGATCGCGTTTCTGTCGGTGGGAAAGGGGTTTGAGGCTATGCCGAGTTTCGTCCATGCTTTTGATGTACCGTGGTCAACTTGCAGACAAGACCAAGCCCCCTGCACGATGTTATGTTTTTGGGAGAATAGGAATCTCGATTATCAACTCGGTTCCCTGTCCTAGCGCAGAATTGCAGGTCAAACTTCCACGATGCTGTTCTACTACAATCGAATAACAAATGGATAATCCCAAACCCGTGCCCGCGCCTGCCGGTTTCGTGGTGAAAAACGGGTCAAAGATGCGCTCTTTCACCTCTTCACTCATCCCCGGTCCATTGTCGGCGATCGCAATCTTCACCCGATCGGATCGAGTCATCTCAGTGCGAATGATAATTTGGGGCGATGGCTGATTGTGTAAAGCATCGATGGCATTATTGAGAATATGGAGGAAGACCTGATTCAACTCACTAGCATAGCAAGTCACCAGGGGCAATTGAGAGAATGCTTTAATTACCTGGATACTAGCGCTCCCCAGGCGACGCTCTAACATGACTAGGGTACTCTCAATTCCTTCATGGATATCTCGTGTCATGAATGATTTATCCAGGTGGGAGAAAGTCCGTAGGGACCGAACGATATAACGGATGCGATCGGCTCCGGCATGTATACTATCTAATAGTTTTGAGAGGTCTTCCACAATCAATTCCAGATCGATCTCTTCGATCTCCGACTGTATTCTTGCTGTAGGATTGGGATATTCCTCCTGATATATATTTATCAGGTCGATTAGGTCTTGGATATATTCTCTGACGGTGCTATTAATATTGCCATATATAAAGCCGAGGGGGCCGTTTATTTCGTTAGCTATATCCGCTACTATCTGCCCCAATCTGGACATTTTTTCAGTTTGAATCAGTTGCGCTTGGGTGCGTTTCAGCTCCCTGATGGTTTCATCAAAACGCATAACTTGTTTATTTTTCTCCTGGGTCAGCTGCTCAACCTCCACTTGGGCGCGAGTTTCTTCTACCCCATGGAGATATTCTCGGTCTCGTTCTGCTAGCAGTTGAAACGCTTTCACTATTACATCATCAATTGTGCGATACTTGCCACTCTTTAGCTGTTGGCGCACAAATGCTTCTTGCTCTGGTTTGAGAGTTATCGTCATCTTTCTTATGAATAGCAACTATCTACTATACTACCATCTGACATGGAAATCGTCAACCAGGTCTCGATCGATCGCGTTTCTGTCCTATATATATAGCATTTTTCAATATGGTGAGGTACAGCGCTTAAATCCCCCTAAATCCCCCTAAATCCCCCTTTGAAAGGGGGACTTTGAATTTGCCCCTCTCCCGGGGTGTGGTCAAAAACAGTTGGTACGGGGAGACCCTCGTGGGGTGCTCCGGCGAAGCATTCGGAGAGAACATCTGTAAATTTATGTCATAACTTGTCGCCCGAATGCTTCGCCCCTACGGGCCCAGAAACGATCAACGGGTTTTGACCACACCCCCCTGTGAGTCTCCCTCTCCCTGCTCCGGGGCTCCCTGCTCCCTGTGAGCCCCGGAGCGCCCCCCCAAAGCTTAGATGCGCCCTCGGTGATGGTGGGGTGTGGTTTTCGATGTCGCGATCGATGTCGCGATCGTCCGGGTCGTAGCCGATGTCGCCAACGAAGCAGAAGGAGATCATTAGCTCGAAGGTTTCGCGATCGATGCTAAGTCTGTATGATGACACCATGCGCTTAATATCGCCCTCAAAGCGTTTCCACTCTCGTTTGGCGTAGGGGTCCCGTGAGTTTTGGGCATAGCTGAGTTTGTCGTCCAGCAAGACATTTAGCGGAATCGAGAGGCGTGGGTTATCGTAGTCCGTGCGATCGACATATTGACCGGCGTCTTCTTCAAGCAAAACATCAATTTCTTCAAAGAGATAACGCATCAATTCGGGATAGCGTCCTGACAGCGCCAGGAACGACATCACGGTGCGTTTATCTTGCGTTTCAAAAGTCTGGTAGTTGGGGTTCTTGGTATTGCGGGTGTGCCAGATGATTTGCAGAATTTTGTAGATGTTGATCAGGCGTTTGGCAGTGCGGGGGGTGACATCGACGTGTTTGCAGCAATCGACCAGAATATGGAATTCTTCGCGATCGAGTTTGATCGTCTCGATGACGTTTTCGGGTTCAGATTCGGGGTCGGTGGTGGTTTGTTCTTTGGTGTCGCTCTGCTCGATCGCAGGTTCGGACGATGGATCGGATGATTTGGGTGCGTCGTTGGTGGGTCGGTCTGTTCCCTGGACGGGGGGAAGGTCTTGGTTCGGGTCGGAGTTGGCCTCGGGTTCGGCCTTCTCCTCCTCTTGAACTTCTGTCTGGGATTCGAGGTAGTCTTTGATGGTGTGGGGTGCAATGGGCCGCATCCGATAGGGGATTTGGATAATTTTTTCGAGGTAGTCGATGCCCGAGGGTTTGCCTTTGCGTTTGAGGACCCCTTTATAGACCTGTTCGAGGGCCCGGGCGATGTAGCGATCGTCGATGGCGAGAACCACGATAAACAGTGGTGTTTTGAGTAAAAGCTGCACGGCTTCGAGAACTTCCACCACCCGATCGGGCGGGCAACGATCGAGGTCGTCGATATACAGGACGACGCGGACGGGGCCTCGGGGGAAGATCTCTTTTAGGCGGTCGGGGTCGGAGGTGAAGCCCTGGGAGAGGTCTTCGAGGTCGCGGCGGACTTGCTGCATCAGGCCGAGATGTTTGCCGTAGGTGTCGGTATTGAGGCGAGCGTTGACGAAATCGACAACGGAGCTGTGGTTGGCAGTGAATCCGGCCCGTTCTTCTTGTTCTTTGACTTCGAGCCGCAGGGTGGCGAGTTCCGCGTTGAGTTTTTTGCCTTTTTCGCTGGTGCCGCTGTCATCGTCAAACAGGTGCTCGGGGTCGAGTTTGATGGCCCTGAGTTCTTCTTTGACGGCGTTGATGTAGCCGATGAGTTTGGGTAAGATGGCGATCGCGGTGCTGACAAGGCCGATGTAGCGAATAGCAGGAAGTTTGGCTATCTCGGTTGCGAGGTTAGCGATCGCGTCGGTCACGCTGGCGACGAAGTTGGCGATCGCGTCGGTTTGCTGCGCGAGGACGGTGGTGGCAGCGACGAAGAGAACGATCGCAAGGAAGCCCAGGGGGGTGCCGATGGCGGAGAGTTCGTCTGGGGTAAGCTTGGCGAGTTTCTGAACGATCGGCTTGAACAGGGCAATGAGTTTGCGGCGATCGCCTTCGGTTTTCAGGAGTTTTTGCAGTTCGATTTCCCGTTTGTCCCGTTGTTTTTTGAGGGTTTGGAGCTTTTGTTGTTCGCTCTGGCGCAGCTTGTCAAGTATTTGCCAGAGGTAGCCGGGTTGAGCGTTGAATTCTTCGCTTCGTTTGCCTAAATTTTTGTTGTTAATTTCGTTGTTAATTTCTTTAGTGCGTTTGGCGGGGTCTAGTTCGTAGAGGATCGACCAAAAGGAGCCACCTTCCCGAAGCAAACTCGCGATTTCTTCGGGTGTGGGTTTTGTGGCGGGATTGATTTTCTTATCCCAGCGGGTTTGAGTATCTTTTAGGCGTTCGGGGAAGCCGAGAAGCAGTAGGTATAAAACACGCTCAATGACGGTTTCGAGGCGATTCGTTTCCGGGGGGATTTCGTCACGCCAATAGTATTGAGTGGAGCGACTTGCTTGCCCGGATTTTTCCGTAGACTCGCTGCTATCTCCGCTTTGTCCGGTTAACTGATTCTCTAGTTCCCTATATATTGTTTTGACCCCATCTGCCCTCAATTGCGCAATCAAAATTATGAGAAAGGGAAGAAAGCCCCGGACATGGCAGATTGGCTGAACGATCGCCAAGTCAACAACCCGACCAACTCGCAATGCAAACAGTCGGATGGGTCGCCAGATTTGTGCCTTAAACCATTGCCAGGGTTGATAGATAAAGCGATCGATCGCGCGTTTTTCTTCGGTGCTGACTGGTTTTTCTTCAGTGCTGACTGGGGTTGTTGTCTCCGCCAATAGCTCCGCAAGCCGACGTTCGAGACCGATCTGCCGGTTCAGCTCGTAGAAAATCTCCTGCATCAAGCTTGCCCAAAGGTTCTCTTTTGCATAGGTCCAGGCGTTGAAGGTAATAGAGTAGATATGGCCAACGTAAGGCGAGGGTTTCTCACCCCAGGCTTGATCGTCATCAATTTTTTCGGCGCGAATGTCGTTGATTTTTTGCTGAATCAAGTGCATCCCGAAGGATTTGCCGCTACCCCAACTGCCCAGCAGCCCGATCGCCAGCGGTGGGAAGACGCTACGCAACATCAACACCTGCGCCAACGCTTCCAGCTCATCTTGGACGCCGAGGCTGTCGTTGCCAAAGGCACGATCGCCCCGTACTCCCTGAGGGATTTGGAGTTGATTTTGTCGTGCTGGAAAGGCCACGGACGGAAATAGTTCTTTGAGTTTATCACCGAATATTTCTTTCGCCTTTTCCTGGGGGTTATTGTCCATGAGAATGAGCAAAGATGTATTGATCACATAATAATCCTTCCCTTTTACACGCGAACGAAGTGGCAGACCGCGCTTTGAAGGCTCGATGGCCGAAGGGGTCCGAATGCGCACCCTCATGTTGCTGCTTAGGTCTATGGCCTCGGGAAAGACCCGTATTAAGTCCTCGATGGTGATTATGCTCAGGATCTGTTCTTCTTCGAGACCCTCCAGTTTGGCTTTGGTTTCTGTAAATTGTTGATTCCAGACGGGGTTATCTTGTACTATATTGAGCAGATCAGGCTCCCAGTCCCACTCCATATCCATCTCCATCCGGAATCCTAGCTCATTTAAGGATTCTATTTGGTCTTGGGTCAGAGGCTTCTCTAACTCTGATAGAGTAAGCAATAGGGCTAGTAAGGGGATGTAACTGGCTGTATTCATGTTCGGCGACCTTCGGGATTTTTTGGCTATAGACTATAAGTACCTAGCTAGGCAAAATTTATTTTATATGAGATCCGCCCCAAGTCAGCGTAGAGAGTGGATTCGATATAAAAATAATTTTGCATGACTACTTAGTAGACTATCCAGTATACTAGCAGAGAAAGGTGAGGGTCTCCTAGGGTTTTGGTGATAAGTAAATCTGAACGCCACGCAAAATCAAGGGTTTCAGCCTTTTTTATCCCAGCAAAATGTATTGTGGTATACATTTCACCATAAACCCAGGAGAGCCAAAGGTGAACGTGATTAGTTATGAACAGAGAAGCTCTCGTAGTAGGAATCAACAAGTATTACTATCCTCTGAAAGAACTGCTTAAACCGGCAAAAGATGCGGAAGAGGTGGCCAAGATGCTGGAAAAACATGGGGGATTTTGGGTAAAGCGCCTTCCCTTAAAACTTAATCCGGATGGTCCCCCGCAAGTGTTACTCTGGGACGGTAAGAAGAATGGGCAAAACCCTCGCGTGAGAAAGGAGGACTTGGAGGCTGAGATTGAGCTGCTATTCAACCCACCCACTGATATCCCGGGGGAGATTCCCCATACGGCGATCTTATTTTTTGCTGGTCACGGCTTTGTTGAGGATATTGATGGGGTCAAGGATGGCTTTTTGGCCACTTCCACTGCTAAGGGCAAAAAACGGGACGGCACCTTGGTGGGCGTATCGTTGAGTTGGTTGCGTTCCGTGTTGGTGAAGTCGCCAGTGCGCCAGAAGCTAGTATGGTTGGACTGCTGCCACAGCGGCCATTTGCTCAATATTGACGAAAGGTTCTCCGATGATTTAGGGCGGGATAAGGATACCTGCTTGATCGCAGCTTCTCGGAGTTTCGAGGAGGCCGAAGAGCAGATACGCGGATATAATGGCGTGTTCACAGCAGCTTTATTAGAGGCGCTGGACTTCAAGAACCATGAAGATTCTTGGGTGACAAACCACAGCTTGACCAAGTATATCGAGGACAAGCTACGAAGGAGTAACCAGCGTCCAGTATACCGCAACTTTGGCAACGAAATTGTCATTACTGGAGATTCCGACTAAAAAAATATCCCCTGGGACCAGAAACCGGGTTTCTTTTTCCAACCTTGGGCAAAGATTAAAGGATATCTCTCCAAACCGGTTTCTCGCAGCAAGGGGGCGATCGCACCACCACCAACGGGCGATCGCACTTTTGCTGCGAACACGCGAGTAGCGCCTTCGGGAAAAAAGCTCAGAGTTTTTTTATGGGCATCACCTAAAGCTATGACTGCGGGCAAATAGGGGGAGCGCTCGTCGATCACTTCTATGGTAATCTGTGGCAGGGCTGTCACTTGCACTCTCCTCTAGTTAGGGCCTTACTACCTATGAATGCTGAGAATTATAAAGTTATAGGGGCAGTATTTAAAGTACCAGAGATCCAGAAAAAACCCGGTGCCAGCAAAAAACCGGGTTGATGGAGATGGGTGTATATATCTAGCCGAACTGGCTGCTGCCGGTGGGAGAGCAGCAAAATTAAGACAAACGTTTATAGGGGCGATCGCGCTTCGGGACCAGGCGATCGCCCCAACAATCTTATCTGCGGTGCAATGCCAATGAGGGGACTATCTGGCAAAACACTTTATACTGAGGGGTACCAAATCGCCGCTGGCCGTGAGGCCCAATAACATCGGCTCATTCGGTTCTATGCGATCGCCGGTGATCGCGCAGCGCTCCTCCTTGCGGGCGATCGCATCAACACTGCTGCGGATATCATCAGGCACCAACGGGGACCTGTATTGACCGGATTTCTGCTGGACGTAGTTCCAGAGGATATTTCGCACCATCGCTTGATAGCCCTGACCTCCAGCCAGTCGCTTCAGTTGATTCTTCAGTTCCCTTTCCAAACGGATGCTGGTGACTTCCATTTCGCTGGTTGAGGTGCGTGGTAATGTAGGCATGATTTTTTTTTCTCCAAAATAAGTGGATTAATCTGTAATCTTAGTGTAGTATAGAAAAGTCTAGTTCAAGTAGTCGCTTTCAAAAATTATTCCTGTGATCCATATATCCACCTTATCCAATACCCCCTTCTATGCCGCCTCTGACGCCGGTCGCCCCGGCGGTGGGCAATCAGCGGCTATGGGCTGGGAGTATATATGTAAGGGCGGTTATCTATGGCTAGAACAGGTCACAGAGACGGGACATTTGGGCCAAATTGGCAAAAATCTGCCATCAGCAGATTCGCGGAGATATACAGGAAGCGGGAGGTACGGGCTGAAAACTGTACCGTAATAGGACCAGAAAACCCTAAAAGTTTTCCACGCCCCCGCTTCCTACCAACTGAAGCGGGGGCTGTTTTATGAGGAGTCAAGCCGTGACCAGCGCAACTAATGTTTTAAGCCGATCGGTAGTGGTGTTTTCCCAGAATTATCTGCCGGTGAGTCGGGTGAATATCAAGCGGGCGATCGCCCTCTTGGTGACCGGAAAAGCGGAACCCCTGGATATCGCCAGTAACACCGGATGGCAAGTACGTTCGCCCAGCTTGGTACTACTAGTACCAGAACATATCCGTTTGACCTTCGCCAGTTCGGAACGGATCTGGAAAGTGCCGCCAGTGAGCCGGCGAGAAGTATTGCGACGTGACAAGCAAACCTGCCAGTACTGTGGTAGTACCAAGCAGCTAACCCTGGACCATATCATCCCCCGATCGCGAGGTGGAAAACACAGTTGGGATAATGTAGTAACTGCTTGCCAAGTGTGCAATTCTCGGAAGGGCGATCGCACTCCAGCAGAGGCAAAAATGCCACTACGCACTCAACCAAAAGCGCCTCTTCATCCAGCTGTTGCTTTTGCAGAACAGTTCTGGCGCGAACAGACAAAAATCCTGGAGTAGGAGGCTACCGGCAATGTTGAAACTGACTTATATTGAAAACGATTTTAAGATGGAGCGTCTGGCTCAACCTCTGGAAGATTGGGTCGAGACACGAGTAATGCTGGCGCGGCAAGCGGGTGTAACCTTTAATATCGAAATCAGCACCGCTTCCTTCTTGCTGCCAATTGATTTGCCTTACCTGTCTAAGTTGCAAGTTGAGCGTGCCGAGGCGATCGCCCTTGACCTGTGCGATGCTGACTACATCGAAGTTAGCCTGAAAGGAACTTGGATCGCCTCCGAGGCCCAGGGCGAAGAAGGTGTCTTTGTCCTCGAAATGGGCGATCGGGCGGAGTTTTTACTGTTCAATCTCTGGCAGGAATCTCTTGCTTATGTTTCGGCGATGAAGGACTGAGCTGAGGAAATATAGGGAGAGCATCTGATAGCTCAGAAACCCGGTTTTTATAGAAGACCGGGTTTCTTAATTTAACGCGGGTGTGGTCGAGGGAGCATTACAATGGTTCGCGATCCAAAATATCACTATATTCCTGCCACTGTGGTAAATATTTATCCATGTATGCTCTGAACTTTTCGTTATGATATCTTTCCCAAAGATGTACTAACTCATGTACTAAGACATACTCAAGGCATTCAATTGGTTTCTTAGCAAGTTCCAAGTTTAACCAGATGCGACCCTGGGTGATATTGCAGCTTCCCCATTTTGTTTTCATCTTCTTGATGCCCCAATCATTCACTTGCTTGCCAATAATTGGTTGCCATTTGTTGAGTAAATCGATAATTTTCCCTTTGAGTTGATCCCGATACCATTTAGTTAACACTTTTGAGCGTTTTTCGGTGGAGGTGCCGGGACTTACAAAAAGCTGTAGGATGTTGCCCTCTGAAAGCAGTATTTCGTGACGACCGCGACGTTCTCTAACTTCCAATTGATACTCCCTACCAAAAACATAATGAGTTTCACCCGTTACCATTTCGCGCTTCTGCACGCGGGGCATCGCTTGAAATTTTGCTTGTTTCTCTTTAATCCAGGAAATCCGGGAAACGATCGCCAAACTGATGTCTTCATCGGTTAAGTGCCAAGGGGCGGAAACGCGAACGCGACCGTCGGGGGGATATACTACAATGCGTAAGGTTTTGATTGATTTGCGCAGTAATTGTATGGATATGCCACCTACTAATATCTGGGTTTCGGCTGTTAATTTATTTATATTCATCTTTGTTTTTGACTATCTCTAGGATCTCTTTGACATTAAGTGAGCGATCGCCCAGGGATTTCTTGATTTCGATTTCCAGTTCCCGTTCTTTGAAACGATTGCCGATCCAACCTTCTTTTTTAGTATAGCGTACAGCCCGATCGATCGCAAGGGCCAAATCTTCATCTTTTCCTAAGTTATCATAGAGCGATCGCTTGCCGGCGGTATCCAGGGATTCGGGATAGGCGGAGGAATTTTCATGAGGTTCCAGGATCTGTTGGGCCAGTTGCTTGACTTTCTCCAGATACTCGTGATAGTCGATCGCCTGTTGCCGGCGCTGTGCGATTAAGGCATCCAGCAGTTCTGACATTTTATCGTAATATTTTGGTATAGTCACCATGCCCCCATCCCATCTGTTGTAAAAAGCTAAATAGCTAACTAATAACTAAAATATGATAGCCTTTTTCTCTTAACTCTAAGCTGTCGTGCATTTAAATTGCATAGGGCTACGCCTGAGATCCTTGTTCTCAGGGACTTTCCCTATTTTGAATTCTGAATTTTGAATTTTGAATTGCTTAGTGGTGTCATAATTTCTCAATTATCCTCCACCGTTCCGGAAAAATCGGACGGCAACGCGGACTTCTTAAATAGCTGCCAATCAGAATCCGTTGGCAATAGTCCCTGATATTCTGACGGCACCTGCGGGTAAAGCTGATAAGTTGCTACCCCGATCGGGTTTGTCTTGGACTTCAGGCTAAACTCTACCTCCAGCCGGTCCTTCTCGGCACAGAGAATAATTCCAATGGAAGGATTATCATCGGGGGCGCGTTCTTTGTCATTCAACACCTCCAGATAAAAATCCATCTTCCCCGCATACTCCGGGCGAAAGCGTCCGGTTTTCAGATCGATCGCCACCAAGCACTTCAAAAAGCGGTGGTAAAACAGCAGATCCAGAAAATATTCGTTCTCTCCCAAGGTGAGCCGATACTGACTGCCAATAAAACAAAACCCATAACCCAACTCTATCAAAAAATCCTTGAGTCTAGCAATCAAGTTTCGCTCCAACTCCTGCTCGCGCACCGCTTGCGTCAAGCCCAAAAACTCTAAACTGTACTGGTTCTTGAGAATTTCCTCTGCTTGATCTGCCAAATATTCCGGTAAAGCTGTCGAAAAGTTATGGCTTTTCTCTTGCCGGCTCACCTCATAAGCACCGGCCTTAATTTGGTTGAGCAGCACGTTGCGCGTCCAGCCTAACCGAGCAGTCGCTTCCAGATAATAGCGGCGGGCCGCCTCATCCTTAATCCGCTGCATAATCAGAATATTGTGGCCCCAAGGAATTTCTGAAACAAGCTGTTTCAGAAATTCCGGTGCTTCAGCATAGGTCTCATAAAACTGCTTAATGAACCACAAATTGCGCGGCGAAAAGCTCTTCATTTCTGGAAATTCAGCCTTGAGGTCAGCCGATAGCCGTTCTACCACTGCCTTACCCCATCCTAATGCCTCCTGCCGCTCCACAATCAACTGCCCCAAAGACAAATACAATCCGATGAGCGATCGATTGACCGATCGCGCCGCTTCAATCCGACTTTGAACTACCTGGGTTTTCATATCTTGTAGGAACTCCCGATAAGTGCGATCGCCTGAATGTGAGATTAGACTCATTATAACCCGTCCAGCTATATACCTCTAGTATAGCATGGCGATAAAAACTGCAAACAAGCTGTTTCAGAAAATCCGGTGCTTCAGTCTAGACCTCATAAAACCGCTTAAAATCACTACAAATTGCGCGGTGAGAACCCATAAAAAATTCGGGTGGAAGTTGAAAAACTGGGTTTCTTTGACTATCTCGGTGGGTATAAGTGCGATACATCTATAACTTAATATGCTATCCTATATATTGGAATTATATTTTAAGATTAATATTATTGATTCAGTGCGGCAACATGTATAGAAAACGCCATTTTCTATACATGTTTTTCCGATATGCATAGATTTTATCCATTTTCTATACATATTCCCTAACGGGACTGGGTAAATCTCACTTTTGCGCCGGGGATTTCACCGGTAGTCCAGCGACCCCGGACCGGTAGCCCTCTAACTCAGTATGGTTACAGCCTGCTGCGGGTGGGAGGTGCCCACCCGACAGCTTAAAGTCCCGCTAACAGGTTGTATAAAGCAACATTAATATAGTAATTTTCACGTCCCATCTTGAGCTTTTCTAGTAAACCTATTCTCACCAACTCCTCCAAATATTTTGTTGCTGTCGCCCGACTCACTCTCAACTCATTCTGGACGAAGTCAATCTTAGTGTAAGGATGCCTAAACAAATTATTGAGTAAATCTTGACTGTATACCTTAGGTAGTTCATTCCGCATGAAATGCTTGTGGGACAGCATCAGCACTTTAATTCCTTCAATAAACTCAACTGTTTTTCGCGAAGTTGCTTCAACTCCTTCTAAGATATAGATTACCCAAGGTTCCCAATCTATCGTTTGCCGAGTAAATTGCAGCAAGTCATAATATTGTGTTTTTGTTTGATTAATATAACGACTTAAATAAAGTACAGGAGTTTTCAGTAAATTTTGTTTGACTAAGTACAAAACATTAATAATTCGCCCTGTTCTACCATTTCCGTCGTAAAATGGATGGATACTCTCAAACTGATGGTGAATTACCGCCATTTTCGTCAATGGGTCCCAATCACAAAGCCTGTCATCATTAATGAATTTTTCCAAATTAGCTATCAAAGTTTTAATCTCTTCATAACTTTGTGGCGGTGTATAAACCACCTCCCCCGTGGCATCGTTTTTTAGGGTAGTACCCGGAAGCTTGCGGAAACCCGCGTTATTTCCCTCGATCCTAGCGTGAATTTCTAATATCTGACGTTCCGTTAATAATCCCGTTTTTTGAACCTGCTTAAACCCCTCACGTAGGGCCGTGGCATAGTTATGTACTTCTTTAGCAGCAACTGTCACGAACTGCTCAACCTGACTGTCACTACGATATAAATCATCTTGGGTAGTAATAATGTTCTCGATCGCCGAACTATCTTTAGCTTCCTGCAAGGATAATGTGTTAATTAAAATTTCCTGATTGGGAATACTATTAGCCACCCCTTTGAGTTCTGCTAACGCCTGATGAGCAGTAATTAACTTTTTGAGTACCGCCTTGGTCTCGATATCCCCAATATCTCCTGGTAATAATGACAAGCCATTGATCCTATTCATCTTTTTAATTTCTCCAAACAATTAATTAATCACGAGTCGTAGGTTGGGTTTCGTTCGCTGCCATCGGAATTTACTTAGATTAACTCAATCCTCTATTTTAGATTATTTTTGTTTGTGCAAAGCCACAAATAATTAGCTCTCGTTCCCAGGATCCCGCCTGGGAACCCGGGGGTTATTGCTTGAGGTCGGGCAGCAAGTGACCGCCTTTACCGTAAAGTAAACAGCCCGAAGGACTGAAAGCTGCGTGACTGCTGCCCACAGGATGCCTCAACCAAGTGCCTTTGGGATAGCTACCATGCTCATCTTCCAAAACTCCTTCCAAAACTAAGACTTCCGATCCATCCTCATGGGTATGATGAGGAAAATGTATTCCCGCTTCCCACTGGATCAGAACTACTCGTTCCGTACCAAAGCGATGCAATGGCATTACTTTTAGACCTGCGATCGGTCCGCGGACGGCCCGAAAAATCGGGCCAGGTTCCCAAGCTGCCTGGTTAGTATCGATGCAAACATAATTTTGGTCATCAGGGGACATTTGACAGAGTTTAACAAAGATAATACAGCCCTCTTTGCTATAGGGAGTATGTTGAGAGCCAACTGGGTTGCGGATATAGGTTCCAGGACCATGATCGCCATGTTCGTCAGAGAAAACCCCTGACAAAACCAAGAATTCTTCGCCGCCACCGTGGGAATGCATGGGAACAGAACTATTGGGGGCAAAACGGGTAATGGTGGTAGCGCGAGCGATTTCTTCTCCATCCCGTTCCAGCATCCGCCGCTGCACTCCTGGTGCTGGGGAATTCACCCACGGCAGTTCCTCGCTGTAGACCACGGCCCGTTGACTTAAGTCGGCATTAATTTTCATGTGTTCGTTGCTAATTGCTTATACGTAGTGCGCGTAGCGCTATTGCCAATGGTGAATTGCGATGAACCACTCACCATATTCACCATTTTCCCTGAACAGCACCCTCTGCCCCACAGGAAGTCGCCGGTTCTCGGACGCTCGGCCTCGTGCCCAACTCCCGTGGCCCAGGCGATCGCATCCGCCTGCGGCGAGCCCCAAAAATTTTTCGGCAAACCCTTGACACTTATGTATTATTCATGTAGTATATTAATATGGCGAGGGTGAAAAGCCTCAAAGCTCCACCCCAAGCCAACTGTACCTTGAAAACTGAATAATTTTTCCCTCGGTTGTAGTTCATAAAATCCCATAGGTAGGCGGAGTGCCTGCCCAGGGACCGGCGATCGCATTCCTCTAGGACCGGCGATCGCCTGGACAACAGCCAATCCCAAAAAAGTTTTTCAGACTTTCAGGAATTATTGTAGTATATATGTATTACATTAATAGAGCGAGGGAAGAAGAGCTTCAAAGCTCCACCCCAAGCCAACCGTACCTTGAAAACTTAATAGTCTTTTTTGGGGCTGTAGCTCAGTTGGTCTAGAGCGCCTGTCTGTCGAACAGGAAGTCGCGGGTTCAAATCCCGTCAGCCTCGTCCCGAAGTCCCGTAGGCAAATTGGCTTAAGCCGTCACCCCCTCAAGGTGAAGATGCGAGTTCAAATCTCGTCGGGACTCCCAGGGGAGATAGCCAAGTGGTAAGGCGTCCGCCTGCAAAGCGGAAAATCGCGGGTTCGACTCCCGCTCTCCCCTCTGGCGATGTAGCAGCGTAGCTTAATGGTCAAAGCACCAAGCTCATAACTTGGTCGATGCGGGTTCGAGTCCCGCCGCTGCCACTAAGCTGTCGCCCATTTAAATTGCATAGGCCAAAACGCCGAAACCCTTGCTATCAATAGTTTCCGGAATTTTTAATTTTTAATTTTGAATTTTGAATTGCTTAATGTGGGGATGGTGTAATTGGCAACACTCCAGTCTCCAAAACTGGAATTTTAGGTTCAAATCCTAATCCCCGCGCCAAATGGCCCCATCGTCTAGCGGTCAAGGATTTCTGACTTTCGATCAGAAGACACGGGTTCGATTCCCGTTGGGGCTGTTATACTATTTTATTAACGTGATAAGAGACTTAAATCCTGGAGATAGGAGGTACTGAAATGACAGCCCAAATGGACGACATATTTCAATATCGTGGCATCGAGTATTCGTTGGCTGGGATCAGTGAAGGCGAACTCTTCGATCCCGCTATTTTTGAACTGAAACCAACAGGGCCCTCTTCTGCGTGTTGGCGTGGTTATATTGCAGTTTTTGCCATTTCCAATTCACACTTAGTTCTTGACACTCTTTATGTGCATCTCCTAGAAGATGAGAAGAGTTTCCAACGCAAGCAAGGTCCTGTCATAAAAGGAATCACCCCCACTGACGCAAGAGAAGAATTCCACTTCAATAATCATTACAAGGGTCTGAATTACCATCTAGAATATAGTGGCGGGTTGTTGATCGCAGACGGATTCATTCGAGAATTATATGTTCATATGGGATTCCACAGTCCATGGAAATACAAAAATGTAATTGAACTAATCTTTACCAATGGCATCCTTCAAAACGTATTTGACAGATCGGAACAAATGGCAAATATCAGACAAATGATTGTTGAATCTAATGATCGCAATCGTGATTTGAGACCAAGCCCGTCTTATGATGAGATTCGTAACTTTGTTGAACGGGCGTTTGACCGTTCCTACAACATGTAAATGGCAAATAACAACGCTTCGGCACCGGAGCCTCGAAGCTTGGCATATGATATTAGCTTTCATTGAGGGCAAAATTTTTGGGTCAGCCCGCCTATTAGCGTGGGCAAGGGTCTGTAAAACCCCCGCTTGATGCGTTGTAGGTGCGAATCCTACCTGGCCCATTTTGGAGAGGTGGCCGAGTGGTTGAAGGCGCTTTCCTGCTAAGAAAGAGCGGTTTAAAAAAAAACCGTCGAGGGTTCAAATCCCTCCCTCTCCGCTTTGAGAGCGTGGTGTACTTCCACCAGGAGCACCAACGGGATGTAGCGCAGTTTGGTAGCGCGCTTGCTTTGGGAGCAAGATGTCGCAGGTTCAAATCCTGCCATCCCGATATACCCCTGTGATGCAATTGGCAGACATCGCTTACTCAGGTTAAGCGTTTTTGCAGGTTCAAATCCTGCCAGGGGTACTTAGCAATTCAAAATTTATCAATTCAAAATTCAAAAATTTGAATTGCTTAATGCCCCTGTAGCCTGCCCGAACCCTAAAGGGTCCGGCTACAAAAACAAAGCCCGCCTGCGCGGGCTTAATTACACCCGTAAGATTTAATTGGAGGAAAGATCGTGAAGCGGATGGCGATCGCCCAAGATACGCTAAAAATTATCGATGCGGGCTACTACCATTCACCGGAGGGTAAACGAGTCGATATCGATCGGGAAGTTTCCGCTTGTGTTGCTGGGACGAAATACTACGAACCCGATAGGCTTTTAGAGATCGAGCAAAAGGTTAGTTCTTATTCTGCTAGATTTGATAATACCGAATTTGAAGTCAGGAATGAAACTACCTTAATGGGGGCAGAACGCCTGGCGCGATCGCCAGATTTACAAAAGATAGGGGTGCTAAATTTTGCTTCTGCTAAAAACCCGGGAGGTGGATTTCTCAAAGGCGCTCAAGCTCAAGAAGAAAGTTTAGCTCGGAGTTCCGCACTTTACAAGAGTCTCGTTAAATGTCCCCAATACTATGATTTTCATCGCTCTCATAAATCTCTGCTATACTCCCATAGGATGATTTATTCACCGAATTGTCCTATTTTCCGCAAAGATGATGGTACCATACTCGAACAACCTTATCTTGTAGATTTCATCACCAGTCCGGCTCCTAATGCTGGGGCGATCGCGAGACACCACCATGAAGATATTGCTAAAATCAGGGATGTTGTATACGATCGGGGTTCTAAATTATTGAGTTTGTTTGCCGATCGGGGTTGTGATGCGTTAGTGTTAGGGGCTTGGGGATGCGGGGTCTTCAAAAACGATCCATCAATGGTATCCCAAATGTTTGCCGATCTATTATTACCAAGGGGAGGATTATGTATAAACTTTAAGACCGTGTTATTCTCGATCTTAGATTCAACCAAGGAAAAAAAGATTATCTCAGAATTCCACAGAGGATTTGCGAGTAACTCATAAAAATAAACATACAGCAATTTTAAGGGGAGGTGAAGTATATGACAACCATGACGGTTACGGATGCATTGGCAGAGTTGACGCTGTTAGAAAAACGGATTGATTCTGCACGGGGTAATTTAGATGAGAATACCTTAATTGCTGTTGTTGAAGTTGGCAAGGTGCCGACGGGATTCAAATCCCGAGACGAACATGCTACTGCCGCTGCGCGGAATTCAAAATTCAGAATTCAAAATTCAAAATGATTGTGTATCAAGGCTTTGAGCCAATATGAGGCTGGTGCATTATTTCCGCCGCGCAGCACTACTCAAGCAAGAGCGGCCTTGCAACGGGTAGATGCTCTCATTGCTAGACGGCGATCGATTAAAACGCCGAAACCCTTTTTATCAATTTTTTTCCCAAATTTGAATTCTGAATTTTGAATTTTGAATTGCTTATGCCCCCATAGCTCAGGGAACAGAGCAGCGCCCTTCTAAGGCGATCGTCCCAGGTTTGAATCCTGGTGGGGGTGCTGATTGATAATACATTCATTAAAACAGGAGGTGTGATTTATTTCTCTCGTTCCCTCGTTCCGGTGGGTCTCCCTGGGAATGAACAATCAGAGGCTCTGCTAAGAGTGAGCTTGTGATTTCTCGGACTCCTGTGAGCTAATTAATCCAGGCCAGGAGGCAGAGCCTCAAAGGAACGTGACCAGGGAGACCCCGGTCACGAGGGAAAGGGCTTATTATGTGCCTAATCTCGATCGGGCATTCGCTCTGTCTGAAGCTTACGAGACACAATCTCGCGCAAGGGAGCACTCCGTTGTTTCCCGCATTCTTTGAAATCAAGTTATGGCCATGAGCACACTGATCCATCAGCGCGTAGAGTCTGCACGGCAGGGGGGCAATCCGTATGTGATTTGCCGAATGCCCTCTGGTTGGGCGGTTCTGGGCGACTATCAATTCATTCGGGGGTATGCGTTGCTGCTGGGCGATCCTGTTGTGCCTGACCTGAACCATCTGACAATGCCAGCAAGAGCCCAATACCTGAGCGATATGGCTTTGATTGGTGATGCTCTGCTTGCATGTACTGATTCTCACAGGATCAACTATTCGATCTTGGGTAACACCGATGCCGCGCTGCATGCGCATATTTTTCCGCGATATATGAGTGAACCTGAGCGCTATCGTGTCGGGCCTGTCTGGCATTATCCACCTGAGCAGAGGACCTCCGTCCGATTTAGCTCCTCAGAGCATGGCGAATTGCAGGAGGCTCTTCGAGCATTCATTCAAGCACAACTGGATGCATGAGAAGAGGATATCCGTCAGATTTTCTCTCGTTCTCTCGTTCCCAGGGTCGAGCTGGGAACGAACAATCAGAGGCTCTGCCTCTTGTGATTTCTCGGACTCCTGTGAGCTAATTAATCCAGACCAGGAGGCAGAGCCTCAAAGGAACGTGACCAGGGAGACCCTGGTCACGAGGTAATTTACCAATTGCTTTTCTCTTGTTCCCTCGTTCCCTCGTTCCGGTGGGTCTCCCTGGGAATGAGCAATCAGAGGCTCTGCTAAGAGTGAGCTTGTGATTTCTCGGACTCCTATGAGCTAATTAGTCGAGGCCAGGAGGCAGAGCCTCAACCGAACGTGACCGGAGAGACCCTGGGGATTAGAGGTCAAGGGAATGGTGGCTCCTGCTTGCGGGAGAAACCAGACCAAGCGCAAGCGCACTTCTAGTTAAGCGAAGTTATACCGTGGACTTGGGTCTTTGTATGACTTTCGGCTCCTTGCCTAGATATACAGAGATTTTTAGAAGCGGCAGTACCTCCCTGGTGGACTTCCCTTGCCTGCTGGATGCAGAACTTGCCCTCCTGGTAGAATATACAAAACTGCTAGGGACAGTTTGATAAAGGAGGTTTCAAAATGAGTTGTAATCTAGACAGGCAAAGGATCGCGAATGTTACTCTGGGCAGCGTTTTCGTCATCACCGTAGGGCTTTTAGGTGCT
Organism: Hormoscilla sp.; assembly: GCA_051439505.1. Lineage (GTDB taxonomy): Bacteria > Cyanobacteriota > Cyanobacteriia > Cyanobacteriales > Desertifilaceae > Hormoscilla. The sequence goes on along the minus strand of JBFRWI010000183.1, from coordinate 7,191 downwards.
TGCGGCAAGCAAGCTAAACTGGAAACCTGCAAATTCGTGGAGATCGAAGATGCCGAGTTGGAAGTAGATTTTGGCGATGTTGACGTGGAAGGCGGCGAAGTGGAGATGGTCTGTGGTGACAAAATTGTTGATGTTCCTTGGAGTGAGTTCCGAAATAAGCTCAAAATTGACCCCGGTCGCTACAAGAACAACCTGGAAGGGTTTAAGCGCAAGGTTCGTTGTATGAAGGACGAACACTCCAATAAGAAGGAGATGTTTTGTAATGGACCGGGTTCTAGTGATGAGTTTCTCACCTTGAAGTTTAACTACGACGACTGATCCTCAGAGGTATTCCCCTGAAAGGGCGATCGCCCATTACCGGTACTCTTGATGGCGATCGCCGGTCATATTCTCATCAGTCACCGGTGCTATGGAGCTTGACTCTTCCGGGAGCGAAAACCTGTAACCCTTGCCATGCCTGGGTTTGAACCATTCTGAAAAAAAACTTTTCTCAAACCCTTGACAGTAGATGTAATATGTATGTAGTATATAGATAGGGCATATTAGGAGAGGAAGAACCACAATAGGGCGATCGCCTCAGAAAAAAAATTTTCTCAGACCCTTGACAGTACGAGTGGTATTGTGTAGTATAGACATAGGGCAGGCAAAGGAGGGGCGAAAACCTCTCTACTGCGCTCGGCCCATCCGAACCTAGAAAACTGAATAAGAAATAGGGCATTTCATAAAATGTTTGGCAACCGATATAGTCCGAGGTGGGCGGTGCCCACCCTACGCTAATAAAAAATAACGGTATAGACGGAGAAGGAGGTGACAGCATGGTTCACGTTCGTTTTGAAGGGCGTTCTGTAGATGTGACTGAACGTCAGCTTGGTGTCACTCAAGATATGAATGACATAGCTGTTAAGGAACGCCTCGCACAGCATTTTGATGTGGCACGCGATCGCTTCAACTCCTACGTGATCGATCGGCGTACCAGCGGCGACATGATCGTTCGTCCGGAAGCAGTTTACGGCTAAAAATAGACTTTTTTCCGCGCCCTGACCTGAAAAGCATACACACATAATCCAAGCTAGTTTCTGAAAAGAAGTGTGGGTTCGAGTCCCACTGGAGACTGCGGTCTTTATGGTGGAAGGGTAGACACGCTAGAAGTTGTAAAAAGCTTTTCTGACTTGCGCGGATCCTATTAAAAATTTACTTCGTGCTGCTGCTGACGCGCCCTAACCTGGAAAGCTTACATACTAGCTCATTGGTAGAGCAACTAACTCATAATTAGTAAGGTAACAGGTTCGATCCCTGTGTATTTTCCCACAGCTTTTTTGACTTGCGCGTTGGCACAGCATTGGGTAGGAAGTTCGCGTCGCGCCCTAACCTCGGAAGCTTACATACTAGCTCATTTGGTAGAGCACTCGATTTTCATCGATTTGTAGCGGGTTCAAATCTCGCGTATGAACAACAGCTTTCTTGACTTGCGCGAGGCGACTCTCACTCCTATCAATAGAGATGACAGGCACCGCGTCCACCCTACATTACTATAAGTGGCGGATGGTGGGCGGTGCCCACCCTACATTAATATAAGTTGAGTTTTTAATCCGCGCCCTAACTTGTAAAGCTTACATACAACTTGATGTCATAGGTTCAAATCCTATATTCTGCATTGCGGAATTAGCTCAGTGGACTAGAGCGCAAGGGTAATAAAATAGCTTTGCTAACTTGCGCGGATATCTTATGCTATAGTTTCAAATAGCGCCTCGCACCCTGACGAAAGCTTTTTCAACTCGTGGGAGGCGTTCTCAACAGGGGCAACAGGCTGCAAAAAAGATATAATTGATAGGGCGATCGCCCATAAAAATGATATAATGAGGAGGTGATAACAGATGAAATTAGCAGAAGCGTTGATTCTGAGAGCAGATTGTCAGAAGAAAGTCCAACAGTTGCGAGCAAGACTAACCAGAAGTGCCCAAGTCCAGGAAGGAGAAGCACCCCCAGAAGATCCCCAAGCTTTGATTGCCGAGTTGGACGCAACGGTAAATGAACTGGTAGAATTGATTAAGAAAATCAATTCTACCAATTCCCGGACAAATCTGGAAGACGGGATGACTATGTCCGATGCTTTAGCCCAGAGGGATGCTATCTTGCTAAAACGCAGCGTATATGATAGTCTAGTAAATGCCGCTGCTGTGAACCAAAATCGGTACGGGCGATCGGAAATCAAAACCTTCAGCACGGTCAACGTTGCCGAACTGCAAGGGCAAATGGATATAATGTCTAGAGACTATCGGGAGTTAGATACAAAAATTCAAGCAGCAAATTGGACGACAGAACTGATTGATTGAGCAAGTTGGTAGCCAAAGGAATAGAAGCGAGCACAACCCGCCAACAGGGTAAGTTGGAAAATCAGACTTATAATCTGACCATGAGGGGCCATGATTAAGTTACAAATAAAGCCCAGCAATGTCACAGGCGTACAGGGCATTGTTAAAGTTACAACCGCGTGCTGGTCTAGGATTTTGGTGAGGGTGGGAACGGGGAACTTGTAGAGTGATAAAATCTTCTTATTTGTTGGCATTGCCATCGTTGGGTTTCCTAACGTCAACCCAACCTACGGCTCTTCTTAGTCGGTTTTAACCGACTTTAGCTATTAGCCGGGGGTTTGAACCCCCGGCGGGTGAAGTGCGAAGTTTTGAATTTTGAATTGTTTAGCAGTTGTCGCCGCGCCCTAACAAGAGAAGCCTACATACCAACCAAACCACGGTGCGTAATCGGTAGTTACGCTGCAAGCCTGAGACCTATAGCAGGCAACAATTAAACCAAAAGCTTCTCTAACTTGCGCGGTATCTGATTATAGCAGTTCTCATATTACTGTAATATGCCGTCGGAGATTGCGTCGGGGGGGGATTGCTTCGTGCCTCGCAACGCTGCGCGACTCATAAATCACAAGTTACTCGCTAATATCACCCCCCCCTCGCAATGACAAGTAGGCGATTTTTATGTACTACATTAATTTGAGGAACGCTATATTACCCGTCGCGTGCGACAACTGCCTCCTCACGCTTCATAATTTCAGGAGGTAGTACCGTGAAAATGAATACTGAAGAACGGGATTTGCGTTTGGAAATTCTCAACTCCCTGCTGACAACTCCTCACCGCGAGTTGAAGGAAGTCGCTGAACTTCACCAACTGTTCTGTGAAGTTGACCCGCTGTTTTACGGTCACTTGGCAGTTTGGTATCAGCGCAATGGTGACGTTCGCGACCACAAGGAAGTGTTTATTGGTAACTTGCTGACTAGCAACTTGACGGAACATCGCGATGCTGGTTTTCTCATGCTGCAAGAGTTCCCCCCTTACCAAGTGGCACGCATTGTTGACTTCATGAAACAGCAACGCAATAAGTTGCCCCGATCGGCCCGAACTGCCGTGCGCCGCTATCTGGAAAAGCGGGAGAAAAACCCGGCATTCTTCGATCGGGCGGCGGTGCGGGGTCGCAAGGCGATGAAGCATTTGTATGCTAGCTTGCACATCAAACCCAGCGAAAGGGCAAATGCAATTCTGTTTTTGGAGAAACCTCCCGAAGGCAGCTTGCCTTTTAAGATCAAGCAGTTGGCAAAGGCGGAAACTCCCATTCAGCAGGCACAAATTATCGCCGAACACAACATTCCTTATACCGTAGCGGTGGGCGCTATCAAGCAGGTGACTCCCACTGTCCTGGTGGCACTGATTAATTCTATGTCGCCCCAGGAAACGATCAATAACCTCAAGTCTCTCCAAAGTCGCGGGGCGATGGATCATCCAGAAGTGAAGGCCCTGATCGATAGTAAACTGGAAGAGGCCCAAAAGAGCGATCGGGTATCGGCCTTCAAAGCGCGGGTTGCTGCTGATGTTACCCAATTGGATGCCGAAACTGCCAAAAAGCTGGAGCAAGTGACCAACGAACAAGTCAAAAAGCGCGGTAAAATTGCCAAGCCGACGGGTTTGCTAATTGATAAGTCCGGTTCCATGGAAAGCGCGATCGAAATTGGCAAGCGCCTGGCAGCAATGATTTCCGGAGTGGCGGAAGCAGATTTATTCGTCTACGCTTTCGATACCATGCCTTACCCAGTAGAATCAAAAGGTAAAGAGTTGACTGACTGGGAGAAAGCATTCCAGCACATCCGCGCAGGTGGCGGTACGAGTATCGGTTGCGGTTTAGAGGCCATGCGGCGCAAGAAACAGTTGGCAGAACAAATTATCTTGGTAACTGATGAAGGTGACAACACCGCGCCATACTTCGCTGACGCCTACGATGCTTACCGCCGCGAAATGAAGGTGATACCGAACGTGGTAATTGTCAAGGTGGGTTATAGTTATGATTGGGTGGAAACTCAGTTGAAAAAAAAGCAAGTGCAGGTGGATACCTTTAGCTTCAAGGGTGACTACTACTCCCTGCCCAACTTGATACCGCTGCTGTCTCGTCCGTCGCGGCTGGAGTTGCTGATGGAGATTATGGAAACTCCCCTGCCCGTGAGGAATGATAAGTAGCTATACTAGAGACGCCCAGTGTTGCGTCTCTAGTGCATAACTTTCCCGTCCCGATCGTATAAGATCGACTCTTCCACGCTTTGTGGACTAAACAATTTATTGATAAGGCTTCCAGTGGGTTTTAACCCACTTAAGCTATTAGCCGGGGGTTTGAACCCCCGGCGGGCTAACAACGAAGCTTGGAATTGTACGACCTACTATAGTTTGGTAGGAGAAGATAAAATGAGTACAATAAAAATAGCTTACAAAGTGGCCGCCGCAGCGGTGCGACAAAGGTTTGCCGAACAGCATCCCGACTACTTGACAATTCTCGATCGCATTCGCAAAGATGAGGTAGCTGCCTATGCCGGGACTTTCGACCAAGTGGAGGAGGTATTGAAATGTTTGCAAATTCCCGCCCTCGTAAATCCTAATGCTAAGAAAACAGACCCGAAGATTGTTTTTGTCAATTGTTCTAGGAATTACGACCAAACTCTCATTGCCAAAATAGGCGATCGGGTAAAAAAGGGCACATGGCTAGTCACCTCAGATTGGGCCCTGCATTATATCATCGAGCCAGCATTTCCCAATACAGTCCGCTGGACGAAAGTGTCTAGCGACGAATCAGTCATATCAGTAGAACCTTACCTAGATAGTTTGTGGTCCGAAATTGCCGTATTGGGTGCCGATCCCCAGTGGTGGTTGTGGGGAAGCTATCCCATAGAGGTGATCGACCCAGAGAAGTGTGGAAGCAGCCAGCCACGATTTGTTGGTAAAATATAAAGCACCAGTAGTGGCAGTGCGTTTTGATTGGGGAACCGGGCATGTTTTCCATGTCATCAGTCATTTCTGGGCCAAGCGCAGCCAAACTCCCACGGTGCGACACCAACAACCCTGTACGGATTTTCTCACGGCAGGCATGCGGTTGAGCGATCGGGGGATAGAAAAAGTCCTGCAAGAGACAGGCATTCAGTTGCAGAGTGCGGCCACGGCCACGGAGTTAGTTGCCCAGCTTTGCGTAGGGGCGATCGGGGGATCGGTAGTTGCAGGAGGAACAGCATGCAGTGTAAACTATGTGAAAGGGAAGTCGGTCGTCTGACCGTTCATCATCTAGTTCCCCGACAGAGGACAAAACGGAAAAAGCAGTCTCCCGGTCCGACCGTCGAGATCTGTGCTGCTTGTCACCGACAGATCCATGCTACGTTTGACAACAAGCGCTTGGCGGAGGAATTCAATAGCATAGAAAAACTGAAAAACGAGCCTCAGATGGAAAAATTCTTGTCATGGGTGAGGAAGCAGAAGGCTGACCGGCACATACAAGTGCGTCGCCAAAGAAGTTAAATAGGTGGCGATCGCCCCTTCTGCGAGAAATCCCGAACCAGTTCGATCGAGCATTATTTGCAATTTAGGGAGAATAATTTTGGCAAAAAAATCCCAGGAGAAAAAGTCGAATCTGCTGTACCAGCGGTTAAAAGAAGCCCTCGATCGCGGGAGCAAAATTCAGATTGAAGCCGAGGACAGTTTCTCTGGTATCCCGATAAATTTGGACCAGGAGTTTGTGGAAATCCTCCTGTTAGTACCTCCCGATGAATATGACGAAGACGATGATGAATATAAATGTATCACGTGGTTGATTCGGCTGGAATCGATATTCGCGATCGCCTATCCCACGCAAACTTGGTCGAAAGAAAAATTGGAAAACTTGCTGAAACCAGAGGCGATCGCCAAAGATAATTAATCTTTGTGGGTGGGCTGCGGCCCGCCCGTTTGTGTAAAAGTAAAAATGGGAGATAAACTAGATCGAATCATCGTAGTAGATGTAGAAGCGACTTGCTGGCAAGGTAAACCGCCAGCAGGTCAAGAAAATGAAATTATCGAGATTGGAATTTGCGTAGTTGATATAAATTCCGGTCAAGCAATAGAAAAAGATAGTATCTTAGTCAAGCCAGAACGTTCTCAAGTAAGTGAATTCTGTACCAAACTGACCACCTTAACCCAGTCACAAGTAGATACAGGAATTTCCTTTGCCGAAGCTTGCTTACAGCTGCGCAAGAATTATAACACCCATCAGCGAGTTTGGGCCAGCTATGGAGAGTACGATAAAAGACAATTCCAGAGACAATGCCTTGCCCGATCGATCAAATATCCTTTTGGTCCGAAGCATATCAATGTCAAAAACTTGTTGGCAATTATTAATGCCATGGATCGAGAAGTAGGCATGGCCCGGGCCTTAGAAATACTCAATCTGCCTCTGGAAGGAACTCACCACCGGGGGGGCGATGATGCCTGGAATATCGGTCGGATATTGTCAAGGTTACTCTGTCAAGCAAGAGCAGAAAATAATGGGCGATCGGGCTTCAATTAATTAACTTTATTTTCCCCCCGAACGATATAGCGTTTCTCAAATTGATGTAGTGCAAAAAAATCACCTACTTGTCATTGCGAGGGGGTGTGGTCAAAATCAGTTGGTAAGAAAGACTCGCCCCGCTAAACAATTCAAAATTCAAAATTAAAAATTCAAAATATGGCTGCGCCACGCTAACCGTTGCGCGGCTGTCTGTAACGGGTGTGGTCAAAAACAGTTGATCGTTCGGGCGGCCCTCCCAGTCGCCGGATCCCCCCAAACCCCCCTTACAAAGGGGGGCTTCCGGAGCCCCCCCTTTTGGAAGGGGGGGTTTGGGGGGGATCCTCTACAAC
>JBFRWI010000182.1:0-13314 GCA_051439505.1 Hormoscilla sp. | reverse complement strand
TAACGTACCTCGCAACGCTGCGCGGTTCGTAGTTCGTAGTTGGGGATCTCCCGAACGCAATCATGCGGGTTTGAGGCATTTTCAACCGGATGAGAAATCAGGGTTTTCCCATCCGTCGAACTCACGTTGGTTATTGTTCGCTGCTCGCTCACCGCTAGTTAAGCCAACTCATGCCGGACGATCTGTATTGCTCAAGAGGAGAAGAAACGATGGAAAAATTGTTGCAGGAAATTAAAACAATTCAAAATGGTATTATTGAGAGTCTGGGCCTAACAGGATCGGAAATAATTATCGTGGGGATAATTATTATTCTGACGCTGGTGTTCCGGCAAGTGTTTATAGCCGTTGTTGTCAATCGCATCGAAGCAATGACTAAAAACACGGAAACGGAGATAGACGATCGGTTGATCGATATTTTGAAACAACCGCTGGGTTGGTTGGTTTTCTTAGCAGGACTGTGGGTAGTGCAGCAAGTTTTGGGAAACGATCTCAGCGAGCAAGTAAATGAGAAAATCAGCGACGTTATTGGCTTGCTGGCTATATTTATAGTGTCATATATTATTTACAGGGCTTCTCCACTTTTTGGAGAAGTGCTCAAAAACTTAACACTAAAAACGGAAACAGAACTAGATGATTTGCTAGTTCCATATCTACCCAAGATATTTCAGACAGCAGCAATAGCTTTAGTTTTAATTAAGTCTGCCGAAGTATTGTTGGGAACATCAGCAAATGCCATCATTGGTTTGCTGGGTGGTGCGGGAGTGGCATTAGGTCTGCTATTAAAAGACATTATCTATGACTGGTGTTGTGCGATCATTATCTACATAGATGATTTGTATCGACCTGGTGACACGATAATGATATCGGGAATATCGGGATTCATTAAGGTGGAAGAGATTGGCTTAAGAACGACAAAGTTATTTATCGCTAACACGGCGGCGATAATTAAAATGCCTAATTCAAAAATGATTGATGGCGTTGTTGAAAATTGGACCCAAAATAGAGGCCAAGAGATGGAGTGGGGGATTTTATTAACGCTCAATATTGACGGAATATCAGCAGAAAAGACGGCAATTATTTGCGAAAAACTTCAAGAAAAAATTAAGTCTATAAAAGCCGTGTCGGATAGTTTTCTGTTGCGTTTTTCGGGAATTGAAGGTAATGCTCGCGTGCTCAAAGTTAGGACTTATGTTAATGATATTAGCTTATACTTCGAGACCGAAAAAGAGTTGAATTTAGTTATATTAGATATCCTAGCTACTGAAGGTGTAAAAAACCTGAATGTATTGCTCAGAACTGAGCCCGAAAGTTATCAGCAAGCTATGCAAGCGATCGAGATGAATTGATAATGAAAAATGGAAAATATAAAATGTGCAACACCCAAAAAGCTTGTGATGCAAACAAACCTAAAAGCTCATATCCGTATAAATAAATATACGTTCCTTTTGCTAAATTTTCAGACATAGTACGTATTACAAAAAGTCGTGCAATGGTAATCTGAAAGATCAATTACGTATTACTGAGCGTGTTACAACTTGTGGTGCAGAAAGTGGGTAAAAAATATCTATATATGGTTATATAGATTATCTAGCGCTACAGGCTTAGTATACTTATAGGTATAGGTATACGCAATTAGTAAACCCGCAAAAATCACCAACCATCATAAGCTGTCGCGCATTGAAATTGCTACGGCAGATCTTCTGAAAGCCTTGACCTCAATGGGTTTCCCCATTTTGAATTTTGACTTTTTAAATTGTGAATTGCTTATCCTGTCACTTGACACCCATGATAAAATATTGTATATTGGTGGATGTCAAGTGACACGACCCGAAAAGCTGTGCTCAAGACCCAGTCAAGAGCACTACCGGTCAGTAGAGAAACTGGTATGGAATTGACCGGTGAAAAAAATGTGGTGATTCTAGCTTGGAAAAGAGGAGCATGGAAGATGGAACAAGTTTTGCAGGTAATACAAACAATTCAAAGCATTAATGTTGGTAACATACCGCTGGGAAAAATAATTATAGTAGCGGTGGTGATCCTGTTAACGTTGATGTTGCGCAAAGTGTTCATCGCAATTGTGGTCAACCGCCTCGAAGGTCTGACTCAAAAGACGGAAACAGACCTGGACGATCAGTTGATTGATATTCTGAAGCAACCCTTAGGCTGGTTGTTTTTACTGGGGGGACTTGGGGTCGTACAGTTGATTATGGCAGGTAATCTAAGTCCTCAATTGAACGAGATAATAAACAAGATTATCGAAATAGGGATTGTCTTCATTATCTGCTCTATTGGTTACCGTGCTGCTCCAGTATTGGGTCAGATAGTGAAGAGGCTAACGAGCAAAACTAATACGGACTTGGATGATTTGTTTGTTCCCTATGTGCCGAAGCTGTTGCGGATAGCAGCAGTGGTGGTGTTTCTGATCAAGGCATCAAATACCTTATTGGGAGATGCAGCAGCAGCCCTCCTAGCTTTATTAGGTGGCGCGGGTATAGCTGTAGGTTTGATCCTGAAAGATATTGTCTATGACTGGTTTTGCACGATCGTTATCTTCGTGGATGGTTTGTATAAACCCGGTGACTGGGCGTTTCTGTCGGGAGTAGGGTTCGTTCAGGTGCTAGAAATTGGCTTAAGAACTTCAAAGTTGTATAATTCGCAGTGGGGTTCGATCGTCAAAATGCCCAATTCAAGAATGATTACGGGTATTGTAGACAATTGGTCGCAAAACAGGGGGGATGAAGAGGAGTGGGGGATTGTCAATGATTTCAAAATCGACAGTATTTCGGCAAATAAATCTGCAACAATCATTAAAGAACTAAAAGAAAAGATCGAGCAGATCAAGGGTTTGGATCCTAAGAGTATAATAGTTCGGTTTGTGAAGATAGAAGGAAATGCTCGCGTGTTTCAGATCATGGCAAAGAATAATGACGGTTGGTTATACTTTGACGCGGAGAAAGACATAAATCTAGCAATATTGGAGGTGGCAGAAGCCCATGGAATTGAGCATCTAGCTACGGTATCAGTAGAATTACCGAATGGGATAGGAATCTCTGAAAAAATGCGGAAAGCGCTCAACAATTAAAAAAGCGCGATGATGAAAGTCTAAGCTGTCGCCTATCTTAACTGCATATTTGGCTGTCGGGTAAAATAGTGGTAATCCTACCCATAAGCGTTTCCGACACCCAGATGGCCCCATTTTTCAATATGTAATTAAGGCGCGACAGCTTAAACCCAAAAAGTGGCGATCGGGTTATCTGGTTCGGAAAAGTAAACCTTAGTGCCTGGCATCAACAGCCCGATCGACCGTAAGAGCGGCTCTATATTGATGATGAAGATGTGGCCCATGTTGAAGAAAAGCGAATGCGCTAGATTAGACCGTCAGCAATGGAGATTGAGATCTATACGGGAGCCATTGGGAAAGATTGCACAACACATTCTTTGAAAATAATGGTGGCGATCGGAAATTACAGCTGGTAGGAGTGCTCATTGAGAATGCTTTACAAGGTTATCAGATCGATAAGAAAACCGCCGAGCAATAGAAAAGATCTAATTGAGAGCAGCGATCCCGAGCAAAGCTTTTCGATTCAGATGGAGATGGGAAAACTAACTTAACAGCTGACCTTGGTTGCGAGTTAACGATAGAGCATCAGATGACTTATGAAACAACAAATGCTAAAAATGTTGATGATTGGTACAGGAGTAGCTGCCTTGTTGGTGGGTGGTTTAATTGCTTGCCAATCTCCACAGTATACAAGCGATCCTCAGGCGGGACTGCCTGGTGCCGGAGTAAAAGTAGGCTCTGGTACCAGTGAGTCAACCTATTGTGTATTTGTGACAGAAATAGTTAAGATGGGTTTGGAAAAGCTAGGTTACCAAACTGAGGCTGTCAAACAACTGAGCATTCCAATTGCACATGCTGCTGTCAGCAATGGTGATTTAGATTTATACGGCTGTCATTGGGAAAGATTGCACCAACATTTATTTACAAATAATGGTGGAAGTCAGAAATTTCAGCGGGTAGGATTGCTGACTGACAACGCCTTACAAAGTTATCAAATCGATAGGAAAACAGCCGAGCAATACAATATCTCTAATTTAGAACAGCTCAAAGATCCACAAATTGCTAAACTTTTCGATTCTGATGGGGATGGGAAAGCTAACTTAACCGGTTGCAATCCAGGTTGGGGTTGCGAGTTGGTAATAGAGCATCAGTTGGATGCTTACGGATTACGGGACACTGTCGAACATGACCAAGGACAATACGATGCCCTACTGATAGATACGGTGGCTCGCTACCGACAAGGAAAACCAATTTTATACTACAGCTATACACCTCACTGGGCAGCGGTAGTATTAGAACCAGGTAAAGATGCAATCTGGTTAGAAGTTCCCTTCACCTCTTTACCAAAAGCCCAGGGAAAAGTGACAACACAAGATACTTCAGTAGATGGGAAAAACCTGGGGTTTGTGGTAGAGAGAGTCCGGATTCTGGCCAACAAGGAATTTATAAATGCTAACCCGGCAGCGAAACGCTTGTTTGAGCTGATTAAAATTCCCCTTGCCGATACCAATGCTCAGCAAAAACTCGTTTATAATGGTGAAGATAGCCCAGAAGATATACGTCGCCATGCCCAAGAGTGGGTGCAGAAAAATCAACAGCAGTTCGATGGTTGGGTATCCGATGCTGTTAAAGCGGTTAAATAGGCAGAAGTAAAGCAAAATTCCCCCTGCGCAGGGGGATTTTGGGTTTAAGAGAAATATGGGGGTTCGTTCCCCGGTTTCCACTTAATATTGCAGCCAATGCTGGGTTTCTGGTCTGGAGCGACGGGTTTATCTGCTAGGATCGCATCGATCGCCCCCCGCAAATCCTTACCGGTGACAGGTTGGCCGTTACTGGGTCGGCTATCATCTAGCTGACCTCGGTAGACCAGTTGCTGGTCGGAGTCAAACAAAAAGAAATCTGGCGTACAAGCGGCGGTGTAAGCTTTGGCCGTCTCTTGAGTTTCGTCATAGCAGAGGGGAAAGACAAACTCTTGTTCTTGGACCATCTGCTTCAGTTTGTCCGGTGCATCATCTGGGTGTTGGGCAGCGTTGTTAGCACTGATGGCCACGATACCCAGGTTTGCAGAGGCATAGTCTTTGCCAATTTTTGACAATTCTGCTTGGACATGCTTGACAAAGGGACAATGCTTGCAGATGAACATCACCAGCAACCCCTTCTTGCCAGCAAAGCTGTCAAGGGAGATGGTTTGACCGGAGACTACGTCTGGCAGTTGGAAATTCGGCGCTTTAGTTCCCAGCGCCAACATGGTGGAAGGAGTTAATGACATCAGTCTAGCTTTGGGATATTCGGCTTACTGGTAACGATCGTACTATAGCAGTTGGAATCCTTTGTGCGATCTGCGATTGGTGAGATAGAAGGCCCTATTGCCGCTGCGCGGAATTCCGGGCAACGGCACTATTTTTAACTACCACATTCTGCGTATTAGCACCGATAAATTTTCTCCAAAGATAGGTAAGAAAATAAGTATTGTTACGCGGAAATATTTTTTCTGGGCTAGTATAATAATAGCAGATGAAGTAATGCCTCAGGCGGCCTGGGCCCCAGACTAAGATGGAAAGTGCCAACCCATTACAGCCCCTAACCCCCTTCAGCTCGGAACTCTCCCTAGAGGTGAACCCTTTTGATATTGGCCCTCACCTGCCGGATGGTACCGGTAGAGGAGTGCCAGCAAGCTTCGATGGCACTACTTTCTTACTAGATCCAGTACCGGAAAATAACGATAGTGAAACCGGCGATCGCATGTTCGCTGGCCAGCTCCAATATGCGATCGCACCACCACCCCAGATCGGTCCCCCCTTACCGGGACAACCGCCATCGCCACCGGCAGACCCGATCGTGGGGGCCACTTTTGTCGTGAACCAAGAGGCTGTTGATTTCACCACGGATGGTAATAACGCTTCAGCAGATGGAACACCTGGCTGGCACTTGCGCAGTGATGTGAGACCGGAAGCGGATGCTAATATCACCAAGGTTTGGGACCAGGATGTGCTGGGTCGGAATGTGGTAATTGGGATTATCGATAATGGCTTTGAAATTGAGGATCCTGAGAAAGATCTGTTAGCGCACCCCCATTTGGAGACGAATTATCGGGCGGATTTAAGTTACGATTTTGATGAGGGCGATGAGGGCGATGAGGGCGATAAGGGCGATAAGTATCCATCGCGGATTCTTAATAGTCTTCTACATTGGGATGAACCAATGGAATGGAAAAAGAGAATCAAGGGCGGACAGGGGAAGTTGCATGAAATAAATGGTCCGAGTGGGTTGATAAATGAGCTAAAAATTAATTGGAACATCACACATGAAAATATAAGTGATTTATCGGTAACGTTAAAAGGTCCAAATGATAATGAGTTGGAGCTTAGTGAGATAAAGAATGATTATTCTGTAGATATAACAGAAAAATATAAAGGAAAGAGCGCTAATGGCAGTTGGAAGCTGGTAATTAAGGATAATACTACGGATGAAAATAAGAGAGGCGAAAAAACAGGCACTCTAGATAGTTTTTCTCTAGAATTTGAAACGATTACTCTCCACGGAACAGCAGTGGCAGGGGTAGCAGCAGCTTCAGAAAAAGATGGTATAAATATACGTGGGGTGGCCCCAGAAGCAGAATGGGCTGGCTTGCGGATGGGGGCAGATGGCACTGATGACGACGAGATTGCCTGGGCTTTGTCTCACGAGAACGATGAAATTGATATCTATAATAATAGTTGGGGAACCCCATTTTTAAGGCGTTTTCCAAAGGCAGAAGAGGCCCTGGAAAACGCAGTTAAGGAGGGTAGAGGTGGACTGGGGAATATATACGTGTTTTCCGGGGGGAATGCTGCACAAGATGAGTTGGGAAACCCTCACAGTAATGTAAATTATAATGATTTGGCTAATTCTCGCCATACGATCGCCGTAGCTGCGATCGGCGAAGATGGCAAGCAGGCAGTTTATAGCGAACCAGGTGCGCCACTGCTAGTATCAGCTTATTCTAGTAGTGGAATAGAAGGCGATCGGGCCATTAGCACAACGGGTCCGTACAGACATGACGACAATGACTCCAATGATTACATCCACGAATTTGGGGGCACATCAGCATCGGCACCTATAGTTTCAGGGGTTATTGCTTTAATGTTGGAGGTCAATCCTCAATTGACTTCGCGGGATGTCCAGCATATCCTGGTGGAAACAGCCCAGAAAAATGATCCCGATGATGATGATGAGTGGAGTGAAAACGGTGCGGGTTACCATGTTAACCACAAGTATGGCTTTGGGGCAATTGATGCAGAAGCGGCGGTGGAACTGGCGCGGAACTGGACATCAGTGGGTGAAGAGATTTCAGTATCTAGGCGCCCCCTAGATACAGGTTTTCCAATCGAGATCCCTAATCACAACCCAGACGACCCCCTAACTTCAACGATTACAATTAATCGCGAAGATGACATGACAATTGAATGGGTTGAGGTGGAGTTTAACGCTAAACATCACTATCTCAGTCAGTTGGAAATAGTTCTGATTTCTCCCAATGGTACGAGGTCAGTGCTTGCGGAAAAGCATGGTAACGGTATAAATACACTAGATGATGACTTCTACGACTGGACTTTTACTTCCGCGCGTCACTGGGGGGAAAGTCCAGTTGGTGAGTGGACATTGCTAGTTTCAGATAAAGATGGAAGGAATCCTAGGAAAAATAATACTTGGCATTCCTGGAAACTGAATATTTACGGGACTCAACCCACGGTCTCCCTGGAAGCGACAGACCCCGATGCTTCTGAAGATGGTGACTCAGGTCAGTTGACCTTTACTCGCACTGGCAATACAACCCATCCTCTGACTGTAAATTACTCGGCATCGGGCACTGCTACTGCTGGTAGTGACTACTCTACTATTGGCAATATCGTCATTATCCCGGCAGGATCTTCGGAAGAGACAGTGCCGATCGCACCCATTGATGATAATGAGGTGGAAGAGGAAGAAACTCTGGTAGTCAACCTGGAGGCAGGCACCGGTTACAAGCTGGGAGATGAGAGTAGCGCCTCGGTGAGTATTGCAGATAACGATCGACAGGATAGTCTTGCGGATCTGCAGATTACGAATATTAGCAATCCCACTACAGTAGCACCAAGGGGCGCTCTCACTTATAGTCTGTTCGTTGTCAACTCGGGATCTGCTGCTGCGAATGACATTGAGATTTCCAATACCCTCCCGGTTGAGTTCTCTTTACTGAATGTTAATTCTGGAGGTAATTTTGTTGCCGATACTTCAACTCCAGGTATAGTTAGTTTTACTGACGGTAGCCTGATTAGTGGTGAATTCGCTATTTTAACCATCTCCGGGAACGTCTCGCCAGATGCAGTGGGCAGCATCACTAACTCTGTGGTGGTCGATCCAAATAATCAGATCCCTGAAACAGACGAAGATAACAATACTGCAATAGCTACTACCACTATTACATCCTTACCGGAAGTCACCATCAGCGCCACTGACGCCGATGCTTCGGAAGATGGGGATGCTGGGGAGTTCACCGTCGCGCGATCGGGGGATACAACGGAGTCCTTGTCAGTGAGTTTTTCCACTGCTGGGGATGCAACCGAGGGCAGTGACTACGCCACTATTGGCGCGATCGTCATCCCCGCAGGATCTTCAGAGGTGACAGTTTCTCTCGATCCTATAGATGATGATGAGGTGGAAGAAGAGGAAACTCTGGTAGTCAACCTGGAAGCAGGCACCGGTTACAAGCTGGGAGATGAAAGTAGCGCCTCGGTGAGTATTGCAGATAATGATGTGGGACCATTGGTCATGGAGGTCGGGCGTCCGGACAATTTCGACCAAACAGATGGCCAAGAAGGGGAAAATCCTTTGACAACGGAACCGGGAGAACCCCGTCCCTTTGATGGAAATGGCCTCAACCAGTCTTTTACCCACAGGTTTGACCTGAGTGAGGCATTGGCCGCAGGGGAGATTATTTCGGCCACTTTTGAAACGAAGATTAAACGCATTGCTGGTGCTAATGACACCATAGAGTTCGGCAACTTTAGCGATCCAGAAAACTTGCCTGCTTGGGGAAGTTACATCGGCAAAGGGGGTGTGGCGACAACCTGGTTAGATGATGGTTGGACTACTGGTGAGGCGATCGAGTTTAACTTCGACATGAGTGCGTTAAGTGCCTTTGATGTCAACACCGACGCCCCCACGCGATCGCGAAATTTATTGCCGATGATGAACAATCTCGGATTTTTGGATGTGACGATCGAAGACGACTCCATGGTTGATTACGTGCGGCTAACGGTTGAAGTGGCCCCGACAGAAGGACCGTTGCCCTATGTGGTTACCAATACTAATGACAGTGGTGCGGGAAGTCTGCGGAGTGCGATCGCCTGGGCGAACGATAATCCCGGACGGGATACGATCCTGTTTGACATTCCCGGTGACGGACCCCATACTATAGCACCGGCATCAGCATTACCGGATATCACAGAAGCAGTAGTGATTGATGGGTGGAGTCAGAATGGCGGTACGCCTCCAGCGACGCCGCTGATAGTGTTGGATGGCAGCAATGCAGGTATAGATTTGAGAGGTAATTTCAGAGATGGCTTAAAGATTACTGGGTCGAATGTTGAGGTGCGGGGACTGGTAATCAATAAATGGGGTTACGGTATTCGGATTACTGGTGATGGTGCAACCGATAACTGGATCTATGGCAATTTTATCGGGACTAATGATGGCACAAGCGATGCTAGAAATGCTCGGTCTGGTGTATTAATTAGTGAGGATGCTGGAAACAACATTATCGGTACTAATGGAGATGGGATAGCAGACACCGCTGAAGCTAATCTTATTTCTGGTAGTTATAGGTTTGGAATTGTAATCAATAGTGACTCTAATATTGTAGCGGGTAATCGCATTGGAACTAACCAAGATGGGTCTGCTGGGATTAGCAATCGTGATGGCGTGTTTGTTAGCGGTGACAATAATATCATTGGCACTAATGGAGATGGTATAGCAGATGCCGCCGAAGCGAACTTGATTTCTGGCAGTGGCATGATGGGAGTTTTCATTTCTGGTAAATTTAACGCCGTAGCAGGAAACCTCATTGGTACAAACCTAGAGGGGAATGCAGCAATCGGTAATTCATCTGGCGTGCAAGTGTCGGGTGACCACAACATCATAGGTACTAATAGCGACGGGACCGCCGATGCTATCGAAGGGAACTTGATTTCTGGCAATGGCGAGAATGGGGTTCAAATTAACGGTGATTTCAATGTCGTAGCGGGAAACCGCATCGGAACAAACCTAGAGGGCAATGCAGCGCTCTCTAATTCATTAAGTGGCGTGCAAGTATCGGGGAACAACAACATCATCGGCACTAATGGGGACGGGACCGCAGATGCTGACGAAACGAACTTGATTTCAGGTAATAGTTGGAATGGAGTTTATATTATTGGTGGCAACTCCAATATAGTAGCGGGTAATAACATAGGCACGAATCTAGATGGTACAGGCGCTATTGCTAATGGTATAGCTGGAGTAGCTATTAGTGGCGATAACAACCGGATCGGTGGGTCTAATACTGTTGAAGGGAATATCATTGCCTTCAACGGATATGATGGAGTAGAAATTTTTCGGGGTACAGGCAACCGAATTCAAGGCAATGCCATATTCTCTAATACAGGTCTAGGTAATAGCAGAGGTCTAGGAATTGAGTTGAACTATGATGGCGTAACAGCCAATGATGCAGGTGACAGCGACACCGGTGCAAACAACCTGCAAAACTTCCCCGAACTGACATCAGCAACCTCTGATACTGCTACGACAACTATCCAAGGCACCCTCAACAGCACCGGCAATACCACCTTTACCCTGGAATTCTTTGCGAACAGCACATTGGATGAGTCGGGATACGGTGAAGGCGAAACCTTCCTCGGTTCCCAGGAGGTGACTACCGATAGTAATGGCAACGCTAGCTTCACGGCAAACTTCTCGACTTCAGTGCCAGTAGGTCAGTTCATTACCGCTACAGCGACAGACTCCGATGGTAATACTTCGGAGTTTTCCCAAGGTAAGGCAGTGTCAGAACTGCTTGCAGAATATAGCGACTTGAGTAACACCAATACCGTGATAGATTTCGATAATGTAAGATCTGCTCCTGGTGTATCATTTTCTTCTTCAGATCGCCATAGTGTGAGTGAAGGGCGCGCGGATGAGGATTTCCCAGAACTTGTGGGCGGAAAAGGTCTTTTAGCAGGGGATCTGGGTCATAAGCCCATCACCATAACCTTTGACTCACCAGTTTCAGAAGTGGGATTGGGTTGGTATCATGCGAAAAGTCCAAGCAATATATTCCAGGTGTTCGATCGCAATGGGGTTTTACTCGGCGAGGTGACGCCATCGCCATTAGCCCCGTCAGACGAACCAGGCAAGCATTGGGCGGGATTTGTTGGCATAAAACGGGCGAACAACGATATTGCTAAAGCTGTTGTGCTGCCCGATCCCGAGGATTGGTACGTAATTGATAATGTCAGCTTTGGTCGCCTCGGTAACAATTAGCCCAAAATGCATCCGGACTGACGGCGATCGCCAAGACTAAGAAACCGGGTTTCTACAACATCTTGGGTAAAGGAAGCGAGATTTGGTAAAAGAAACCCGGTTTCTGGCCACATATGCGATCGCCCTTTGGGAAAATGCTTCTGCACACCGGAGCGATCGTTGCGCTGCTGCCTACAACAGTTGCGTCGCACCCACCCGATCGTTCCATAGGATATAATATAATCTACGTAAAACCAGTATCTTGCCATGACCCGAACTCCCCATGATAGCTTTGCCAAGGACTTGCTCGAAGCAATCCTGAAGCCGCTAGGCTCCTTTCAGGCTCCCCTGGAGGTAAGAGATGAAGCACGGCAAATAGATGCCTGGTTTGTACCAGCTGACTCTTCAGCCTCCGAACGGGCCAAACTGGGACTGCTAGGGGCGATCGCATCCACCGAATGTTTGCTAGAACCAGTACATGCGCAATTATCTCCCATGGAGATTCACAAATGTATGGGCAGGCAATACATTTTGTTTGCGCTCAGAGAACGGGAAGCCCGGCGGGAAAAGCGGACCTTAACACAGGATGATTTTCCTTTTTTATGGATTCTGGGAACAACAGTATCCGCCGAGATTACCTCAGATTTATATAGCAAGAAAGGCTGGCCGGAAGGGGTGTATTTTTCATCCAAAGTATTTAAGGTGGCGATCGTGGCTATCAACCAGCTACCGGTAAACCCAGAAACCTTATGGTTGAGGATGCTGGGCAAAGGTTCGGTGCAGCGGCGGGCCTTTGACGAAGTCAAGGGACTACCTTCAGAAGAATCATTCGGGAAAAAGATCCTGGATGTAGTGCAGAAATGGTATACAGCGCTGCAAGGAAAACAACCGAAAAGCGAAGACGAACAGGAGTTGATTATGGAAATAGCCGCAACTTATGAAGAATGGGAGCAAGCGACCTTACAGCGAGGTATCGAGCGAGGACTCGAACGCGGTCTCGAACGCGGTCGAGTCGAGAATCAGCGTCAGTTTATCGAAAACTTCCTGATTGCTCGATTTGGCGCGATCGATGAAACATTGGCAGCAACAATAGAGCCCTTGCTGAAGTTGTCAATGGCAGAAGTGACCAGCCTGATGCTAGAGTTATCTTCTTTGGAAAAAGAGGAGTTTTTGGCTCGGTTGCAAAGCGACCCAGAACTACAAGTAGCAGATGATGAGAATAGTAACCCAAGTAGTTAGTTAGATCGCGATCGGGTTAGTGGGCCTCGGCAAGAAACCGGGTTTCTGGGAAAATCTTGGGCTGAAAGGCGAGATTTGGTAAAAGAAACCCGGTTTCTGGCTACATAGGCGATCGCCTGCTACCCCATGCGATCGCCCCAGGCACCAGGGACCGCGATGGCAGCATCTGGCTGAGAAAGGCGATCGTAGTATAGAATTGTAACAGGTGTCGGAAAAAACAGAAAGTTCAATCGTCACAGAAGAAACCCGGTTGCTTGATGAGAGAGAGGGGGCAAATTAAACTATGACTCAAACATATCTGTCTGAACCAAATCAAGAATATACCCTCCAGGTGGGAGAGGAAGGTAACTTGCTGCTACCAGTACCAGTACAGCAGCAGCTCAACCTCCAACCAGGCGATCGACTGATCCTGACTGTAGAAGCAGATGGTAGCTTACGTCTAGTTAGCTTATGCCAACAAGTCCAAAAACTTCAGGGAATTTTCAAAGACATTGCGC
>JBFRWI010000181.1:0-19789 GCA_051439505.1 Hormoscilla sp. | reverse complement strand
CATAGAACTTCTTGCCATTAGCGTTCCTAATCGGTTCTCCAACCGATGCTTTCCAAGTCTCGTCTTTCCGCACCACCTGCTGGGCGATCGCACCATAATCTTTGAGCATAACTTCATCGAAAGCAATGCCCATGAACTCACAGAGTCCCGTCAGAACCAATGTGGGAGCAGCCACAAGCTGTTCGTATCGAACCAGGATATGATTGGCTTTATGGAGATGCCTGCGAGAAAAGCCGATCGAATCTACCCAAGTCTTAATGCATTTATCAATATCCCACGGTTCGCCCCAGATATCTCCTCGCTGGTGCTTGCGAGAAACATCATACAGGGAAGCCATCACATCTGCGCCATTGCGGACGAGATGGATAAACTTGGCTTCGGGGATTAAATGCTCAAATAACTGAATGAAACGAACATGTTCGGGAGATTTTTCGACCCACAGACTCTTACCTTGTTGTCTGGTTGCCGTATCTAGGGCCTCCACAAATACCGATACATACTGACTGATGAACAAGGGTACTTTAGGTAAGTGCTGTTGCAGTTGCTCTTGACCAATTTTTTCCAGAAACCAGTTTAACTGCTGCTTGCCTTTGAAGTTGGCCAGTCCTAGCAGGCGACTTAAATAGCGGATGCGGAGGTTCTGAAATAAGTGGGATTCCGGGAAAGATGCAATCTGGGGATGCGCTCCCAGCAGGCTTTGTAATAAAGTGGTGCCAGAACGGGGACAGCCCACTATAAAAATTTGTCCTGTAATGTTTTTGTTCAACAGTTAACTCCTTTGAATTATAGCAAGCCTAAATTATTTTTCAGAGCCTCAGAGGCTGAAATCAGAGGCAGCATGTCCAGATAAGTAAATAAGTATGGCGTTGCACAACGACGGGATGATTTCGGCTGCTAATTGCTTATACGAAGTGCGCGACGCAGGAGCGCTATTGTCAATGGTTAATTTATATAGTCATTTGTCGTCATGAATAGATAGCTTTACTCTTTTCAATTAGCAATTAGCCATTAGCCAATTTTAACAATTGGCTGCTATCATCCCCTCAATGTGCAACCCCCTCTATTCTATTATTGGCGTTGCACAACAACACCGATGATAAGTGACATTGCACCATACAGAGTGACCGACCAGGGTGAATAAATGTAAATATCTGGTAAGATTTAGCCATTAGCCATTAGCCATTAGCCATTAGCCATCGAATGTTACCCAGCGATCTCCTGAGTCACCGCCACAATGGGGAGACGATCGTCCCCAAGCGACTGGCCATTAATGCCAGCTATTTGGGTATGGCGACGGAATTGATCGACTGCTTTCAATCCCTGACTGGCAACTGCATGGGAGAACTAAACAGACGCCTACAGGAATTGGAAGGAGACAGTCCTGATTTTAGAGTCAAGCGGGGACTTGCTCATATCCTCAAAAGTGCTTTCTCCACCTTTGAGATCGTTAGTCCCCTAGAACCGCCAATGCTGCGACAGCGGGTGTTTGCCCAAGCTGCCACTGTTGTTCCCAGTCCCCAAGCAACGGAAAAAACTTTGGCCATGCTCGCAGATAATCTCTCTCAGGAGTTAAAGCGGGAAGTGCTACCCGTTCAGATCCGGGAGGGGTTGTATGCGGACTTGCCAGAAAATCGGATTTTGACTGAGTTCGACGCGCCGGAACCGGAAGCTTTGCTGCATCGCTATAATCTTGCCCAAGTACAAGGGATTTTCTACCGCGCTACCCAGATGACCCTGAATGCTCACCGCAATGTCCCTGGAGAATATAAACTTTTATTTCGCTATCTGAAGCTATTTCAGTTGATGGCCTTTATTGAAGGTGATGCGGACCACGGTTTTACTATTACCGTTGATGGTCCGACGAGTTTATTGAAGGTTAGCACTAGATATGGGTTGGCCCTGGCGAAACTTCTCCCTGCTTTACTTCACGTTACCAGATGGAGCATGTACGCTAGCCTGCAAACACGCGATTTTTACACTGGCGAACCGAAAAAAGGTCGCTTCAGTCTCAATTCTGATTGTGGTTTAGTCAGCCATTATCCTCCCGGCAAGCCTTATGATAGCATGTTAGAGGCGTCTTTTGCGAACCGCTGGGAAAAGCTGAAAACCGAGTGGGTTTTAGAGAGGGAAGTTGATTTAATTCCCATTCCCGGCAGCGTGATGGTTCCGGACTTTCGCTTGGTACATCCCGATGGGCGCGTGTTTTTACTGGAAATTGTTGGCTATTGGCGTCCGGAATATTTGCAGAAGAAGTTTGCTCAGGTGCGCAAGGCGGAATGCGATAATTTGATTCTGGCTGTTTCCGAACGGTTGAATTTGGAAAAGGCAGGTGTTAATGTGAAGAATACAGATGCTAAGATTGTTTGGTTTAAGGATAAGTTGTCACCGAAGGCAGTTTTGGAACTGTTGGATGGAGGAGATTAATCTCCTCCGCGAGGTATCGACTTTAGTTGGTAGAGTGGGCACCGCCCACAGTCAGAGGCTGCTGCAATAGGCGATCGCCCTACTGCCATGGACAATCAACTGGCTTAAATTTGCTATCACGGATCTATAATATGAAACTAGCACAATCGCAAATCGAAAAACTGGAAAATTTTCTGGACAAAATTAAATCACAGACCTATCCGGAGCCTACTCTCCGCATCATACTAATATTACCCGTCAAATGTTCGATCGCTTCCTGCAACTTTTTCCCTTGTCCCCTCATGCTAAAATCTTGGATATCGGATGCGGTCAGGGTGTTGCTCTGGAATTATTTAAAAGTCGCGGCTTTGACCCGATCGGCATTACCCTCAACAGTCAAGATGTCGCAGTCTGCCAGCAAAGAGGTTATGAAGTCTATGAAATGGATCAATCTTTCTTGGACTTCCCCGATGCCTCCTTTGATTTTGTTTGGTGCCGGCATTGCCTCGAACATAGCATCTTTCCCCTTTTTACCTTGAGTGAAATTCACAGGGTTCTCAAACCCCAAGGATATCTCTATATAGAAGTACCTGCCCCCGATACCAGTTGCAAACATCAGGCCAATGGAAATCATTACAGCGTTCTCGGCAAAAACATGTGGGCGGAATTAATTAAGCGATCGGGGTTTGACGTTTTGCAGGTTTTGGATATCAACTTTCATACGCCTATGGGTCCCGATACCTATTGGGCGATGATTCAGAAAAAAATTTGATTTGCGCTAATAACTATAGCTAATTATGAATTTTCCGATTCATAATTAGCCATAGTTATTAGCAAACAACTATATCCCGATCCTTTCAATCCGCTTATTCTCCATTGCTGGATATTTAGCAAGTAGGTTTTTGGATAGGTAAACACAGGTTCCTCGATGAATACCTTCTGTCTTCATATTCTCTAGCACGAATTTTTTCTCAACCATCCGATCTAGTTCTCGTCGATCTTCCTCCGAATGATATTCGAGGTAGATGATGTCGATATTTTGCACAGCTGTAAATATCTCTGATAAAATAGATACTTCACAGCCTTCTGTATCTATTTTGAGAATTGATATATTAGTCAAATCTAGCCTCTTCATCTCCCGGGAAGTATTTACTAGCTTAATTGACTCAGTTATTTGGCTCGCTTCCCGACTGGCCATCACTGTGTTTTGAGCTGAATTGGTGGCTCCTTTATATAAAGGCATTTCACAGTCTTTTTCAAAAAGACCATAGGGAAAAACTTGAATTTCCTCAAACTGTTTGGTATTCTCCTTCAGGTAGGCAAAATTTTCAGGTGACGGCTCATAACAGTAGATCTTTGCACTGGGATACGCATTATGCAGATAAATCGCTGTGGCACCTACGTTAGCACCTATATCAACAATTGTTGTCGGCGAATAACCCGGTAATTTGATAATCGGATAATCTTTTCCTTGCAAAACATTTGACACCACATATACCATACAACTATGTTGAGGGTAGATGAACTCGTATTCATGATTCTGAACTTTGATTCTTAGCTTAGCTGCATTTTGCAACAATTTTTCTTCTTGGTTGGTGGTAACTTCGATCAGTTTACCTTCTTGATTTGATAACCTTTGCTTTTTCTCAATCAGGTAGCGGATTTTCTCCTCTTCCAGTTTTTTCGCCCGATCGTGCAATACTTTTTCTTCATCTGGCATCCCTTCCCCTGATTCAATTCTTGTGATCTGTCTGTCTAAACTGTTCCCGGGATATCTGATATATTCGACTGTCTCTATCTCGATCTTGCCCACGTTAAATAAGTTGGACAAATAACTCTGATAGGCGCAATCTTCTCTGCCCCTGATTTGCTTATAGACTAAATCTTCGGGATATCCTTCGATGAATTCATGACATTCTCTTCTCAAGCAGAGGTTTATTGTTAACGTGTTCTCGATCGCCCGTTTCCAATTTGGATCTATGGGGTCTTTTATTTTCACTCCGGTCCTGATCCCATCTAGTCGGTTTGGCGGTAATTGAATTTTGCGATCGCCCAGGAAGAAGGTTGTTTCCGAATTGGGATCTTTGCTTAAACTCATATAGCACAGATATATATGTTCTGGCATATATAAATCGTCCCCATCGCAGAAAAACAATATTTCTCCCTGAGAATTCTTTACCCCTGTGTTTCTGGTTGCCCCCGCCCCTCTACCTTGGGGATGATTGACAATCTTGAAAGGGTATTTTTTGCCGACGAACTGACTCAGAAAATATAAGGTGTTATCCGTCGAACAGTCATTCACGACGATGATTTCTGATTTTACCTCCGACCCGCGATCGCAGTTAGCATAAAAGTAATCTATACTCTCGATTATACTCTCGATCGTCTTTGTGACTACTTTTTCGCAATTATAGGCTGGGATGATTACTGAAAACGATTTTACCATTATCTTAGACCTCTGGTTATTTTTTACTGCTGACTGATGGATAGCTTATCCCTACATTTATAGTAGTAGTGCATGGGTAGTGATTCGATCGCCAAAAACCCAAGACGGTAATCAAATCACTACAGACTAATGCTAGATCATCTTCATATTCGGAGAATTCGTTTTTTATTCAGTCCTGGATATTGGTTTACCAGTGCCTTTGATATGTAAACGCCAGTTCCCCTATGCACTGTATCCGTTTTCGCCTTATGCAACACAAATTTATCCGAAACCATTCGATCTATCTCCAACCTGTCTTCCTCAGAGTGATATTCAAAATATATCATATCGATTTTGTCTACCACCGACAAACAATCCGAAATTATCGGCACTTCACAACCTTCTGTATCTATCTTTAAAATAGAAATATTCTTCAGATTTCTATTTTCCATCTCCTTGGCTGTCTTGACCAGATTAATTACCTCATTTTTCTCAAATGTTTCGTTACTTTTCATGACCGAGTTTTGGGCTGACTGACTTGTTCCATGATATAAAGGTAATTCAGCGTCACGATCTAAAAGACCATAGGGAAACAAGTGGATATTTGCGAAATATTTAGTATTTTCCTTTAGACATTCAAAATTATCCCTCGACGGCTCATAGCAGTAGAATGTCGCATTGGGATAGGCATTATAGAAATATAGGGTAGCAGCACCCACATTCGCCCCCGCATCAACAATGGTCGTCGGTAAATAATTTGGCAATTTTATCAGGGGATAATCCTGCCCCTGCAGCACGGCTACAATCATGTTTCTCAGATAAACTGACTGAGGAAATACAAAGTCATATTCACCGGTTTGTAGCCGGACTCTAATTTTTTCTGTCGGCATCTCGTTTGTCATTCTGATTACAACTCTCTTGGCAAGCTACACATCTATCCCTAGTCTAGCATTTCTGTAAGCATCCTGGCGGCTTTATCGGGCGAACTTATTACATGGTCATGTGCCGGACCTTGATGGAGTGGTACTGACTACATCTGCCAGTACCCTTAACAGGCTATCTACCTGTTTTTTCCAGGTCAAGTCCTGCATGAATGCTACTGCTGCTTGACCCCGGGTTTTCGCTGCTTGGCGATCGCGATACACTTGTTCTAAATTTTCCACTACCTCCTCTACGTCTGACTCTCCCCATCCTTCTACTCCCGGAAATATGGCTGTGGCTTGCACGTATCCCTGTTTTTTGAGAGGATAGCAATGGTTTTCTGCGATTATATCCTTATGACCGGTGTTTCCCGAGATAATTGTCGGGATGCCACAGGCCAAACATTCCATCGCTGCTAGGTTCGTTCCCCCTTCACATCTGTTGGTGAATAGGGCCACATCTGCTTCCCTGATAATCTGTCCTACCAGATGATTCGGAATGGGTCCGATATCTATTATCGCCTCTGGGGGGATGCCGTTTGCTACTAACCATTCCGTAATTCGCAAACGCTTATCGGTGGTTACCTGGGGTAATCCTACCACATTTCCCGTCTGTTCTAGTCCCGCCATGAACTGGGGCCAGAAATTGTGCCATGCTGTCAGCAGCAATGCCTCGGGATGCCTTTGCTGGAACCGCTTGAATGCCGCGATCGCGATATCCTGGCCTTTCCGATATTCTAGCTTTCCTCCCGAGAATACCACAAATCGATCTGCAAACAGATTGGACTTGGGGGCGGGATGGAATATGGTCGGGTCTATGCCTTGGAATATCGCCGCTACATGGTTTAGTCCGTTGCTTTTCAGTACTTCCGCGTTCCAGGTCGAACCTGCTACTATCAGATCGTAGCTTCTCGCCCTCGCGATCGCATCTGGGGTCAGCAGGGTATTCTCAAAAAATATCATTCCTACCGTGGGTTTCCCCACCAGATTCGCTTTTCCCGCGCCGAAGTTATTTCCCAGGGCATGCAACACTGGCACGTTGAAAGCAATTTGCTTGCCCGGGTTTTGGTTAATCACCGTCTGTATTTGCTGCTGATTGGCCATGAGAGGACGCAATAGCACCTGATGCAGGGGATTTACCAGGTTAGACAAGGCCGGGCTACTTAACAATAGTAACTCGAATCCCGGTTTTTGTCCCAATTGCAGGGCTAAGTTCAAGCCATACACCCCCCAACCGGTGGGAGAACCCACCGACCATCCAATTGCTAGCCCTTTTATTTTATCTGCTGGGGACGCTGGTTTTACCATAGTATCTGTTGTCCGTGGTTTGGGCAAGCCCTTGAGGGCCGATGCTACTTTAGCAAATACCGATCGCCAATCCCCCGGTTCTTGCTGGCGGAACAGCCTCATGGTAGGATACCAGGGACTGTCTGAGTTGTCCAACAGCCACCGCCAGTTGGGGACAAAGGGTAACAGCAACCAGACTGGTTTGGCCATTGCCCCTGCTAAATGGGCTACTGCCGTATCTACCGTGATTACCAGATCTAGTTGGCCGATCGCCCCTGCGGTATCGGCGAAATCCTGCAACTGTTCGTCCAGATTAATTATCTTACCATCAACAAGTTGTAGATCTGCTACATGGGGTCCTTTCTGGAGACTATACCAGGTAATGCCGGGAAATTCCAGTAATGGCAAAAATTGATCCAGTTGACAGGAACGTTGGGAGTAAGTCCAATGGGTATGCTTGCAGGCCCAGGTTATCCCCACTTTAACTTGTGATTCTCCCGTTCGCGCTTCCGTTTGTAGTAAGCGCTTTAGCGCTTCCGGATCCAAGTAAGGTACTTGGTTAGGTATCGTATCGGTAGTAGTTCCCAGAATATGGGGTAAACTCATCAATGGGGCGTAGCAGTCAAATTCGGGTAAAGGATCTCCCGTAGTCAGCACTTCTGCTATCCCCGGTACGGTGGTAAACAAGCGTTTCAACTCTTGGGGACATGCGACGATCGCCTTTCCGCCCCGTTCTCGAACTAAACTCACGTAGCGGATAAACTGGATCGAGTCCCCATATCCTTGTTCTGCATGCAATAATATGGTACGTCCTTGTAAGGTCGTTCCATCCCACAAAGGTCGATCGATCGACGGGGAATTTTGCTGGGCGAACTCACCCCATTGCCAGCGCCATTCATATTCTCTGAAGCCATTTTCCATGTCCCCTGATAGCAATAATGCCATGCCGAGATTATAATGGGCTTCGGCGTAGTCTGGTTGGATCCCGATCGCCTGCCGATAATGGCCGATCGCCTCTGTTAATTTTCCCTGTTGCTTGAGGACCATGGCCAAGTTACAATGGGCTTCGGTGTAATCTGGCTTCAGCTTTAGGCTTTGCTGGAAGTAGTCTACACTTTCATCAAGATTGCCATTTTGGTGGGCGATCGCCCCCATTAAATGCAATGCTTCTGAATTCTCTGGTTTTTCCCCAATAATTTCTCGACACAACTGTACTGCTGCTGTCAAGTTCCCCTCTTCATAAGCTAACAGGGCCCTGTCCATTAACTGTTGTTGGTCACCACTTAGCCCGCGCAGGCGGGCTTCGTTCTTGTAGCCCCACTCTTTAGGGTGGGGATCGGGATCTGGTAACAGGGCCTCGTCCATCAATTCTCGAACATCTTCATTGAATAATGTTTTTGATGCTTCCGATCCGGACTGTTGGGATATCCATAATTCTAGGGCCTCCCGGACTGAGACAAACACTTGGGACCAATCTTTTGCTTTTTCCTGACGGAACAAACGCATGGTCGGATACCAGGGAGTATCTGACTTGTCCAGCATCCAACGCCAGTCCGGAACGAAGGGTAGCAACACCCACGCGGGTTTTCCCAGGGCCCCTGCCAGATGGCACACTGCTGTATCCACCGTGATAATTAAATCTAGTTCTTGCATCACAGCAGCAGTGTCGGCAAAATCTTGTAATTGTTCATCTAAATTTACGAGATTATCTTGCCCCAATGAGGCTATTTCTGCCACCTGTTCTCCCTTCTGGAGACTGTAGAAGGTAATGTCCTTTATCTCCAGGATCGGTAAAAAGTCAGATAACTTACAGGAACGATCTTTTGCAGTCGGATGACTGGACTTTGTCCCCCAGACTATGCCCACCTTGATTTTATTTTCCATTCCCAGAACAGGCGTCTCCCCTGTCCCACGAGGTAAATAAGGAACTCGGGCAGGTATATTATCCAGAGTCGTTCCCAGAATGTGAGGTAAAGTCATTAAACTTGCTTGTACGTCAAACTCTGGCAACTCAGTTCCCCTTTCCACTACCCGATCGATCTCCGGGACGGCAGTAAATAATCGCAATAATGGTTTTTGACATTCTACTATAACTTGCGCACCTTTTGCTTTTACTAGGGGAACGTAACGAATGAACTGGATGGCATCTCCCATTCCCTGTTCGGAATAAAGGAGGATGGTCCTTCCGGCCAAGTCCCCACCATCCCAGAGGGGTTTACCGAAGTCGTAGGCGGATTTTTCTTTGGTAAAAGTCCCGCATTGCCAGCGCCATTCTAACTCGGCCAATCCCTGCTGCATCTCTCCCAATAGCAGCAATGCCATCCCCAGGTTCTTGTGGGCCTCGGCATAGTTGGGACGCAGTTCGATCGCCCGCCGGTAACTGGCGATCGCCTCTGTTATTTTCCTCTGCTTGAAGAAGGTAACTGCTAGGTTATTGTAGATCTCCGGGTCGGGGTTGAGGGCGATCGCCTGCTGGTAATATTTTATTGCCGAGTCGAATTTATCCTGTTCCCCGAACAGGATGCCCATATTATAGTAAGCATCAGAGTAGTTGGGCTTGAGGGCGATCGCCTTCTGGTAGGATATCAGGGCCCGTTCCAAATTTCCTTGCTTGCGCAGGACTGTCCCCAGGTTATTATGGGCTTTCACATAGTTGGGTTTGAGGGCGATCGCCTTTTGATAAGATTCGATCGCCGACCACCAGTTTTCCAAAGTTCCCAGGGTATTGCCGAGATTATAGTATGCTTCTGGATAGTTGGGCTTCAGGGCGATCGCCTGCTTGTAGGCCCCCACCGCCTCCTCATATTTCCCCATCGTTCTGAGAATATTCCCCAGGTTATAATGGGCCTCGACATATTTCGGTTCCTGGGCGATCGCCTGCCTGACATGGGTGAGGGACAATTCATATTTACCCTGTTCTTGCAGGACCACTGCTAGATTATTATAGGCAGAAGGATTTGCGGGTTGGAGGGCGATCGCCCGTTGGTAGTGAGTGATGGCACCATCGTACTGCTTTTCTTGATGCAGGGCAACTGCTAGTCTCAGGTGAGTATCGGCATGGTTCGGTTCCGTGGCCAAGACTTGCTGGAAATGGGCGATCGCCTCTGTTACCTTTCCCTGCCGCTGGAATGCCATTGCTAGATTACCATAGGCTTCCAAATAGTTGGGCCTAATTTCGATGGCCTGTTTGTAAAGGGCGATCGCCTGTTCTACCTTACCAGTTTGATGATAAAGCAAGCCTAGCAGATGAAGGGCATCAGCATTGCGAGGTTCGGTGGCGAGAACTTGCCGATATTGCCGTTCTGCTTCGGGCCACCTGCCTGCTTGATGATTTTTGAGGGCGCTGTTTAATAATTCCATTTACTACTCTCTTCTCTTCGTTGTTACCCCGCCGGGGGGTTCAAACCCACTGAAAACTAGGCATAATTGTTCACCAGATATAATCTTTTTTCTAAGATAACATAGGGGCTGCAACCTGTCAAGCCCGATCGCCCAGGTTCGTAGTAAACACTTTAGTGTTTCCCATTTCCCAGGTTCGTAGTAAACACTTTAGTGTTTCCCAGGGGTGTGGTCAAAACCCGTTGACAGTTTGTTCGGCCCTCCCAGTCGCCGGATCTCCCCCCAAACCCCCCTTAAAAGATGCTGTGGGCGAATTACCAATTTCTCGGATGTGAGGACACGGGGACGCGGGGACACGGGGACGCGGGGAGAGGAGTGAAATCATTGATTTCTGGTGGTTGGGGAGAATTGGTGGGTTTCACCCCCCAGTTAATTACCCCACAGTATCTTAAAAAGGGGGGCTGTCTTCGCCCCCCCGTATCGGTTGGTATCGGTTGGGGGGGGTTTGGGGGGGATCCCTCGATCGACTACTTTTGACCACACCCGTGTTCCAGGGACTATTGCCCGATCGCCCGATCGATCAAAATTAAAATGACGATCGATCGCCATTTGAGACTTGGCGTCCCGGATCGCGGGATAGTTGTTCGAGAAACTCAGGATAATTTTTCAGATCGTCAAGGGACTTTAGAGGTGGATATTTACTCCCCCACTTCCCTTCGGCATGTAACCGATCGACATAGGCATAGAAAGCTTCATCATCATCCCTATGACTAAGCATATATGCTTGCAATTCCTTTTGATTCATCGCCTGAAATAAGGGTTGATTCATTTACGTACCGACCTTCACCATTAGGATAAATCTCAATTGAGTTTTCTTCTCCCGCCAGAAAAAATCCATTTCCCGTGCGATCGTCTAATCAGAAAATGTCGATCGGCATATACATTTTTGTTGCCCAACAACAGCGTAACACTGTAATAGTTGTGCGGATGTAGGAATATTAGCCCCTCCAATTTACAGATGGTATGGACTGCTAACTATAGGATAGACCATATCGTTGGTAATAGTCAAGGGGCGATCGTCCTCTAAAGATTCATCACCTGCCAAGAAAGACTGTAGGGCCCTTTGGACTGCCAGAAATACATCCGACCAGTCACCCGATCGCCGTTGGCGGAATAATTGCATGGTAGGATACCAGGGACTATCAGTACGATCGAACATCCAGCGCCAGTCAGAGACAAAGGGCAACAACACCCAAACCGGTTTCCCTAGGGCCCCTGCCAGATGGGCGATGCTAGTATCCACTGTAATTATTAAATCCAATTGGTCTATTAGGGCCGCAGTATCGGCAAAATCATCTAACATCTCATCCATAAACAGGATCTTGCTGTCGATCGATGTTTGCCTTTCCGGTTCTGGCACTTCCTTCTGGAGATTATAGATTTCCACCTCAGGCAAGTCTAGCATTTCCAGGAAATCTTTCAGGGAACAGGACCGCTTGCGTCCGGTAGGATGATTTAACTGTGTCGCCCAAGCAATACCCACTTTAATTTTATTCCGTCCAGTATCCCCGATCGCGGTCTGGCCCGTCCGGGGATAAAGGTAAGGTACTCGATCGGGAATTGTTTCCAGAGTAGTGCCTAGCAGATGGGGTAAACTCATTAAGGGGACGTAGCAGTCAAATTCGGGACTCGGATCTCCCGTCGTTACCACCCGATCGATCGCGGCAACGGTACCGAATAATTGCTTTAAGGACCGGTGGCAACCGACGATCGCCTTACCGCCCAGTTCTAGTAGTAACGGTACGTAGCGAATAAATTGAATTGAATCTCCTAAACCCTGTTCGCAATAGATTAAAATAGTTTTTCCTTGCAGGTCTTCTCCCTGCCACCGGGGTTTAGATGCCGATGGCAGGGGATTTTCTCCTGGAAAGTCCGGACATTGCCAACGCCATTCGTACTCGGCAAAACCTTGCTTCAGGTCTCCCGATCGCAGCAGGGCGATCCCCAGGTTCTTGTGGGCGTAGGCGTAGTTCGGGTGTAAGGCGATCGCCTTTCGATAAGAGTCGATGGCCTCAGGAACATGTCCCTGTTGGTAGTATGCTGCCCCCAGGTTATTATAACCTTCGGCATCATCCGGGCCCAGGGCGATCGCCCGTTGGTAATGTTCAATTGCAGCAGCAAAATCTTCCTTTTCGGTCAGGGCCCGACCCAAATTCTTATGCATTTCTCCCCAGTCCGGTTTGAGGGTCAATGCCTGTTGATAGGCCGAAATTGCCCCATCTAAATTCCCCTGTTTTTTCAGGGTATCGGCGAGATTGCAGTATGCTTCCGGGTAGTCGGGACGCAGAGAAATTGCCGCCTGATAATGGTCGATCGCCTCGTTAATTTTCCCCAGATCTCGCCAAGCATTGCCCAAGTTGCTGTGAACTTCGGGATAGTGGGGTTGGATAGTGATGGCCCGCTGATAATGGCCGATCGCCTCATACACCTTGCCCCGCTGCTGGAGGGCGATGGCGAGATTATTATGAACTTCGGCTTTATCCTCGCGTAATGCCAGAGATTGCTGATAATAGGAGATGGCCA
The DNA here is from genome assembly GCA_051439505.1 of Hormoscilla sp. Taxonomy (GTDB): domain Bacteria; phylum Cyanobacteriota; class Cyanobacteriia; order Cyanobacteriales; family Desertifilaceae; genus Hormoscilla. The sequence goes on along the minus strand of JBFRWI010000181.1, from coordinate 6,832 downwards.
CATCTAGTTTACCCCCTTGATGGCCGACGGTCCCCAAAAGATACAAAGTACTACTGCGGGTATCTGCATCTGGGTTTGACTGGAGAATTTGCCAATAAAGTTCTGCCGCTGGTTGTAACCTGCCACTTTGATGATAGGCGACTGCAGTATTTAGTAATGCCCCATGATTTTGGTTGTCACTCAGAGATGCGGTGTTGTGAGAATCTTGAGTTAGAACTGATATTAACTCCTGTAATGCCTGGTGAACTCGGACAAATACCCCCGACCAATCTCCCAACTGTGATTGCCGGAACAGACGCATGGTAGGATACCAGGGACTGTCCGATCGCGATCGCAACCAGCGCCAGTTAGGGGCAAAAGGCAGGAGAACCCAGACAGGTTTTCCCAAGGCCCCTGCGAGATGGGCCACAGAGGTATCCACTGTAATTACCAAATCTAATTCTGCGATTATAGCAGCCGTATCGGCAAAATCACCCAAGCGATCGCCGAGGAAAATAATATTTGCGCTAGCGTTGTCTTGCCGTTCCCGGGGTTGAGGAAAATCCTTTTGCAGACTATAGAGAGTAATGTTGGGGAGAGAAAGCAGTTGCAAAAAGTGATTTAGATCGCAGGAACGCTTGCCAGAGGTAGGATGGTTTGGTTTCGAGGCCCAAACAATACCCACCTGCAATTCCTTGGTCGGCCCAGAAACCCTCTCCTTCGGCCCAGAAACCCGGTTTCTTAAATAAGGAACTCGGGCCGGAATATTTTCTAAAGTAGTACCCAGCAAACGGGGCAAACTCATGAGGGGGGCCCGGAGGTGAAATTCCGGTAACGCCTCGCCATCGGTAATTAACAGATCGATTTCTGTTATAGTAGAGAATAACCGCTTTAATGCTTGAGGGCAAGCAACAATCACTTTTACATTAGAATTAGAATTAGAATTAGAATTAGAATTAGAACCCAACTGCTTGACCAGGGGTACGTAGCGAATAAACTGAATGGAGTCCCCCAAACCCTGTTCTTCATAAAGTAAAATCGTCCGTCCTGGAAATGGCGTTCCATCCCAAAGGGGTACGGATAAAGAGTGAGAGGGAGTTTGTTTAGCAATTTCCGGACATTGCCAACGCCATTCATACTCGACAAAACCCTGTTGCAGGTCTCCAGATAGCAGTAAGGCCATGGCGAGATTATAATGACCGTGGGCGTAATTTGGATCCAGTTCTAACACTTGCCGCAAATGCCCGATCGCCTCATCTACCTGGCCCCTTTCTATGAGAGTAGCACCGATGTTGCAGAGAATTTTGGGACTATGGGGTTTGAGGGATAGGGCCTGGCGATATCGGGCGATCGCCTCATCCAGTTTTCCCTGCTGTTGGAGAGTTGCGGCCAAATTATTTAAGGCATCGGCATTTTCGGGATTGATGTTCAAGGAATGCTGGTAATGGGCGATCGCCCGTTCCAGATCTCCCCGTTGATAGGCAATTTCTCCCAGTAAGTGAATAGCATCAGCATGATCTGGAACATGCTGGAGAACTTGGCGATAGATATTTTCTGCTGCTGACAACCTGCCTTCTTGATGATGGGCCACTGCTTTATCCAGCATACTGGTAATGCTGTCATTTGTCAAGCCATGTGTAAACGATTGTAAAGCCGATCTTACTTGGGAAACCACACTTTGCCAATCTCCCAACTTAGGTTGACGGAACAGGCCCATAGTAGGATACCAGGGGGAGTCAGGGCGTTCCAGCAACCAGCGCCAGTCAGGGACAAAAGGTAGGAGAACCCAGACGGGTTTAGCGAGGGCACCAGCGAGATGGGCAACAGCAGTATCTACAGTAATCACCAAATCCAATTGTTGAATAATAGCAGCAGTATCGGCAAAATCATTTATCTGTGGGTCCAGAGAAATAATATTACTTCCGACAGTAGCGAGTTCTTGGACGGCGTCATCTTTTTGCAGACTGTAAAATTGGATGTTTTCCAGTTCCAGAATGGGCAGCAATTGTGCTAGAGAAATAGAACGAAGATGATTTTTATTATTCCCGCAAGATCCGGCCCAAGCAATACCCACTTTAAACTTATCTTCTGTTTGTAGTAAGCACTTTAGTGCTTCCTCCCCTTCCCTTGCATATAAATAAGGAACTTGGGCGGGAACAGTTTCGAGAGTAGTGCCTAGAATATAGGGTAAACTCATTAAAGGCAGATGCAGGTCAAAAGCAGGTACTGGCGATTTTTGCTCGACAACTAGGCCAATACCGGGCAAGGTTTGAAATAATTTGACCAAGGGTTGACGGCATTTAACAATCACATTGCCGCCCCGGGCCTGAACTAGGGGGACGTAGCGAATAAATTGAATGGCGTCACCATAACCTTGTTCGCATTCCAGCAAAATTGTCCGTCCTTGGAGGTCCGAACCATCCCAAAAATGTGAGGAACTCTGGTCATCCCGGTACTTAGAAGCAAACTCCGGACATTGCCAGCGCCATTCATACTCGGCAAAACCCTGCTGTAAATCTCCCGATAATAGCAATGCCATGCCCAGGTTCTTGTGGGCCTCCGCATAATCTGCTTTGATGGCCAGGGCCTGTCGGAAATAGCCGATCGCCTCTTCAATATAGCCCAAAGCTTGCTTGGCGGCAGCGATGTTATTATAAACTTTATGGTCCGTGCTATTCAACTTTAAAGCTTGATCGTAGCAGGCGATCGCCTCAGTTATCCGGTCCTGAGTTTGGAAAGCGGTGCCCAGGTTGCAGAAATATTCAGCATAGTCGGGTTTGAGGGCGATCGCCCGTTGATAATGGCCGATCGCCTCAGTTATCTTACCCTGTTTTTGCAAAGTCAGGGCCAGATTATTATGGGCCTCTGGATAGTCAGGACGCAGCTGTAAAGCTTGGTTATAGAGGTCAACTGCCTCTTCAAGTTTATCTCGTTGATGGGCGATCGCGCCCAGGAGTTGAATAGCATCAGCATTATCCGGTTCTTGCTGAAGAATGCTGGAGTAAATTATTTCAGCATCCTGTAACTTTCCTGCTTGGTGATGGGCGAGGGCGATCCGCAATTCCGCATTGAGATCGTAGATTTCTTTCTGAGTCAAGGGTATTGAGGAACGGGGTGCCGACTCAGAGGGAGAGAACTGAGAAATGAAGGATTCTAAAGCTGTTTTTACCTCGACAAATACCCCAGACCAATCACCAATTTGGGACTGACGGAAAAGGCGCATAGTCGGATACCAAGGAGTATCTGGGCGATCGCGTAACCAGCGCCAGTCAGGGGCAAAAGGCAAGAGAGTCCAGACCGGTTTTCCCAAGGCCCCGGCCAGATGGGCCACAGCGGTATCGACAGTAATCACCAAATCCAAATGTTGGATAACAGCAGCGGTATCGGCAAAATCATAGAGGAATTCATCCAGATTAACAATATTATATTCTCCTTGAGATAGGGCTTGCACTTGGGGACCCTTTTGGAGACTGAAGAAAGTAATCTCGGGAATTTCTAATAGGGGCAGGAAATCAGTCAAGGAACAGGAACGCCTGCGTCCGGTAGGATGATTGAGTTTAGAACTCCAAACAATACCCACCTTAACTCGATCCGTTCGTAGTAAACACTTTAGTGTTTCCGCTTCCGTTCGTAGTAAACACTTTAGTGTTTCCTCTCCAGGATACAAATAAGGAACTGGGGCCGGAATAGTTTCAGCGGTAGTCCCCAGAATATAGGGTAAACTCATCAGGGGGGCCCAGACATCAAAATCGGGCAGTTCGTCCCGGGTAATTAGCAACTGTGCGATATCGGGAATAGACCGAAATAATCGCACCAAAAGTTCGGGACAGGTAAACAGGATCCGACCGCCCAGTTGCCGGACCAGTTTAGCATAACGAATAAACTGAATCATATCGCCAAAACCCTGTTCCGCATCCAGGAGAATAGTACGTCCTTGCAGGTCGGAACCATCCCAACGGGGGCGGTTGTAAGTAGCAGTTTGATGTTCTTTTTGGAAGTCCGGGCATTGCCAGCGCCATTCATACTCCGCCCACCCCTGTTGCAAGTCTCCCGAAAGTAGCAGTACCATGCCCAGGTTTTTGTGCGCCTCTCCATAGTTGGGCCGCAGGGCGATCGCCTCCCGATAACTGGCGATCGCCTCTATAACATTACCCCGTTCCTGATAGGCGCTGCCCAGATTATTATAAGCTTCTGCAAAGCCCGGTTCTACCTTAAGAGTCTGGTGATAATAGTCGATCGCCTCTGTCAGTCGCCCCTGGTCTTGCAATACTGTCCCCAGATTATTATAAGCTTGGCCGTAGTCCGACTTCAGGGCGATCGCCTGCTGGTAGTACCTCGTGGCCTCGGGGAAATTTTTCTGTTCCTGGAGGGCAGCCCCTAGGTTAAAATTATATTCCGCTTCAGTGGGTTCGATCTGTACTGCTTGGCGAAAATGGGCGATCGCTTCGTCAAGCTTTTCCAGTCGCCCCAAGGCATTAGCCATATTATTATGAACCTCAGCATTATGGGGGGCTAGGGCGATCGCCCTAGCATAGTATTCTAGCGCTTCTGAATATTTTCCCTGCCTTTGCTTAGCCGTACCCAAATTGCCATAAGCTTCAGTATAATTAGGCTTGCAGGCGATCGCCTGTTGAAAATGTTCGATCGCCCGGTCATATTTTCCCTGTTTTCCCAGAGCCGTGCCCAGGTTATGATGAGCTTCAGCATAGTTAGGGCGTAGAGTCACCGCTTGCTGGTAACAGGCCACTGCCCGATCGATATCACCCTGTTGCTTGTAGGCGCTGCCCAGGTTATTATGACCTTCCGGGTAATGCGGGCGCAGTTCTAGGGCCCGTTGCTGGCAGGCGATCGCCTCATCCAGCTTTCCTTGGATCCGCAAGGCATTCCCCAAGTTACTATAGCATTCCGCATAGTTAGGGTTAATATTTGTCCCCTGGCGGTAATGAGCGATCGCCTCATCCAGCTTGCCTGTTTCTACTAGGGCTACAGCTATGTTATTATGGACTTCATGATTTTGGGAATTTGAGGCTAGGGACTGTTCGTATAGCCCGATCGCCCGGTCGAACTGACCCTGAAAATAGGCGATCGCCCCCAGGAGGTGCAGCGCCTCAGCATGGTTTTTGTCTTGTTGGAGAATAGAAAAGCATATTTCTTGAGCTTCCCTTACCTGTCCTTTTTGGTAACAGACCGCTGCTTGAGAAATCAATTGAGCATATCCGGCAGCGGAGTTAACCTGCTTTGCTTTTCTGCCCACCTTCTGCTTTTGTCTTTTGCCATGTTTTGCCATCGATGACCTTCCTGCTTGCTTGTTATTTTCCCATTGCTTTAAGGGCGATCGCTCTTGCTACCACTCAATTTACTGCTCTCACATTTATTTTTATAACTTATTTCTCGCCCGAAAGCACTAGCTTTAACAATACTTTACAAAACATCTCCGATTAACCGGTTATCCATGGGGCCTTAATATGCACTGGCGACTTATCAGAGATTGTCGCCGATGTGGGAATCAAGAGGATGGCCCTGTTTGTGACCTAAAATCAGTGCTTTTACAGAGGAGACGAGTGGTAAATATGATAATGTAGAAATAGGGTGCATGTAACAAGAAAATCGAAAGCCACGGGTCGAGCAATTGCCAAGAGAGAATCTCGGCAAGGGCGATTAGCAACAAAGACCCATCAAACCCAAGATGATTGTAACATGCCACAAATACAGCACCAAACCCATCTCCTGATTGTTCACGATGACCAGGGCAGCAACGAATATATATTGAAAGACCTGGACCTATACTCGATCGGCAGAGACTCCAACTGCGATATCCGACTGCTATCAAAGTTTGTCTCCCGCCGACATGCGACCTTAGAACGGCACGAACGTACTGATGGTACTTACTATTATCGGATTACCGATGGTAACAATGGTAAACCCAGTGCCAATGGAATGATGATTAACGGTCGTAAACGGCAAACTCATATTCTCCAAGACAATGATAAAATTGTCTTCGGTCCCCAGGTGTTTATCACCTATACGATCGTAAGTGAGGCGATCGACAAGTTTGACATTACCTTAATCAATCCTGACATGATGACGGAGGCCATGGTAGAAGTCTAACCATACAGTGTTACTTAAAAATGCGCAGGAGAACCCTGCCACAGGGTTCTCCTTGTGGAGTCTTGCGTGAGCGATTAAAGGATTTACCTGGCCCGGAGTTACGCTTCATCTGCGCCTATTTCCTTTGTTTGACCCAAATGCTTTTTGCGCAGTCCGGGCCGGGCATCCCTGGTTTCGCTTGGGCTTGTGTTACGCCGGTGTTCAAAGCCCCTATCAACCTTCATTATGAATTAAATATAACTAAATTTTCGGAATTTGTCAAGGCTGATGATAAATTTTTTTTGCCCGATCGTGGGATGCCCCTCTTTTCCCGTCACACAACCTGCCGGCTTTGCGGGTGTGGTTTAGCGCGCCCAAACCACACCCATTGATTATCAACCATTAGCCATTAGCGATTAAATGCTATAGGATTGCAATAAGGCTTCAATCTGGCTCGCATCACGAGTCGCATCACTGCCCAGCAGGCCGTTGACTAATTCATTGCCTGTAAAGCCGAACATAAAACGTAAGGCCATTATACCGTCCCGGAGAGCATCAACTGAGCCGTTACCATCTAAATCCAACTGTGGGCCCGCCTCTTCCAGGTACTCTTCAATGGATGCTGCATTTGGCCGCAGGGCCCCGAACCCGATCGCCCCATCAATCAGGGCATTTCCTCGGAACCCAAACTCATAACGCAGCAAGAGAAAACCATCGGTCAAGCCATCGATCGCCCCATTGCCGTCAATATCCAGACTGAAGGGAG
>JBFRWI010000180.1:0-61079 GCA_051439505.1 Hormoscilla sp. | reverse complement strand
AGGATCCCCCCCAAACCCCCCCTTCCCAAAAGGGGGGGCGAAGGCAAGCCCCCCTTTTTAAGGGGGGTTTGGGGGGATCCGGCGACTGGGGGGTACCATGAACGATCAACGGGTTTTGACCACACCCCCAGAGAGCGGCAAAATTGAGAATCTATTGCCTTGTTTTCCCGTTCTCTGTAAAATGATAATCATTCTTATTCTCATGAGTTATCGGTCCCTCACCCCAAGGCGGACGCGATCGCTCCTAGCAAAGAACAAGATGGATTATCATATAATGAAAAATTTGTCAATGGTAAAAACCCTGCTCAAGAAGCTTGCCAACCCTTCCAAGTCTTGGCAGCGCCGGTCCTCCCTTCGGCTTCGCTCAGGGACCACGTTCGCCTTGCTGGCATTTATGGCCGGCATTTCCTTGGTAAATATTTCCTTGACTAATGTCGCGTCCAGGGCCCAGAGTGGCGCTCCCAAAATAGTAGCCACGTTCCTGCCCATATATATGTTTACCCGGGCGGTAGCCGGTGAGGAAGCGCGAGTAGAGATTTTAATCCCACCGGGAGTAGAGGTTCACGATTACCAGGCGACGCCAGGGAATGTCCGCACCGTTGCTCAAGCTGATGTGCTGGTGATGAATGGCTTGGGTATGGAAGAATTCCTGGAAGGGTTGGTAGAAAATGCTGGTAACCGGAGGCTGAAGGAAGTTGATGCCAGCACGGGGATAGAAGCACTCAAAGACGACGACGACCATGATGATGACCATGATGACCACCACCATGATGACCACCATGATGACCACCATGGCCACCATGATGACCACCATGATGACCACCACCACGGTCACGTTCACGCAGAGGGAAACCCTCATGTTTGGCTAGATCCGGTATTAGCACAACAGCAAGTGACAAACATTCGGGATGGTTTAATTGCAGCAGATCCTATCAATGCTCAAACCTATCGGGATAATGCAAAAGCTTATATTCGACAACTTCAAAAGCTCGATCGCCAATTCGATCGCGCGGAACTACGCGGTTGCACCTTCATCACCTTCCACGATGCATACCCTTACCTGGCCAAACGCTACGGGTTGCAACAAATAGCAATAGTAGAATTGCCAGAAGACAATCTCACCCCTAGAGATTTGCAGCGAGTCATAGCAGCAGCGCAGGAATTTCAAGTTAAAGCCTTACTTTCCGAGAGTCTTGACGATCGCCGACTCCAGCAGATCGCCAAACATCTGGGGGTGCCCGTCAAAATTTTAGACCCCATAGAGTCCGGACCTGCTGACCCGCAACATTACTTTCGTGCCATGGAGCAAAACTTGCAAACTTTGGAGACAGTATGTCGGTGAGCAATTCTTTGTTTCCTGGAGAAATACCGATAGTAAAAGTTGATAACCTGACAATATATCGGGGTGAATATGCGGCAGTAGAATCTGTTTCATTCCAATTATTATCTGGTACAAATACGGCGATCGTCGGTCCCAATGGCGCGGGCAAAAGCACCCTGATTCAGGCTATTTTAGGTTTGATAGAGCATCAAGCTGGAGTGATGCAAATATTTGGACATCAGATCGAAAAATTGGGTCAACTTTGGCATAGGATTGGCTATATTCCCCAGAAATGGCCCTTCGATCGCAGCTTTCCCCTGTCCGTAGCAGAGTTAGTGGGTTTAGGATATCATCATCAGAGCGGATTTCTGGGATTTGGCAAATACGCTAAAAGAAAGCGCGAAGCTGTAGAATATGCCTTAGAACAAGTTAATCTGCAAAACAGGACCCATCAGCGCATTGGCGTTCTCAGTGGCGGGGAACTCAAACGAGTGCTGTTAGCCTATTGTTTGGTCGTTCCTCGCCGCCTTTTAGTCTTAGATGAAGCGATGGCAGGTGTAGATGCCACGGGTGAAGCTGAATTTGCCGAGTTACTGGCCAAGCTGCAACGAGAACAAGCTTGGACTATTCTCCAAGTTTCTCATGATTTAGACATGGTCAGTAGTTACTGCGATCGGGTTTTATGTATGAATCGCAGTCTGCTATGTCAAGGCGTACCGAGTAATACTCTTTCTTCAGAAAATATCAACAGGATCTACGGTTCAACTCTCACGCGCTATTTTCATCAACATGAATCTTTACGAGTGGGTAAGTCTATTTAGCTTACCATTTATGCAACGGGCTTTAGCTGGGGGTATGCTTTTAGGAATTATGGGAGGAATACTAGGCAGCTTTGTCATTTTGCGCAGGTTATCTTTATTTGGCGAGGCTTTAGGTCATGCGGCTTTTTTAGGGGTAGTCATTGCTGCTTTATTACAGTTGCCCCCAACTGCTTCACTGATGGGATTTATTGTCGCATCAGGGCTAGCAGTAGTTTACCTGAACGATCGGACGGATTTAGGCAGCGATACAATATTAAGCATTGTGGTGGCGGGTTCCGTGGCCCTAGGGACGATCGGGTTTAGTTTCTTGAAAGGATACCGAGGCAATCTTTTATCTGCTCTCTTTGGTGATATTCTGGCAATTAGCAGTACGGATTTAATCTTGTTAGGGCTGTTGCTGGGGATAACGGTAGCAGGGTTAATCTGGACTTTCCCCGCACAAGTTCTGCTGACTCTCAATGAAGATTTGGCACGGGTGCAGGGAATACCGGTGCAACGGTATCGGTATTTGTTTATTGTTCTGCTATCTGGGACGATCGCCTTAACCATTCGGGCCGTGGGCATACTATTGGTAAATGCATTTTTAGTGATTCCCGCAGCGACGGCAAAGTTGCTGTGTCATCAATTTGTGCCTTTTCTGGTAATGGCCGCCTGTATTGGTGCCCTGAGTGGGGCGGGTGGGATGGTAGTATCTGGGAGTTTAGACTTACCTTCCGGACCGAGTATTGTCTTAGTGCAGTTAGCGGGATTTTTGGGCGCGGCCTGCTTCCGTCGGCAGCATTCATAGGACATCAGTCAAGTGAAAACACGAAACCGGGTTTCTTCTCCATAGTTGTAACTTGAAGCAAAGATAGTCAGAGAAACCCGGTTTCTGCTAGCGCTTTAGCCAGATTGTTTATCTGTTAATTCACCATTTTTACTTTGCAATTTATCAATTCTAATACATGTCATCAACCACACCCAGCCGATGCTAGAACCGAAAATCACATCTGTAGGCCAATGGACTCCCAGATACAACCGACTGAAGCAAATGCTGGCAATCATAATCGTCACTCCAGTATAAATCCATTTGGCTTGTTGAGGATAACGGGTCGCTAGCAGGTAGGCGATCGCGCCATAGAAAACGGTAGACTTCAAGGCGTGACCGCTGGGAAAACTGAAGGTGGGTTCGGTGATTAATGTATCCCAAAGTTCGGGGCGGACTCTGGCCACAATAATTTTCATGCCATCACTGAGGATAAAAGTTCCCAGACAGGAAATTATAAATGTCTCAACTGACCGTCTGTAATTTTGCCACCAGAGAATGCTAATAGTCGCTATTACGACAACTATCAACAGTTCCTTGTTGCCAAATTTTGTGACAGTCAGCATCACTGCATCCAGAATGGGATTAGAGCGATCGTGGATCCACACTAGCAATGCCGACTCTATAGCAAAGGTTTGTTCCTGCCATACCCCTGTTAATTTTGTTCCTAACCACCAAAGCCCGATCGCGCTACCGAGTAATCCCCCTATTCCCACAGTTGCTAGGCGCAATTTTTTCTGCCACATTGTCAATTCCAACTTGTAATTCTCTTTAGCCCTTAAATGAATTAACCACCTCTTGCAGAGTAGCTTCCATTGCATCGCCCAAAGCTCTAAACTTCCATTCTCCCTTATGTCTGTAAACTTCTCCCATTAACATAGCAGTTTTACCATCATACTCACCATCACCAGACAAACTATATTTGCCAATTTCCCTGCCTTTGGCATCGATCGCTCTCACAAAGGCATTTGTTACCATACCAAAATGCTGTTTCCGGTCTTTCGCCTGATAAATATTCACCCCCAGCACAATTTTCTGATATTTTTCCGGTATTTCCCTCAACTTGAGAACTATTTGTTCGTCATCCCCTGCTCCCTCGCCCGTGAGATTATCTCCCGAATGAACTACCGTGCGATCGCCCGTTTTTAAATGTCCGTAATATATCGCATCTTCCTTGCTATTTTTCAACTTGCAATCTTCTGCCAGCAAAAGGGCATAGGAGTCCAGGTCAAAATCTTTTCCACTACCGAAGAAACCTCCTGATGGAGCCACATCCCATCCTAAACCCATTGTCAGTGACGACAAGTCATATTCATTCTTGTCTAACACTATTGTCTGTCCTTTCTGCAAATTTATCGCCATCTTTTCTCTCCAAACTTGTCGAATCACCTCGTTCCCACGGCTCTGCCTGGGAACGCGCCATCCCGCCACACCTTGACAGGCGATATCCATTTGTTATTTTGCCTTGTCAATGGCGGGTCTGGTGGGCGGTGCCCACCCTCAACGTTTAAGAAGCATACTGGTCTACAAAACCTTGCAGTCCGGAATTAAAACCTTGTCCCACTGCTTGAAATCTCCAGGAGCCATCTTTCTTGTACAGGCGACCAAATTCGATCGCCGCTTCCGTGGAGAAGTCCTCATCCAACTCGTACTTCGCCACCTCGTTTTGGGTTTCCTCATCATAAATTCTGATGAAAGAGTTTCGCACTTGGCCAAAATTTTGCCGGCGCTCCTGGGCCTCGTGAATAGTGACGATAAACACCATTTCTTGAATCTTCGGGTCCACTTTGTCCAACTCTATCTTGATCGTCTCATCATCTCCTTCCTGGGCTCCCGTTCTTTCATCCCCCATGGATTTTACTGCACCATCTGGAGATTCTAAATTGTTGTAAAACACGAAATACTTGTCGTCTGGAATTTTGCCATTTTCTCCCAACAGAAATACCGAAGCATCCAAGTCATAATCTGAACCCGTGTCGGTTTTATTCACCTCCCATCCCAGGCCAATAGTCGCTCGCTTCATCCCCGGGGCTTCTTTTGACAGATCTATCCTTTGACCTTTACTCAGATTTATCGCCATCTTGCTTTAATTCCTTAAATCAACAACTTTTCTTAGTTTATCACAATTCACATCACTTTTCAGCATCTTCACAAAACTTAACCATCATTAACAATTTGCTTCTGATATTCCTGTTCCGTGATGATGTCCCGGGTACTCTCCAATCTGTCTAAAAAGACTAGCCCCTCCAGATGATCGTATTCATGTTGAAAGATCCGGGCGACAAAGTCAGTTAACTCCCGGCGTTCCACCCGATCGTCCCTAGTGGTATATTCTACCTCAATGGCTTGATATCTGGGCACCAAGCCCCGAATCCCCGGAATACTCAAACAACCTTCCCAATCTTTGACTATTTCATCCGAGTGGGCTATAATTCTCGGATTAATCATCGCAGTTGGTTCCATCTTCGGGGCGTTTACATAGCGGAGAGTCGGACGAGAGGCCACAATTAACAAGCGATAAGATTGTCCAACTTGCGGGGCGGCAATGCCCACGCCATTGGATGCCGCCGCCGTAGCCATTAACTCATCAATCAATTTTTGTACCGACTCGATATTCTCAATTGGCCGGGCTTGCTGCCGCAGCACCCGATCGCCTAATTGGGCAATTGTCAAGGTTTTACTCATGATACTTTTTGGGTAATGGTCCCGGTTGCACGACAATATTCAAAGTCCGACCCTGACGGCGCACCGTCAGCAACAAGCGATCGCCCACCGAACTTTTTTGGACTATCTGCTGGAGTTGCCCAGCTTTGGTCACGGTTAATCCATCTATCTTTTGGACTATATCACCTTTTTGCAGTCCCGCAGCAGCGGCAGCCGAATTGGGGATAATTCCGGCAATGAAAACACCACTTTTATCTTTGACATTCAACCCCAAAGACCGATCGGCCTTCAAGGAGTCGAGCAACTCAGGGGTGATGGTGGCCATCCGAATCCCCAAGAAAGGATGGGACACCTGACCAGTAGTAATCAGTTGGGAGGCTATCCGCTGCACTTGGTCGATCGGAATGGCGAAACCTAAACCTTGAGCACCTCCAATAATAGCAGTATTCATGCCGATGACATCCCCTTGCTGATTTAACAGCGGGCCACCAGAATTCCCGGGGTTGATCGCCGCATCAGTCTGAATGAACCCAACTCGCTTGCTAGGAACCCCTACTTGAAGACTAGAACGACCAGTGGCACTGATGATTCCCGCAGTGACCGTATTGTCCAGTCCCAAAGGATTCCCGATCGCGATCGCCCATTCTCCAGGTTGCAACTGTTCGGAATCTCCCAACCTCACCACTGGCAAATGCCTAGCCGAGATCTTCACAACAGCTACATCTGTGAGGCGATCGGACCCCAGCACCTCACCGGAGAACTCGCGACCATCCTTGAGAGTTACCGTCACCTTCTTGGCACCATCTACCACATGGGCATTAGTGACAATCAGTCCGTCAGCATTAATGATAAAGCCAGAACCAGTTCCTTGCTGAAGCCAGTCGCCTCCGGGACCGAAAAAGCGTCGGCCAGGTGAACCTTCCCTAGGAGATACAGGCCGGTCCGCATCAAGTCTCACCACCGCTGGCCCAACTTTGGCCACAGCAGCAGCAATAAAATTATAGTTAGCCCCAGGCATCCCCGGACTAGACAAGGCGCGAGCGGCTGGTGGTGGGGGTGGGCCAGTCATTAGCAGCCGATTGCGCCGCGCGCACAGGCTCCGGGAACCCTCCGCTACGCGATCGGCCAGAAAGGTTACCCCGGCCCCAACTAGCAGCAGGGACAAGTAAGTCACTGCTTTACCCGCACCCTTGTCAGCATCAGCAGCAGGGCCGCGAAAATGATCGCCTGTTTTACTCATAGAACTTGGTCCTCGCTATCAATTATTGCAGTCCGCTATTACCATTCTGCACGACAACAATCGCTCGATTCTCCGCAGGATTAATTAAAATCTGGTCAATACCCTCTCTCACCAGATGGAGATGTCAAATCAACAATTGTGGAGGTTGTACCCTGTGGCAATTACCCTTGAAAGTCTCTGGTCTCAAGCTCAGGAGCGTTTGCAGATCGATCTGACTCGACCGACATTTGAGACTTGGATCAAACCAGCGTCCGCAGTCAAGATGACTAATAATTGTCTAGTAATTTCCACCCCCAACCCCTTTGCCCGCAATTGGCTACAGAAATATTATCTCAAAACCATTGCCGATGTGGTGCAGGAAATTTGGGGTCAACCGGTGGAAATCCAGATTATAGTTGCTGCGGACGATCGCGCCACCGGATCTGCCGTATCCCCCGGGAACGCTAATCGTACAAAAGGGGGGACACCCGACGGGGATATCCTGTGGCCATTGCCCAGCACGACTAGGGAACTAGATCCCCGATCGCAACAGCAACCCAGACAGACTAACTTAAACCCCAAGTATGTATTCTCGCGATTTGTGGTCGGCTCTAACAATCGCATGGCCCATGCAGCGGCCCTGGCCGTGGCCGAGTCTCCCGGACGAGAGTTCAATCCTCTCTTCCTCTGTGGTGGCGTCGGTCTGGGAAAAACTCACCTGATGCAGGCGATCAGCCACTATCGCTTAGAGATTGCACCCTCCTCGAAGATATTTTACGTCTCGACGGAAAAATTTACCAACGACCTGATTACCGCGATCCGCAAGGACAGCATGCAAAGCTTCCGGGAACATTATCGGGCCGCCGACGTGCTGTTAGTTGACGATATACAGTTCATCGAAGGCAAGGAATACACCCAGGAAGAGTTTTTCTATACCTTTAACACCTTGCACGAAGCTGGCAAGCAGGTTGTCTTGGCATCCGATCGCCCTCCGAACCAGATTCCGGGGTTACAAGAACGCCTCTGTTCTCGGTTCTCCATGGGATTGATCGCCGATATTCAGCCGCCAGATTTAGAAACGCGGATAGCTATTCTCCAGAAAAAGGCAGAAGACGAAAATATTCCTCTGCCGCGAGATGTAGTAGAATACATTGCCAGTAACTACACTTCCAATATTCGGGAACTAGAGGGGGCATTGATTAGGGCAGCAGCATATATGTCGATTTCGGGTTTGGCCATGACGGTGGAGAATATTGCGCCAGTATTGAATCCCCCGGTTGGCAATGTGGAGGTATCTGCGGAAGTGGTGATGGCAGTGGTAGCAGATGAGTTTAATCTGTCCGTCGAAGATCTCAAGAGTAATTCCCGCCGCCGAGAAATCTCCCAGGCCCGTCAGGTTGCCATGTATTTGGTGCGCCAGAACACGGATCTCAGCTTGCCCAAGATTGGCGAGGAGTTTGGCGGGAAGGATCACACGACTGTCATCTACAGCTGCGATAAAGTGGCTCAACTGCGGGAGAAAAATCCCGATATGGCGAAGAGATTGCGGCAGTTGAGCGATCGGATCAACCTGGTCAGCAAATCCCAAAGCCAATGAGAGCGCGATCGCACCGGTGGAAAAATTCTGGTAACTGTGGAAAACTTGTGAAAAAATCGCATATCATTTATAAAAGCTACAAAATCTTCGTTTGTAGTAAGCACGAAGCGTGCTTGCGGGTTACCATGCCGCCCATATCTGTAGCAATAGTTTCGTAAAGATAATAAATAGTCCAGAAATTTTTCCACAAATTGCAGATTGTGGAATTGAGAGTTTCGGCAGTGCTATTGGGCTTAAAATAGATAAGCCGATCGCTAGCAAACGCCCATGAAACTGGTCTGTACCCAAAGTGCCCTCAATACAAATCTATCAATCGTCTCCCGTGCGGTGTCCTCTCGCCCCAGACAACCAATACTTGCCAACGTGAGACTGTGCGCTGATGTAGAGAGTCAAAAAGTGAGTTTAACAGCCTTCGACGAAAGTCTAGGAATCTCGGCTAACTTTGAGGCCCAGGTAGCAGAGTCGGGGGACATCGCCCTGCCAGCAAAATTGCTTTCGGACATCGTTTCCCGTCTAGCAGAAGGAGATATATCCCTGGAACTGGAAACAGAAAAAGCAATAGTCTCCTTAACCCAAGCTTCCGGACGCTATCAAGTCACCGGACAGGAGTCGGAAGAATTTCCGGAACTGCCAGTAGTAGAGGATGGGGAGGTTTTAACTCTGCCTACAGAAGCACTGAGCTTGGGGTTGAACGGCTGTGTGTTTGCTGCGAGTACCGATGATACCAAGCAAATTCTCACGGGAATACATTTAACGGTCTATGGCGAGAGCCTGGAATTTGCCGCCACTGACGGACATCGTTTAGCTGTGGTCAAAACTACTAACCAACCGGAGTCGGAGTCGGAGGAGGAGTTGGAGTCCCAAGAGGAGTCCTCAGAAGAGGACCAGCAGAGTCCAGATGATGTGGAAGAGGGGTCCGGCCTATCTCCGGAAGCACCTTTTGAGGTGACAGTACCCGCGAGGGCCCTGCGGGAACTGGAACGGATCGCGAATCAACAAAAGCAGGATAAGACAATGGTCCTACATTTTGACCAGACGCAAGTTGTCTTTGAGCTTAAAAACCAAAAGCTGACCGCCCGGACTCTGGAGGGGCAATATCCTCCCTATCAGGATCTGATACCCAAGGAATTCCAGCGACTGGTGACGGTGGAGCGACAGCAGCTAGAGCAAGTCTTAGAGCGCATTGCCATTATCGCCGACCAGAAGAATCATCTGGTCAAGTTCAGCCTGGACAAGGAAAGCGAACAGTTGACTGTATCGGCGGACGAATCGGAAGTGGGCAGCGGACAGGAGTCGATGGCCGCACAGATATCTGGAGAGAGTTTGGAGATTGAGTTTAATGTCAAGTATTTTTTGGAGGCCATCAAGGCTATGGGCAAGGTTATGGGCTCCCAGGAACTGCAAATGCAGCTGAATACAGAGGCTGAGCCCGTAATCCTCTCCCCCTTGTCCGGGATACAGATGACCTGTTTGCTGATGCCAGTTAAACGCCGATGAGCTGTTTGGCGATGCCAGTTCCAATTAGAACCATTTGAAGGTATGATGGTTAGTTTGAGAGAGTAGAAGAGGAATTGATTGACACCTGTGCGGAAAATAGTCATAGCTGGTAACTGGAAAATGTACAAAACCCAGGCAGAGGCCCTGGAGTTTTTGCAGGTATTTATGCCTGAACTGGATAAGACTCCGGCAGAACGGAACGTGGTACTCTGCGTGCCGTTTACGAACCTGGGCCTGCTGTCCCAAAAATTGCCAGCCTCGGTGCAGCTGGGGGCTCAGAATGTCCATTGGGAGTCTGAAGGCGCTTACACTGGGGAAATTTCTGCCCCGATGCTTAAAGAGATAGGAGTAGACTATGTGATTATCGGTCACAGCGAACGGCGTCAGTATTTTGGGGAAACGGATGAAACTGTTAACCAGCGCCTGAAAGCAGCTCAGCAGTTCGGTCTGCTGCCCATTCTCTGTGTGGGTGAAACTAAGCAACAACGTGATGCTGGGGAAACGGAAACCCATATCTACTCCCAGCTGGAGCGAGACCTGGTAGATGTAGACCTTTCTCAGCTAGTAATTGCTTACGAACCGATCTGGGCGATCGGGACTGGAGAGACTTGTGAGGTTTCCGAAGCTAACCGGGTGATTGGTTTGATTCGTTCTCGGTTGAGCGATGGGAATGTGTCGATTCAATACGGCGGATCTGTCAAGCCTAACAATATCGATGCCATTATGGCTCAAGCAGAAATCGATGGTGTTTTGGTGGGAGGTGCTAGTCTGGAACCTGCCAGTTTTGCCCGCATTGTCAATTATCAGTAGATTGTCATGCCGCGCGAACCTCGTTTCTAGGCTTTTGCCTGGGAACGAGAAATGGTTCATAGATCGAAACAATGGACTTAGAACCCATGATAATTAGAGACAAATTGTTTGATTGGGGGGCGTACACCTATCTGATGGGCATACTGAATGTGACGCCCGATAGCTTCAGTGATGGTGGCGAATTCTATAGCACGGAAGCTGCGGTGAACCAAGCTAAGCTCATGGTAGCAGCAGGTGCAGATATAGTTGATATTGGCGGTCAATCGACTCGACCGGGAAGCAGTCAAGTTACTTTACAAGCAGAACTCGATCGGGTGCTACCTGTGATTTCCCAAATTCGCTCCCGGCCTGATAAATGGGCAGAGGTACCCATTTCCATTGACACGACTAGGGCCGAAGTGGCCGATCGGGCGATCGCCCTGGGCGCGGATATAGTAAATGATATTTCTGGCGGTACTTTCGATCCAGATATGCTTTCTGTCGGGGCACGCAAACGGGTTCCGATGATTTTGATGCATATGCGGGGAACGCCCCAGACGATGCAAAAATTGACGGACTATGAAGATTTGCTTGGCGAGATTTATGGGTTTCTGGAAAGCCGCATTAATGCAGCAGTGTCGGCGGGGATTGAGCGATCGCGCCTGATAATCGATCCGGGGATAGGTTTTGCCAAAACGGGAGCGCAAAACCTAGAAATATTCCGGCAAATGTCCAGATTTCGAGCTTTAGGAGTTCCCATTTTAGTGGGGCCATCCCGGAAAAGTTTTATCGGTCATCTGCTCGATCTCCCCACCGATCCGAAGGGGAGAGTCTGGGGTACAGCGGCAGCTTGCGTGGGTGCGATCGCCGGTGGGGCAGACATCTTGCGGGTGCATGACGTTGCCGAAATGCGGGATGTCTGCCGGGTCGCCGATGCCATTTTTCGAGGATGATTGTCGTGGCTAATTTTTATCAATCATCAATTATTATCAGCAGGATTATTTTCTTGTCCATCCTCATCATTGGTCATTCTTTTATTTAAAAGACTCTGAGAACGACCATTTCCTCGGCCCACTCTTGATTCATCAAATACAGAGTCAAACAAATACAACAGGTTATCTGACATGGCCTTGGGGTCCATGAACACGACCTTGGAATTATCGCTTTCACTCAGTTTGTAATTGCCATCCACATACTTTTGGGCGATCAGGTACTTCAAAAATTCCCGATTACTGGGCGGCATATTCAGGGCCGTAGCGATGCGTTCGATCGACTGTGCTTGACCCTCAGCTTCCAGGATCTCCGCTCTTTTCTTAATTTCTGCTGCTCTTTCAGTTTCCATCGATTCTAGTATCGCTGGCGCTGGTACAATATCCTGTACTTCCACCCGAATCACTTTCGCTCCCCAGGCATCAGTTGCGTCATCCAATTCTGCTAGCATATCTTGATTGATGACATCTCGGGAGGAAAAAGTCTCCTGTAGGTCCATTTTCCCAATTTTAGAACGCAGCACGGTGATCGTCAGGTTTTCCAGGGCGTTGCCAACGTCATCGATCGCGTAATAAGCTCTCCTGAGATCCAGGATTTGCCAATATACGACGGCATTGACTGTCAAGGGCACGTTATCTTTGGTGATGGCTTGCTGGGGGGGGATGTCCAGAACTCGTTCGCTCATCAGGGCTTTGATGACGATCGTCTCCAGGAAAGGAATGACGTAATTTACCCCTGGTTTCAACGTCCGGTTATATCTGCCCAAGCGCTCTATGAGAGCTTGATAAGGTTCTTTGATAATTCTCACTGAACCCAAGACATAGCTAATCAGCGCTAAAGCTAAGATCACGAAGACTGGCTGTATCATAAAAGCTGTTCTCCTTTTTCGATTCAGGCGATAAAATATATTATCATTTTTGTTTAATCTTTCATCCTCTCCTATTTTTCGTTACATTACCGCCAGTGCCATGTTGCTACGACCCCATGACAGAACGAAGCTAGACCAGACCGACGACGCCGAGTTTTATGCCTATCCGCGCTTTGTCACCCATGTGGATTCCGGCTTTATTCGCCAGCTCACCGGTCTATATGCCGAGCGACTGCAAGCAAACACGCGCATCTTGGACATGATGAGCAGTTGGGTTTCCCACTTACCAGAGGACATGGAGTTTGCCCATGTGGAAGGTCACGGGATGAATGCTGAGGAGTTGGCACGCAATGGGCGACTTAATCATTACTTTATCCAAGATCTGAACCAAAATCCCAAAATTCCTCTGCCCGATCGAGATTTTGATGCCGTCCTCAACTGCGTCTCCATCCAGTACCTGCAATATCCCGAGGCCGTATTTGCCGAAATCTACCGCATCCTCAAACCCGGTGGTATTGCGATCGTGAGCTTCTCTAACCGGATGTTCTATCAAAAGGCGATCGGGGCCTGGCGGGACGGGACGGAAGGGACGCGGGTGCAGTTAGTGAAAAGTTACTTCCGGTCGGTAGCCGGTTTTAGTCCTCCAGAAGTAATTGTGCATAAATCTAACATGAATAGTTTCCTGCAAATGCTGGGTATTGCGGGCCCCGATCCATTTTATGCTGTAATTTCCCAGCGTGAAAACTGATATTTAATATCATTACCAAGAGGGAATATTGGGCTCTTGCCAACTGTAGTGATTGGGAAATACAAAGTTAGTGAAGGAAACTGCTATGCGGGGGACCATGGAATTTATTTTCGGCGATCCATCTTTTCCAACTGTCGGAAAATCGCTCCGATAATGTTCGTAGTAAGCGCTAAAGCGCTTCGAGGTTCGTAGTAAGCGCTAAAGCGGGGTACACTGCACTTTTGTAATTAAGCCCGCGCAGGCGGGCTAAGTTCAAGTAGCCGGACCCTTTAGGGTTCGGGGGGCCGCAACGCTTCTGGATTAAATAGACAAACCCAGCTTTAAGCCTAGAATAGCATGGACAAACAAAATCGCGATCGCGGCTGTACCCAAGTAGGCATGAGTAGTACGGAAAGCTGCCTTGTCACCTCCAAAACCGGTCGCGGAGATCAGTCCATTGATGGCCAATAATACTAGGACAACCGATCCGGTCCAAAAATGGGGGCTAGAAAAAATATGTTCTTCTTGCATCACCAGAGACAAGACGCCGCCAGTGTAGCCAGCGGCCAAGAACAGAAACAACCAAGGTGCCAGTTTCCGGTGGGCCTTCCGACTTTTGACAGCGGCCTCCTCATCGGCCACCACTCGTCCCCGCCATCCGACAACGGCCACAAAACTTCCCAGGATAAATACCACGATCGCCATCATCAGGGGATGTCCCCAATGTACGATCGGTTCTGGGAGACCCAGGGTCCGGAACCAGGATGCGATCGGTTCTAATAATTCAGTAATTTTCTCCACCATCTGCGTTACTTTCCTAACTGTGTTCTCCATTACATCTCGTTTCCAGTTTCTGGCTGGGAACGATGGGTATAGAGGTAGAGCCTCCAATCATCATGTACCATCAATGATTGCATCTGTCAAGTGCCATGATTGTCTTTGCTGGGAATAGGCGAGTAGCCCAGAAACCCCGTTTCTTAATTCTGACATTGCAGTGTACGCGATCGCCCGTTGGGTTTGCTGTCAACCCAACCTCCGAAAAGAGATGCAACCTTTCATTTTCCCTGACGTTCCTGCGGTCCTTGCCACAAGCCGATCGCTATGGCTGTCATTATACTACACAAAATTACTACTGCCACACTGAAACTGAAGGAAAACCCAGGCTGTACCCAGGGATGCCAAGCTTCTGGTACTTTTATATTTGCCTTTGCTAATGCCTGTGGCGTGATATTTTCTTTCACGTAGTCGGATATGGATGATTGGGCGATCGCCCCTACTCCCAAGCCTACTCCCACTATGCCGATCGTATTTTGAAAGCTGCGATCGCGCTTTGCTTGTTGGATCTCGACAATGGCTTTAATTGTATCCATAATGGTGTCTATTACTGCCACTCCTCCGGCAAAGCTTTCATAGTCTTGCTGGATCTGTTCTGTGTATATTTCCCGAACATCTTTCTGGAATGATTCCCCGATCGCCTCCAGTTTCGTCTCTCCAATCTTGCTACCAGCAGCTTCGATAAATTTCAAGCTTTTTTCATAGTTTTGCAGGTTAATAGCGATCGTATGTAATTGGGTTTTCAGTTCGTTCAGACGCAAGACATAATCTGAAAATGGTTCCAGTTTTGATTCCAAGGTTGCTTGCAACTGCTGCAAATTAGCTTTCTGCTTGACCGTTTGCACCGCTTCCCGGATCTCTTGGAAACCTGATCGCAATAACTGCTTTAATTCCCGACTGCGCCTATAAGCCCAGACGATCTTGTGGCGGTAGCACCACAGTCGCAGCCAATCATCGTAAAATAATGCTATGTCATCTTCCGTAGGCATATGCCGATTTTCATAGATGATGATGATAACATGCAACCCTTCTTCTTCCTTTTCCCATTTTTGGGGCGATCGCCAGATTTCAAACACCGAGTTGCCGAGGAATTTTCCCTCTTTTCGCTGCTGCCAATCACGAGTAAGCTGGGTAGTATCGCCCATTTCTCCAGACATGAAAGCCCGATATACTTGTTCGGCAATTTCGGCAGTGGTTTCCCCGACATCAGGATCTTTCCAACCAGAGATCGTCCAAGTTTTACCCAGATCCCCCGCGATCGGTTCTCCTTGAGAGTCCGGGGACTGCAAGGGTTTAATCACTTGTTTCTTCAGTTCTGGTAAAATCCCGATCTGGAAAGATTTGTCAGTACCTTGACAGTCAAGGAAGCATTCAAACAACAACCCGTAGCTATCACCCAAAAGCACCGGATAATAATAACCGTCCAGGGGCTGTTCGGCGATGATAATGGGATTATTCAGGGGATAATGATTTTCAGCTCGATCGGCTAATTCCTTAAGTAACAGGGTATATTTAGGATTGCGAACAGCAGCTTCATTGTCGAAAGCAGTTTGTAGCAAACCTTGCAGTGGGGGCGGGAAGTTAGAAGCAAAAACTTCCTGGCGGATCGCCCGTCGCTTTTCACTATCTCCCAGCCCCTCTGCGAGGCTGTACGCAAATAAATCTACGATCGGATTAATTAACATTCCAGAATCTACTCATAATAATCTATTTGATTTTCTGCTTGCGGGTTTGCAGCAGTAGTGGGGAGGGATTTAAGCTACGGCAAACTCTGTAAATTGTCGCACATAAGGAGCCCGAAATCCCAAAACAATATCGGTTTTCGGCACGCCTAATTCTACCAACTGATAAGCCAAACCTTCTTCAGTAAAATCCCGCTGAATCCAAATTTTACCATCCTTAATGTCGATATGAATTGGACATCCGTGCATGCGATCTTCATCATGCCATCCCACATACAACAATAAATAGCGATCGCGTTCGGTATCGAAAACAATTTCAGCATTTTCTAGATTTTCTTCAGACTGTTCGCGGGCGTGTTGACGAATAATTTTCTGAACCAATTCGCGATAATCTAGTCCTTCCATAATATTATCTCCTCTTTTTGAATGTGAAAAACCAACACCTTGATCTGATATCGTTCCAGTACTGCTTGCACAAACGAATCTGTAAAAAAATCTTGATATACATCACTAGGTACAGCCAGATAAAGCACTCGTTCTGGTTCCAATTGTTCTAATGCTAAACTATAATTAAGAAATTGACCGACAGCCGTATGGAATTCTGAAACAGCAGATTTCCCAACAAAACTTTTGATTTCCACTGCTATCTTGCGGGTGTCTTTTTCAGCAGAAAGTAACTTTTGTCCTCCCAGGTCTATGTTAATCTTAAATTGTTTAGTCAGAGTTAAAAACAGAGGATCCTTAGTAATTATCCATCCATCTTTTTCTAAAGCAGTTCGCGCGTTGTCGTGAAAGATATCTTTTGCTGACATAATTCAAAAGTCTTTTTAGTAGAGCCCCAAATTTTTACGATTATCTCTGTGACTATTATACCATTTTTGCGGGGACATCTCACTTTTATAATCTAGCCCGCGCAGGCGGGCTTTGTGCCTGTAGCCGGGCCCTTTAGGGTTCGGGCTGTGTCTAACTAAGCTTCTATGAGATGCACCCGATCGGATTAATTATCATTCTTGAATATCTTCATGAAAATCTCTTTAATTTTCTGCTTGCGGGTTTTCGCAGCAGCTTTGGGGTCAGGATCTGTCAGGGAAGGAAGCACAACATTTTCTAAGATACTTTGCAGTTCTGCGTCCGCTGTTTCTCGCTGGCGCGGAATCGGCAGTTCTTGAGGTTTGTACTTAGCTTGCAATTGTTCTTGCAACTGTTCGCAGATGGTTTCATACTTAGTTTTGATGAGAGGCAACTGGTCTGCTATCTCCTCTATTTGGTCAATTGCATCCCGGTCTCCATTGCTTAAGGCCCGTCCGATTTCGTTAATTTGAGATATCGTTTCTTCTGGTAGCGGCGCGTCTAGATCGCCGATAGTCTGTAAGAAAGCCGATAAAGTCAGCCAGTCAATTTGATTGAGCATTAACTCTGAGACCATAGTATCATCTCCCGATTGTGATGGTTGCCAATTTACCGGGTGCATCTCATAGAGGCAGAATAACCCGTAGGGGCGTTAGCGCAGCGGCTGCGCAGCAGCTAGCATTCCGGCGAGCAAATTGCGACATCAAATGAAAAATATTGTGCCGGAATGCTTCGCCCGTGCCCAAGTGAGATGGGTGTGGTCAAAAGTAGTTGTAGAGGATCCCCCCAAACCCCCCTTAAAAAGGGGGGCTTCCGGAAGCCCCCCCTTTTGGAAGGGGGGGTTTGGGGGGGATCCGGCGGCTTCCGAGGCCCTAGAACTATCAACTGGTTTTGACCACACCCAAGTGAGATGCACCCAAGTTACCTTTCTATACCGGTCAGGAAGTAGGCGGCCCAATAATAAGGATGGGCATAGGGGTACTCGCTTCCCTCCATCTTAGCAAAAGAATTGGCTTTGCCGTTGATTATACGCTTAATTCTCTTGGGCCCGGAAAACTCATCTGCCAAGTCCCCATACCATTGGGCGAGATCGCTGTTGGTGACGCTACGCAACCACTCTTGGGCCTGTTGCAGGGCCAGTACCGGCGCGACTCCAAGCTTGAGAAACTGGTAAAACCGAATCAACAGCATGGTAGTGACATCCTCTTGAACGGTCCAGAGACTGCTGAGGACGTGGGTGACGCCCATTCTGACAAAACCACTCACTAACCCTACATATTCATCAATCAGGTTTTGCTGACTGGTCATGCCAGTTTCGCAAGCGGAGAGACAGACCAGGTGATAATTGCTTAAGGTGACGGTGAAGATATCCTTCAGAGTCAGTTTTTCTGCGTTCATTAATTGTAAAGCGGAGTTGAGAGGATCCTGAAGATCGTGGTCGGCGTGACCTGCGAAGTGAAAGATGCCTGAACCACTCGAAAGGGCCTTGATTAAGTCGGCGGGGGTAACTGCTGGTCCCCGCAGGTTTTGGGAATTGGGGAACAACTGGGAAATAGTTGCATGTTGTAGGTCGGTAAAGAGTAGCCCTGCCTGTTCCACATTCAGCAGATAATTTGCCTGGGAAGTAGCTTGCCGTTGGAGATCGATGCCGATGCGGGCGCTGGGTAAATAGCTGATGGCGAACTGCTGCTGGGCGACAATATTAAATAGATAATGGAGGGGCAGTAGGTGCAGTTGGCGGTGGGGAATCAGAATTAGTTGTTCTATGCCTTGCAAATGGGGCAAAATTGCCTTGATATCCAAAATTTCTGCTAGCAAGTTCAAGCGGGAAGGCATTTGCACGCGCCAAGGAGATGTATTTTTTTCCTTGGCTTCGCGGTAATTTTGATAGTCCCGTTGCCAGGTTTCCATCCATTCTTCAACTTTTTCCAACTGCTGGGCAGCTTTGAGATTAGCAGTTTCTGCGGATGTTGCCTGCCGACGGGGACGACCGAAAAAGGAACGCTTCTGAGGAGATGATTCTGGTTTGAGTGTCTGGACGATGGGAGGTTTTTTGTACCGCAGGATAAAGGTAGTAATGGCAGCGGGGCTGAGATGCCAGTAAATGATGGCAGTTTTGCGGTTCAGTAGCTGTTGCATCTCTTTATAGGTGGTTTCGGGAACTGCCCGTTGCCAACCGTGTTGATACCAACTGAGGCAAGTATTTTTGCGGCGTTCTGCTAATTCTAAGGCTTGAATTTGCTGCTGCTTGTCTGAGGACTCAGCTTTGGCATCGACCCGCAATTGGTCGAAGGCGGCGAATTTATGAGATAGGGTGATTTTCTGTCCGAGGACTTCGCACTGGCGCAGCAACTCTTCTAGCTGCTGGGTTCCTTTTTCCAAACGTTCCTGAATGGTTTTGCTGTCCCCCAGGGCGTTGCAAACTTCCAGGTATTCTTGCAAGACTTCAAGATGGCGCAGGGGAAACTCCTGGAAAGTTAGGAATTTGAGGGCCGCTTCGTAGCTTTGTTTTGCCTCAAACCAAGAGGGGAAGCGCTTGGATGGCTGTTTTTTTCCATATAGATACTGGTAAGATGCTTTAATAAGATGCAACTCGCCCACACCTTGTTGATAATCAGGTGTTTGGGGCTGGAGGGCGAAAATGCCGTCAGCCCAGTTTTTTATGGCAGCTTCGTATCGTCCTGATTTGATGAGTGCTATACCTCGACTGCGCCAAGCATCTCTGTCTTGATTATGAGTTAAGATTAAGGCACGATCAAAGTCCGCGATCGCCTCTTCATATCGTCCTAAATCATTCAGCGCAATACCCCTGTTTCCCCAGGCTAAGTGGAAGTCAGGTTTGATTTTAATCGCCTTGTCATAAGATGCGAGCGCCTCTTCATTCCTTCCTAAATAATTCAGCGCAACGCCCCTGTTTCCCCATGCCTCGTAGTCGTCAGGTTTGATTTCTATCGCCTTGTCAAAAGATGCGAGCGCCTCTTCATTTCGTCCTAAATAATACAGCGCACCGCCCCTGTGTCCCCAGGCATTGTGGTTGTCAGGTTTGATTTCTATCGCCTTCTCGTAGGATATAATCGCGTCTTCATTCCGTCCTAAATAACACAGCGCAATGCCCCTGTTGTCCCAGGCATTGTGGTCGTCAGGTTTAATTTGAAGAGCCTTATCGTAAGATGCGAGCGACTCTTCATGTCCTCCTAAACAATACAGCGCAACGCCCCTGTCTACCCAGGCATTGTGGTCGTCAGGTTTGATTTGAAGAGCCTTTTCATAAGATGCGATCGCCTCTTCATATCGCTTTAGACAGTCACATAGCAAAGCTCCACGATTATTGTATGCTTCGTAATAATCAGGTTGGATTTCAATCGCCTTGTCATAGGATGCGATCGCCTCTTCATAACGTTCCAACTCCTTCAAAGCGATTCCTCGACCTCGCCAATCTTCATAATCTTGAGGTTCAATAGAAATAGCCCGCTCAAAATCTGCCCTTCCCTGCTCATTCTCATTCAACTCTTGGTAGGCCATTCCCCGCCGCGCCAATGCCAAAATGTAGGATGACCGCACTTGCAACGCATTCGTCAGATATTTCACCGACTCCCGATATCGTTCCAACCGAAAGCATGCCAAACCCAACCCATACAACACCTGGGGGTTATCCGGTTCCCGGGCCGCCGCCTGCTGGAAAGTTGCTAGCGCTGCTGAATACTGTCCGATATCCAGTTGTTCATGTCCTTGCTGTAACAGAAACTCTACCCGATCTTCCTGAGTCATCTCGCCAACCTCTCATCCGTTGTTATATTTTACATCATGTGGCTTCAGCACTTACCCCATGGGATGGAACAGCCCGAGCCAGTAACATATTATAATCTAGAGATCATTAATTCTCAATCAGGAGGTCCGACAGGATGAAAACATTGGCAGAAATCAAGGAAAACCTGAGTCAGTATAAATCCATTGCTCTCCGAAAATACCAAGTGACGGACTTGGGAATATTTGGCTCCTATGTCAGAGGCGAACAAAATGCCGATAGTGATGTCGATGTTCTGATAGATTATATAGAAGCTCCTGACCTGATCGAACTCCTGGAACTGGAAGAGGAACTCAGCGATCGCCTGGGGGTGCCAGTGGATGTGGTGACCAAAAATGGATTGAAACCCCGACTCAGAGAGCGGATTTTGTCTGAGGTCGTTTATGTATGAATAAGAGAGATTTGACAGAGTCGCTTCAAGATATTATGGCGG
This sequence comes from Hormoscilla sp., assembly GCA_051439505.1. Classification (GTDB taxonomy): domain Bacteria; phylum Cyanobacteriota; class Cyanobacteriia; order Cyanobacteriales; family Desertifilaceae; genus Hormoscilla. The sequence goes on along the minus strand of JBFRWI010000180.1, from coordinate 40,178 downwards.
CTATTAGTGCGATCGAAAGATTCATGACAGAGGTAGAGTTTGAGGATTTTGTCCAAAATGAAGAAAAAATATTTGCGGTAGTGAAAGGGATTGAGATTATTGGTGAGGCGGTTAAGAATGTTCCTGACTCCATCAGAAGCAATTATCCGGAAATCTCCTGGAAACCTATAGCCGGAATGCGAGATAAGTTAGTCCATGAGTATTGGGGTATAGATGTCAATATTTTATGGAAAACAACTCAGCAGAGAGTCCCCGAACTTAAGGTCGCGATCGCCAGGGTAATGGAGGATTTACAACAGCAAGAGTGAAGTTGATGCTGTTGGGTTTCGTGCCTCAACCCAACCTACAAAGGTAGCTTTTGTAATCTAGCCCGCGCAGGCGGGCTTTGTTCCTGTAGCCGGGCCCTTTAGGGTTCGGTATGTGTCCCCCGGGCTCAGCAGAGAGTGCCCGAGCTTAAGGTGGCGATCGCCAGGGGAATGGAGGATTTACAACAGCAAGAGTGAAGTTTGAACCCCCGGCGGGCTGACTAAAATTTATTTCATATTCCTGGGATGTTGGGGACGACAGGGAGTCCCCCAGCAAACTTGACCGGAAGGAAGCGATCGCAAGACAGTGCTGCGGGTACCAATCACAGAATTCGCCCCAACTTCCACTCCCGGACCCACAAAGCAGTCCGTGGCCACCCATACCCCATTACCAATAGTAATAGGAGCAGTAATCAAGCTAAAAGCCCGGTCTTGGGAGTCATGACTGCCAGTACAGAGGTAACTTTTCTGGGAAATAACCGAGTGCTGACCAATGCGGATATAGTCCAGACTATATAAAACCACATCATCACCAATCCAGCTATAATCGCCAATTTCCACTTTCCAGGGAAAAGTAAATCTCGCAGTAGGGCGAATGACAACGCCCTTACCAATTTTCGCCCCAAACAGTCGCAGCAAAGCACTCCGCAACATATTAAAATTGTGCAGAGTTAAAGGGAACGCCACCGCTTGCACCAACCACCAGATCAGCACAAACCAAGCAGGGCGTCCCCGGGAGAACCCAGATTGGTCGTATTGGCGTAAATCGACCCAGGGTGCTGCATCCAACGTCGCCTCAACTGGATCGGGAGTTGATGGGGGATGGGGAAACTGTTGATTCATCTGACTGAGGAATAGCAACTGCTGTATCTTTTTTCGGGTTTATCTGACCGCCAAACTTGCGTAACTCATATAGTTTTACACCAATTTGAAACTCATACTGACTGAGTAGCCGCGCATATAAGTAACCCGCTTTACCATCGAGAAATCCTAGTTGTAGGAAGTAGTGCAATATAAACCTAAGCGTGGGCTTAAAAGGCACCCACCGCACCCAAATTTGTTTGAGAAAGCGTTTGCGCTGCACTGCATCGCCGAATAGATTGGGAGGTAGGGTGTCCCGTGGCCTAATATCATTGAGAATATTGTAATAAACCCGAGCTTCCCAGTTAGAATAACGGTTATGTCGCCCTAACCATTCATATATGTTTCTGAAGTCCTCGTGCAGCATGTCATTTTTCAGGTATCCCGCTGTCCCTTCTAAGATCACGTGCTCGTGAACTTCGTTGTCGCCAGTTTTATAAACTCCCTCGGTTCCTAGGTTTTCGTAGTGACCTTTTTCCTGCTTGAACAGGCGCAGATTCCAGTCTGGATACCTGCCACCGTAACGAATCCATTTGCCTAGGAAAATAACTTTCCGGTTGAGGTAGTAACCGTTGTAGTCGGGATTTTGGATGGCAGTAGCAATCTCATCCCATAGTTCGGGGGTAATGCGCTCGTCACAATCAACTATCAGCACCCACTCGTTGCGGAATTCCAGGTGTTTTAAGGACCAGTTTTTCTTTTTCGGCCAGCCCCCATTGTACTCAAACTGAACCACTCTCACTTGGCCATAATCAGGATCTTTATCGAAGCTAAGGGCTATCTCTTCCGTCCGATCGCTACTTTGGGAATCTACTACAAAAATTTCATCTGCCCGCTTCAGGCTTTCCAGGCAAGCCCGAATATTGCGCTCTTCGTTTTTCGCGGGAATCAGGACCGATACGGGAATCTTGTCTAGGGCTGAATTCATAATGGCAAAGAGAGTTTATAGAACTATTGTAAATGGAACTTTAGGAATATTTCCTGACCAATGCTTATTTTTTTATTCTACTCGCTCCTAGCAGCATTCCTCGAATCGCTGCACCCAAATAACCTATTTGACCGTAAGCATATACCAGACTATCAAACCGCTGGGCCGGGTCACCGAAATATTTCAGGGCCTTGTACAGTCCTCGCACCAGACGTTCCCCACCTCGCCCCAGCTGGGCCCTACCAGCTTTACCAACTAGCTGTTCCCGATAGCACTCGCTGATGCCTTGCCACCAGCCTCGATTCAGGAACCAGCTGCGCTTGATGCGCTCTGGGGCCACATTATGAGCAACCACGGCATCAGGGACATATGCTACTTGCCACCCCCTCTTCAGGGCAAGCTCGGTTGTATACAGTTCTTCATTAGATAACAATTTTTTCCCGATTCTGCCCAAATTGGGGTCGAAACCACCGATTTCATCTAAAAATGACCGGCGGATAGAGTAGTTTAAGCCTCTGGGAGTCAGACCTGGATTCTTGATGTAGACCAGTTCGGAGCCAAGGTCGTATAATCCTAGATTGCCCGCTAGTTCTGGAGTCAGCCAGGCCGGAGGGGTAATGCCCTCTGGCCATATTAACGTAACTTTGCCCCCCGCGATCGCTAGCTTTTCATTCTGCTGATAGGCACGGGTTAGAATGCTCAACCAGCTGGGACTGGCAACGGCATCGTCGTCCAGATAGGTAATAATCTCCCCCGTTGTCTCCCCTGCGCCCCTGTTCCGCGCTACCGACAGACCCAGGACTGGCTCAAAGACATAGCGGAGGCGCGGATCCGATAGTCTCCCTTCTACCACTTCACGGGTGCGATCGCTCGATCCATTATCTACCACCAGGACTTCAAAATCGGCAAAATCCTGGGCCAGTAAGCTATCTATGGCTGCGCCCAGATAATTATCCCGATTGTGAGTACAGATAATTGCGGAAATTTTCGGCTCAGTCATAATTCTTCCCTATGCTTCACGCAGTTGCCCGTGCAAAATTATCAGGGCTTCAGATAATTGGGTCAGGCGAGATTCCAGTTCTTGCTTGCGACCGAGCAGTTGTCGCAGCTGGTGATATCGGGCGATCGCCACCGATACTGTAGCCACCTGGTCTGGCGGACAGGGACAGAACCACAACTTGCCGTTGGACTCTAGTCTGCACAGGCGATAGCCCGCTGCTTCTCCCGGGAGACCTCCGCCTGGCGGATTTGACTCTAACCACCCATCCACTATCGGTCCTTCTTGGTACAGGTCTTGAATTTCTGCATGCACTTGCTGCAAAGAGAGCTGCCAGCTAGCGACTACCCCCTGAATTTCCTGCAACAGATTGATTGCCAGATCTGGGTTAGCTGCGTTTTGATGAGTGCTCAATCTCGGAGTTTTCAGCTTGGGCAGTGCTGGCGTGACCGACTGGTTCTTTTGCGACCTTGGCTGTATGGGAGGGATTGTCGCTTTGCTTGGGGGCGGGGGGTTTTTGGGTAGTAAGTCAAATGAGTAGGTCTGATTTTTCTCAATAGCTGGCCTTTTTACATTATTGTTTCGATCTGCTATAACTTTATCCACTATAGCCTCAATCCGCTGCAATTCTAGTTTCATTCTGCTATTGTTAAATTCCGATTCCTTTACTGTTATATTAGATCTTGCCCAGAAATACATCCAAAATTACATGGCATATCGATCGGCCAGGCAATTAATCCTGGTGACGGGACCGGCCCGGTCCGGTAAGAGCGAATGGGCTGAGACCCTGGCCGCAGGTACGGACAAACAGGTGGTTTATGTAGCAACAGCTACTACCGATCCGAGCGATCGGGAGTGGCATAATCGGATTATAATACACCGTGCTCGGCGTCCAGCTAGCTGGGAAACTCTGGAAGTACCGATCGAGTTGGCAGCTACAATTGAGCTATATGGGGCGGATAGCTGTCTGTTGATTGATTCGGCGGGAACTTGGCTGGCAAATTTATTGGACCAGGATGATGATAGCTGGTATCAGACCCAGCAGGCAATGCTTTCCAGTTTGCAGCGAACTGCTGCTGATGTGATTTTGGTGGCTGAAGAGACAGGTTGGGGCCTAGTTCCAGCTTATCCTATTGGTCGGCTGTTTCGCGATCGCCTCGGGGTTCTGGTGCGCCACATCGCTGCGGTAGCCCATCCAGTTTACCTGGTAACTGCTGGCCATGTCCTTAACCTGAGTGTGCTCGGTACTCCCTTGTCAGGGGAGAGCTGACCATAACGTTACATTAATTTATATTTGCGATCCCCAAAGGCAGTGATACCTCGCTACAATAGAGGGACTAGCCTAATCTTCAATTAGCAATAGGCAATGATCAGATAATATGGCATCTCAAACGCAAGTAAAACAATATCTTGCCTATTGGCTACAGCTGGGCAAAAAGGTAATGATTCGTAATGGGAACGAAGCTTTGCTGCCTCAACAAGTGGTAAAAGGCAATGGCTATAGTCAGGAGTTTGAAGCCTGCTGGCAGAAAATTATGTCAGTTGACTCGGGAGACTGCTACCTGGAGGGGACTGACGAAACTATTGCTAAACTGTTGACGCCGGAGTGGGAACTGATAATGTGTTGTCGTTGTGAGTTGCCTCTCCCCCTCCCGACTGCGGGCCGGCCACCTCAGTGCTGTCCCTGTAATGATTTACGTGAGTGGCCGAATCTAGATCTGCCCAAACCTCGTTTACCTGTTAATAATCAAGCCAAACTGGGGAATATTCGCGATCGCCTGCTGGGGGCTAGTACCAGAGAAACCGCAGAAAATCCTCTTCAAAAAGTAACTCCGGCTAAGAAGTCAATCGATATCCGGATTTGTGATTGCGCCTAAATTGGAGTTTGATGAGGTTGCGCCGGAAAAATGCGGATTTTCACCGATGTCAGGGGCCAAAATATGTTGCTATCTTGACTCATAGGTGACTCAGGACGATAAAGCTGCAATCTACCTCATAAACCTCGATTAGAGTTTTTATAGCAGGGCATGAAACTGTAACTAAATCATTGGACCGCTTTGGACATTATTTCCGGAATGGGTAAGGATTGTGGTGTAGTTTATATCAGTACACCAGCACAATTTATAGCGAAGCGTGTGGCAAAAGCTGTGGAGGATGTATGCTCTTAGGCTTTAAAACAGAATTAAAACTGAACAACCAACAGCGAACGGCATTGGCTAAACATTGCGGAGTAGCTCGTCATGCTTGGAATTGGGGATTGGGTTTAACAAAACAGATACTTGACCACAATCGGGACAATCCAGAGGAGAAAATAAAAGTTCCGACAGCGATAGATTTGCATAAATGGCTGGTAGCCCTGGTCAAACCTGAGTATCCTTGGTACTACGAAGTAAGCAAATGTGCTCCACAATATGCTTTGAGACAGCTAGCTGAAGCTTGGAGGCGGGCATTCAAAAAGGTCAGTAAACCGCCCAGGTTTAAGAAAAAAGGTCGTGCTGATAGCTTCACTCTAGATGGAAAGATCGAACTTGACCATTTCGGAATTAGAGTTCCAGTAATTGGTTGGCTAAGAACATATGAGCGGCTGCCAGTCTGTCGAGTCCCCAAGTCCGTGACTATATCCAGGACGGCTGATAGATGGTTCGTCAGTTTTAAGATGGAAGTTGAGCCAGTTACTCAGCAAAAGGCCCATCCTGTAGTTGGGGTAGATTTAGGTGTAAAGGCCCTGGCAGTTCTATCAACCGGTGAAGTCTTTGAGGGTGCTAAAAGCTATCGTAAATACGAGAAACAACTCTCACGGTTGCAATGGCAGAATCGTCATAAAAAAATCGGTTCAGCCAATTGGAAAAAAGCGCAAGTTAAAATAGCTCGCCTACATCGGAAAATAGCTAACATTCGTAAAGATACATTACACAAGATCACAACCTATTTGGCCAAAAACCACAGTCGGATAGGAATAGAAGATTTGAATGTGTCGGGAATGATGGCTAATCACAAACTGGCTAAAGCTATCGGTGACATGGGATTCTATGAATTCAGACGACAGTTGGAGTATAAGTGCGAGTTGTATGGAACGATCTTAGTTGTAGTTGATCAATGGTATCCCTCAACTAAGACATGTTCTCAGTGCGGGACAAAAAAGGACTCCATGCCGTTATCGGAAAGAGTCTTCCAGTGTGACAATTGTGGTTTAGAGATAGATCGAGATCTGAATGCCTCGATTAATTTAGAAAAAGCCGCCAGTTAGGTGGTGTTAGCCTGTGGACTGGTCAGTGCCAGCACTACCAGAGTGAAGCAGGAAGTGAGTTCCAAAGATGTCAAGCGATGGGTAACTTTGGGTAAGTCTTATGTAACGGTGGTATCTACCAGCACCGCTATACCTGGATTAGAACCTATGAATACTACTTTCGACAGGCTTCACTTCGATGCCCGTTCAACTTGCGCTGCAAGCTTGAATAAATCTAAAACCCTTGTCTTCATTGATGCCAATGTAGATGACTGCGAATATCTAGCAGCCGGGATCTACGATAGCGTAGAAGCGTATGTTTTAGATAGCGATCGCGATGGCATGGACCAAATTACGGCGATCGTTGAAAAGCAATCGGACAAGATTGACGCAATACATATTGTATCTCACGGCAGTCCAGGTTGCCTATACCTAGGCAATGCTGTTATCAGTGAGGATACTCTTCATAAGTACCACTCTCAATTGCAGGTCTGGAAAAACGCACTGTCCCAGCGCGCCTCTATCTTGCTTTACGGCTGCTGCGTAGCATATGCACGAGGATCGGAATTTGTCAAGGAACTGAGAAAGTTGACTGGAAAGGCGATCGCCGCTGCGGTTGATTATACAGGAAATGCTGCTCTCGGAGGTTCCTGGAATTTAGACTATACCACAGGTCCGATCGCCGCCGCTCCAGCATTTAAGCCCGAGACAATGGCAGGTTACGGGGGTCTGTTAGGTACCGTCATTGTCACCAATATTAATGACTCGGGACCGGGTTCCTTAAGGGAGGCGATCGCCCTGGCCGCCGATGGAGATACAATTGAATTTGACCCCAGTCTGGCCAGTCAGACCATTACTCTCACTAGCGGTCAATTAGAAATCATTGACAAAAACATAATCATTGATGCGGTCGATGCACCCGGTTTAACTATCAGCGGGAATGAAGCATCACGGGTAATTGACGTGCAGGCGACAAATTGGTCGCTGAAATCGATATATTTAACCTTGCGGAATCTGACGATCGCTGATGGTCGAGTAACAGGGGTAGATGAGGATGGATCGGGAGGAGGACTTCGCACGGCAAGTGGCACGACATTAACAATAGAAAAGACCTTCTTTGAGAACAACTACGCCAACGGAGAAGGCGGCGGGGCAATATTTGCCGGTTTTCGCAGCACCAATACAGTCATCGATTCCCACTTCGAGGGTAATACATCCTTAGCAAACCATTCGGCAACTGAAAAAAGTGAACGTGGTGGTGGGGCGATCGCGGTCAAAAGTGAAAGCACGACTGCGGTGAATGGAAGCACATTTAGAAATAATAATGGGATAAGTGGCGGTGCAATAAATACCCTGTTGGGAGAACTGACAGTAGACAACTCGGTCTTTATTGGGAATGACACGACGGTGGGTGGAGTAGATTATGCGACACAGCAGGGTTTTGGAGGTGCGATTTACACCGATGGCGCTTCCGCAAAATATGATGGCAGCACCTCTGGTACAATTCGCATTAGCAACAGTCACTTTGAGGACAATATAGCTGCGGGACAGGGTGGGGCAATGCGTCTGGAGGCTTATGGGGGTGACACCATAATAGTGGAAAACAATACCATCATCAATAACAGGGTGATTCAAAATTCCATTGGGTCATCAAATGGTGGTGGTCTGATGTTGAGCAGAGGATGGAGAGGAGAAATCTCTAACACAACCTTTGCGAACAATGTGGCAGAAGGCGGTCAGGGTGGGGGATTGTTTGTGTCAAAAAATGTGAGCGAAGCCACCATCAGCAACAGTACATTTTCGGGGAACAGGGCTACGACCACAGTTGATGGCGAACAGGGTTGGGGCGGTGGATTGACTTTGAACACAATTACCGACATAGATATAATCAATACGACAGTTGCTAATAACTATGCCGAGTCTGTTGCTGGTGGTTTTTTCCGTGGGGGGTCAAATGTTACTATTGTCAATAGCATTGCCGCTTATAATGTAGCCCAGAAGAATCGTTACCATCAAACTAACGCTGAGTTCACCGATGGCGGGGGGAATATCCAGTTCTCAGAACTCAATGATAATGACTTTCTGAAGATCGCGGCAGGGGTTACTATCGCCGACCCGAAACTTGCTCCGTTGCAAGAGATTAACGGCGTCCTGGTTCATCCGCTGCTGCCAGGAAGTCCTGCTATTGATGCAGGGGTAAATGCTGGGGCACCCGCCACCGACCAGCGAGGTGTAACCCGGGATGCTAACACAGACATCGGCGCTTATGAAGCTGAAGCTGACGAAAAGTCTTCCCATGTTCGCCCTGACTTCAACGGCGACGGTAAAGCCGACATTTTACTGCGGGACAGCAGTGGGAATAATGCCATCTGGCTGATGGATGGCACTACTCAACTGAGTGACAGCGATATTCCTTTTGCCGATAATAACTTACAGGTGCAGGGGATTATTGACTTTGACGGTGATGGTAAATCGGATATACTATGGCGTCACAGTTCTACGGGAGAAAATTCCATCTGGTTGATGGATGGTCCCAACCGCATCAGTGACAACTCCATCCCCAATGCTGATAGTAATTGGCAGGTGGCAGCTACGGATGACTTTAACGGCGATGGCAAGGGCGATATTTTCTGGCGCGACCCTCTTACGGGTGAAAATTCCATCTGGCTGATGGATGGCAGTAACCGCCTCAGCAATAACCCGATCGGCAATGCAGGCAGTAACTGGCAGGTGGAAGGAACTGGTGACTTCGACGGTGATAGCAAAGCCGACATCATCTGGCGCAATTCTCTGACAAATGTTAATACCATGTGGCTGATGAATGGTGATGAAAAAATCGGCGACAGCCCCATTGGTACGACCACTTGGGAGGTAGAATCGACTGGGGACTTCAATGGTGACGGCAAGGATGACATCTTCTGGCGACACAGCACTGGTAATAATGCTATTTGGCTGATGGATGGCACTACCCGTATTAGCGGCGGTTCCCTCCCCAGAGTTGACACCTCTTGGTCGGTGCAGGGGGTGAGTGACTTCGACGCCGACGGTAAAGCTGACATCCTCTGGCGGCAGAATACTGGCAGGAACGATATCTGGCTGATGGATGGTATTAACCAAGTCGGCGGTGCCTCTATTCCTCAGGCTACTACTGACTCGAATCTTATCCTATAAAAGGGGGTGATTGGTAATTGGTGAAACCCTTGGCAACTAGGGTGATCGTGGTACATATCACTTGGTTGTGGGCATATTTACCAGGAACTCAGAACCCCGGTTTTCGGTAAAAATCTGGTTTTTTGATAGGCAGTGGGCGGGTTATCATTGAGTCTGACAGGCTCTCAGAAAAAATGTTGCTATCTGCGAGCCATAACTTGGGAGAATTATACATGATCGAGTTCCAGACTTCACTGAATTCACGTTCTCAAACCCTGGTCTTTATTGACCCCAGTATAGAGGACTACCAATCCCTAGTCGCAGGTGTTCGTGAAGGGGTAAAGGTTGACGTATTAGACCGCGCCAGGAATGGGCTCGACCAAATTACTACATCTATTCAGCAGGCGGCGGCATTTGGGGAAATTGATGCTGTTCATATCTTTGCCCATGGTAGTCCCGATCGCCTATACTTGCCCGGTGTCGTCCTCAGCACGGACAGTCTGGGAAAATACCTCGAACATTGGCAAGTGTGGCAGCAGGCATTGTCCCAGAAAGCTGCTATCCTGCTTTACGGCTGCCAACTAGCCTACGCACGAGGAGCGGAATTTGTCAAGGAACTGAGAAACTTGACTGGTAAGGCGATCGCGGCATCGGCTAACTTGGTAGGAAATGCTGCTACGGTAAGTAACTGGAACTTAGAGTTTACCGCAGGTGAAGTAACAACGCCGATAGCTTTAGGTCCAGAGGTAATGGCAGCTTACCGGGGAGTGTTAGCAACCATTAACGTTACCAATATTAATGACTCTGGTGCCGGAAGTTTGAGGGAGGCGATCGCCCTTGCAAACCCGGGAGACAGCATAATATTGGACCCCAGTCTGGCGGGGGGAACCATTACCCTGAACAGTCAACTGGTAATCGATAAAGACCTGACTATTGTCGGTCTGGTTGATGGTGATAATAACCCCAATGTCACCATCAGTGGCAATAACGCCCATCGGGTATTTGAGATTACCAACGATGCCAATTTTAATCCCGTAACTGTGACGATAGAGAATACGATCGTTGCCAATGGGAAAAGCAATGGCACGGGAGAAGCGGGCGCAGGGGGAGGCATTAAAACCGCAAGCGGTACGACTTTAACTGTAGTCAATAGCAAGTTTCTCAATAACGTGGCAGACGGGGTGGGCGGCGGGGCAATATTTGCCGGTTTTCGCAGTAATAATACCGCGATCGATTCCTTATTTGAGGGGAATAGTTCATCTGGGAACGGGGAGTTTGGAAAAAGCGGAAGGGGCGGAGGGGCGATCGCAGTCAAAAGCGAAAGCACTACCACAGTCACAGACAGCATATTTATCGATAACAGGGGGATTAATGGCGGGGCAATTAACACCCTGTTGGGGGGACTGACTGTCGAAAACTCGACTTTCATCGATAACGACTCAACAGCAGGTGGTGCGTTCTCTCCTAATACATTTGGTTACGGCGGTGCCATTTACACGGATGGGGCTTCCGCAACAACCAATGCTAGCACAACTGGGCGCATTGATATTAGCAATAGTCGATTTGAGGGCAATCAAGGGGCAGGACAAGGGGGAGGAATGTTTCTGTTCGCTTACCCTGGAGACGAAGTGACGATCGCCAATAGCACCATTATCAATAATCAGATACAACCAGATACCCAAGGATTCGGATTAGGTGGGGGACTGCGGCACGGCGGTGGTGCAGATTTTAAGATTGACAACAGTACCTTTGCCAATAATACGGCCCAGGGTCAAGGAGGTGGCTTGTGGATAGGAGAAAATTCCCCAACCGAGATTACTAACAGCACTTTCTCGGGCAACACGGCAGAGTCAATTGGTAATGTGGGCGGTTTGGGAGGGGCGATCGCCCTGGGCAATGGTGTCAACAACATTATTAACACGACCATTGCCAACAATACAGCCGGGTTTCAGGGGGGAGGATTTTGGGGTGGTAACTTCTCGACAACCCTGACAAATACCATTCTCGCCTATAATCAAGGCATCGAGGGGTTTAACCTTAACCATCACACGGGTTCTCAATTCAGCGATGGCGGGGGAAACATCCAATCTAACGAACTCAATCCCAATGATACTCTGGTGGTGCCGGGGGTTACCCAGGCAGACCCCCTCTTAGGAGACCTGCAAGAGATTAATGGCGTCCTCGTACATCCCCTGCTACCAGAAAGTCCTGCTATTGATGGCGGGGTGAATGCTGGCGCACCCGCTACCGATCAACGGGGTATTTCTCGTCCCCTAGATGGAGATGATGATGGGACGGCGATCGCCGATATTGGGGCTTTTGAATTTTCTGGAAATACCGAACCATCTGGCTTTACTCTAGATATAGACGATAATGGAGAAGTAGATGCTCTCACTGACGGTGTTCTGGCTTTACGTTATCTATTCGACATTAGAGATGATGCTCTCACGGAAGGCGCGATCGCATCAGGGGCGAACCGGAACAGTCCAGATGCGATCGCCAACTACCTGGACGAAGCCCGTGATATCATGCTGGATGTGGATGGTAATGGCAACGCCGATGCGATCACTGACGGCATTCTGATGATACGCTATATGTTTGATATTAGAGGCGAGTCGATGATTAGCGGTGCTTTAGCCCCAGATGCCATCCGGATAACTCCCGAGGCAGTCATCGAATTCTTAGAGCAATTCGACCTGCCATCTGCTACTTCCCAAGGTGCGATCGGGTAGAAATTGCTAATTCGTTCGTAGTAAGCACTTTAGTGCTTTCCAGGCGCTTTCGCGCCTAGAGAGTTCAGATTAACGTAAAAACCTGGTTTCTGGGCATTTGATGTGAATATGATCCCGTTGGTAGGGACTATTCGTTTACTATATAAGAGTCACCTATGGCAGGAGGCACTTCAATTACGAGAATTTCCAAGGGTTCTTCACCCTCGATCGCCTGGTGCTTAACTCCCGGTTCTATTTTAATGACGTCACCTTTTTTAATCGGCTGTATATTGTCGTCGAGAGACACCTGTCCGGTTCCATTAAGTACGTAATAATACTCTGTCGTCTTTTTGTGATAATGCTTTTCTGCATTCTCCACAAAAAGATGTACGAGTCTGGCCGGTCCTTGGGATACCAGTTTTCTAATAGTGCCGCAGTGTCCTCTTTCCTGGGGGATGCTATCGCTAGAAAGGATCATTTAATTGACAACCTCCGTTTTCGGTGTTGATGTTCATTTTTCACTATACCATAAATTCATGAACTCTACTATGCCAATAGCTACCCTCGCAGGACAGGGATTTTCTCTTTTTCCCTGGAAATATTCTATGGCATTTTTCAGAGTTCTGCCCATTGTATCATCAACTATGTGGGGGATGATTTTTTGCACAATGCCATCCTTGCAGACTACAACACGTCCTTCACCTCTGTTTTGACCAATAATAGGTTCATAAAATCCAGCTACAGTTATACCAGTGTTATGATCTTCTACAGCTAATACACGATAGCGGGTATGTGGATCTTCAGGAGCTTGGTAGAGGTGGTGCAGAGAGTACCCTGGATAAAAGTATTTTATCTTTCCCTCCATAGAAGTATATAACACAACTTCTGCACCATTCACTGCTCGATAGTGCTTTTCTACCATTGCCTGCTTGGGCAGATGCAGCTTTTTGCCATTAATATCAATATATAGGTCTTCATAAAAAATATTTCCTATTTCCCGGGGAATATATTTTTTTCCTAGAGCCAGGACATTGGTAACTATATGGGAACCTTCATAACCAAACGCATAAAACTCATTATCCAAAAAACGACCATTAATAAAGTCATTAATTCGTTTTTTTGTCATTTCTGATACAACTCTATGGGGGGTAAGTTCCATATCGATAATCAGTTCTTTGATCTTCTGTGTTACTAATGATGATATGTAGTTTTCGTTAACAACTAGCTTTCCCTTAAATCCCTTCAGCAATTCAGACAATTTTTCTATTTCACCGTAGGAGCAGACCGGTTTTTCTACTATAATGTTAGCCTGGTTATCAATTTCTATAATATCCCTGATGACTTCAACGTGATATTTAGTAGGACAACAAATATCCCAGAAAATTGGACGATTTTCTGCTGCTTGTACCAAAGATGAAAATACCTTTATTCCTCTCTTTGCTGCCTTTTTTTGTTTAACAGGATCGGGATCGATAATCCCTAGAGTCTCTATTCCCAGATCGCGTAATTTTTTTTCATGCCAGAAAGCCACACTTCCATCACCTACACGTACACACCCCAATAAACATTTAAGTCCATTTTGAGGGATAACATTTTGAGGGATACTTTTTAACAACATTTATTATACTCCTTACTGCTCATCCTTGACAGTCAACTTGCCCCTATCCACAGGACTTAAGCCATTTGGACCATTATCTCGTACCGGTGTAGCATCTGGCGGGCACCGCCCACCATATCTTTAAGACTTCTGCGTAACTCCAGATATATTAGAGCAATGCGCTTTTCCTTTGAATCCCCTAAAAGTCATATTTTTATTTGGACTTCTCCCGTTAATGACCAGATAAAAAGTTAGGACAAGTTGGGGAATCTTGGGAAAGCTTGGGAAAAATTGGGTATAATACAACTTAGATCTTGTATTTTTCCCGATCCTCCGCCGGTGGCGGCACAGGCTCATAGCTAAAGTCGGAATCTACTCTTGCATAAAATCCGGTAATTTCTGACCAATGTTAAAATTATCTCCCTCGGGAAGATGCTTGATGCAGGTCCAGGATCAGACCTACGTTAGGGGGGTCATGACACCTACGGGTGAGCGCCAGCCTTAAGCTGCTGTCGTCTGGCTTTAAGGAACGGAACGAATGGATTTAGTAGGACCGCGTGAGTCAGATGTAAAAAGCCCCTTTAACTTGACCGAGGCAAACTTTACCCCTTTTCAGGGAGAGCCGAAAGGCAGCAAAATAGTCACTGGCCACGCAGCTAGTGGCTTTTTTGCGTCGCGTCAACCGCCTAGAGGACGGTATTTTCGGGAAATTACCAGTTTTTTAGTATGCTGCGCAGCTGATTCCGACTTATCCCAAACTCAGGTTAATATTATGAATCTACCAACGGCCCATAGGGAAGCGGCGAGCAGCTTGGGTCGCTAGTATGTTCAAACCAGTAGTGCATATGACCTTCAACAAACTCGGCGCGGGTGATAGAACCATTGCCATCAACGTCGATGCTGTCGAAAGCCCGATCGGCACGATCGGGGTCCTCTCCCCCGGAGTATATTGCCAGATACTTTCGGTATTCTTCACGGGATATCTCTCCAGAGCCATCTGTATCGACGAAATCAAAGAAAACTTCGTTCTTTCGCTTACCCGCTTCCCGTGACGATTGCATCGACGAGACCGCCTTCGCGGCATTGGCGAGGAACTCTTCGTAACCAATCTGGGTGTCAGCATCGACCTGCTTCCCTCCGGCGACAAAGTTGTTAAACAGGGAGCGAAACACCCCACGAATTTCTTCGTCTTTCGACCGATCTTTTTGATTTTGGATCATCCGCTCCGCAATCTCCTCGTATTCAGAGAGGGACAAAAAACCATTTTGGTTAGTGTCCATGACCTGGAAGTAGGTCTTCATCTTGGCAACCCAAACATTAGATGACAAAAATTCTTCTGGAGACATTTCTACTAATTCCTCAATCAACTTTTGGTAATTATACCACAAGAGTACCAACGTCAAGGGGGACAAAGAGGCCCAAGAGGCCCAAGGGAGCGATCGCGCGTCCCTGTGGGCTAGAAGCCTTGCCTTATGGGCTATCCCGGCTTAAGTTGGTAGCTTACCACAATACTCCCCGGACTTTTTTGGGTGTACGTAGGAAATATAGCATGCTGAGGAGCATGGAGTGGAAGCTGCCTTTCCCTTGGGCTACGCGAGATTTAACTGCCAGTTGCCTCCTGGATTGGCAATTAAGCCTTAACTCCCAACAGCAACTCAAGCAAGATAACTTAGTTATCAATGGGATTCAATATACATCACCAGGAGGAGTTGTCATGTTAAGATTAGAAAGAGATGCACATTATGCTCTCATTCACGTCGAAGATAATGGCCTGGGGATTTCCCCAGAGGAAAAATCGCAGATTTTCGATCGCTTCTATCGCGTGAATAAAACCCGTTCTAAAAATCAAGGAGGATTTGGATTGGGATTTTCCATAGCAGGGGCGATCGCCCAGGTCCACCAAGGGGCGATCGCAGTCCAACAGAAGCAAGAATTGACGATCGGGCTCATTGAGCAGTATTATACTTGGGTGCCCCGGAACGCAATTAACAATTAGCAATCAACAATAATGCACAGCTTCATCCCCCCAGAACGTTTTTTTACCTACCTCAGCTGGACAGAGATCCAGGCAATTCCAGATAAGGAAAATGTGCCGATCATCCAACCGATCGGGGCAATTGAGCAACATGGCCCCCATTTGCCACTCATAGTAGATGCTGCCATTAGCGTCGGAGTTTTGGGAAAGGCATTGGCTCAACTAGACCCCAGCATTCCCGCTTATGCCTTGCCTACCCTTTATTATGGCAAATCTAACGAACACTTACATTTCCCGGGTACAATTACTCTGACGGCCCCAACCCTGTTGGCAGTTATTACCGAAGTAGCCGAAAGTATTTACCGGGCCGGTTTTCGCAAGTTTGTGTTGATTAACTCCCACGGAGGACAACCCCAGGTATTGGAAATAGCAGCGCGAGATTTACACGTCAAATATGATGATTTTATGGTGTTCCCCCTGTTTACCTGGCGCGTTCCTAATATTACTGAGGAATTATTGACAGCAAAGGAATTTGAATTGGGGATCCATGCTGGAGATGCCGAAACTAGCTTACTCCTTTCTCTGCTACCAGAACAGGTGAACATGGAGGCGGCAGTAGCTGAATATCCTCAAGAGTTACCTACAGACAGTATGCTGAGTATGGAGGGAAAGCTGCCTTTCGCTTGGGCGACGCGAGATTTAACGACAAGTGGAGTCCTGGGAGATCCTACAACTGCTTCTGGGGAAAATGGCGATCGCATCTTAGCATCTCTGGCCAATAGCTGGGTACAGGTAATCAAAGATATCCATGCTTTCCGTCAACCTCAAATCTGGAAAAAGTAGGGTACACTGCATATTTGCGTCGCCCGAACCCTAAAGGGTCCGGCTACACAAACAAAGCCCGCCTGCGCGGGCTAGATTATACCATTTTGTAAAAACAATGCTACAATTAATTTGAAAATTATTTATTAGTCGGTTTCAACCGACTTTAGCTATTAGCCGGGGGTTTGAACCCCCGGCGGGATAACAGCGAAGTAAGATAGATATCGATCGCTGAATTACGAAAGCACCGCCCACCAATTTTTACAGGTGGGCAATGCCCACCCTACTGAGAGAGTTTTTCATATCCACCTAGCCCTAGCAACCAAATTACTACAATTAACCAGTGAATAGCTATGGGCGTCCAAATTGAACCACTCTGCCAATAGGCGATCGTGCAAATAAGACCTAGAATTCCTGCTAAAGACAGAAAAACTGGATTGGTAAATGTCTTCAGTCTAGCAGGATAGAAGGTCAAACCATTCAGCGGATGAGAGATAATGAAAATTGCTAAACTGCCCAACCCCCACAGCAACTGGACTTGGACCGAAGGATTTTCTGCTGGGTGAGGCAGGGGTAAAACCCGAAACACTGTCTCCTCAAATATCCCAGGGATTAGCAGTGTCATGGCCATGACACTGACAACGGTTTGCCATGCTGTCTCTACTTTTAGTTGCAGGAAATCAAACTTGAATCCCACGGGCAGAGAAATTATGGTAAATATGCATACCAGCAATGCCGCCCAGACCCAAGCTTCGGCATTAGGAATAGTCGAGTATGCAGCCGTGAGGCGATGAACTAAGATCATGATTATGATTAATTGAGCATACTTTTGATAAGTTTATGGAAAAACCATCACAACCAAAACCAGAAATTCGCGCCCATGTCTTCATTTCGGGCCGAGTCCAGGGCGTCGGCTATCGCTTCTCCACTCGTTCCCAGGCCAAACATTTGGGTATTGCCGGTTGGGTACGTAATTTGCCCGATCGCCGAGTCGAAGCTGTCTTTGAAGGATCTCAGTCTGCCGTTGAAGCCATGATTCGCTGGTGTTACCAGGGGCCCCTTGATGCGGCAGTCACGGATGTCGCCGTTAACAAAGAACAACCTCAAGGTTTGCAGGGCTTTGACATCCTCTACAAATTCTAAATCCCTGCTACATACTGGGGTTATGCCCTGTAACAAAGCCGGATGGTGGGCGATGCCCACCCTACCAGTAGCCCCTGCAATTTCTGCAATTTTACTTGATATTATTGCAACTTCAAAAAAATATACAAAACTATAAGAAAATTATGGCGTTGCACAACGACGGGATGATAAGGGTTGCGGGCTTGCTTATACGAAGTGCGCGACGCAGGAGCGCTATTGTCAATGGTTAATCGCGATAGTCATTTTTGGTCATAAATAGATAAATTGACTCTTTTCAATTAGCAATTTTTAACAATTGGCTGTCATCATCCGAAAAATGTGCAACGCCAAAATTATTTTACTAACTCTACTTTGAGGGAGATGCCCTGGGCGACCTATTTATGGAACTCACGGGGCATTAACAGCAGGAAAGAAGGCGATCGCACTCAAGACTCAAAGATCGCCTGGAGTGGTAGCATACTGGTTAGATGAAATTACGTGACTTAAGCAAATTTTAAGATGAAACCAGTCCGGCAACCGACAATAAAACAGGATCAGTCGCACAAAGGCCCCTACAAAACCGAACATCAAACTCCTGGGAACGGAAGTTTTCTACAATGGTTTTATGACTTTCCCATTCGGCGCAAGCAGCTGGTGGGCTTATTCACTTCCGAGGTCATCTCCATCGTAGGACTGGTGGGGGTAGGGGCCTTTTTGATTGTCTCGGGGGGACGCACTCAGCTGCGCAATCAAGCCAAATCGGAACTAGCGGTTACGGAAATTCACTATAATATCAAAATCAATCAAATGGGCTTTGGCTTCCGGGGACAATCGGATAATGCTGCCATTATTGCTGCCGCCAAAACCCATGATGCTGCTGAAACCATCGACGTTGCTTTACGAGAACAAGTGCAAAACATTCTTAGGAATGAAATTCAAGCCCGGCAGATAGAATATGCTACCTTAGTGGGAGCTGATTTACGGATTATTGTCAATGCTAATGCAGATCGTTCCGGCGAAAAATTCAATCCTAACAATTTGGTGAGTGAAGTGCTCGCCCAACCTCGGCAAATCAAAACTAGCGAAGTCGTTAGTTGGCAAGAGTTACTCCAAGAGTCTCCGCCTTTGCTCGCAGAAACAGAAACGGTTAGTACCGACTACGCCCTAGTTCGTTACACGGTGACCCCAGTGATCGACCCCCAAACCCAAGAGATATTGGGGGCTTTGGTATCTGGGGATGTCGTGAATGGCAAACCGCTAATTGTCAATCAAACCGTACAAACTGTTGGCGGCGGCTATAGTGCTGTCTATCTGCGCCAACCTCTGGGCACTTTTACATTAGCTACAGCAGTACAAGATCCAGAAGTCCACGAAATCGCTCAGCCTTATCACCCCAACCAAGAAAACTATATCATCAATGTGCCTTTACCCGATGCTTCCCTACTAACTGCGGCAGTGGAGGCAAAGGGTAAGCCCGTGTCAGGACGGATAACTGTAGGAAAGCAAACCTATACTGTGGCGGCGAAAAGCTTGCCCAATTTTGCTGGGGAACAGGTGGCAATTTTGGTGCGGGGAACGCCAGAAACGAGACTGAATAGCATGTTAAAGGATAGTCTGCTGCTGCAAATACTCGTGTCTGTCTTGGCATTGACGACAGACGTAATCTTGGCGATCGTTCTGGGGCGGGCGATCGCCCGCCCCATCAAGCAGCTACAGGGTACCACCAAAGAATTCTCCACAGGTAACATGGAAGCGCGAGCCCAGGTCTTTGCTACTGACGAGGTGGGGGAACTGGCGGTCACTTTTAATCAAATGGCGGACAGCATTCTCACCGCTTTTAGTAAACTAGAACAAGGTAAACAAGAGCAATTGCAGCTTAACAGTCAATTGCAGCAAGAAATAGCCGATCGCCAACAGGCAGAAGAACGCCTGCGCTTGCTAGAGTCCGCTGTTGTCAACGCCCAAGACGGCATTTTAATTACCGAAGCCGATCCGATCGATCCACCCATGGGCCCTAAGATCGTCTACGTGAACCAGGCTTGTAGCCGCATGGCCGGTTACTCTGCCGCCGAACTCCTCGGTCAGACTCCCCGCATCTTCCAAGGACCGAAAACCCAACGATCGGAGTTAGACAAAATTCGCGCCGCCCTTTTAAGTCGCGAAGCAGTTACCGTAGAGGTGATCAACCATCGTAAAGATGGCTCACAGTTTTGGTCAGAAATCAATATTGTGCCCCTGGTGAATGCCCAGGGGCAGTTGACCCATTTCCTGGGGGTAATGCGCGATCGGACGGAAAGCAAGCAAGCAGAAGCAGCTTTGCAACAAGCAGAAGCTCATGCACGCCAACAAGCCCAAAAGCGAGCAGTTGCCATCCAGGAACTAAAACAGGCTCAAGCGCAGTTGGTGCAGAGTGAAAAAATGTCCAGCTTGGGACAGATGGTGGCTGGAGTCGCCCATGAAATTAATAACCCCGTCAGCTTTATCTACGGCAATATCAACCATGCCAATGAATATATCACGGACCTGCTGGAGTTGCTGGATCTTTATCAAGAGCACTACCCCCATCCCGTAGCTGAAATTCAAGACCGGGCAGAGGACATAGACCTAGAATTTATCCTAGAAGACTTACCCCATATGCTCAATTCTATGCATGTGGGAGCCGATCGCATCCGCGAGATTGTCCTATCTCTACGCAATTTCTCCCGCCTGGATGAATCAGAATTGAAGCAGGCCGATATTCACGAAGGCATCGATAGCACTCTGTTAATCTTACAACATCGATTGCGTCCCCAAGCTAGCTCCAAAGAGCGTGGCAGCCAAGCAGAAATTCAGGTAATTAAAGAATATGGCAACTTGCCTCTGGTGCAGTGCTACCCAGGGCAGTTGAATCAGGTGTTTATGAATATCCTCGCTAATGCGATCGATGCCTTAGAAGAATCTGTTGTTAGCGGTCGGGAAACAGAAACACCCAGGGAAAATCCTCAGATTGAGATTCGCACTCAGGTGGTAAAGGGGGTAAAGGGCAACCATGTGGCGATCGCCATTCGGGATAATGGTCCTGGCATTCCCGAGTCTGTACGTTCTCAGCTATTTGACCCCTTTTTCACCACAAAACCTGTAGGCAAAGGTACTGGTCTGGGGTTATCCATTAGCTATCAGATTGTCGTCAAAAAGCACCACGGTCGCTTAAAATGTCAGTCAGTACCAGGGCAAGGAACCCAGTTTCTCATCGCTATTCCCATTCTACAGCCTCAAGAACTGTTGGGCAAGCATAATCACTGACAATATTAGCCTCATCTGCAGGACAATCTCCAGTAACTAAACAATCGCCTTAAGAGCCAAAGCCGCCTGGTTTAAATGTTCGGTACCCAGTCGCGTTTGACTAATTCCTGCTCCCGTTTCTCTAGAAGCATTTTCCAGAGCATTCATCGCTTCTAATACTTGCAAAACAGCCGCCGCCTGCTGCTGGGTATTAAGATTAATTGCTTCGTTATTTATGACAACATTATTGACAGCATCAGCAATTTCATGGAATGCTCCTGTTGTTTCTTCCGTAACTTTCATACCCAAATTTACAGTTTGAGTTCCTGCATCCGTAACCGACCTGGTTGAATTAATTAAGTCTTGAATTTCCATAACCAAATCGTTAATTTTTTTAGCAGATTCCCGGCTTTGTTCTGCTAATTTCCGAATTTCCCCAGCTACCACGGAAAAACCCTTGCCATTTTCTCCAGCCCGCACGGCTTCTACCGCAGCATTAAGGGCTAACATATTTGTTTCGTTAGCCATATCGCTAACCATTTTAGAAATAGTCCCGATTTCATTATTTTGTTCGTTAAGCTTGAATATTTGACTAGCTATCTCTCCTACCTTTTCCTTTAGCTGCGTCATTCCCTCTAAAGTTTCCGCCACATATACACCGCCATTTTCTGCTACCTGAAGGGCCTCTCGTGCTGCCTTCACAGTCAACTGGGCTTGCTCCGAACATTGCCGGGAAGACGCGCTTAATTCATTCATGGTTGTAGTGGTGGTACTCACGGAATTTGCCTGTTCGGCAGCCACCCGTTCTTGTTCTTGAATAGTAGTAGCAATTTGAGCAGTATAACTGGCGATCGTGCTAGCAATTTCGTTAATTGGTG
Source organism: Hormoscilla sp. (assembly GCA_051439505.1). Lineage (GTDB taxonomy): Bacteria > Cyanobacteriota > Cyanobacteriia > Cyanobacteriales > Desertifilaceae > Hormoscilla. The sequence continues at coordinate 18,345 of JBFRWI010000180.1, read as the reverse complement.
CGATCGCAATTTTGTTAATCATCAATACAGTGATTACGCAAACTATTAAAATTATCCCTAAACTGCCAAAATTCACAATTCTCACTAAGATAGAAGCTCCTTTTGCTGCTTGGTATCTTTCATCGAGTAAGCGATCTTCTATTTTTTCCATTTCCTCAATTTTGACCCTGATCTCGTCCATAATCTCCCGGCCCAGGCCCGACAATACTAACTTTCTTAATTCCGCTTCTCTACCAGATCTTTTATAAACGATCGTCGTTTCTAACTCCTCAAGTTTTTTTCTGGCTAATTCTCGAACCTCTTGTAAATTATTTGTTTGCACGGCATTATCGGATATATTTTCTGCCAGATTTTCTATTTGGTCGTCTATGCTATATAATGCTCGATCGTAGGGTTCTAAAAATACCTCTTCACCAGAGAAAATAAAACCTCTTTGTCCGGTTTCCGCATCGACTAAAGTTTTTTCTAACTTTGCCAAAAATACCTTAACTTGATGAGTGTGGGCTATCCATTTGGCAGAATCTTCTAGAGTGTTTGTCGTTACTTCGGAAACTATGGTATTGATTATCACTACCAAAAATACAATTCCAAATCCCGAAGGTAAAACTTGTCTCAGGTTCATGGCTTAATTTTTGCAAGGGGGTAGGGGTAAACGTGAGTTCGTCCTTCGGAGTTCGTCTTTCGGAGTTCGGGAGATCTCCAACGCAATAATGGGGGTTTGAGGCATTTTCAACCCGACGCGACCCGACGCGAAATAAGGGTTTGAACATCTGTCGAACTCACGTGGGTAAGCAATTCAAAATTCTCTCATTCAGAATTCCAAATTGGGAAACCCTCTTAGGGCAAGGGTTTCAGCATTTGGATCCTAGCAATTTCAATGCGCGACAGCTTATATGCTCTATTTCCCATCTAAGCACAGTATTGTCGATTTGTCAAGTTTTCTTAAAGGGGAGCTAAAAATGTCAGTCCGTCAAGATTACATTTGCGAAGGAACCCCCAGGCAGATGCTTGGGGTAATAGACTTTCAGTGGGTGCATCTCATATTTGCAAAAGACAAGGGGGACAAGGGAGACAAGGAGGAAATTAGCAATTAGCAATTAGCAATTAGCAATTAGCAATTAGCGAATATTGTTGCAAAAATGCAAAAGTGAGATGCTCCCCTTTCAGTCATGGTTGATTTGACTCCAATACTGGCTCTTACATTCATCTCAACTGGACTTCGGTGTATATTAAACTAGAGAGCGGACGAATTTTTCTAGCCTATCCATCCCTTTTTCGATCGTCCTCATGTCAGTGGCATAGGACAAGCGGATATGGTCGTCAGCCCCAAAGGCAATTCCGGGAATCACTGCCACATGCTGGGATTCTAACAGCGAATTGCTAAATTCCCGAGAATTCAAACCTGTTTTACTAATATCTACAAACAGGTAGAACGCTCCCTCTGGTTTCACAACACAGCTAAGTCCGGATATAGCGTTGATCCTTTCTAGCATTATCTCACGCCGTTGGGAAAAAGCCAGGCGCATTCGTTCTACACAATCTTGGGACTCTGACAAGGCCGCGATCGCCCCATACTGCGCGAATGTGCAGACATTTGATGTACTATGTCCTTGGATCTTACTGCAAGCTTTTATCAGTTCTACTGCACCCGCCAGATAGCCAACCCGCCAACCCGTCATCGAGTAAGCTTTAGCAAACCCATTGCTGACGATCGTCCGGACAAATGCCTCATGGCTAACCGCACCGATACTCAAGTGTTCTGCACCCTCATAGAGAATCTTCTCATAGATCTCGTCGGAAACTACCAGAATATCCTGCTCCACCACCACTTCTGCCAGGGCGGAGATCTCCGCCGGCGTATAAACCATTCCCGTAGGATTGGACGGAGAATTGAGCACAAACAGCTTCGTTTGCGGTGTTATCGCCTGACGCAGCTGTGCGGGAGTAATTTTATATCCAGTCGCGGCAGTTGTCCGTACAAACACTGGCGTTCCACCGGCTAATTTCACCATTTCCGGGTAACTCACCCAGTAGGGAACGGGGATAATCACCTCATCACCTGGTTCGATCAGGGCCATCATCAGGTTGTACAGAGAATGCTTGCCACCATTAGTGACGATCACATTTTCCGCGTCGATGTTTAGCCGATTATCATGTTGTAGCTTGCGGGCGATCGCCTCTCGTAACCTGGGTTCCCCTGCTGCCGGGCCATACCTAGTTTTACCGTCATCCAGTGCTTGCTGAGCTGCGGCCTTAATATGGGCCGGCGTATCAAAATCCGGTTCTCCAGCGCTGAAACTACAGACATCAATCCCTTCTGCCTTCATCCCCAGGGCCTTGGCGGTAACACTCATGGTTAAGGAAGGCGTTACCTGACTTACTCTTGCTGCCAGCTTCATTGTGACCAAACCCTCACAGACTTCTATAAATGTGCCTTTCTAGTTTCCCAGAGTCCCTTGAGACTGGCTCGGTGATTAAAGTTTTTTTAACGGTTCGAGCACTTATGAGACTGGTAAATAAAAAAACGTTAACTTAAGTTAAATAAAACCTTGATATTATATATTTTTTTTACGATATTTGTCGAAATTGTCTCAGTCAGCTCAAATCAGAGCAAAATGCGATCGCTATGTGTTCGTCGTGGGAGGGCTGTTAGATATGACAGATGTAGCTTATTATTATAGAATCCTGGAACTAGAACCGGGGGCTTCGCTAGAGGAAGTCTCCCAAGGCTATAAGGATTTGGCGATCGTCTGGCACCCCGATCGCTTTGCCCAGTTTCCCCGGCTGCAACAGAAGGCTCATGAGAAAATGAGACAGATCAATGAAGCTCGCGATCGCTTGCGGTCAATTCTGACCGTTTCTAAGACCCGGGCCCCCCAACCCCCCAAGACCCGCAAAGGGGCTGGCCATTCGGGCCGAGTCCGAGTCCAGCGGCCCAAGCCAGCTGACTATCAGCGGACGCTGGATGATTATATCAAAGCAAGGGAACGCAAACAACCCGATCTGAGTGAGTGGTTGGATTGAGCCGAGATAGCATGAGTTTTAATTTTAGTCAAGCATTTGTGACTATAGCAGCTGAGGAGATGGAGAAAATGCTGGCATTCTATGTCCAGTTGCTGGGACGACAACCGGATGCGATCGTCGGACAGCAGTATGCGGAATTTCATCTGCCGGGGTTGCGCTTGGGGATATTTAAGCCAAAAAACTCCCATTGGCAAGAATTTGAGCGCCAATCCAGTGGTAGTATGAGTTTATGCTTAGAAGTGGATGACTTGGAAAGGGCGATCTCCCATCTGGGGACTCTAGGTTATGCACCAGATGGAGAGATTATAGGTGCATCCCACGGCAGAGAAATCTACGCTTACGATCCGCAAGGCAACCGGTTAATTCTACATCAGTCGGTTCTCAAGCATGCCAATGTCGAGCCGACAAATTAGAATATTGATAGGATAAAAATATCTGTAGGGGCGAAGCATTACGGCGACAATCTCTGACATAAGTTGATAAATTACCTATCGTAATGCTTCGCCCGTGCATCTCAATGCACCCTTTTAGCCCGTTTGCGTAGCATTCCGCAGAAAACTCCCTCACCATCGTGTCAAACCCAAACTACCTCATCTTAAAATCTCCCTCCGAGTATCGCCGTTGTCAGGTCTGGGTGCCGGACCTGACTGACCCCTTAGCAGCAATTAATGTCGGGGACAAGTATTACAGTCTGCTGAAAGTCGTCCCCGATGAGCAAAAAGCCGTAGAATTAGCAGAAAAGCTAGTCAAGCGGGGGGATAGTGTAATGCTGACCGCTATACCAAAAGGCTATGCTATCTGGGTCTGGGAAGCAAAAGCATTCTTAAAATCTGTGCAGAAATCCTCTGCATCTGCCAGTCCCCCGACAAAAGAAGCGAATTCCCCCATCTTAGACCGATCGCAGTATCAACCCTGTAAGATTAGCGTGCCCGATGTGAAAAAACCATTGGCCGCTATTGAGGTCTCGGGCAAATATTACAGTTTCTTCAAGAACGTTCCCGATCGGGAGAAAGCTTTAAAAATTGCCGAGCAATTGACTAACGAAGGGGATAAGGTCTTCTTGACCCAAACCAGAAAAGGTTATCTGATCTGGGTTTTAGAACCAGATGCTTACTTTTAAATATTAGATGGTTGCCTCATGACCAGGGGGATTTTTGCCTCGTGACCAGGGTCTCCCTGGTCACGTTCCCTAGTCACCAGGGAAATTCAACAATTGGTCAATCACTCGGCTTCAATGCGGGCAAGAGATGTTTTGCTATAGTAATGCAGTAAAATCTGCTGATAGTTGTATCCCCGTCGAGCTAAGGCGTTAGCGCCATATTGAGACAGCCCCAGTCCATGTCCGAAACCGCGACCGACTACTTGGAAACTGCTTGGGGGTGCATCTTCATCCTCTGCACTTTCCCCAAGGGGAGTGATAGTAAATAAAGTGCTTTTCAGGTTTAGCAGTTTCCGCAGTTCCTTGCCAGTGACGACTTTCTCCCCTCGATCGCCGATAACTTTCATGGTGATAATGCGTCCGCGAGGTGTGGTCCGTTCTGGAGTTAGGGATAAAATATTGCCGACACCGCTAATTAAACTGCTGAGAGTATCTCCCGAAAAGGTTTTTTTCCATTCGTACACGGGTGCTTTCTGATCGAAGTCGGGAACTGCTCGCAAGTAGGGTAGGGGCGCTGTCCAGATATCTTCGACATTTTCGGTGTGCCCTCCTGATGAGGAGTGGAAAACGGCTTCGATAATCTTACCATCGTGGATGAGAACTTGACCCGCTGTGGCATTTACGGCTTGTTGGGTGCTGACATATTCATCTTCGACGCCTTTGTAAACTTGCCAAGTAGTGGTATTGCCGACATCATAGATTTTATTGGCGGTCCTCTCCCGCCGATACAAGGCGTAGGAACGGGCGGACACTGCTTGGGCTTTCAGGGCTTCTAGGGGCCAACTAGGGGGCATTTCCCCTCCTAAGACGCTGTAGAGATAATGTTCGATGTCTACGTAGTTGACAGCAGTGAGTCCTTGGGATGTGGGGACCAGGAGGACGCGCCCCCGATACCAGCGATCGCCTATCCAGACTAAGCCATTATCTGCGGGTTCAATCCAAATTTGACTAGCTTGCCATTTGGACAGGGCCACAGTGCTATCCTGGGGTTGAGCGACAAAGCCTGACATGGCATTCAGTTCTCCGAGGGTTTCCCCGGCAGCATTCTTGACTGTGGCCGCCGAGGAACTGCCCACTTGCACTTGCTTGACTTCTCGTTCGATCGCGACTCGCAGTTCTAAGGCAGCCGCTAGGTTGGGATTGAACATCGCTATCCACAATAGCAGAGTCACCCACCAATGTTTTCCTAACTGGGCAAATAGGAAGTATCGTCGAAATATCATCTGTGTTTTTCCCTAACTCTAACCAGAGAAGCTGAGACGGCCCCTAGGGGCGCGATGGTTTCGGCCTCGATCGGGTTGTGACTCAATGCTCGCCCCAGCTGATGACCGATTTTCGGGTGTGGTCAAAACCAGTTGGGTCGGGTCAAAAGCCGAAGGATCGCCAGTCGTGTCCCCACCTGTGCCCCACCGTTGAGGTTGTAAACCTCTCCGTTGAGGTTTTAAACCTCTCCGTTGAGGTTTTAAACCTCTCCGTTGAGGTTGTAAACCTCTCCGTTGAGGTTGTAAACCTCTCCAGAGACTCCCAGGGCCACCCACGACGGGCTGGGGTATCGGTATTTTTATCAAGGGGTTTTGACCACACCCCCGATTTTCGGGTTAATATGATAAAATCATCTCAGAACTCACATCAACTCTCTATTATAGATATAAAAGCGTTTTGCAGATTACATTCCTAGGAACCAGCTCCGGTGTACCCACCCGATCGCGCAACGTGTCGGCGATCGCGTTACGGCTACCCCAAAAGGCAGAGGTCTGGCTGTTTGACTGCGGGGAAGGGACTCAGCACCAGTTTCTGCGCAGCGACCTGAGAGTCAGTCAGTTGCGACGCATATTTGTTACCCACATGCACGGGGACCATATTTTCGGCTTGATGGGTCTGTTGGCCAGTTGCGGCTTGGCGGGTAATATGGATCGGATGGATATCTACGGCCCGCCGAAGCTGAATGAGTATCTGCAAGGTTGTCTGCGCTGTTCCCAAACTCATTTATCTTATCCCCTGAAGGTTCACGAGGTGGAGCCGGGAGTGATATTTGAGAATGAAGAATTTACTGTCAGTTGCGGTCCTTTGCACCATCGGGTGCCCGCCTTTGGTTACCGGATCGCGGAAAAAGACCGACCGGGACGCTTTAATGTGGAAAAAGCTAAGGCTTTAGGCATTCCCTCGGGTCCGGTTTATGGTAGGCTGAAGCGCGGGGAATGGGTGGATCTGCCAGATGGTCGCAAGATTAATGGTGCTTCTTTGTGCGGTCCGACTCAACCGGGACGCAAGTTTGTCTATTGTACCGATACTATCTTCTGCGATCGGGCGGTGGAGTTGGCCCAGCAAGCAGATGTCTTGGTTCACGAGGCGACTTTTGCCCATCAAGATGCTCAAATGGCTTACGATCGCCTGCATTCTACCAGTACAATGGCAGCCCAAGTGGCTCATTTAGCCCAGGTGAAGCAGTTGATTATGACTCATTTTAGCCCCCGCTACGCTCCGGGTAATGCGATCGGGCTGGATAATTTGCTGGCAGAAGCGCGGGCGATTTTCCCCCACACGAAAATGGCTTATGATTTCTTTACTTATGATGTTCCAGTTTCGCGGGAGTGATTCTCTCGCTTCTCGCTTCTCGCTTCGTTGTTAGACCGCCGTGGGTTCAAACCCACGGCTAATAGCTAAAGTCGGTTGAAAACCGACTAAAAATATTGTGTTTCTTGCTTGGGCCGATCGCCTGGGTCCGGCGAGGCGAAATCGACCCTTATGTGCATCGGTGAAATGGTTTGATGTTAATCTAGTTTTTCCGAAAGTCCCGATCGATCGCAGACAATCTTCAACAAGAAGGTAAAAGTCATGACTTTAGTAATCGACAATGTTCCATCTCACGTCACAAAGAGTGATGTGATAGAATACATAGAAGCTAAAATTGGTATAAAAATACACTTGAATCCTATAATAGCAGATCCAAGTAGAAAATATCCAGGTTCGCTATATATTTATGTAGATTTTATGGTAAATTTTGGGTTGGTAAAGCCGAATTTTTTGGTAGAGCGGTATGATTTTGGGAGTATTTTAGAGCCATATAGCGAGAAACAAAAAAGAGCAGCAAGAATGATACAAGGTAAATATTGGGGTAATCAAATTGTTGAGGCTTATTACACGACACATGAACCTAACTGGAAGAGATGGCCTGATTTTATATACCCAAAGTCGTCGCAATTGTGGTCGCCACCATCAAGCAGTTCACCGTCAAGCAGTTCATCATCAAGCAAACCTTCTTCGTCATCATCCAAACCTACGGGAGGACAAATTGCTGTTGGCGTTCTGATTGGCATCGGTGTAATAACATTTTTGGCAGTGATTATGGGATTTCCCGTTCAAATCGTAATTACAATACTTGGTGGGATTATAGGTGTGGCGATCGCATTCAATCACTAAAATGCTGAGAGGTGAAATACCGTGTAACAAGGAGAGAGTCTGGTGTATTTCACGACGCGCCGGGCGAAGCATACCGTTCCGGAAAAATCGGATAGTGCATCTGTAGATTTATGCCATAATTTGTCGCCCGAATGCTAGCTGCTGCGCAGCCGCTGCGCTAACGCCCCTACAGTGAATGGTACTGACTTAAGAAAAAAGCCCTTAATGTCATTGCGAGGGGGGGGGGAAAAGCTATCAATCATTATTCAAATTATCATTCCCCCCCGTTAGCGTAGCGGCCCGACGCAGGAGGGCTAGCAATCTCGCGGGTGTCGGTAGGGGTAGGAGATTGCTTCGGGGGGCTGTTGGTCGAGTTCCTCACAATCTCGGTTTGGACTCCCCCCTCGCAATGACAGCTTTAAGTCAGTGCCATTCGCCCCTACAGTTAGATTACCAAATATAAGATGGACCAGATATCATCTACTTTGATTGACATATTACAGGCAAATAGACTCATGCGATGCGCTTTTGAAATCGCCGCTTTTGAGAATGCCTTAACTGAACTGGCCCAAAATCCCCAAAACCGCTGGTTACCCGAGTTGCATCTAGTTTTAGACGATCGCTGTCAGCAGCAGGATGTCATGTGGGATTTGATCCATTTTCTGGAATCCTTTGATATGAAAGCACAACTGCTCGCTTTTGTCAAGGTTCTGCCTGAGTTGATGGCGCGGGCCCCAGAATGGACAGAAATTCTGCATTACCGCATTTGTAATGATGAGTCTGCCAGAGTTTTATATGAAGAAATTTTGCTATACCAAGACCTTGAAGTTGGGAATATTGTAGAATCATTAAAGGCAGATATCTCGGACAATACTAATGCGATCGCGTGAAAATTCAGAAACCGGGTTTCTTTGTGAGATCTCGGTTGGACTGCAAAAATTATCGCAGAAACCCGGTTTCTTGCTTGGGGCGATCGCATGGGGGTTGAGAAACCGGGTTTCTTGCAGTTCGGGAAGAGATCGCATGTATGAGGCGATCGCCCCATGATTAGTTAGAGTCTCCTTGAGTTCCTGTTGATGTAGTTTCAGATGATCGAGTAGGGACTGCAAATCTCTGGAATCTTGAGATGCCCTTATTATAGGAAGGCTTTTTGTCAATTGTATATCTTGTCTATCGTCAAGATGAGGCTTCATTTTTATTAATCTGTAGTGGTATTGTGCTTGCGCAACGCCGCCAATGTTCCTACCATGACAAATAATAGTCCAAAGGCGACGAATGTAACTGCAATAGATGTTCGATCGAGCATCGGGGATGTTATTTATATCGGCTTTTCACAGATTAGCGTACTTAAACTTCGCACCACAAGCTACAGGAGTCCGTCGAGCCGCCGCACTCCACAACGACAATGCCAAATCCTCCAAATTTTGCCCATCTGCCTGGAGCATCCGCGAGATCATGCTAATATTGCCAAAAGACCAAAACAATCCCGCCTCCAGCATATAGGGATCCGAAGTGTCGGCATGTACCCGGAAGTCGTACAGGGAGTAATCGCGACAGCCCAAAGCTATATGTGCCCGCTTGGCTGCATCGGAGATTTTCTCCCATAAAGAAGGAGTTACATTAGCTGGACAGACATTTTTCACTGCTGGCTTATCAGGTTGTTTTCTAGGCAGTCCCCCTTGCAGCTCTAACTTATCATTTACAGTTCTAATGGGATTGGACTCGGTGACTAAATACTCGATCGCTGGCAGCACCCATAACTGCCCTTCACGTTCGACTACCCCCACGCGCAGTTCCCGTCCGGGGATGTAATCTTCTACCAACAAGGTCTCGTCATTTTCAAACCCAACTCGCAATGCTTCGGCTACCTCTGTTGATTTCCTCACCAAGGTTAGGCCGATCGAATTATCTTCGGAATTCGGCTTCACTATAAATGGGGGCTGCATGGTCACGGTATCTCCCCGGCGCACAACTTGGGCCTTGGCCACTAGCACGCCAGATGCTGACACGACGCTTCGGGTTTGAGCTTTGTTAGTTGCTAGGGCCGTACAACTAGGTGGCGACCCCACTACTGGTAGCCCGAGAATGTCCTCGAATAACCCACGGAAACTGGTCATCCCTGGGACACAAAACATATGCGGCACTACTACATCCACCTCCGGTAGCCTCGCGATCGCCTCTTGGAGGGACATTTTCTCCGATAGACTGTCTAAAGATGTACCCAACTGCCAAAGACCATCGGGGTACACGACTGCGTAGTAGCTACTGACACCAACTGGTTGCACTACTTCCCTGGCGTAGAGTACCGACAGGTTGTAGTAGAAGTCGGATACGCGAGAACCTGCTAGGTGCAAGACTCGCAATGAAGCCATTGTTTCTGATATCATTTCCAATCTACTGTTGTACTAATTTTCTCAAATGTTAGGAAATTTTTTGTCGATCTTTGCTGACCAACTGATTCCATAAACAAGCATACCAGCCGTCATGCCCGGAAGCACTTCGTAAACTATTCCAGACAAGTTTAGTCCTAACTTCCAGGTTAAAGCTGCCCCGATGCCCGCCACCATCATGGCGATCGCCACTGGTGCCGTTACCGGTTTTTGCCAAACCCGCACTAGCAATAGAGGACCGAGACCGGAAGCTAGGGCCGACCAAGAGAATATTACCAATGCAAATACATTATCATCTCCTGCCAAAGCCATCATCAAAATTATCATTGTCACCGTCAGGGTTCCCAACTTCGCCCACTTGTAAGACTTCGCAGTTTCAGGAAACAAGTCCTGAGTTAAAGCTGCCGAACTTGAGAGTATCTGAGAGTCCGCCGTCGATATCGTAGCAGCAAACAGTCCCGCTAGCATCAATCCTACCAAGAGCGCAGGCAACAATTCTAGGGATAAATAGGGCAGTGCTAACTCCGGATCCCCACCTACCATTAATTCTGGTAGCATCACTCTGGCTGTCAGTCCTATACATATACTCGAAAAAGATGCCACCAGACCGCATATTATTTTTATATTACGAGCTTTATTTATATTATCTGCTGAGTCGATCGCCATACCTCGGACCAGGATATGAGGTTGACCTACCACCCCAAACCCTGCTGCTATCCAACCGATGAAAAAAGGCAACAGTCCGAACTGAAGGTTTTGGGGGCTTAAGGAAACCAGTGCCGGGTCTATCTCGGCAAGTTTTCGACCTATTTCGACTACGCCACCGCTGCTAGCAACTGCAACTACCAGCAGCAGCAGCAAGGAACCGATCATAATCACTGATTGCACTGCATCCGTCCAGATGGAAGCGCGGATACCTCCAGAAAAACAATAGATAACCACAATGACTGCCCCTACTATTATACCCAAGTTGTAGTTCCAGCCAAATATGGCATTCAGTGCCTTGCTACCCGCCACCAGTTGTGCTGCCGCATAGGTTCCCATAAAGGTAATAATAATTAAAGCTGAGAGCTTTGTAATCGGACGCCACCCTTTTTTTTCTTGACCCAGTAAGGATGAGACAGTCTCCGCCGCCGTTAACTCAGATATTTCTCTTAACCGTTTGAAAACCAACAACCAAGCAATATAGTCCCCGATCGCCCAGCCTATTGTCAAGCATATTGCCGAAATTCCCGTCTTGTAAGCGAAGCCTACCTGACCGATAAACAACAAGCCGCTTTGACCTGACGCCTGGGCCGATAGGGCCGTCAGCCATGGATTTACATTTCTGCTGGCCAGCAGGTAATCACTCGTCGTATTTTGCTTGCGGGTCGCCGAATATATTCCCACTATAGTAAATAATAGCAGAAAGGCGATGAATGTTACTGCGATCCAAACTTGATTATCCATTGTCAGTTTGTAGGGGGTGTAGTCTTGCGCCCGTTGGTTTGGCGGGGCGATCGCGTGGGGGGGGGCAGCAAACCAACGGGCCGATCCTCTCTTACCATATTTGGCAGAGCACAGCAATATTTTACCCAAACTCTGACCAACACGAGCGCAAGTCACGAGCAGGTTTGGACATCTTGAGTGCTGTCACGCCTCACCTCCATCAGGTGAAGACCCACAGGTTGGCCCATTCGCACCACTAGGTTTGGAGAATAACAGCACTAGGTTATGGAGAATAACAGCACTAGGTTATGGGGAATAACAGCACTAGGTTTTTGGGAATAACAGCACTAGGTTATTTCCAACAGCGCACTAGGCGCGGCCACTGCCTCACCGATATCTGTTATGGGTTGACCGGTTCCACAGGGAAGACTCCGAGACTATATGCCTCGTGGGAGACAGGTCCCAGGTCGATGGGGTGTCACCGCGTCACCGCCTCACCCCGTCCCCGCGTCCCCGCGTCACCGCCTCACCCCGTCCTCCCTGCGCCCTAGTCTCCGCCCAATTCTACTAGCTTGCCAATATTAAAATCAATCTTCACCCAACCTTTTAACTTCCTCAGATTATTCAGCAGGAGTAATGTTATTTGCCAGTGGTGGACCATCAAAAACGGCAAGGGGTCATGCAGCTGGAACATCGCATCCGTTCCCTTAATTATCTTATTAAACCACCCCTTGAGTTGCCCCCAAGACCTAATTCCTGTCAGTCGCCAGAGTTCGTGATATGCCCAATAGGTAGGTTTACTCTCAGGAAGGGGCTGAATGGGCAGTTCTCCATCTTCCTTGCTATCGAAAAGATATGCATTTGCTACCCCAGGATGATTGTAAAACATAGTAATTGCCGTGTGGGTGCGCGGGTTACATTCTACTGGATAAACCTTCCCATCCTCGGTCACAATGACATCTAAAGAGAATTGTCCAGTCAGGTTTAATGCCTTGACAAACTGCTGCACCCATTGGAAAATCTCCTGATTATCCACCTGTTCGTAATTTACCTGAAAGGGAGAAGACTCCGAACAGCAATGCAGCCTGACGATCCCCTTCCTGACCGTACTGTGGGTACAATATTCTTGTCCGCGAATAAATTCCTGCATGATCCAAGGTTGGGACTTGCTGATGGGCAATCCCTTGACAAAACTTGCCATTTCCTCTTTGCTACTCATGGGCAGTTTCGTCAGATCCAAGCGGTAAACTGAGTTATAGGCGATACTCTTGATAATGTACTGACTGCCATCGGCGGCAAAGTCAAAGTTCAGCACTTGTTCCGGGTCTGTAATCAAAAATGCTTTAGGTGCAGTTAAACCCAACTCCCTCGCCTTCTGACAAAAAGTAAACTTGTCATCTAACATCTGGGTGATTTCAGGATCAAAGGTTAACGCCTCGCAGTGAGGTGATAACAATGATTTCGCGATCGAGTCGTAGTAACTGGCAACGGGACTGGATACGGGAATAAAGACATCAATCTTTTCCTTTTTCACAATATCCAATAATCCCTGACAATAGCCATTCGGGTCTTTTTCCGGTGCGGGCACAGTGAAAAATCCCTTTACTGCGCGAGAAAAGCGATGTCCTGATAACCAGTATTTATGAGTTTCTACCAGAAATACTGTATGTCCGGCGGCGTGAAAGCAACGGGCCAGTTGCAGCGCCTTTGTCATCTTGGCACCCGTGATCAAGATCCTTTTCGGGTTGTCCGCAACCACCTTTTTCTGAAAAGGTTTACTTAGCCAACTCCATAACAGACATGGTAAAACGACGATCGCGTTAAACGGTAATGCCAACAATAGTAACGTGAGGGTACCGATATTCTGGCAAAATGCCCAAAACTTGGCTTTTACAGACATTGTTTGTAACCTATATTGCTCGATAAGCGTAAGGTGGGCCATATGCCCACCCTACTTGCTACTTGCGGCGGATGATGGTCACGCCGTCCCGCAAAGGTAGAATCACTTGTTCTACCCTCGGATCGTCCGCCACCACCTGGTTGAAGCGGGCGATCGCCTCTCCGTTTGCAGTCCGTTGTGCTGGCGGCAAATAAGGCAGTCCCTGGAGCAAGGTATTATCCACGCAGATAAACCCCTTTGGTGCCAACAGGCCGGTATCCAGCAGGAGATTATAGTAATCTACATATTCGGACTTATCAGCATCGATAAACACCAAGTCAAAGGACTCCGAAGCATCTGCCAATTGGCGCATGGTCTCCAAAGCGGGAGCTACCTTGACAGCGATCTTACTCCCGTGGGGGGACTCTTGGAAACAGGTTTTGGCAAAGTTAGCCACATATTCATCCACCTCACAGGCAACCATGAGTCCATCTTCTGGCAGGGCCTCTGCCATGGCCAGGGCTGAATAGCCGGTGAACATGCCGACTTCCAAGATCCGTTTTGCCCCCGTCATGTGGACAAACATCTTCAGAGTTTGTCCCTCGACATGTCCCGAGAGCATCTCCTGTTCTAAATATCGCACCAGTTCTCCATCCGAGAACCTTTTGCTCCAATCTTCCTCTACCGTTTTGGCTGCCAATGCTGCCAATGCGGGGGACTCGGCAGTACTGTAGTTATTCAGATAAGGTTCCATTCCCGCTGCCAGACTGTGAGCTTTCCGAACAGCTGCGGCCAGTTCCGCTGGCACCTTGGCATCAGAGAGCATCTCCACTGCCTTGGCCAGATCTTCTACCAAGATACCCAAGGGAGTAACCGGTCTTGCCGTCTTTTCCTTCACAAGCGTTGCGCTCGTCATGCACTCTTCCCCCAAATTAGTTCAAACATGGACATGCCATTGGACATCTTGAAACTACCTCCAGTTCTGAAAGTCTTGACTCTCACGCTTCTTAACCCTGTCTAGAGCGGTTGGAACTTGTCTGCCCACCGGTCAATTGACGACGTTCGTCTGATAGGGAGGGAACCTGAAAGCCTTTCCCTTCTAGAATTTTTGCTTGGGACTGTGACCAAAAGTAGTTGAGCTAATATATGTTAAGCATGTTGAGGATCCCGTTGTCAACAGCTTCAAACCCATTAATTACCATATGGGATGATTGACAGCGATCGCCAGATTATAGATAAGCCAAAATACTTACTCTTATGTCTGGACATGTTCCCGCAGGTGTGATATGGTTCGGCTGTTGAGCAATTGTTTAAGGTTCGATCGTAACTTGGGCGCGATCGCGCCCAAGTAGCGTGACAGCAGATTGTGAAAGCAAAGATAAATAGGAAATTTTCAGATTCGATGGTAAAAGAAACATTCGACTTTGTTATCCCCCTCTACCGGTGGCGTTGGAACACGCGAGCTGTTCTGGAAGGACTGACTCACCACTACAAGCCCCGGGCAATTCACATAATTGCCCCGGAAACAGAAGTGCGATCGCTCGGGACCCAGGTTAAGGAATGGCAAGTTGCTCCAGTCTATACCCACAAGGAGGAAAACTTTTTTCACAAGAGTGGTCTGACCAAGGACGAGATTTGCTCGGAACTGGATTTAGGCAAATCCCTTTATACCCCGGGGTGGTTCTATCAGCAGCTATTAAAACTCGGTGCTTCAGAGGGGATTGAGGACCTGAGTGAATGGTACGTTGTCTGGGATAGCGACCTACTGCCGGTAGATACTTGGCCACTCATTCTCGAAGAGCAGCAAACGATAAAGCACCCATTTGCACTTCTGCAACACAATCAATGGGGTAACGAGCATATCGTACACAAGTGGGCTGAGTGGATCCGATCGGTGCTTGGGGTAGAGCCGGTGACAGACCAGGAAGGCACCTTTATTCCCCATCACATGTGGTTTAAGCAGGAACATCTGGCATCATTTAAGCAGCAAGTACAAAACTACTTTCAATCAGAGGAAAACTGGCTGCTGTTGATGATGCGTTCTGCTAATCAGTTTGAAACCTTTAGTGAATATTGGTGCTATTCTTCCTGGGTGGCGGCGAAAGCTCCTGGGGACCTAGCATTTCACCCCTACGAACAATACGGGGCGACCACCGAGCGCTTTTTTGATGACGGCACGGGTCTGTTTTCCACTACCCTGAAGAGCAAGGGATCTATAGAATCGGACTCAGAGTTATTTTCTCCGACCTATGCAGAGATAGAGTCATTTATTCAAGGAGAATACGAAGCAAAGGCGCTGCCGTCATCTTTGTCTTTTGAAAGTAGTCCCCGACACCTGAAGAAGGACAAAAAGAACATGCATATCGAAGAGCAACGTTCTCCTTGGAACCCTCGCAAGTCGTCGAACTTACGCTTAAATCTGGGTTGCGGATCGAGACCTAGAGAAGGTTACATCAATGTGGACAAGTTTGGAAATCCTGACGTCAAGTTAGATTTGGAGACATTCCCTTGGCCATGGGAAGATAATACGGTGGTAGAAATTGAACTGTCTCACGTACTGGAACATCTGGGACAACAAGCAGAAGTCTATCTCAAAATCATCCAGGAGATATATCGAATCTGCAAACCAGGGGGACGGGTGCATGTAATAGTCCCCCACCATCGCCACGACAACCTCCTGCACGATCCGACACACGTGCGTCCAATCACGCCCTATGGTTTGAGTATGTTTTCCCAAAAATTTAATCGAGAGCGGCAGGCGAAAGGATATCCTACTACTCCACTGGGTATATATCTAGGTGTTGACTTCGATTTGGTGGAGACCATATATAAACCTAGCGAACTCTGGTCCGAATTATACCCCGATCGGGCGGATGATACAGAGTATCTCCTTCAACAGAGTACACTATACAATAACCTGATCCAAGAGGTGGACATGACCCTAGTGGCAATCAAGTAATACCATTACCGTAGGTTGGGTAGAGCGTGAGCGAAACCCAACAGTGTTGCGGTTGGGTTTCGTGGGGAAACCCAACCTACAACAGAGGTTTCGGTTTGCTGGTGTTGGGTTTCGTGGGAAACCCAACCTACAGCAAGGGCGATCAGTCTTTTTATTCCAGACCCAGATCCCTGAGGTACATTTCCTTTCCGGCCCCACCATCGGGGAAGTTAGCACATAATGCCTTATGTTCGGAGACAGCAGCTTCCAGCAATTCCTGGGTCACTTCTCGGGCATAGTCACAGTTGCCAATGCCGCCCCGAGGTAGGGGGGCCCACAGTCCGCCATCTCCCCGCTTGCGATTCATATTCTTCTGTCCGGAAATCATTAGATCAATGTCTTCCAGGATCGGATGATAGACTGCCAAATCGAGGCTGCGAATCAGGGCAATGATGCGATCGCGATCTGCTGCGGAGATCCAACCGAGGAGCATGGCCAAAGTTGCCCCGAAAGCCATGCCGATGCTGACCGCGTGACCGTGCATCAGCCCCACTGCCGGTTCAAACCGGGGACTCCAAGTGTGACCGTAGGCGTGAGGCCGATCCTGATAGGTCTCGAACATGTTCGTCCCTTCGTGCTTCATGTAGGAGAACAGTTCCCGGTAGATCACCTCATCGGCGATTTCACCCAACTCTTCGTCTTCTTCGATGGTAGCAAAGTGGGTTTCGACCAAGCGCTTACCATGTTTCTCCAGCAGTTCAAACAGAACTTCGTCATCTGTCACTGCCATCTTGATAATTTCGGACATGCCATGGCGGACGTGACCGGTGGCGAGGGTGCGGAATAAACTGCGATCGACCAGAGTCAGCACTGGGGGATGATAAGCACCAATGCTGTTCTTGAATTGCTTGCCGTTGGTACAGGTGCGGGGTGACGGACCGGCATCGATCGCTGCGATCACCGTGGTCCCCACCATCACATAAGGAGTGCGGCGATGCTGTAAAGAACAGGCCAACCCTGCTACATCGGCGAGGACGCCACCGCCGATCACCAGCACCGGTTCATTGCGGGACACGTCACAACCATCCTTGCCCAGGAATCCCAAAATACGGTGGACTGTTTCGGGAGTTTTGTCCGCTTCCCAGGCCCGGATCACCTGCATTTCTAGAGGAATTTCGTTGGCATCAAAATAGCGATGCACCGACTCTCCGTAGAGTTCATTGACGGTTTCGTCGATCACGGCAACACAGCGACCCCGACTATTGTAGATTTCCGCCAGGGTGGGGTTCGACGGGTCAAATACCCCATCGACCAGCTTCACCTTGGCCGTCAGACGGTAGGTTGCAGTGACCTCGAACTCGCGACCGTCCTTTCCTGGGAAGATCTGCCCCTCACCCGTGTACCACTCTGAGGTACGATATTTTGGGTCATGCTTTACCCCAATGTCCTTCTGTTCTGATGTTTCCGGGACGGTGCGCTCTAACTGCTCTATCAACTCTTCTTTGATCTTTTCTGTCAGTTCTGTTTGAGTAAGTGCAGTTTCTAGATTCATTATCTTTCCTCTTTTTATTTGACACAACTGCCCGGTTCTGCCGCTACAGAAGTGAAGGTGCGGCAGATTTTTGGCATGCTTATTGGGCGATCTTCATCGCCTGAAGTAGTTGCCCGTTGCTACCTCCTGTCCTGCTAACCGCTGCTGACAGGGGAACGCATGGCACTACGTCACGATCTCCTCTCGAAGAGCGATCGCTTCAAACTTGGATTGATGTATCCCTCAATACACTGGAGTTCCTCGGTCTTTTCCTACAACTTCTCTGTGCGATCGACCGAGTTAGAGGATACTCATATAGGTGTTTTACCTTTCAATATTTCTGTTGTGACCGAAAACAACTCGTCATTGTTCATCTTTGAGAGCTTCCACAATGGTAAATAGCCGGTATTTATAGTTCGAGCGGGGGTTAAACGTTTTTCCTTGCCAGGAACTAGCATGTCCTTCATCTCTTTGCTTCTCACCGGTTCTTGGTCTTGTTTAATCCTTCCGATCCGACAGTTTGCGAGCTGCGAACTTTGCCCTCATGCCTGTCACCGGATGTTCTCTGTGATGTCAGCCACTATTCGATCCCTCTGT
>JBFRWI010000179.1:0-4393 GCA_051439505.1 Hormoscilla sp. | reverse complement strand
GGGTGTGGTCAAAACCCGTTGATCGTTCATGGTACCCCCCAGTCGCCGGATCCCCCCAAACCCCCCTTAAAAAGGGGGGCTTGCCTTCGCCCCCCCTTTTGGGAAGGGGGGGTTTGGGGGGGATCCTCTACAACTACTTTTGACCACACCCGCTCTCTGGTTTCACCGGTGGCCAGGAAACCAGGTTTTCAGTAAAACCTGGTTGCAGTCCTGGTCGGTTTAGGCCATTAGCACATCTTGAATGGCTTTGTTGTAAATAATCCGACCGGGAGTGGTGCGGATGTACTGAGAAATCATCTCTCCATCAGCGGTCTCCCGCACGCGGCGATCGCGGTATAATTTCGTTACCGTGCCATCAGCTAAGATTTCTTGAGAGACAACTTCATTGTCGGGGGTTGCTGTTTCCACCTTGCCGTCATAGCGCACCCAAACATAAGCATGCAGGTGTACTTGCTCTTGCTCGTAGGCGGTGATCGCGTCTACTAAGCTAGCGAAATAAGTGCCAGCGCCTTTTTGGGGCTTGGGGTTATCAGCGGTGAGATAATAGCATCCCAAAACCATATCCTGACTGGGAGCGACGATCGGGCGACCCGTAGCAGGAGACATGATATTATTAGAAGCCATCATCAGCAGTCGAGCTTCCGCTTGAGATTCCAGAGATAGGGGTACATGTACCGCCATTTGGTCGCCATCAAAGTCAGCATTAAAGGCAGGACAGACCAAGGGATGCAATTGAATCGCCCGACCCTCTACCAATATCGGTTCAAAGGCTTGAATTCCCAAGCGGTGCAAAGTAGGAGCCCGGTTGAGCATCACCGGATGGCCGTCAATCACCTCCTCCAATACATCCCAAATATGCTCATCACCTCGCAGAATCAACTTTTTCGCGGCCTTGATGTTATTCACCAGTCCCCGGTGAATCAGGCGGTGAATTACAAAGGGTTGAAACAGTTCAATTGCCATTTCCCGGGGCAAACCGCACTGGTGGATTTGTAGCTGCGGTCCCACCACAATTACGCTACGACCGGAGTAATCAACCCGTTTCCCCAAGAGGTTTTGGCGGAAACGACCCTGCTTGCCTTCGATGATGTCAGATAGGGACTTGAGAGGACGGTTGTTAGCTCCGACCACAGTTCGTCCGCGACGACCGTTATCAATCAGAGCATCAACTGCTTCTTGAAGCATCCGCTTTTCGTTGCGGACAATAATTTCCGGTGCCAGGATATCCTGCAACCGTGCCAGTCGATTATTGCGGTTAATCACCCGACGATAGAGGTCATTCAAATCAGAGGTTGCAAAACGACCGCCATCTAGCTGTACCATGGGGCGCAAGTCTGGGGGAATGACTGGCAGTACGTCCAGGATCATCCACTCGGGTTTAGAGTTAGTGGCGACAAAATTATCAATCACCCGCAAACGCTTAATCAGCTTTGCTCGTTTCTGTCCCTTGGAAACAGCAATTTCCGACCGCAGTTTTTCTGCTTCTGCTTCCAAGGGCACGTTTTGCAGCAGGGTTTTCATGGCTTCTGCACCAATGCCCACCTCTACACCGATCATGTTAGAGTGTTCGTTGTAGAGCTGATCCTCAATTTCCATCCACTGGTCTTCATTGAGTAGCTGCTTGTAGCTGAGTGCAGGGATATTTTCATCTTGCTTGTGCAACTCCACCGTGTTACCCGGATTGAGCACCACGTAGGAATTAAAATAGACGATCTGCTCTACGTCTCGCAAAGGCATATCTAGCAGGATCGCCATGTAGCTGGGAATGCCTTTGAGGTACCACACGTGAGCTACCGGTGCTGCGAGCTTGATATAGCCCATGCGATGACGCCGCACTCTGGACTCCGTGACTTCCACGCCGCAGCGTTCGCAGACAATTCCTCGGTGGCGTACTCTTTTATACTTTCCGCACCAACATTCCCAATCCTTTGAAGGTCCAAAGATCCGCTCGCAGAACAACCCGTCCATTTCTGGCTTGAGGGTTCTGTAATTGATGGTTTCGGGCTTCGTCACTTCTCCCACTACCGACCCATTCGGCAGGGTTCGCTCTCCCCATTTACGAATCCTATCTGAGGAAGCTATGCCAATTTTTACGTAGTCAAACCGCTGGTCTTGTTGTTTCATCTTGATCTCTTGCAGGCGTTGGAATCAGCTGCTCCGGATGGGCGTGGAGCCTGTTCGTTCTCAGTCTAAGTTGCCAATCTCTAATTGTACTATACCAAATCCGATTTTGACAACTCTACTGCACGAGTTGATGCCCCCGGGTCGGATCGGTGGTTTAGGAACTGGCGATCGGGGGGCCGTTGGGGTCCGGTGCTGCTGGCCTTACTGCTGGCCAATTGCTGGAATTGGTTTGGCGATCGCCAAATTAAACCTCTTTGCATTTATGCTAAAATGGAGTCAAACTGAAGCCAAAATGGGAGCTTTAAAATATTGCTATACCAAAATTATGATACAACCTTAGATGGAGTCACGAACAGTCTAGAGAAGTATGGGCTAGCTGTTATTCCCAATGTATTGAATGCCGAGGAAATTGAGGCCATGCAAAAAGGGATGTGGGAAATGCTAGAGTACATATCCCAAGATTTTGAATTGCCAATTAAACAAGCGAATCCTCAATCTTGGAAAGGTATATATCAACTGTTTCCCTCGCATAGTATGTTGTTCCAACATTTCAGCTTGTCCCACAGCCAACATGTTTGGGATCTGCGGCAGAATGAAAAAGTAGTAGAAGTTTTTGCTAATATTTGGCAATGTCCCCAAGAACAACCGCTGACATCTTTTGATGGATTATCCGTGCATTTACCTCCTGAGATTACA
This sequence comes from Hormoscilla sp., assembly GCA_051439505.1. Taxonomy (GTDB): domain Bacteria; phylum Cyanobacteriota; class Cyanobacteriia; order Cyanobacteriales; family Desertifilaceae; genus Hormoscilla. The sequence continues at coordinate 1,573 of JBFRWI010000179.1, read as the reverse complement.
GGGCGCGGTTGGTACAGAGGCAATGATTGGTTGCACGTAGATCAATCTTATACGCGCAATAATTTTGAGTGCGTACAAGGGTTTATTACCGCTTGGGATATAGAAGAAGGGGATGCTTCTTTGACATTCTTAGAAAAGTCTCATCACAAACACGAGGATTTTCGGGATGTCTTCGAGATTGATAACAAGGAGGCTTGGTATAAACTCAATGAAACAGAATATGACTACTATATCAAACAAGCATGTGAGAGAAAATCTCTAAAATGTTCGGCGGGGTCGATGGTATTATGGGATTCGCGATTGGTTCATGCAGGAATGGAACCTGTCAAAGGCAGAAAGCATCCGAAAATTCGTCACGTGGTTTATATTTGTCAAATGCCCAAAAAACTCTGTAGCGAAGCGATGCTGAGAACGCGCATTCGGGCATTTGAGGAGTTACGAACCACAAATCATTATCCCCATAAAGTTAGGCTGTTTCCCAAGCAACCGCGCACTTATGGTAAAGCATTGCCTCCCATCAAGCAAATTCCACGGCCACGGTTGAGTGAATTGGGAAAGAAATTGGTTGGATATTAGCAACAAACAAGCAGAAGGAAGATGAGAGACAAGACTTGAAGAAAGATTATCCTTACATGCTACCGGTGGCGATCGGGGGGGCGTTGGGGACCGTTGGGGGCCGTTGGGAGGGCGATCGGGCACCGGATAGGTTCTGTTAGTGCGAGTATTTTTCACAGGCGATCGTCTCTTTGAGAGCAAAACTGTTGAGTATAGTTACAAAACCTTACATAATTTGGGGCAAGTCCTAAAAAAAACTTGGGCTACTTGATATAATAAGATAAAATAAGTGTAATCAGATATCAGTCACCTATCCACAATGTCTTGACATGGTCAGAGATTATATCCTCGGTGAGTAATTGGTAAATTTGAGGGAGAAAATTATGAATCTGGTTTGAGCCCCGCCGCTGCGAGAAGATGAAACAGGAGCCATCCTAGTAGGAAACTCAAGGGTTTTGCTATAATTGGTGATAATAGCTTTTCAGGATGGTGCGTCTCCTGAGTCAATCGTACCGCCTTACTAAACTTTATCCTTGTCAGATGTTTATGCCACAATTGCCTACTATATTCGCCATCAAGAAGCTATAGAAGCATATCTATATCGCCGCGAATAGTTGGCAGAAACGGTGCGTAAAAAAATATCAGAAGTTCAACCGGATCGGAGTTTAATTCGTTCGCAGTTGTTGGATCAACATAAATTAGCCATATCCAACGCGACCAGACAAGAAACCGGGTTTCTCAGACAAGATTTGGCGCAACAAAGCGAGTATAAATTAAGAAACCCGGTTTCTGGTCCCCACGCGAGGGCCTCCCGAACTCTTTTTACCTTCTGATGTTTCCAGAAAAGGCGATCGCCTCAAAATTTAGACTGCGATCGGACTTGACTAATACCATTTTGGCGTTGCACAACGACGGGATGATGAGGTCTGCTAATTGCTTATACGAAGTGCGCGACGCAGGAGCGCTATTGTCAATGGTTAATTGAGAGCGTCATTTATAGTCATGAATAGATAGCTTT
>JBFRWI010000178.1:0-25272 GCA_051439505.1 Hormoscilla sp. | reverse complement strand
ATCGCCCTTGCCTTCGACGATCGCATCAGTGTAGGCGAACCAACCATTGATCGCAAAAGAGTCACTCAACTGCCAGGAAATTTGACCGCCATAGGAATTGGTAGTCACCGGAGCGCCTAAATCAGTCACCATCAAAGTAAAAGGCGTTCCTACCACCTCCCTCCCGAGACCATTATCAAATATCGGATTGCCCGCAGTATGATAACCGTGGACATAGGTAGCAGCAAAGGAGAAACGCTTAAAGGGAGTGAGTGTCAGTTGACCCAGGGCCGCGTAGTCACCATTAAACAGGCCACTACTTTCGCTAGGATCGTTGGCATTCTCTGCCAGGTAGGCCGCCGTCAGGTTAATAGGCCCTACGCAGAGAGGAAGCTTAGCCCGACCGATACTGAAATTCAGACCAATACCCGCGCCGCCACCGATGCGATAGATCGGATTTCTTTGACCGAAGACGGAAACCGCACCATTACCGCCATCAAAATCTTCCAGAAAAGGATTCAGGGTCGGGGTGAAGTTGTCAAAGCGTCCCCCATTCGCTGCCAGGGCCACTTTGACGCCATCGCTCAGGTTAAACATATAGGCGAGGGTGTCTAGCTGAAACGCGCCGTTAGTGTCGCCCCCAAATTGAAACGTCTGTAGACCGGTACCGCTACTAGCATAGCTGCGCTCAAAGATCCCAGTGCTCACATTGGCATCCTGAAAGTTAAACCGACTAAAGTTACCAACCTGGAGGCGGGTAATCAACAGATCCTTACCCGTGAAGCTGGTGTTAAAGTTGAGACGGGCCCGCGCTTGCATGACCGTTTGGTTATCGGAAAAGTCATCATCAGTCCCAAAAGCATTGGTCACCCCGATAATCGCTTCACCCGTCAGCTTGCTAGTAGTAGAAAACTGGTTGGCTTGCAGTTCGGCAGTGCGCGCTTCTAGGGCGTCTACCCGACCCCGCAGGGTAGCCAATTCTGCCGCAAATTCTTCTTGCAACCGTTGCAGCGTCGTCAGATCTCCTCTGGTAATCGTGCTTGTGGTCGCAGCGGCAATCAGTTCATTGACCCGGTCTAAGCAAGCATTCAAACCAGCAGCAAACTCAAACCTAGTCAATGGCCGATTCCCCCGATAGCTACCATCGGGATACCCTGCAATACAACCATAGCGTTCTACCAAGGACTGCAAAGCTTGAAATGCCCAATCAGTTGGTCGCACGTCCCGCAATTGAGAAACTGAGGTTACCTGTCCCATTGACTTGGGATCCCGACCGGGATTGCCCGATCGCACCAGTTGGTCTAAGCTGGGGGTAGGTACAGCCTGTGCCACTATCCTTGCGGTTTGCCCAACTACTGGCTGAGGCCCTGTTTCAGAGGCTATAGCCCCATCCGATACGGCTATTACTGCTCCTACAACAGCTGGAGAGCCCAGCAATAATGATTTCCACAATATATTTGACATCCGATCGCTCTCCTCACACTCTTTACATCTACAGAAAGATTCCTAACGGGTGTGGTCAAAACCCGTCGATCGTTCCATGGGCCCCCTCCCAGTCGGGAGAGCCCCCCAGGGGGATCGGTGCTGCAACTAATGCATGACCACACCCATTCCTAACTTCTTCTGCAAATCTTACCATCTTTGCACACGGCAATTTACACCCCTAGCTGCGGTGAGGAGGTGGTAACAAGGCGCGTTTCCACAAGGGCTGTTTGCAGTTTTTACCCGATCTGGGAAATCACTTTTGCCAGATCGAAATCCTTTTGAGTTAAACCACCCGCATCATGGGTGGTTAAGTTAATTGTGACTTTGTTGTAGGAAATTGAGATATCTGGGTGATGGTTCGCCGCTTCCGCTGGTTCCACCAGTTTATTCACAAAGGCGATCGCCTCGACAAAATTGGACAGCTTCTTTGTCCGACGCAGTGATTTACCCTCTAATTCCCAGCCAGTCAAGGAAGATATTTTTTCTTTTATAGATGCCTCACTTAACAGATCGCTCATGTCAATTACTCCTGCTTCTTGCCAACTCTTATATTATCTATTTAAAATACTATCCGCTCTCACACTAAGTTGAAATAGCCGCAGCTATTAACTTATCGGAGTGAGAGCGGTGTAGCGGGTCAACAAGGTTAGCACCTGACTGCCGGGAGGAACTCCCCGCCAGTCTTGTCACGGCCAGAGTCGAAACTCCAACCAGGGAAGACAAACTGGCTGTTAGAGAACAGCCCCGGCACGCAGCCGGCATTTACCAACCTGATGACCCATGCATTTACTACTATCAATCATGGGCATCACCTCCTTTCTCCCTGAACGGTAATTGAAACTATGGTTTTACTCAATGTCAAGCACCTGTACTTAGCATAGCACAGTTTGCTGAAATAGGACAGTAAAGCTGAAAAAAATACCCCTGCCAGAGGCAGGGGTGATGAAACTTACGCTAGTCCCAAGACTCAGCTTGGGTAGAAACTACCGCGAAAGTTTTACAGAGCATTACCGCGAGGCAGAACTTCCTCAGGGAATTGGAATAACTGATGAGGCTGGTCAGACGGAGCCATCCAAGCCCGTCCCCCTTCGTTGAGCAGAATGTTCTTGGTGTAGAAGGTTTCAAATTCTGGGTCTTCAGCAGCCCGCAACTCTTGGGATACGAAGTCGTAAGCCCGCAGGTTGAGAGCCAGTCCCACAATACCGACAGCACTCATCCACAAACCAGTGACCGGCACAAACAGCATGAAGAAGTGCAACCACCGCTTGTTGGAGAAGGCGATGCCGAAGATTTGAGACCAGAAGCGGTTAGCCGTCACCATACTGTAGGTTTCTTCCGCTTGGGTGGGCTCGAATGCTCGGAAAGTGTTGGATTGATCGGAGTCTTCAAAGAGAGTATTCTCAACAGTAGCTCCGTGGATGGCACAGAGTAAGGCTCCTCCTAGAACACCGGCTACTCCCATCATGTGGAAGGGGTTCAAAGTCCAGTTATGGAACACTTGTAAGAACAGGATGAAGCGGAAGATGCCAGCAACTCCGAAGCTGGGGGCAAAGAACCAGCCGCTTTGACCCAAGGGGTACATCAGGAAGACGCTGACGAAGACCGCGATCGGGGCCGAAAAGGCGATCGCATTGTAAGGACGGATCCCTACCACGCGGGAAACTTCAAACTGGCGCAGCATGAAGCCGATCAGTGCGAAAGCTCCGTGCAGGGCGACAAATGACCACAAACCACCCAGTTGGCACCAGCGGGTGAAGTCCCCGTTCGCTTCTGGACCCCAGAGGAACAGCAGGGAATGTCCCAGACTGTTGGGGGGGGTTGAAACAGCCACTGTCAGGAAGTTGCAGCCTTCCAGATAGGAGCTAGCCAACCCGTGGGTGTACCAGCTAGTGACGAAGGTGGTGCCAGTCAGCCAGCCACCAATTGATAGGAAAGCGCAGGGGAACAATAATATTCCCGACCAACCGATGAATACAAACCGATCGCGCTTCAGCCAGTCATCGAGGACATCAAACCATCCTCTGTCGCTGGTCGCGCGTCCTACTGCCATTGTCACGACGCTTTTCTCCAATTTGATATGATTACAGAAATCAGCAACATCCCCCCGTGCAGTTTTCGCTCCTGCTTTTCCTTAGCAGAAAACGAGTCCGACTGTGAGGAAAGTTTACTTTTCTTTACTATACACTCATTATAGAGAGAATTTTAGGGATTTGCCATCCCCCCCAAAAAATTTTTTTTCGCCAGTACACCGGCAGCAAGGAGATCGCTCCAGCCGAGGGTTATGAGATACTAGGAGATATTGTACCTGTGACATGATTGACCGCTTATGTACGTGATCGACGTGACCTTGAAGCAAAATCCCTTGTCCCTATCGGTGGAGCGCAAGTCGGTGGAAGAGGCAGAAGCCTTGTATAAGCAGATTCTGGAGGCATTGCGATCGGGCAGCGATCTGCTCCTGGAGTTGACCTGCGACCGGCAGACAAACAAGAAAATCGGCATCCTCGTTAGTGAGATATCAGGGGTGCAGATGGCGGAGAAATCCAGCACGGCAGCCGGTTCTGGCAGACCACCTGGTTTCTTTGCTGTCACAGACCTGGGTAATGAAGAGTAGCGCCGGTTCGGTGGGAGCCGATCCTGCCATTCGAGTGCAGGATTTAGGCTTCAGTTGGCAATCGGGATCTCCAGTCTTAAATAATTGTTCTCTGGACGTGCCCAAGGGCAGTTTCTGGATGCTCTTGGGGATAAATGGCAGCGGGAAATCGACTTTACTCAGATTGGTGGCCGGACTTTTGCCTCCCCAATCCGGTCAAATTCAAGCCTCACAACCGGTGGGATTTGTGTTCCAAAACCCAGACCACCAGTTGGTGATGCCCACTGTGGGAGCAGATGTGGCTTTTGGCCTAGTAGCAGAAAATCTATCACCTCCGGTGACCAGAGAGCGGGTGGCAGAGGCCCTCAATGCCGTTAATTTGCTGCACTTGCAACGACGCCCGATTTACGCCCTCAGTGGTGGTCAAAAGCAACGGGTGGCCATCGCCGGTGCGATCGCCCGCCATTGTGAAGTATTACTCTTAGATGAACCGACGGCCCTACTGGACCCAGACTCTCAGTTAGATCTAGTCTCTCTGGTCCGAGATTTGGTTAAAAGTCGCGGTCTGACTGCTCTATGGGTAACGCACCGCGTCGAGGAACTGAATTATTGTGATGGTGCTTTCTTGCTGGATGCCGGTCAAGTTGTAGATTCTGGATCGCCAGAACGATTGCGACAGCGCTTGCTCATTAAACAGTAAACAGTTATCAGTCATCAGCGACCAGGCACATAGTCAACCGGCGCTCGTGTGCTTGGTCCACCAGCGATCGCCAGTGACAACTAACAACGAACAACTGACTACTAACAAGTAAATGTCGGTTAATTTGTCAAGAGGAATTAACAAAACGCTACAAAAAATGCAATAATAAATATAAAGGAATTTAAGCTATAAGTATATAAAGCAATGGGACGGGCATTAGCAAAAGCAGTTGTGCTGGTGGACGGCTACAACGTAATCGGAGCATGGACTTCACTGCAAAAGACCCTCGATCGCCACGGTCTACAGGCGGCCCGCGAGCAGCTGATAGAGGTGTTAATCAATTACAGTGCCTGGCAGGGTTTTGAGACTACTATCGTGTTTGATGCTCATTATCAAAACAGCCCCAAGACTCGCGAGGTGGTGACGGAGAACTTATCGGTCCATTACACCGACTTTGGCCAAACAGCAGATTCTTATATAGAGATAACCTGTGCTAAGTTTCGCGATGACGTGCGGAAGTACCGGCAGCGCATCATCGTGGTCACCTCAGACCAAGTTCAGCAAGTGACGGTGGTGGGATATGGGGCAGAATGTATTTCCTCAACTCAGTTGGCATCGGAGGTGGCATCGATGACTAGCAAGGTGGGCCGGCACCAGTTACCAGCCAAAAAATCATCTAGTAGATTTATGGTAAAATCCCTAGACCCCAGCACTCAAGCGCGTCTCGCCCAGTTGCGGATGGGTCTGAAATAGGAAAAAAAAATTTTTTTTCCAAAAGGGTTGACAAATCCGATCGAGTTAAGCTACATTAGTAAATGTCAATCCTCAGTAGCTCAGTGGTAGAGCGGTCGGCTGTTAACCGATTGGTCGCTGGTTCGAATCCAGCCTGGGGAGTTTAATATATCGGGAAACTGATCGGCGATGTCCGAATGCGATCGGTGATGATGCTGATTGTGTTACAGCGCCCCAGGACTACCACCGGTGTGGCGATCGGGACCCCACCAATTCCCTCGTGCCTTAAAACCAGAGAGGCACCGGCGGAGAGGGAAAGATCGGAAGATTCGGTAAATGGTGAGAAACCGATTAAAGGAGATGAGAAGAGTTATATTTAAGGGTAAATACTGAAGACACCTGATATTGACGATGCTATAAAAGAGTGAATGGTGCAGTGACCTGGCTAGGACCGGCTTGGTGCGACCATGTCAACACCTTGACAGCTTAATCAATCGGCAATCCAAAACTAATACACACGCTCAGGTTGCGAGGCGCAAAGGAATCAGATGCCGCCAGGCTACTGAAGGGATGCAGGTTGGGTTAGGGTCACAACAGTGGCAGCGATGTACACAAGTATGAGGAGAGAGAGATGTCAAAGATCGCAAATGAACAGTCAAAGGATCAAGCAGTACCATTCTTCGCTCGCTTTTTAGAAGAGCAACAAGGTGAGCAACAATATCCGGAAACCCGAAAGTATCCTTCTGATTCGGAAGAAGATATGACCTATAAGTATCCTTCTGATGAGGAAGATGGGGATTGGTAGAGGTCACGATGTAGTGATTTGACTACGGTCAGCCCGAGATTTCAGGTGCGAAAATCACTACTTGTAACCCAGCACTGTTATTGACGATGAAGGACGAGATCGGGGATTTTGGTTAGGAGTACAACAGCGGAAGAGCAATAAAGAGGCTCTTCCGCTAATCAATTTATCAGAATTAATTAAGGAAAGTTAGAAGTTATAGTTGACTCAAATTCCGAAATCAAAAAGATGTCTACGGGTGGTGAAGTTGTTTTATTAATTACCCATAGTGGTGATTTTTTCACAATAGATAGAGTAGCAGAAGCTTTGTCAAAAAAAGGGGCGCGACCATTTCGCTTCGATACTGATAAATTTCCGTTAGAAGTGCAACTAATGGCCCAGTTTGACAAAGATAAGAGCAGTCACAAACTGAAATATGGCGATTACTCTATCAGTACCTCAGAGGTACGAGCAGTTTGGATGCGGCGTATTTGGAAACCTAATTTAGGTCAAGAACTCGATCCACAGTTCCAAGAAGCCTGCATTAGAGAATCACAAGCAACTTTGTCTGGTTTTTGGGACAGTCTCAGAGGAGTTCGTTGGATAGATGATTTAGATCGGATAAAAACCGCACAAAATAAGCAGCGTCAACTGCGGTTAGCGTCTGAAGTAGGTCTTGTTATCCCTCGAACTCTGATCGCAAATAATCCGGAAGCGGTACGGGAGTTTTTCCATGAAGTAAAGGGGAAAATGGTGACCAAACTATTAACAGCGCTCTCTTACAGTATGGAATACAGTTCTTTTTTTCTTTACACTAGCGCCGTTAAAGAAGAAGACTTGCTTGATGCTGACTCATTGCGCTATTGTCCGATGGTTTTTCAAGAGGAAATTCCCAAACAGTTGGAACTGCGGGTAGTGTTTGTGGGGGGAAATGTATTTGTAGGGGCCCTAGATGCTTCTGTTTATGGAGCGTCGAAAGTAGATTGGCGTCAACCCGGTGTTGAGGTAGGATCCTGGCAACACCACGACCTTCCTGATGAAATAGTCGATCGCCTGAGAGCTTTGATGTCTGAGTTGGGGCTACTGTTTGGCGCCTTCGATTTCATTCTCACACCATCAGGAGAATACGTGTTTTTAGAAGTTAACCCGACAGGAGAATGGGGAATGCTGGAGCGAGATTTGGAACTGCCAATTTCTAATGCGATCGCAGATGCGCTAATTTCCTAAAAGCTATAGCAGTTCTCTTGCTTAGTGTGATAGGCTGTTGGGGAGATTGCTTCGGGGGGGGGTTGACTCAGAAATTATAAGTTGATCTCTAGGTACTCCCCCCTCAATACTTCTCGGTTAAGGATTTATTTGTCATTGCGAGGGGGGGTACTCCGCGATCAACGGCCTGCTCAATTTAGATAACCCCCCGAAGCAATCCCCTCGCGCGCGTATAAGTCGGTGAGATTGCTTCGGGGGATTGGTTCGGGGGTCAACACAGCTGTCAATTGGCGAGCCCCCCTCGCAATGACAGGTTATTAACCGAGAAGTATTGACTCCCCCCTCGCAATGACAAATAGGCGATGAAAGCTGTACCACATCAATTTAAGAAACGCTATATATGACAGTATTAATTATCACTTTCAGCCAAGACAACGAAAGTATTCCTCTAGTCACAGAAGCAATTGAAGCTAGAGGAGAAAGAGTATTTCGGTTTGACACGGATAGATTTCCCACCGAAGTGCAGCTCGATCTTTATGAGGGCAATTCCGAGCAGATGGTTATTACTGATGGCCAAGAAAAGCTCGATTTGAGTGAAGTGTCTTCAGTTTGGTATCGACGCATGCGTTACGGGAAAAAACTTCCCGAGACGATGGACTGGCAATACAGAGACGCTTCGATCCAGGAATGTCGCTCCACTGTCAGGGGGATGATTGCCAGCATCAAAGGGTTTCACTTCGACCTGATGTCAAAGGTCGATATCGCTAAGAATAAGCAACTCCAGCTACAGGTTGCACGAAAGGTTGGCCTGATGACTCCGCGTACCCTGACGACAAACAACCCAGCAGCAGTCAAGCAATTTGCCTCTGACTGCAAAGAGGAGGGCATCATTACAAAAATGCTGTCTTCATTTGCTATCTATGGGGAGTCGGGGGAAGAAAATGTGGTTTTTACTAACCCAGTCACGGATGAGGATCTGGAGAATCTTGACGGACTGCGTTTCTGTCCGATGACCTTTCAGGAAAAGGTGCCCAAGGCCCTGGAGTTGCGGACGACTATTGTGGGCGATCGCGTATTTACTGCGGCTGTGGACTCCCAAAGCTTGGAGGGATCGACTTACGACTGGCGCAAAGAGGGCAGAGCTTTAGTTGAGTCTTGGAAACCCTACGATTTGCCCCCAGAGGTTGAGAAAAAGCTGCTGAAACTGATGGCTGATTTGGGGTTAAACTATGGGGCAATCGATATTATCGTCACGCCTGATGGTCGGCACGTATTCCTGGAGATTAATCCGGTTGGGGAGTTTTTCTGGATGGAGATATTTTCGCCACATTTCCCAATTTCTCAAGCCATTGCTGAAATTTTGCTCGCAAATAGAAAATAGAGGATCGATATGAACGCGGACCCAGGGGAATTGCAGGAAAAAATCGCACAAATAAATTGGTACCAACGCCTATTTAGCTATGCTTGGCAGCATAAAACACCATTTCTATTAGCCATAGTATTAACACTTTTGGCTTCAGTGATTAATTTCTTTATCCCGCAAATCAATCGCTATGTGATTGATGTCATTATTCCCGAAAAACAATTTAATATGCTGCCTTGGGTGGGGGCAGTTATCCTATTGATGACTGTCTCAACAGGTGCGTTGCTCTTTTTTCAATTGTATGCAATAAAAGTATTTGGACAAAAAACAATAATAAGTATTCGCACGGATTTATACAAACACGTTCAATATTTATCGATTAGCTTTTTTGAGAACCAACGCACGGGTGAATTAATGTCACGACTGGCCGGAGATGTGGAGATAGTCGGCCAATTAGTTGCGTCTAATTTAATAGCAATCTTAATAGATAGTTTTGCTTTTGTTGCAGTTTTCATTTATATCCTTGTCAGTAACTGGGTGCTAGCAATAATGATTGCCACTACCTGGCCTTTGATAATTTATCTGTTGAAGTTTTCTCAGAGGAAATTGGAAAGTCTTTTCCAAGGGGTTCAAGATCAAGCTGACCTAATTAGCAATCACTTACAAGATACTATATCGAATATTAAAATTATCAAGTCTTTTGGTAACGAGCAATATGAAATTCAGCGCTTTACTGAATTTAGTCGTAGCTATATGGAGGAGAATCTTCGGGCTACTCGCTTCTGGTCCATATTTCTCCCCATCATTAATACTCTGAATCAACTGGGTAATTTAATTACATTAATTTTTGGTGCTTGGGGGGTGATGGTTGGCCGTCTGACGATCGGGGAATTAGCAGCCCTGTTAACCTATGTCACGTTATTAAATAGACCGATCGACCGAGTTAACGGATTGGTGGATCTAATCAAAAGAGCGGGGGTAGCAGCCCAAAGAATTTTTACAGTTTTAGATACTGAAATTGAGGTGAGGGAGAAAGAAGATGCCATTGACTTGCCCTCTGTCCGGGGCAATCTGACATTTGAAGCGGTGGATTTTGCTTATCAGAACAGCAAGTTAGCGATCGAGAACTTCAACTTAGACATTAAACCGGGAATGTCAGTGGCTTTAGTTGGTTCTTCTGGTGCTGGAAAAAGCACCGTTGCTAAAATAGCGGCTCGTTTTTACGATCCGCAAAAGGGACGAGTTTTACTGGATGGTCACGATCTGCGAGATGTCAGTTTGAGTTCGTTGCGATCGCATATTGGCATAGTTCCCCAAGAAACATTACTGCTCTACGGTACGGTACGAGAGAACATTGCTTACGGTAAGCTAGATGCAACAGATGCAGAAATTGAAGCAGCAGCAAAAGCGGCCAATGCCCATGACTTTATTATGAGCTTTCCTGATGGTTATCAATCGGTGATTGGCGAGCAGGGGGTGAAACTATCAGGGGGACAGCGCCAGAGAATCGCGATCGCCAGAGTTTTGCTCAAAAATCCCCAAATTGTTATTTTAGATGAAGCAACCTCCGCTTTGGATTCGGAATCAGAGCAACTGATTCAAGAGTCGGTGAAACAGCTTTTTCAAGGACGCACTAGCTTGGTCATTGCTCATCGACTGTCCACTATTTTGCATGTTGATTTAATTGTGGTTCTCGAAAAAGGCGAGATTGTGGAAACGGGAACTCATGCAGAATTAATAGATCGAGGCGGAAGGTATGCTTATCTCTATGGACTGCAATTCAGCGAAAGTAAAAGGTTAGCGCCTACCGCAATACCTCTCGGTTATAGCGTTCCTCAAATGGATGTGATATAGCACAATCTCCTACCCACGGCTAATAGCTAAAGTGGGTTAAAACTGAGATATTGTAGTATTCTCACCATTCTCAATTAGCCCGATAGCCCGCCGTGGGTTAAAACCCTAAGGCTTTTAGCTAAAGTGGGTTAAAACCCACTAAAAGCCTTATCTAGAAAGCGTTTTACCCTCGTTACACACGGGGACGCCTGCCAACGAGCTATTGAGGCTCTGCCTCTAGTTGACAATGGTGCAAGATATGAGTTATTGTCATTTTAATTTAGAATGAGACACTATATCCTTGCAGTTAATAGCGGCTCATAGGGTGTGAGTAAATATGTGTCTCATTCTTATTTAAAAAAACTATAAAACCCACTGAAAGCTTTCTAGAGAAAGGATTTAGTCTTCTTTGGTAGACGGGCTATTTTCGCCTCTATTTTTAAACCGAGACGGCTTGTTGCAACAGGTGCAAGTCTGAGTTATATGGGAGATGGCTGAAACCATTACCCGGTCGGGATTTTTTCGGGTCATGTCTTATCACATCAATAAGAGCCTTTTGTAAAAATATTGCTACAATTACTTCAACATTATTTATCAGTCGGTTTTAACCGACTTGAGCTATTAGCCGGGGGTTTGAACCCCCGGCGGGATAACAGCGAAGTGACTAATATGAATCAGGAAACTGATAGGCGATCGCACGGGGATGTAACCGGCTGGAAGCGGTTCTGGTCCCTCGACCCAACTGTGACCTATCTCAATCATGGGGCTTTTGGGGCCTGTCCCCTACCGGTACTAGAACGGCAGCAATATTGGCGATCGCAGTTAGAACGCAACCCACTGGGGTTTTTTGTCCGGGAGTTGGAACCACTGTGGGATGATGCTCGCCGTCAGTTAGGGGCCTTTGTCGGAGCACCGTCGGACCAGTTAGCGTTTGTCCCGAATGCCACCACCGGTGTAAATGCAGTGCTGCGATCGCTTAGTTTCAACACCGGTGATGAATTGCTGACCACAAGCCAAGAATACAACGCCAGTCGGAATGCGCTTAATTTTGTGGCGGAACGTGCCGGTGCGCGGGTAGTTGTGGCACCAGTACCCTTCCCCATAGAGTCACCGTCTCAAGTGATTGAGATAGTGATGCAGCATGTCACTTCTAGAACTCGTCTGGCATTATTCGATCATATAACTAGCAAGACCGGTCTAATTTTCCCGATCGCACAGCTAGTGAGCCAGCTAGCAGCTAAAAATATTGATACCCTGGTAGATGGGGCCCATGCACCAGGACAAATACCGCTGAATCTCCAAGAAATTGGCGCTGCTTACTACACTGCGAACTGTCATAAGTGGTTGTCTGCACCCAAGGGGGCCGCATTCTTGTACGTGCGCAGTGACAAGCAAGCAGAAATTCGTCCCCTGACGATCTCTCACGGTGCTAATTCGTCCAGGAAAGACCGATCGCGCTTCCATCTCGAATTTGACTGGACTGGTACGGTCGATCCCACGGCCTATCTGTGCGTCCCAGAAGCGATCGGGTTCTTGGGGAAGCTGCTACCAGGTGGCTGGGCGGAATTGATGGAGTACAATCACGCTAAAGTACTAGAAGGGCGGCGGTTGCTTTGCCAAACTCTCGATATTCCAGATCCTAGTCCAAATGATATGATTGGCTCGATGGCGTCACTGCCTCTACCCGATGGTTGTGCCGAGCGACTGTACGAGATTTTATGTGACGAGTTTAGGATTGAAGTGGCAGTTAAGAATTGGCCAGGGCCCCCCAAACGGCTGATGCGGATCTCTGCTGCACCTTACAATAGCCTCGCAGATTACGAACGGTTGGCCGCCGCGCTGAACGTTTTGCGCGATCGGGGAGATTTGGGTGGGTGAGCGGTCTGGTAAGCTGTCGTGCATTTAAATTGCATAAGCCGATCTGCGCTCGATCCTTGCGCCCAAAGACTTTCCCAATTTTGAATTTTGAATTTTGAATTTTGAATTGCTTAAGATATCCCATAAGCTTTACTCCATTGAAATTATGGTTAATAAGATCCTGGTTGCATTAGATAGCTCCGACTTCGCTCGTCATGTATTCGATCGGGCTCTCTTCCTGGCCCAAGCTAGCAATGCTAAGATGATGCTGCTGCACGTACTTTCTCCAGAAGCTGAGGATAGTCCAGTTAGTCCTGGGATTATCAGTATGGAGGTCAATTCCCTCGCGACTGCCGAACTGATCCGGAATTATCACCAACAGTGGGAGGCGTTTGAACTCAAATGCTTGGACTTTTTGCGATCGCTCGCAGAAGAGGCCACTGGGGCGGGAGTTGGCACTGAGTTTACCCAAACTCCTGGCAGTCCGGGGCGATCGATCTGCAATTTGGCCAAGAGTTGGGAAGCAGATCTAATTGTTATCGGACGTCGGGGACGATCGGGTTTGAGCGAACTCATCCTTGGTAGTGTCAGTAATTATGTCATCCATCATGTTAAGTGTTCTGTTTTTCTGGTCCAAAGCTGAATAACGATCGGGCTTCACTTCATTATTCATTTGCTATTGATCGTACAAGCATTTATCTCAATGCTGAATGCTTGTCCCGTTTACTTTGATTCCAAATCTCTCACAATCGCTTGAAAGCCGTTAAAGTAATTTTCTAATTCTGTCAATAACGAGCTACATTCAATAATCCCTTGTTTACGTGCCATTTCTTCCATTTTCCTCGCTGTTAAGTGTATAGATTTCGCCCCAAGATTCCCGCTAGAACCTTTTAATTTATGCGCTTCTTTCTTGATTTCTTCAAAATCATGAGATGCGATCGCCTCTCGGAGCACCTCTAAATAAGTATTAGCAGTTTGACAGAACAACTGCAACAGTTCTAATTCAAATTCGGGGTCGTTATCTGAAAGTTGATGCAATAATTCCCAATCCATTTCCAGAGTTTCCTCTCTGTCGGGAACTGCCCGATCGCAGATAATGGGAGCCTCTGGCGATTGGTTAGCGCGGCCCCAACGTTCTAGCGCAGCTGCTAACGTTGCCTTCGATACTGGCTTACTGAGATAGTCATCCATCCCCGCATTGAGACATTTTTCGACGTCTTCTTTCATCGCATTTGCCGTCATTGCCACGATCGCCGGAGGCTGACTATACTGGCGCTTAATTTCTCTGGTGGTTTCATAACCGTCAAGGACAGGCATTTGGCAGTCCATGAGAATCAAGTCGTAAGGCACTTTTTCTAATAGCTTCAATACTTCTGAACCATTAGCAGCGACATCGGCCTTGTAACCCAAGCTCTCTAGTTGTTTTAGGGCTACTTTCTGATTGACTAGATTATCCTCAGCCAGGAGAATTCTTAACTTGACGGTGGGTCGATACTGTTTGCCTTCTGGTTCATGCGAGGAACTTTGTGTTCGATCGTCTGCTGTTTTAATATCAGGTTCGCCCAAGACTGTCATGAGCGTATCAAACAGGCGGGAGGCTTTGAGCGGTTTGACCAGATAAGCCGCAAAGCCAATATCGAGTGCGTGCCGCACATCTTCTCGCCGATCCGTGGAAGTGAACATAATTAAAGGCACCCCTGCCAGAGTTGAATTGGCCTTAATCTGTGTTCCGAGAGTCATGCCATCAGTTTCTGGCATTTGCATATCGATCAAAACCAGATCGTAAAGGTTATTTTCCCGGGCCGCCTGCTCCAGCATTTCATAGGCAACAGTTGCATTTTCAGCCTCATCGCATATCATTCCCCAAGGAGCCACTTGATAACGCACCACCTTCCGATTAGTCGCATTATCATCCACCACTAATAGCCGTCCGCCAGTCAGATAGCTAACATCGGCCACCTCAGTTTTAGGTTTAGTTTGTTTAGAGAAAGGCAATGTCAACCAAAATTCTGACCCTTGGTTTAGCTGAGACTTGATGCCAATTTCTCCTCCCCAAAGAGTTACTAGCTCCTTGCAAATCGCCAATCCTAACCCCGTACCGCCATACTTGCGGCTCGTCGAAGCATCCACCTGAGTAAAGGCGGAAAAGAGTTTGCCTTGCTTTTCTGGGGCGATGCCAATGCCTGTATCTACTACGGCAAGGCGAATAGTCGCTGTTGTCGGAGTTTCCGATACCAGTTCGGCTCGGATCACTACCTCTCCCTTGCTGGTAAACTTGATCGCATTGCCAGTCAAATTCATCAGAATTTGCCGCAAGCGCCCTGGATCTCCTTGGAGGTGAGTGGGAACCTTGGGATCTATCAACCCTGCGACTTCCAATCCCTTAGCATGGGCATTAGCCGCTAGCAAGTCTAGCACTTCTGATATGCAGGTGGACAGGTCAAAGTCTAAAATTTCCAGTTCCATATCCCCTGATTCGAGTTTAGACAAGTCCAAAATCTCGTTAATCAGGGTCAGGAGTGCATCTCCAGAAATTCTAATCGTTTCCACAAAATCCCGCTGTTCGGGATTCAATGCGGTATCTAGTAGCAGTCCCGTCATCCCGATCACGGCATTCATGGGGGTGCGGATTTCGTGAGACATGTTGGCCAGGAACCGGGACTTGAACCTGGAGGCTTCTAAAGCATCTTCTCGCGCTGCTACTAATTCGTTAATTAAGTCCGTTACGATCACGATGCCAGCTACCTCTCCCGCCACGTTCCGCCAGGGTTCGATCGCCCAGCGCAGATATATTTTCGACCCGTCCGCTCTTTCCCAGACATCTTCTGGGGAAGACATGGCCTCACCTGCGATCGCCTGCTGATAAATAGCTTTCCATCTTTCGGGGATATCTGGAAATATTTGATAATGGTTGCGACCGACGATCGATCTGCTCTTTAAGCCGTAATCTTCCAGCCATTTTTGACTGTAAGCGATGTAGCGCAATCCCTTATCTAACATCGCCATTGCTACGGGGGCGCTAGCAATAATTTGCTGTAATTGCCGGCGTTCTCTTTCCAGAGCCTCCTGGGTCTGTTTGCGCTCTGTGATATCCGTGTCCGTCCCCGTCATTCGATATAACTTGTCTTCCGCATCACTCAGGGCTGTGCCGCGAGAGAGAAACCACCGAATGCTACCATCTTTATGCACCCGACGATGTTCCACATCATAGGGCAATCCTGCCTGTAAATGTGCGATTGTTGCTGCTTCTACTCGTTTGATATCGTCGGGATGGATCAAAGATCGCCAACCTGACAGGGTGTCGGGAATATCCAGTTCTGTATACCCCAACGCATTTTTGATCATTGGGTCAATGTAGACTTCGTCTGTGGCTATATTCCAGTCCCAGACTCCTACTTCACCAGCAGAAACTGCTAGTTCGTATCTTTCCTGGATCACCCGCAGAGCTTCTTCTGCTCCCTTGTGCTCGGTGATGTCGTTGAGGGTGCCAGAAAGTCCCGAGATCGAATTGTCGCTGTCAGTTATCTGACAGGCATGGACCTCAATCCAATGGTAGTTATTCTGTTTAGTTACGTAGCGAACTTGCATACTGTGGTAGTTGTTTTCTGACAGGGACTCTAATAGTTTTCTATATCGCGATCGGTCATCTGGATGAATGTAATCTAAACTATTAGTGCCGATGCTTTCAGCGAGGGAAAATCCTGTCATTTCTATCCAAGCGGCGCTGAGAAATGTCCACAAACCCTGGGCATCGGTCTGGAAAACTACTTCTTGAATATTGTCTAGGACTGAGGCATATCTCTGTTCGCTCTCCCGTAATGCTGCATTCACTTGCTTCGTGGCCAGTACCTGATAAGCTAAAGCATGTTCTCTATCCAGTTGCTTGATGATGAGGCGAGATAGTAGCTGTAATGCTTCTACCTGTTCTGCTGTCAGTTGTCGAGGTACCCTATCCATCACGCACAGGGTTCCCAACCCCAATCCTTTCGCTGTAGTTAGGGGTGCCCCCGCATAAAACCGCAGGTATGGTTCTCCCGTAACTAGGGGGTTGGTGGCAAAGCGATCGTCGGCGGTGGCATCCGGCACCAGTAACACCCGATCCGGTTGACAAATCGCATGAGCGCAAAAAGCTACATCACGGGGGGTTTCTTGCACCGACCAACCCACCGAGGACTGAAACCACTGATGGTTACTTCCGACTATGCTGATGGCCGCCATGGGGGTGCCACAAGTCAGCGCTGCTAAACGGGTGAAATCCTCAAAAGCCGCTTGGGATGTTTGATTGAGAATCTCATACTGCAACAGTTGTGAGATTCTTTGAGATTCGCGATCGGGTAATGGTGCTTTCATGTTTCTGTCCGCTCACCGCTTGCCGCCAGTATAATACTCTTTCTCATACTAGACCCTGTTTTCATAACTGTCCTACATGTCTCGAATCATCGAGGGTGAATCTCCGGACCGCCCGCCATCGACAAGCTGGATATTCCCGCCCCAGCATGAATATTCATCTGGTAACTAGCGCGATCGCCTACTGCCGTTTAATGATTTCTCCTGATTTTAGCATAACTCTTCTGGCTTTTGCAATTTATATCCATCTTTTTTCCTAATTTTTACTTGTTGTGGGCCCAATCTGCACTCTGACTGGTATAATTTTCGATTTTCTCACCGGCGATCGGAATTTTTGCCTCTGGTTATCGATCTTGCCATTCACCGGTCTTCTATATCTGGAATTATCATACCCGTTAGCGCAGCGACGCCCGACCCAGGAGGGCTAGCAATCTCACCGATGACGCAGAAGTGTTTTTCATATCATACTGGGGGAGAAAAGTTTTTACCTCAGCCAGCAGTTATGGTTGCTCTTTTACCATATTTTTAACAGTTGTCGTGTCTGAGGAAGATCGAGTTTTGAGAGCATTTCTGCCAGAGACGAACGTTCCTCGATCGATTCTGGTTCGTGCATACAGGCCAGCAAAATCGCTACAATATGCTTGCACTAGCCGTCAAATTCCGAACCCTAGGGACAGGTACAAAGGGTTGCTTCGGAGAGATTAAACATAGATCGACTGGGTCGGTTGACAATGGGATACCCTTACCGATAAAGTCCCGATCGGGGGTTTGGGCGGGTGCCTCTCACTTTTGCAGGACCGATGCCTCGGGAACCTTTAACAAAGATGTCCGGGATGCTGCATTAATGCCCATGCAAGTCGCGATCTTGTACCATTCTCGATCGGCCTCCTGGACCGCCGTGGGTTCAAACCCACGGCTAATAGCTTAAGTCGGTTGAAAACCGACTGAAAACCTTGATAAAAAAGTGTTTTACCCTTCGCTTTTTGCTGTCGGTTGCAAAAGGCTCACGAGATAACCGTCGGGGGTGCGCATGGCTGCTACTTTCCCGAATGATGGTTCTCGAACATTTCCCTCTAATGCTGCCCCCATGGACTCTAAGGTGGCGATCGCCTCTTGCACGTCATCTACCTGAAAACTGAGAATCGGAGAATCACTGCCTTGTGGATTTTCCGCTGCATGGATGGCGATCGTCGTTCCGTTAGCATCCAGTTCTGCCCAGCCCGGACTGGCTGTTTTCACCGTCAGTCCCAAGCCCTCGGAGTAAAACTTCACCGATGCCAGTACATCTTTTACCATGAAAATCACGTGCTTAAATTCTACAGTCATTGACTATCTCCTTAAATAGGGCCACTCTTCATCAGGGGTTATAGTTCCCATTATAGCATTCCCCACCTTGCTCATCAGCCCGTTAATGCGATCGCCCCTGGGTGGGCACGTCGCACTGGGTGCATCCCACGGGCGGCGGGCGAAGCATACCGTTTTGGCCAGAGTTGCAACTAACTCGATGCCCGATCGCCTGTCAGGACTGGCAACCATAGGGATGGTGCTGGCTTCCTCCCCAAGTGGCCATTGTAACAGTTATATTCGCAACGGGACCAGAGGTGGGAGTTTAGCGAAGGAGTAAAATGTGATATAAGAAAGGTATCAACAGAGATTACCGTTGATAAAATTGACTGACTGTAGGAGTTGGGATAAAAGCTATGGCAATAGACGCAGCATACCGTGAAGCAGAGCAGCGCATCGAAAAAGCACGGCGAGATGGGGCGAGAAGACTCGATCTCAGGGAGATGGACCTCACGGAGGTGCCAGAAGCGATCGGGCAACTGAGTCAGTTGCAATGGCTTGACCTCAGAGGGAACTTTATAAGCAGGGTGCCAGAGGCGATCGGACAACTCTCTCAGTTGCAAGAGCTTGACATTTCGTTCAACAAAATAAACAGCGCACCAGAGGCGATCGGACAACTCTCTGAGCTGCAACAGCTTAACCTCAGAGGGAACTCGATAAGCAGCCTGCCAGAAGCGATCGGACAACTAAGTCAGTTGCAAGTGCTTGTTCTCTCCAGCAACTCGATAATCAGCGTGCCAGAGGCGATCGGAAAACTACCTCAGTTGCAAGTGCTTAACCTCTCGTACAACTCGATAAGCAGCCTGCCAGAAGAGATCGGACAACTAAGTCAGTTGCGACAGCTTGACATTTCGTTCAACAAAATAAACAGCGTGCCAGAGGCGATCGGACAACTCTCTCAGTTGCAAGTGCTTTACATATGGGGAAACAAAATAAGCAACTTTCCCGAAGAGATTGGACAACTAAGTCAGTTGCAAAGGCTTAATCTATCGGGAAACCAAATAAGCAGACTGCCAGAAACGATCGGACAACTCAGTCAGTTGCAAAAGCTTTACCTGGGTAAAAACTTGATAAACAGCCTGCCAGAAGGGATCTCTAAACTGAGTCAGTTGCAAGTGCTTGAATTATCGTATAATAAAATAAGCAGCCTGCCAGAAGGGATCTCTAAACTGAGTCAGTTGCAAGTGCTTAACCTATCGGGAAACAAAATAAGCAGCTTACCGGAAGAGATCGGACAACTAAGTCAGTTGCGACAGCTTGACCTCGGAAACAACCCTCTCAATCCCGAACTCGCTGCTGCTTACTCCCAAGGCACCGAAGTAGTCTTGCAATACCTGCGCTCTCAGGCGCAAGACCAGATAGAGTTGAACGAAGCAAAACTGATTCTGGTAGGAGAGGGTGAAGTTGGTAAAACCAGTTTGTTGGGGGCCCTGCGCGGCGAGCCGTGGGTGGAGAACCGAGACACAACTCACGGCATTGAAATTAAACCAGTCACACTAAAGGATCTCGACAGCGATCGAGAAATTTTATTGAATGGTTGGGACTTCGGCGGTCAGCCCGTTTATCGACCCACCCACCAGTTGTTTTTCAGCGCCCCCGCAGTTTATCTGGTAGTGTGGAAACCCAGGGAAGGACCGCAGCAGAATTTTATTGAATACTGGATTAAACTCATCAAACATCGCGCCCCAGAAGCTAAAATAATTATTGTCGCCACTCATGGCGGTCCCAATCAACGACAACCGGATATTGACAGTCACGATATTATCGCTCGTTTCGGCAGGAATACGATCTGTGGTTTCTTTCACGTGGATAGCAAACCCGGTGCCACCGAGAATCATATCGATGAACTGAAAGAGGCGATCGCCCGGGTAGCAGCTAGCCTTCCGGAAGTGGGACGGAAAGTGCCCGCCAAATGGCAGGAAGCGCGGGAAGAGTTGCAAGCCACTGCCAAAGCTTACCTTTCCTACGACGAGGTTATCGCTCTGTGTGCTGAAAAGGAGATAAAGCGGGAAGAAGCAGACTTATTTCTGCTCATCTCTCATACCTTGGGTCATCTCATCCATTATCATCAGGATCCTATTCTGAAAAATATCGTCATACTCAAGCCGGACTGGTTGGCAAAAGCAATTAGTTTCGTTCTGGACGATCGCCAGACCAGAGATAATGGGGGTTTAGTTGATTTTAGCCGTCTGAACCTGTTGTGGAACGACCCCGATCGACCGGAAAGGGAACGCTATCCCGAAGAATTGCACCCCATCTTTCGGAAGTTGATGGAACGCTTCCACCTATCCTATCGCGTGGTAGATCCCTCCAGTGGGAAACCCGGGGAGACTAGCTTGATCGCGCAGTTGGTGTCGGATAAGCGCCCCGATGAGAAACTAGAAGCAAACTGGGGCGAAAAACAGGACGGCGATGAAGAAAAGCAGCAAATTTGTCGTATTGTCGATGAAAACGGAAATTCCGCCAATGCCGAAGGACTGTTTTATCAATTAATCGTGCGCCTGCATAAATATTCCCTGGGTCGGGCAAACTACGAAGATAGTACACATTGGAAACGGGGTCTGCTGCTGGATGATGATTACAATGGTCGAGCCCTGCTAGAATATCGGGGTACGGATCTGTGGATAACGGTACGGGCGGCTTACCCCGAATTTTTGATCCACGAACTGAGAAAAGAAGTTAAATGGCTAGTGGAACATTTCTGGAGAGGACTGAAATGCCAGGTGATGGTGCCCTGCATCGAGCCTTGCGGGAAAAACGAACCTGGGAAATGGCTGTTTGATGTAGAGCAACTGATTAATTTTAAGCGTCAGGGAATGCCAAAGTTTCCTTGCACGTTACCGGGTTGCAATCAGTTGCAAGATATCGATGGCTTACTGCGCAATGCCCCATCTCCAGCTACATCTCAAGTCGCCCTCAGCACCCAACTCACGGAAGAACTACAAGACCTCAGCAGAGAAATCACTAGGCAAAAAGAGCAAATTCGGCAAGGGTTCCAACAGTTAAGCCGCAATCAATGGGCAATGCTAAGTCGAAGTGATTTACAATATACTCGGTTCCAGCAGATGCTCGTGGATGAAGCGAAAGATGGTCCGCGCCTGTTTAGCTTTCAGCCCATCGCTCCGGGATTTTTCGATCTGCCGAAATGGATGAGCCGCAAATACCAACTCACTTTGTGGTGCGAACATTCCCGTCTGCCACTCCCGGCCCTAAATCCTGAAAACCCTAAGAAAGGAGTATATAAGTTATCTTTACCGCGAAAGTGGCTGGTGAAGGCAAAGCCCTTTCTCAAATTGATGACCACAACTTTAAGTTTAGTGCTGCCAGTAGCAAGTGCCGCTACTAAAGTGGTTCTGGATGAAGCAGCTTATGCTGCCATAGAAGCAGAACTGAAACTCGGTCAAGAGACCCTTGATGCTACCATAGAAGGAAGTGATAAACTTCTCGTTGGGTCTGGGAATGCACCGGAATGGGAAGATTCCGATACTGTCGTGCGGGCAGAAGGGGCGATATTGCGGGAACTGCACGCTATCTTAAAGAAAGAAGACCCAAACTTTGGGGGCTTAGTGCGGGTGCAAAACAAGCGTCGCGAATTTCTTTGGGTACATCCGCGATTTCAGTATGAAGATGAGTACAGTTAAATCCCGGTGTGGTCAAAAGTAGTTGATAGCCGTGCGATTCGTTCCGGTATAAGCCAGCAATGGTAAAGTCCGGGTTGGGCGCAAGCTCAACAACTCAGGTCATCATGGGGGTTAAATTCCCCTCCCCTAGGTGCGGGGGTGAAACCGGACCTCAGTGCTGCGGAGTAACATCGCCGTGGTGTTGAGCGAGGTCTCAAATGTAGGATAAGGTCTCAGCCTAGAGACCGACACCGCTAGGAAAGAAGTTCATGGTTAGAACAAGCGAACCCCTGTAAGCATCGTTAACTACAACAAGCGAAAAGGCTGATACGCTTGGTGCAAAACGCGCGTGCAGTCCGTGTATCAGTGCTGACTATTCACTGATATCGCATCCGAAATGACTGTCGGTGTATAGGGGAGACCTAAAGGCTTCGTGAAATGATACCTGGGAACGAAGTAACTCCCGTGGTTCTATCCGCAAGGATAAGTTAGATGTGAAGCGCATGACCACGTGGGGAGGGATGTCCTAAGAAGCCAATGCCCGGGGTAATGCCTGGGATATGCAGACGTAGGACGGTGATGTTAGGAAGCCTTGGGAGATAGTAGCTCTCAATAAGTGCCTAGCCAGGGGCAACCCTAGGATTGCAATGATGGACTAAAAATCCTAACCGGGTAAAAACATGGAAGTCCCCAGATACGGACAATTGTTAGTGAAGAGCGGTATATGAGGTTTATCTGATTTTCCCCCGCGAACCTTCCGGAGTTAGGTACTCAATTTGGTCTTTCGACTACCTCAAGGAGCAAAATTTCATGAGGCAAGGGACAACGGGAGAAATCCCTAGTAATTCTATCCATGACAAAGGACCTAGCACCCAGTAGCCGTGTGCGGTGAAAGTCGCAAGCACGGTTCCGAATGGGAGGTTCGGGGGGTGACCCCCGGATCGACCCCGACCAGGTACATGTATGTATGTATAGCCCGCGCAGGCGGGCTTTGTTCGTGTAGCCGGGCCCTTTAGGGTTCGGGCGACTACCAACGGGCGCAAGACCACACTCCCCTCGACCCACAGATGCCACCGGTGGTAGAGAGAACGGGCCCGATAAAAAGCCTGGTGGGCGAAGATGATAAAAATGCCAGGAGGCGGACTTGAACCGCCGACACGAGGATTCTACCAACTGAGTTATCCCGGCGGGGTGTGGTCATGCATTAGTTGATCGAGTAGAGCAATGAGCGACTCTGACCGGTAGTGGGCAGCTCCAGGGTGAGGGGGTGCAAATGACAATCAACATTGCGCCCCGGATAGACAATTATGACAAAAAGCCGCTCCCTCAAGGGAAAAGGTTCTGCTCTCATAGCGCAAAAGGATCTTCTCTGGGCGATCGAAGGATCTTCTCTGGGCGATCGAAGGATCTTCTCTCATAGCGTGGGTCGATCTTTTCTCATCAGGAACTCATAAGGGAAAAGCGTTCCCCGCCAATACAAGTAATGCATGACCACCATGACCACACCCGTCTCTTCCGGGTGTAGCCGAAGGGGGGAACCGGCAACTGGGAGGACCGCCCGTTAGATCGACGGGTTTTGACCACACCCATCCCGGCGCACTCTTTTTTTCAAGAGAACCGGTGTGGTCATGCATTTGTTGTAGAGGATCCCCCCCAAACCCCCCCTTCCAAAGGGGGGGCCGGAGGAAGCCCCCCTTTTTAAGGGGGGTTTGGGGGGATCCGGCAACTGGGAGGGCCCTAGAACTATCAACGGGTTTTGACCACACCCCAAGAGAACCGGTGCAGAGTCTCCCTCCCACCCCGATTGTTTAAGGTCTGATGAAGAAAGAAGAGCGCTAAAGAAAAGAGATGACGGCCAAGGAAAAGTTCTTTAGCGCCGATGACCAACAAATACTGATGCCAGGAGGCGGACTTGAACCGCCGACACGAGGATTTTCAGTCCTCTGCTCTACCAACTGAGCTATCCCGGCGCACTCTTTTTTAGTGCTTTACCTAATATAACACTCTCGATCTGAGTTGGCAACCCTTTTTCCCAAAAAAATCAAAAAATTTTTTCCGGCACCGGATCGCGCCGGTGCCAGGAACTAGAGAACCGGGCGCAGGCGGGTCAGTTTCAGGGTAAAGTCGCCACCCCGCTTTTCCCCAAAGGCTCGCACTCGGACAATATAGCTACCAGATTCGCCGATCCGGGCAAACAGCAGCGAGTTGGTACTACCGTCGATACCATCATCATTTTCCGCCACCGTCGTTCCATCGGCATCCAAGAGTGTGACGATCGTGTCAAACTGGTCGCTAGTCAGGTCGATGGTGATCTGGTCTCCCTCCTTTAAGATCACGGCGTAGTCTCTGGCAAACCCACCCTGACCGGTGGGAATATCATTTTCTGAGAGATTATCTGAAATCTCATTACTGAATGGCAGGGGTTTGGGATTATATATCCGCAGTTGCGCCAAAGCTGCCCCCGCACTCATACCCATAGCTAGTAAAACCGTGGTGACTACCGGGAGGCGACCCCACCGGGCAGCAAGAACGTTAAGCATAAAATTATCTATTGGTCAAATCACTCATCATTTTCCCCCTCCAGAAGCAGGGTAAATAGTTTTGGAGGGGGTAGGTTCTCATTTTAACCGGTAATTCCACAACTCGCCAACTGTGAAGTATCGTATTTCCGGTTAAATGTAGTGGTAGTTTAACTGTTATTCGCGATTCTCTTCTCTATTATGAAACGCAGAACAATTCTTCGCAACGCTGCCCTTGGTGGTGCTACGGTAGCAGCAATCGGAGCTTGTAGCGGTCCCCAGGAAAGAGCTGCTACCGGCGATCTCCCCACTCTCAGATGGCGGATGGCAACTAGCTGGCCCAAGTCCCTCGATACCCTCTTCGGAGGGGCCCAAACAGTGTGCGATCGGGTCTCTGACATGACTGGCGGACGCTTTACCATTACTCCCTTTGTGGTGAGATCGTGCCGGGATTGCAAGTGCTGGATGCTGTCCAACAAGGGACTGTCCAATGCGGTCACACAACTACTTATTATTATATTGGCAAAAATCCTGCCCTGGCCTTTGCCACTACTATGCCCTTTGGTCTGACGGCCCAGCAGCAAAATGCCTGGCTGTACCACGGCGGCGGACTGGAGGCGATGCAGAAAATTTATGCCGACTTCAACATCATCAATTTTCCTGCTGGTAACACCGGCACCCAGATGGGAGGCTGGTTTAAGCGGGAAATTACAGCGGTTTTCAAGAATATAGAATACGTGTTTTAGATGGGAAGCCTCGGAATATAGAGAACCTGGCAGCTAGTACGTAGTGCTGTATTAAACCCTCACAAAGCTAATATTAGCCCTGTGCAAGTACAACATCAGCATCAGAAATGGAAATTACTCCATCTTCGATACTGAAGGCTACAGCCTGCAAAGCCCTCAACATAATATTG
>JBFRWI010000177.1:0-5518 GCA_051439505.1 Hormoscilla sp. | reverse complement strand
CCCTGAGAGTCGCGAATAGTATAGGTAAAACTATCTTCACCCACAAACTCCCCATCGGGCCGGTAAATTAACCGATCGTCCGCCCGATTTCTTCGCGTGCCATTAACGTCGCGAAAGATGCGACCGCCATTAGCGGAATTCCGGGCAAAACCCAACAGGACTATCCTGTTTTCATCTGGGTCGAAGTCATTTTCCAGCACCGGAATTGTTACCGTAGTTCCCGCTGACAAGGTCGAAACATCATTGACCGCATTTAGCAGTTCATTTCCCACCGTTACCGTTACCGTCGCCGTATCCGTTCCCCCCAGACTATCATTAATTGTATAGGTAAAGCTATCGGTACCCAGGAAGTCTGCTGCGGGAGTATAGGTCAGAACATCATCAGTGCCAGAAACAGTCCCGCCCAATAGGGTAGTAGCAGTAAATTCTGTCACGGATATCCGATCTCCATCTGGATCTGAGTCATTATCCAGAACATTTATAGTCGCTGTCGTTCCCGCAGTTGCGATCGCGAAATCATTCACTGCTACGGGGGACTGATTTGCCACATTACCAAAGTTGAGATTTGTCAAATCATCCCCCGCTTCCAGGGTCACTATCTGCGCCCCCATATTAATACTGGGAAATGTCTGGGTAAAGCCCTGGGGTAACAGTTCCCGGACTACATAGGTGCCCGGTTCCAACTCCGAGAAGCTGTAATTTCCGTTAGCATCAGTAACAACAGAAGTTTCATCCGAGTCGAGTTGGCCATCATTATCCCCATCCAAATAGATGGTAACGTTAGCTTGACCGTCTTCACCCGGTTCCAGGAGGCCATTACCATTAGCGTCTTCAAACTTAACCCCACTAATACTACCCGTCCTCGGGGCTTCCACATTCACCGTCACAGTTGCGGTGGTCGTCCCCCCAAAACTGTTACCCACAGTATAGACAAAGCTATCCGTACCAAAGAAATCTTCAGCAGGGGTGTAAGTCAGAACGTCATCACTGGGATCTTCTGGCGTGTCATTATCGAAAATCTCAATTAATGCACCCGCAGCGGAAGTAGTAGCAAAACCGATAATTTCCAGGGGGTTACCATCAGGATCGGTGTCATTCTCTAGTACCGCAATAGTTGCTGTCGGTGTCGTAGCGCTGAGAGTCGTTGTATCGTCAGTCGAGACTGGGTTAGGGGGCGCTTCGACCGTTACCGTTACTGTGGCGGTGGCAGTTCCGCCCAAACTGTTGGCCACAGTATAGACAAAGTCATCCGTACCAAAGAAATCTTCAGCAGGACGGTAAGTCAGAACGTCATCACTAGGATCTTCTGGCGTCTCATTATCGAAAATCTCAACTAATCCATCCGCAGCGGAAGTAGTAGCAAAACCGATAATTTCCAGGGGGTTACCATCAGGATCGAAGTCATTGTCTAGAACCGCAATAGTTGCTGTTGAAGTTGTAGGGCCCAGAGTCGTGGCATCGTCAGTCGAGACTGGGTTAGGTGGTGCAACAACTGTCACCGTCACCGTTGCGGTATCCTGTCCTCGGCGACCATCGCTAATGGTATAGATAAAGCTATCCGTACCCGTGAAGTCTGCTGCGGAAGTGTAAGTCAGGACATCATCAGTTAGATCCTCTGGCGTGTCGTTCTCAAAGCGAGAAACAGTCCCACCATTAGCGGTAGTAGCAGTAAATGCTGTCAGGGATATCGGATCTGCATCTGCATCTGAGTCATTATCGAGAACATTGATAGTCTCTGTACTTCCCGCAGTTGCAGTCACGGCATCATCAACAGCCACCGGTAACTGATTGGCTATATTTCCAAAGTCGATGTTTTCAACATTATCACCTGCTTCCAAAACAACAATCTGCGCGTTTGTTCCAGATCCAATCATTCCTAGTTGTATCCCTTCTGGCACACCCGTTCCGAAGATCGTAGTTGTTGTATAAACCGTTGATGCACCTGGACTGAGACTAAAGGCATTGCGAAGTGCCGGCGTCAGATCGTAGCCTTGACCTGCATCGACAAATTGATCTGCATCATTTCCATCCCCTGTAATCGTATCATCGAGTTCTTGTCCAGCAATAATTCGTTGTGCCACTCCACTGAAACTATCAATTTCATAGCGACCTGGTTGCGCGGCAGATCCTCCCGTTCCAGTAATGCCAATAAATGTTGTAGATGTAGTGGCTTCGCCGGCAGTATCCGTCTCGAACAGAATTTCTTGCCCACCTATTACAAGGCGACCGCCACCATCAATTATACTGCCATCGAAGCTTAAGTCTCCATCAAAGTAGCGGAGGAGTTCCAAGTCTAAAGCTTCTGAGCCCGGGTTGAAAATTGTATAGTTTTGAGTCAACAAACTACCGGTTCTGCTACCATTCTCTGACGACAATTCTTGAACGGTTTGGGTGAGGGTGAAGTCCAGACCGCTAAAACTAAAGGTACTGATAGCACGATTGCTTATTCCTGAGTTATCGGTCGGTATAACTTCTACAAAGCCCGGATCTTCAAGGTTTCCAGATCCTTCAATATTTCCAGTGGTTAAAAACGTCCGTTGTACCTGCTGCCCGACACGAATGGCCACACCAGACTGAAAGGTAGTGCCAGCCTCCCCAATATTGCCAATGGGGTCGTAGAAGGCGTCGCTAGTCGTACCTACAGAACTGCCAAAAGCACCAAAGGCATCGACTTCCAGACGCAGGCCACCATCTCCAGCAGGCGTTGCCAAGTTAACGCTACCAAATCCAGAAGGCGTCATTCCTATTTGCGTGACTTCGCCAACAGGAAATGTCTGGGTAAAACCTTCAGGTAACACCTCCCGGACTACATAGGTGCCTGGTTCCAACTCTGTGAAACTGTAATGCCCCTCTGCATCAGTAACCACAGAAGTTTCACCTGAATCTAGTTCGCCATCATTATCCCCATCTACATATATGGTAACGTTAGCTTGACCATCTTCACCTGGATCCTGTAGGCCATTACCATTAGCGTCCTCAAACTTAGTCCCGCTGATGCTACCAACGCCTGGTTCATCTGAGTTCAAGGTCAACTGAATATCGTCAAACCCAATTTGAGTCGCTTCACTCCCCAGTTCGATGGTTTCTACATCTCCCGAAAAGGCGATCGTCACTTCTTCCCAAGTGGTAAACTCGTCTCTGGCGCCCTCCGTGGCCCGCAAAATCACCGGAGATGGTTGCAAATTTTCTCCTAGGAAACCCTGGGGTAACAAATTGCCATTTGCATCCAGCACCCGCACTTCATGGGCCCTGTTAGGAGAAGAATAGAAAAAGGTTAACTGGCCCGATCGATAGTCTCCCGGCGCCACGGTCAAAGTAATCTCTTCATCTTCAGCATAAGCTATCACATTGGGCGGACTGGGGGGATTACCAAAATTCCCCTCACCTCCAGCATCCACAGCAACCAATGCGATCGCATTGTCCGAGAAGGTAACAACCCCTTCTACCGTCCCAACTGGTTGAAAATTGCTTAATCCCTCAAAATTTACCGTCATCCCCTCGGGGGTTGGGGTTGGGGTTGGGGTCGGCGTCCCGGGAACTGCTAGTCTTCCTTCTGCCTGTCCAAACAGCAAATAATGCTGTAAACCATTAACAAAGACACCAGCAGCTACCGCTGCGGCCACGTCGGGGTTTTGGGCGAGATAAAACCCTTCGTCAAAAGCTATCGGTGCCGGCAGTCGTCCTTCTGCCAGTCCGAACAGCTGAAAATGTTCAAAACCGCTGCTGAACTCCCCTCTCTCGACTGCTGCGGCCACGTCGGGATTTTGGGCTAAGTAGAATTCTTCGTCAAATGTGGGCATTATTGTAACTCCCATATACGTGCGATCGCGCTTCTGTGGGACCAGTCCTCCAGGGGTCTGTCTCTGGTATCATGAGTGCCTTGGCGTCAATCCAGTCTCCTCAGCGCTGAATTTAATATAATCAGTCTGGACTGGAAAGTCAAGCCCAAATTAATATTTTTGTCACAATTTACCAATCTAGAGATTTTCTGGGGATAATGCTTGCAATAGTTGAATATTTCTGATATAATGCCGGGGTAGGTGAAGTTGAGATGCTCTTACCTCGGCGAGAGGATGATGTTATTAATCAAAGAGTAGATGGTATGAAGATAATGTGGATATTTAAGTTCGACGGCTATTTCTGACTTCCAAGATTTAACTAGCAGCAGCGTCAATAAAATATCGATCGGGGAACCGGAAAGCGTCCCCGCTGGCAGATATGCGCGGGAAGTCCCGATCTCCTTAGGAATGTACGATCGCCTGAAAGGAAAAATTGTTTTTGCCAAAGATGTCCGTCATCTGCTAGCATATGTGGAAACGTGAAATGTGGAGGCGGGGATAGTCATGGGTTTACTCGCGTCCAAGAATAGGAATACAGAAAAGATATATTTCGCTGGGGTAGGAGACGTACACGGTCACTTCTACAGTATGCTGCACTTGCTGAACAGTTGGGAAACTGACCATTGTCAATCCCTAAC
The DNA here is from genome assembly GCA_051439505.1 of Hormoscilla sp. Lineage (GTDB taxonomy): Bacteria > Cyanobacteriota > Cyanobacteriia > Cyanobacteriales > Desertifilaceae > Hormoscilla. The sequence goes on along the minus strand of JBFRWI010000177.1, from coordinate 1,041 downwards.
CTTCGTGCTGCAAGTGGGAGACTTCGAGCCCCACCGTCACCTAGCTGATATGATGACAATGGATGCTCCCAGCAAATACAAGAAAGTCGGCGAGTTTCCCCATTTTTGGAAAGGAAACGCGAGATTTACCCATCCAATTTGGTTCATAGGTGGCAATCACGAACCCTATGGCTTTCTGGATCTTACTCCAGATGGGGCAGAGATCGTTAATAATTGTCATTACATCGGTCGAGTCGGTTGCGTTGAATTGGCGGGATTTAAGGTGGTGGGAGTTTCGGGTATTTATCAAGAAGAGTTGTTTGGTAAACCTCGTCCTTCTGTCCGGGAAATTGACAATCGTGCCAATTCTGACTATATTGGTTTTCTTGCCACAGACATCGATCGGGCCCTGGACTATGGTAAAGCAGATATTCTGCTGCTGCACGAGTGGCCTGCGGGTGCGATCGCCCCTGAAGATAGAGAAAAGTTTGACCCCACTTGGGGGAAAGTCGGCAACGAATATGCTAGAATCCTAGTGGAGGAATTACAGCCCAAATTAGTGCTGTGCGGACACGCACACAAACGCTATATTCGCCCATTTTTTGGAAGCAAAGAAAAACCGAGTTACCTCTGCTGCTTGGGTAAAATTACCCAGGGAAAAGATGCGATCGCCGTTTTTCAGGCAACCCCAGATGGAGAAATAATAGAAGTAATATAGGCGTTGCACAACGACGGGATGATGAGGTCTGCTAATTGCTTATACGAAGTGCGCGACGCAGGAGCGCTATTGTCAATGGTTAATTGAGAGCGTCATTTATAGTCATGAATGGGTGTGGTCAAAACCCGTTGATCGTTCGGGCGGCCCTCCCAGTCGCCGGATCCCCCCAAACCCCCCTTAAAAAGGGGGGCTTCAGGAAGGCCCCCCCAATTGGCGCGCTTACCATTACTCACATAATTCTTTACAATCGTGAAAGCCTTATGGAGCAAGGGTTTCGCTGTTTGAATACCTCCGTGGGCTTGACTTTTGCCACCATCTATGCTGCCGACTGGAAACCCCCCTCT
>JBFRWI010000176.1:0-30674 GCA_051439505.1 Hormoscilla sp. | reverse complement strand
GAATCAATTACTGCCTGGAAACAGATTATCGGCGAAGACCTCCATTACCATTTTGGGTATTTTCGCGGGTCGGAAGATTTAGAAACCGGCTTAAGGCAAACGGTGAGGAATTATTACGATTATATTACTCCGGGGGCGCGGGTTTTAGATATCGGCTGCGGTTGGGGAGGACCGGCCAAGATGTTAATTGCGGAGCGCAATTGTGCTATAACAGGGATATCATCTAGCAGCGGACAGGTATCATATTGCCGCAGCCTGGGTTTAAATGTCTGGCAGCAAGACTTGGAAGAAGAGTTAGATGACATTCCGGGGGAATATGATATAATATTCTCACTGGAAATGATTTCCCATATTAGAAACAAAGCTGGACTGCTGCGCCGACTGCGTTCCCGTGGGTCTCGCTTAATCTTATCAGAGAGTTGTGCTGCGGACGGCTATTCTGGAGATAGAACGACCTTTGGTGGCTCGATCGTTCTTTGCACGGTTTCCGAACTGGTTCGGGATGTGGAGTCCGCGGGCTGGAAAATTCAATTCATGGAAGACCGGCGCTTTCCCTCCCTGCGGACGATCGCCCTGTGGAAGGAAAATCTAGATCGGGTATATGGCGATCGGGAACCTCCCGGACAACTGAATATCCTTAGAAGTCTGGTCGATATCGCCATGCGATCGCCTATCATGTGGGGTAAAGCATTTCCCCTCATAGATATTGTAGCAGATTGAGCAAGAAAATATGAGTGAAAAAATGCCTTTACAAGTTTCTTCAGAACAAACTACCGAGACAGATGAAAGTCTCTTCGTTTGTATTGAGGGCTTTCTAGTCATAAAAAACCAAGGGCCATTGCCTGAAGTTGATTGGGTATCTTTGATTAGAGAAGAAAGAATGAATGATTTGATGAACTATGCAAATAATGTTTGATAATAATAAATATTATTGACTCGTTCCCGGGCTCCGCCTGGGAACGCACACCCGAGGCTCTGCCTCAAGGTGGGATCCGCTAGACTGGTAATCATTTCCTAGCTTTGATAAACTGGAGGCGGAGCCTCTCAATAGTCGTTCCCAGCCAGAGACGCCCGAGACTGGGAATGAGGTAAACTGGAAACGAGGTATTAGAAAATCAGGAAGGAGCTTATGCAACTCATTACTTTACACTCATGCGTTAACTCAGACGGGCTGTTACAGTTACAGCTTCCTGACGAATTAAAAAATCATAACGTTACAGTTATAATTAGACCAGAATCACCGGAATTGCTCGACCTACTTCAGAAAACAGCAGGGACTATACCGGATTTAGAGAGGCCAGAGCAGGGCGAGTACGAGGAAGTATTACTTGACATGACGTGATTTAATACCATTTTATTAAATATATGAGATAATTGACTCGGCACGGATGCGCTTATTGGAGGCTCCCGCCTCCAGATAATCCTTGGCAGGTAGAATCTGCAAATGAGAGGGTAGAATTTTTTTCTAGATCGCAAGGCCGAATAAATTGGTAGAATAATTGCGGAGGGAAAGTAATACTTGTGCGTGAATTTATATGATTTATCTACTCGATACCAATGCTTGCATCCATCACCTGAAATTTGCTGATTCTCCGATTACCCGCAAGTTATCTATCCACTTGTATGAGACGGCTGTGTCCTCAGTCACAAAAGCCGAGTTGTTCTATGGAGCAATGCGTAGCAATAATCCCACTCAATCCATTAGGAGACAGCAAGATTTTCTTAAACTGTTTCCTTCTCTGCCTTTTGATGATGATGCAGCCCGAATTTGTGGACGCATTCGGGCTCAACTATCGAACCAAGGGAAACCTATCGGTGCTTATGACTTGCAAATTGCAGCGATCTCCTTGGTACACGATCTAACGCTGGTCACCCACAATGTCCGAGAATTCAGTCGGGTACAGGATTTGAAAATTGAGGATTGGCAAAGTGAGTAGATATCATCTAGCTTTGATAAACTGGAGGCGGAGCCTCTCAATAGTCGTTCCCAGCCAGAGACTGGGAACGAGGTAATTGTAGTAGTTGAGAAATATGAATGAAAAAAATCAAAACGAAATTGTGCCTTTACCCTTTAATCCCCGATCGCCCGAATTTCGGGCCAACCCCTATCCCAGCTATGAGTACCTGCGGAGTCACCATCCTATCTACTATCGACCCGAACGAAAAGATTGGGTGCTGACGCGCTATGCTGATATTGTCGAAGTTCTCAAAAACCCTAGCTTTGGCCGTTCCGAGGGAGGACTGGCAAACCTGATGACGGCAAAGCAAGAGCAAATTCACAAATTCCTGTCCCTCCGTCAGGAAAGTCAAAGACTGATGAAGCTGTGGTTAGTGCTGCGCAATCCACCCGATCATACCAGAATCCGTCAGTTGTTGCGCAGTCCCTTCACTCAATCGGGCATTCAAACCTTGCGATCGCGCATTCAGGCCCAAGTTGACGAATTGATCGATCGCGTTATTGATCGGGGCAAAATGAATATTATTCACGATCTCGCTTATCCCCTCACCTTGGGTGTCAACTTCGAGATATTGGGAATTCCAGAAGCAGAATGGCATCCCCGGTTCCAGCAGTGGTCGGAGAACTTGTCCGTAGTAGCGGATCTGGACGTTACCCCGATCGACAACGAACGAGGTCTGCTAGCGATCGCGGGTTTAGCTGAATACTTCCGCAATTGGATTGCTAAATGCCGCAGCGGATCTGAGGCCCAAGATAACCTAATTAACAGCCTAATTAAAGCAGCAGATGAGGGCCAATTAAGTGAAGAAGAACTTTTAGGGAATTGCATCATGATGTTTGCGGTCGGACATTCCTCGACCGGGAATTTAATTGGCAGCAGCATACTAACATTACTGAATCATCCAGATCAGCTACAGTTGCTACAAGCAGATCCGTCAAAAATAGAAATGACCATCTCTGAAGTCCTGCGCTATGAAAGTCCGGTGCAGGGGATCGCCCGTACAGTACTGTCCGATCTCAAACTATCAAATCAAATCATTCATCAAGGTGAAGTAGTCAATTGTCTCATAGGTGCTGCCAATCGAGATCCGGCCCAGTTCCCCGACCCCGACAAATTTGACATTAGACGCCAACCCAATCCCTACCTTTCTTTTGGTCTAGGAATTCATAACTGTATCGGCAAGCACTTGGCTAAATTAGTAGCAGAAATTGCCGTGGGAACGCTGGTGCGCCGTTTGCCCGGATTATCCTTAGCAACGGCATCTTTAGAATGGGAGGACAGTTTTCTCGGGCGCGGTTTGAAATCATTGCCTGTCCTCTTTTGAATACAGCAACCAACGCATCGCCCAGTCGTGTTTGTGCGCTGCTTCCAGTTCTTCAGTCGTGAAAACCAGTCCGACTTCAGCACCAAGCTTGACAAAACTTTCTAAATCAGGGCTGCTATTCAGGGATAAAAGTCTATTTTTTAACCCTTCATCGGCACGTACTTGCTGAATAAATTGTAAAGCAGTTTGAACAGACATCAAGTTTTTCAAGAGGGGAGATTCAATTCAATCGGACGATCGAACGTGGCAAAGCGATCGCGCACGTCTCCAGCGTCATTGAGGACAAAACCTTCGCATTCTACCCAAGCGTGGGCCTCAAAATTGCTAGTTTCTCGTCGTACCCCAATGCGCAATTCGCTGTCAATTCCCTGGTGACGCAGCAAACCCCACAGCACCAGGGACTTTTGCAGGCATTTGGCCCAAGGTTGGCAATATTTTACTGCCAACTGCACCATCCGAGTTGTCTTCACAATTTTGGAGATGCGATCGCCATTTTGCAGGGGCATTTTTGCAGCCGGTAGCAGTCGAACCAAACCCCCTTGCGTCCACTTTACCCCCCTCCATTTTAAGGATAAAGCCACAAGGGGTAGCAAGAGAAGTGCTTGCAGCAACAGCCAGCGTTCCAGGCTGTCCAGGCCCCAAAAACTGCGGCATTTACGAATCCCTAACTTCAACCAGTCCATTTGCTAATAATTCTGCAATGAGATTTTCTACATCATGCCGTAACTGTTCTGGATCTACCTTATACTCAACTACCAACGCATCGATCGCGTCCTGAATGGAGTCTTTCTCTGTCAGGGTTTGCCAGATCCGCGTGCCGACGTCATCGAGACCATAATACTCTTCCGTTTGCAGGTTAAGCAAAACCGACTCCCCTGCCAAGTCTTGAGCCATAACATTCGGTGCGGCTGATATTTTCCGATCCAATGAAAATTGTAACATGCTTTTCTTGTGATTTTCTTCCTATTTATACCATATCATGGATTAAACATTCTGGAACTGTAGGTTTGGTTGAGGCACGAAACCCAACAACCGGTATAGTTCCCTGACGCTCTAGATGGTGAGAGTCTGGTTATATTAATTGTGGGTAATTCCCCTGATTTAATATAACATACCAAAAAAATGCCACGGCGATCGACTATACTAAGTTTAACAACCTGACTACCCTGTAAGCCCAAGATTGAGCTATGATTGCAGAACAGACCACAGATCCTACTGGCACTCAAATAATCAGCCAAAAAGGAAGCATCCGATCGGAAGCTGAATTGCTTCTGTGCTGCATCCGTCACCAATTCAATACGGCCACCTCGGCTGAAATTGCCGACCTGCTCCGAAACGATCTAGATTGGGATGCTATCATGGGTAAAGCAGTCGAGAATAATGTATTTCTGCTTTTCTACCAAACTCTAAAGAATACTCACCCAGAACTAATTCCCCCATCTATCTACGAGCAACTCCAAGTTGAAGCTCAAAAAAGAATCGGTCGCAACTTGTTCCTGACCAAAGAACTATTTGAAGTTCTCGACTTATTAGCCGCACGGGACATTCAGGCGATTCCGTTCAAAGGTCCAATTTGGGCGACATTAGCTTATGGTAACATGGCGTTGCGAGACTTCAGCGATTTGGATATCCTGGTGCGCCCAAAAGATTTTCCCAAAGCTAAAGATTTGCTTAAAGAACGGGGATACTGTGGGAAATATTCTGATAGCTTTGAAGCAGAGATTGAACAATCTCAAATGCTGCGACATGATGGTAAGGTTAACATAGACCTGCATTTTGGCCTCGCACCGCAGTTTTTTTATCTGCGCGTCAATTCGGAATCTTTTTTTGAGGGATTACAAACCATATCTATTGCTGGGAGACCTGTTACCACCTTTTCACCGGAAAATACTCTCGCCCTTGGTTATATACATGGGGCGAAGGAAGATTGGAACTTCTTGAAAAGAATCTGCGATTTTGCCGCTTTAATTCAGATTTATCCAGATGTCAATTGGCAGGATATTCTTGCTGGATGTGGAACGAATTACAGCGATCGCAAGTTTTGGTTAGGAATTGCGATCGCCCAAAGGTACCTGCAAATATCCCTTCCCAAAGAACTAGCAGTTCATAGCAAGCAGTTTCCAGAACTTGCAGAACTTGCCAAGCAACACGAGCAGTTTGTTTATCATAAATTAGCGGAATATAGCTATATATCCCATGTATTCAGCTTCTTGGGAACAAGGGAAACGAATTTATGGAGTAAAGTGCGATATTTTCTAAAGATTGCTGTCGATATAAATGAAAAAGACAGAGAAAAATTTGCATTACCCAGTTTCCTATTTTTTCTCTACTATCCGCTGCGGATTATCCGGTTGCTCAAAACCTATAAAATTGGCAAAGGCAAAATCGCCTTTCTCTGGGATATGTTGAGACGTTAAGAAACCCGGTTTTTTGGAAAAACCGGGTTTCTGGGCTACTGGTAATTATTGATAATACTTGGCCTGAATGGCAAACAAGCGCGCGTAAGTCCCCCCTAGCTTTAACAATTCTTCGTGGGAGCCAGTTTCGACAATTCTACCCTTTTCCAAGACAAAGATGCGATCGACCATCTTCACGGTGGATAGGCGATGGCTAATCAGAATTGCCGTTTTGCCTTGAATCAGTTGGCGAAATTGTTCAAATACCTCATATTCCGCCTGGGCATCCAGGGCGCTGCTGGGTTCGTCGAGCACCAAAATTTGAGCTGGACGCAAAAATGCCCGGGCGATCGCCACTTTTTGCCACTCGCCGACGCTCAATTCTTCCCCTTCATCAAAGAGGGTGCCTAAGGTGGTATCATAGCCTTTAGGCAGTCGGGCGATCGCGCTGGATGCCCCCGATTTTTGGGCCGCCTGGCGAATTTCTTCATCGTCAGTTAAATTAGCGATATGTCCAAAGCCAATATTTTCTCTAACAGTCAAATTATAGCGGACATAATCTTGAAAAACCACGCTAATTTCTCGCCGCCAATCTGTGGGGTGCAATTCCCGCAAGTCTATACCATCGATTGTAATTCGTCCGCTAGTCGGATCGTAAAGACGACACAATAATTTAATTAAAGTAGTTTTACCCGCTCCATTTTCTCCCACCAAAGCCACCGTTTCTCCCGCCGGAATTGTTAAATTAATATCTTCTAGCAGCAATGAACGACTGCTATGGGGATAGTGAAAAGAGACTCCTGCAAATGTCAGGCCATTTGCGATCGGACTGGGTACGGGTTGAGGAAAAGTTGGGTGGGTAACTTTGGGTTTTAAGTCCAGAAATTCGTAAAGATGAGAGAGAAATAAACTATTTTCATACAAACGGGCAAGACTGGCAAGCAATTCTCGTAAAAAGCCTTGACCCCGTTGAAATCCCTGGTAATACATCACCAGGCTGCCTAAGGTAATTTGTCCGATAATAGTTTGATAAGCAATAAAACCGCAAGCGGCAAAAACGGCAAGAGTGCCGCTTGCTTGAGTTGTAAATTGGGCGATCGATTGCCTTTTAGCGAGGGCGAGTTTTTCCTGACGAACAGAGGTCCGCAGGTTTCGGTAGCGCTGGCGAAACAGATAACCCAGATCGAACAGCCGCAGTTCTTTAGCATAGGACTCTAGAGTTATCATCACATGAAAGTAGGAAGCAAGGCGTTCTTTAGCAGTCCAAGTGCGCTGCTGGCGATAGAGCTTGCTAGTATAAAATAAACGCACTAACAAGCCAGGCAGCGCCACCGCCAATAATACCGCAGCAATGGACCAATGTAGAGAAATTAACAGTCCGGCCAGAGCCATTAAAGAAATAGCATTTTGAGCCAACTGCACCAAACTGTTAAGTATCTGCCCGGGGCGATAACTAGCTTCTTGCTGGGCGCGATGCAGGGCGTTGAAAAAATTGGCATTTTCGTAATATTCCAAGTCTAGTTCAATCGATTTAGCGTGCAGAATATCATTGACAAAATCCGTCAATATTTGGGATTGAGCGGCGCTGGCATACCCCGATAAAGAACGAAATAAATCGCCAATTACGCCGGTGATTCCTACAAGAATGACCAGCAGCAGCACCTCGGGGAAAGCAGAGATCCCAACCCCGATGCCCGCAGTAACCGCATCGACGAACAGCTTCATTAAATAGAGGGAGACCAAAGGTAACAAGCCTTGCACTAGCAAGAGGATAACCGAGAGGGCTGTCCAAAGGGGGGTGCTTTGCCAGACTAAACCAATGGCTCTTTTGAGGTTTTTGAGCAGTTGCAGTTTATTTTTCAAGGATAGCAAGGATGCGATCGATAATAAAGGTTAACGTTTTGACGGATTTCCATGTCAATTAATTGGAAAAAATTTCCCACTCGGGAAAAAAGGCTGTTGCACAGAGGATGATACCATTTTGCAGATTCCGAGCGAGGGGCTTGTTGTCTCACCTGAAAACTTCGACAACTATTCCAATCGTGCCATCATTGTGCAACGCCTATTATTATCCATTGTCAACTGCGACACAATGCCGCCTTGCGACTATCAAACAGCTTGAGGACTCCATTAATCACCACCTCGATCACGTGAGGGTCGCAACCAGAGATAAAATCTTCAGCCGAAATATTGCCCTTAAAGAACTCCTTCGCCTGCTTCAACTGATAGAGAATTTCGTCAAACCCCATATGCTTGACCATAAATGTCGTTAATGGTGAGTTTTTAATATCGTAAGTTGAACTTTTGGTTCGTCCCACCTCCAACAACTTCAATACTTCACGTTCAATCTCCGTTTTGGGTTCATAGCACTTTTCAATTGTTGGCAGCATATCTGACAACTTATCTGATGAATCTCCCTCCTGTTCGGGCAATCCTCCTGCCACCATAGTGGAAAGAGGAATATCCTGCCCAAACCTTAGAGACAGAGCCTCCAAAATGGCGATCGACGCCAGTTTGCTTCCCAGGTAAATCCTCGCTATTTCAATATTATTCTTAGCTTTCGCCAGCAGACTGCGGTAATTGTCACCATTTGGCTCTCCGTCGAACTGATTAAAAATCAGTTCCGGTTTCAGAAAATGCATAAACCCTTCCATCTTTTGCAGGGCCATGCGGTACTGATGCACCGTGTAGGTGGTTGAGTTCTTGAGATTGTGGTTGGTTTCGGGTAGCAAACTCCAAGTATTGTCCAAAAACTCGGCAGCACTCGGATTAGCAAAACTCCCGACATCCCGGTTCGATAATCGCACTGCCTGCCTCACCGCCGATCGCATTTGGGCATCTGTCAATTTCAGGTTAAACTTACTATTGGTTGACTGTAAGCGTTGGTATAGGCGCTGGCTAGGAGTTAAACCTTCGGGAGACCTTACTCGGAAGGGAATCGTTGCTTCGATACAAGTCACGATCTGAACTAATATCTCGGGTTTGAGAAACCTTTCCAACACCTTAGCACCCACAAGAGCACTGAGAAATTCATTTTGACCTGCCATTGGAGACAGCACCTGACCCGGCGCAAAATCAAAGACAGACATCACCATCTCGAACATCACATCCTTGGGCAACTCAGCTGACTCTAGAATCACCAACTTTTCCCCCACCTGCTTGATAAAAGGCGCAATGTAGTAGGTGAGGTTGAAGTTTACACTCTGATCTACTTGCACGTAGACGACATCATGAAACAATGCTGCCAATACCTCAATGGCATTTTCAGACCCACCCACCTCAAAAATGTGCTCGGGAGTATGAAAATAGCGCCAAGGGCCAGTCATTGTTTGGACAATTAGCTCGGCTATCTTCTCAAGTTGTTTCGCCTCCGCCACTTCCACCTGCAACTGAGCGGTCGCCCAGATTAGCTTCTCTAAGCATTGTTTACGATCCTGTTCGAGATCCATCAATCCCTCTCCACCTTTACTTCTTACGATATTTTATTATGTACAAAGATAATTGAAATTTTCATCCTTGCCGATGAATCTCAGTGAATATGCTGACTTCCCTAATTTAATCAAAGGTCTCGATCGGGTGAAGCCACAGCTTTGAGCTTGACATAAAAATCAGAATCTGCGGGAGTAAATTGGCTAATCGGCTCGGACTTAGAGTCCTGCTGAGAGGATAAGGGCTGGCTGTTGCTTGTGGGTTCGAGATTGTTAGTTTCGCATCTTGGGGCAGCCAATGCTTTTAGGTTCAGCGTCCCTGCCCGATCGCCAGGACTGTCTGGTAACTTGGAGGGTAGTTCCGTTGATGAATCTCGATAGACATATGCCTCGGCTGGAGCCATTTCTGCCGGGAGTTCGGCCAACTGTTCGATCTTGTTTTCTGGCTCTATCATCTCTAAAGGTATCCTGCTGCAAACAATACGTTCAAATTCCAGGTTAAAATGACATACTGGCTGACCCCGCCGATGCCAAAAGACCAAGATCTGCTCAACCGAAATAGCTTTGTAGCGTCCTTGATACAATGCCTCAATCACCGCTAAGCGCACCCACCCCGACGGGACGTCACTTCTGAGGCGATCGATTAATGTACTGACAGTTTCGCCACATAGCTCAAAGCTATAATGAATCAGCAGGGCAGCCGCTTCCGTTAAGGCTTTTGAAGTTGGTATATCCCACTGGTTTTGACATGCTATTTTGGCATCTTGTGGAGTTCTACTCCTCCGGGAGCCCCACCTGATTTCTATTGGTACCAATTGGGATAGTTCCGCAGCTACTTTTGTCATGCCTTATACCATTGCCGATCCCAACTCAGATGCTCAATTTTCTACATCACCATCTACTGAACCCACTCCCTCGTCAGAAAAAGGTTCAGTTCTACCAGTCCAGTTAAAGTCGCTGATGCGGAAGTTGAAAGCACCAAGCCCTAGCACTGGATTGTAGCGCAAGCTCATGGAGTAGGTGCGGCGGCTGTATTCCAAGGTGTAGTCGGTACTCAGACCTTCACCATTATCCAAATTGATCGTCGTTCGCACCCCCAACCGAAATGGCCCATAAATCTGTTGATTGAGTTGGGCCGTGAGGACTCTGACATCTGCAATGCGATCGAACTTAAAGGGCGATTCACCATTTTTTATAAATTGAGAGTACAGCAAAGTAAAGCCCGTATAGTCAAACGAGGGACGGGAGAAATGACCGAATTGTCCTTGCAGTCCAATAGATCCTTTGAGGGAGGATTGATTTTCTCCATTACTGTAGGTACTGGTGGTACCCACAATTCTGGAAATCAACTGGATGTATGGTACCACTGGTGTTGGCGTATATTTCAATCCTGCTTCAGCCGTTGCCGGTAGGGCCTCCCCCTGCCAGAGAAAAAAAGCCCGGTTCAGGGTCGCGCTGGTTTGAAAGCGATTTAAGGTGACATTCTCTTCGGGATCGAAGGGGTCGTCAATTAAGCTGCGGCGGTCCGTCTTGGCGTTCACCTCCTGATAGCCAATTTGATAGTTGAAATTGATGCCTGTTTTTCCTAACTGCACCACTGGCGATGTCAGGACTGCACCGATACTTCTTTGCACGGTTTGATATCCTAGGGAGCCGTTGAACAGCCGATCGCGATAGCTATATTCTCCTGTCAGGGTATAGTCCTTAATAGACTGAGCTACCCGCAGACTGGCACGGGCGGTATCTCCGACATCGTTAAAACCTACAAAATTAGCCTTTCCGCGCAATAAGGTACTGCTCGTTAGCTTCATGTTTAGATCCGCTTTCAGTCCGTAGATGCTCAGGTCGGTGAATTTTCCCTCTGAGATCGCCTTCTGCAGATAAAACTGCGGTGTTAAGCTCAATGATATTTTCTCGGTGGCGATCGGCTTAAACCTGCGCTCTACGAACAGTCCTCCCCGGTCGCTACCGTCAAAACCGAAGTTTACTATTGATGCTTCTCTTTCTCTGCGGTCTATGAGCAATCTATCTCGCAATAGGGACACAGACAGACGTTGATCGAACACCAAGCGAGCTTTGCTTGTCCTCACTTCATCTTGTAAGGGCGAGATCCTCGTGAGAGTTGCTCTATCTGCCCTCAGTTCTACTTCTGGTGGCGAAAACGGGTCATTAGTGAAGCGGATATTGGTAGCTTCCCATCCCGCAGGCGTGAAGTCAATCTGTTCGGCCTCAAAGCGCAAGCGCCTGATCCCCGATCCTGTTTCCGGGATGTTGCCATCACCGCCGACATTCACTCCACCAGCGCCTATGACATTTTCCGGAGGTCCATCTGCCCCAAGGGGTTCCCCTACCGTTCCCGTTGCTATTGTGGTGGCATCTAAAGATGTCGGTGAATCCCCCGACAGGTCTTCGGATGTTGTGGGCAAAAAAATCGAGCCTCTCGCTGCCGATATCACCCCCGTTCCCCGTACAAAGTTGTACACAAACCTTTCTCCTAGCAACAGCTGCTCTCCTGTGAGCAGAGACACGTTTCCTTCTGCCACTGCTATTCTATTTACCAAATTCACTTGCAGCGCAGCAGCCCTGAGCAGCGCATTTCCAAACTTCATCTGCACATTCCCCGAAGCTGTAAATACTTGCCGTTTGGAGTCGTATTCTTGCTGGTCTGCTGTTAATTGAATTAATGATTGCTCCAGTTCTGGGGCGATCGCCTCCTGGTTCGGAGTCACCTCCAGCGGCTCTAGTCTCGCACCGTCCCGGGTTGGTAAGCTGACTCTCATCGGTGGTCCGAGAAGTTTTGCCGTTCCTGGTGCCGCAGCCCGCAACATGTCTCTTACCGCCGGTTCTCTAACGGACTCTGGCGGTAAGCTATAGACTATCGGAGGCTGTTCCGGCGGCGGTACTGGGAGGTAGGGCATAAGCAATTCAAAATTCAAAATTCAGAATTCAAAATTGGGAAAGTACCGCCAGAACAAGAATCGCAGGCGTAGGCATATGCAATTAAATGCACGACAGCTTAGTTCTACAAAGCAACTCCATACGCCGCCCCCGACCATGCAACTCGGAGCGCGCCGCACTGGAGGGCGTATCAGCGTGCGACTCGGGAGCGCGATTCGGGTGGCAGCTGGAGCGGGCGACAACCAGTCGCCCGCCCTTGCTCATACTTACCCTGGTCTGGGTGAAAATGAGGGTACCGCTAGTCTACTCCATATCCTGCCGTCCGGGGTTGCGGGAGGGATCGTTGGACAAAAATCCAAACACGAATAAACTTACGAAGAAGAGGACAACGATGTTCACAACGATTTTCAGCGTCAGCATAGGGATGTTTCCAAAAGACCATAATCCCTATCATACCGAAAAATTTCCCCATTGCTACTATCTGACAAACCATTTCCAGATCCCGATCGCCCGATCTTCCAACCACAGGATCCCCCGGTCTAGCCATTCCAAGATATTTTCTAGGGGGTGCTTTACATAGCCGCTGGGAGTGGCCGGGGTTTCTATCCAGTCTGGCGTGAGCTGTATATATATGTTATCCCCGAAAGCCTGCTGGTCGAGTAGAGGGCCCTTTACTGTTGTCGCTACCGGGGTTCGGTCTTCGGAAGCTGTTGCAGCGCCTGCTTGTGGGACAGCTTGTTTCCTCTGGTAGCCCTTTACCATATTTGGGGCTGCTTGTCCAGGGGTTGGTTTTAGCTTCCCCCCCCTTCCTGCTGGGGTGCAAAATATATCGCTCCAGGTTACCCAGTCCTCTGCTTGGTTTTGCGAACTACCGCTAACTTCCAAAGAGCCGGTCTGACCTTGGGCTTCTGTTTGGTCTGGCCGCCCCAAGTAGAATGACTTGCCCAGGATAGATGGGAGCCCCTTTTCTGTTCCTGTTAATCTCCTATTCCTGCTAGGATCGGACTGGACAGTCTCGAAACTTCCTGTCAGTTGCTGCACTTTTTCATTGGCTGACCCTGGCAGGTTCTGGTCTCCTCTATTGTTGCCGAAAAAGTAGGCGATCGCCGCTCCAATTATAGCTAAAATATTTGATTTTTCCCCATAAATATCGTCCGTTACTTCCTCCGACTGGGAGTTCCCGAGTGCCTTTACCTCGGACCGTTCCAACTCAATCTGCTTTCCAGTTTCCGCAGCTACCTCTTGTTTATTTAAGCGTAACAACTGCCGAGCATTCCGGAGTCTCCCCACTTGATTTTTTATTGCTTGCCATCCCCAGAACCCTTCTGCTGCTAGCCGTTGGGATCCCCCTGCTGCTAATACAGGACTTGCTTCTTTCTTTTCGGACTGCCCAGAACTACTCTCTGTTAGTTGCTTCACCTCCACTGAGTTTTCAGCACCCAGTTCCTGGCCTTGACTGCCAAAAAAGTAGGCGATCGCTGCTCCCAGCAGACCCAATATATTCTGTTTTTCTCTTTCACTACCATCTGTTACTTCCGATGTCTGGCTTGGAGACTCTGTCCCAACCCTTGTTTGCCGCTCTATTTGGGTCGAACCTTCCCCTCGGAAGGACATTTTACCTTCCCAAGCGGCTATGAAGCTATCTAGCTTGCGATCGCTCTGGATCGCTTCTGGTTCTGCTGGCGCGGGTTCCGTTCTGGGCTGATATACTAAACTCGATTCACCAAACAGGTCGATCGTCCGTGCCACCGTGCCTTGCTGTTCCCAGGCCATCATTTGCCCGAAAAGGCGAATCGGCAGTAAGGTAGTTTTGCTCTTCGCTAACTTACCCCAGGTTGGAGGTCTTTTGCCCCTAGCCATCTGCCGCTGGTGACGCCGATATTTAGCCAGTTGCCAAATAATTAATTGCTGTAGTTCTTTCTGCTGCCCGACAGTGAATATATCCAGTTCCTGATTGTCCGCCGTGACTAAGACGAGATTTTTGCTTGTCAACTCTGTGGCCAGGCCCCGAATCACTTGTCCTTTGTACCCGCCCCTGGGATCTACTGGCAGAGCGGCGGATCCCCCCCAAACCCCCCCTTGCAAAAGGGGGGGCTTCCGGAAGCCCCCCTTTTTAAGGGGGGTTTGGGGGGATCCCACGACTGGGAAGGCCCATGAAAGATCGACTGGTTTTGACCACACCCCATTTGGCTTCGGCGACTGCGAAAGGACAAGGTCAGGGGTTAATACTAACTCCCCAACTTCAGGAAGCGCTGCTTGCAGCACCTGGCCGATGGGCGTATCCACATCATACCCATCGGCAGCCTCAACAGTAGCCTGTAATTGCGGTATTTGTGATTTGACTGCTTGTCCCAGCTGCCGGAAGGCGACTCTGGTTGTTTGCAATAGCAGGTAGACTGGGTAAATCACTACCTGCGCCGCCCAGGACGCTGCTACCTTCATCTGTCGGATCGCCCGATCGCCCTTCTCTACTAACCGGCGATATTGGGGTACCAGCAAGTTTAATAATCTGCTTTGATAAGGACCAGGGTCAGACATAATAGTTATTGATTGAGAGTGGTTCGCGGGTTCGGGCCGCGAACCCCAGCCATTTGCTTAATTTTACCTAACCGTGTAGGAATTGTCCCGGGGTGCATCTGGAGCCTTTGCGTTGCCGCCCGAACCCTAAAGGGTCCGGCTACAGATCCCTTCGCCCGCCTGCGCGGGCTATATTTACCCCTCGTTCCTACTCGACCATTGTCGGCAGTGGTTGCGTATTCATAAACAGCATTATATGCTGCACCAACGGCAGCCCCATATTCTTCGGTCAAACGCCGTAACTCTGTAGCAGATGTTCGCAAAAAAGCTCGATCGCCTGAAAGGTAAGATTAGTGGGTTGATACTTGTAGTCAACCAGAGATTTGCAAATGTCTAACCCTTGCAGTAATTTTTGTGGCTTAGATTTATTCATAATTAATTATGGCGGGTGATAAGTATAGACCAATCTCGATAAGCCTCCCCTGGCCCGCCGTGGGTTAAAACCCACGGCGGGCCAGGAGACATATTGACTGACCCATGACCACATCCGGTAGCAACCGGTTGGAGTCCTTCATCATTATATATTGTGTGGAGTCTTTTCCGATGGTCCGCCGGGGCGTGTCTCCCGGCGATCGGTATCCCGGAAGCGCTATAGCTATCTGAAGGGGTAGGGCTGTATTTCCCAAATGCTAGGGCTGTATTTCCCAAATGCTACCGCCAGCCCGCTAGCCCGCCAGCCCGCCAGGGGTTAAAACCCCTGGCGTTACCAGGCGGAGCCAGGTAACGAGGCTTAAGTGGGTTAAAACCCACTGGACAGCATTGTCTAAATAAGGATTTCCCCGGAGAGGAACGAGGGAAAAACCACAGTTAAAAGCCTTAGGGCTTTAACCCACGGCGGGCCGTGAGACTAATTGAGAATGGTACAAAATGTCAGTGAAACCGACAGGCGGCATTGGCAGCGAAACCTAGTGCTGTCATTTGGCAAAGCCTAGTTGGACGTGAGAAGTGACAGTTACTCACCCGCCCGATCTCAGGTCTAGATGTTCCGGCCTTAAACCCGCATGATTACGTGACCTGTACCCTAACATAGTACCATAGAGTTGCTTGCCACTAGACCTGGTGCTACCCCCTGGTTGAAACCAGTATCCCATCAATATTTATCCTCAGATAATTAATGGTTACCAAACTCCCTGTACCCCTGGCAACGCCCCTAGTAATAATGAGTCATGAGAGGATTTGACGATGAGAATATTATCGCGGCTGCTGTTACTTTGTTTATGCCTCGTCTTACTGTATGGAGGTCTCGGCAGTTTGACAACTCAAGAAGCTGCTGCTAATGTGCTGATGCCACGGGAGACGATCGCCTCCATCCGCACCATTGAAGAAGCCCCCGGACAAATGCTTTATCAATCTCGGCATAGTTGGCGCGATCGGGCCGGTAATTCCTGGCAGGTAATTCTGTTCAAACGGGTGAAAGCAGGTCAGATCGCTAGCGTCAGTTTGCGGTTAGTGGGTTTTCCCGGTCTGGCTAAAATAGCCCATCCCCAACCTTTGCTTATTACTACCAAGAAGGGTAAAGAATTCACCTCACCAGATATGTTCGCGGAAAAATCCCCCGCACCTAATGTCGGTCAGTACGATCTGAGTGATGTTTTATTGAAGTTGCCTAGTCCTGGGCGGGTGATGCTGCATATCCCTTTAATAGACAATGAGTCTATCACTTTGCGCCTGCCACCATCTGCGGTCCTGGAATGGCAAGCGATCGCTAATTACTAGGCCAGACCTTGTCTGCTATGTTAGCACAACAACCACGAGAAGCTTAGACCCGTGAAAGATAAAAACGTCGCCGCAATTACCGCCGCTATTGACAAGCTGCGCCAATTGTCTCAAGTTAGCATTATCAGCCATTGGCGATCGGGCGATGGCGATCGAGATTTACCTGCCACAGAACAATGGGCAACGGTGGGTCTCAATGAGAAAAATCATATCCCATGGCCAGGGGGAAGTCAAGTTTTGTGGCTGGCTCAAGATTTGACAATTCCCTCCCACCTACAGGGATATCCCCTAGATGGGTTAACCCTGCGCTTGGCCCTGACTTGGTGGGCTGAAGCTGCCGAGATTTTTGTGAATGGTAAACTGGTACAGTGCGGCGATTTGTTTGATTCCTCTGTTCGGGTGCTGTTGAGTCGGAATGTAAACCCAGGCGATCGCCTTTCGGTGGCCTTGCGCCTGGTCAGTCCCGGACATGACGAGGGGGCATTGGTGCGATCGGTCTTATTATATGAAGCTACCAATGGCATAGAACCGGGTTTTGTCGCCGATGAAATAGCCGTGTTGCAGCAATACTTAAAAACCTTTGCTCCCGAAAAATTAGCAATATTGGCCGCAGCAGTGGCAGAAATTGATTGGTTAGGGGTTGCTGATGCTTGCAGGTTTGGGCGATCGCTCTCTAGTTTACGCGAAAACATGCGAGGAACGTTCTCAGACATAGACCGGGGTAAAATTAATTTATTAGGTCACGCTCACCTAGACCTAGCATGGTTGTGGCCGGTGCAAGAGACCTGGACCGTAGCCCAGAACACTTTTGCTTCTGTACTGAAGTTACAGCAAGAATTTCCCGATTTAACCTTTTGCCATTCTACCCCAGCCCTCTACAGTTGGATAGAAGCCGATCGCCCCGACTTGTTTGCTGCTATACAACAGCAAGTGAGAAATGGTCGGTGGGAAATTGTCGGCGGGATGTGGGTAGAACCAGAATTGAACATCCTTAATGGAGAATCTATTGTTAGACAAGTTCTGTACAGTCAGCGCTACCTTGAAGAAAAATTTGGCATCTTCAATAAAGTAGCATGGTTGCCAGACAGTTTTGGCTTCTGTTGGCAGTTGCCTCAAATTCTCAAGCAAGGGGGTATTGAATATTTTGTCACCCAAAAGCTGCGCTGGAATGACACGACGGCATTTCCTTACGATCTCTTTTGGTGGCAAGCACCCGATGGCAGCCAAATCTTGAGTCTGATGTCTGCTAATATTGGCTCAGGTTTCGATCCTGTGAAAATGGCTTCCTATGCAACTGATTTGACTGCGAAAACCGGTCTAGCAGATGCCCTTTGGTTGATGGGTGTGGGAGATCATGGTGGCGGTCCCACTCGCGATATGTTAGAAATTACCCAAAGATGGCAGCAGTCTCCTTTCTTTCCAGATCTGGAATTTACCACGGCACACCGCTATCTGCATTCTCTGGGAACCCCCACCCTAAAGAGTGGGGCTACAGAAACAAAGCCCGCCTGCGCGGGCTTCAAGAAACAAATACCGGTTTGGAATGATGAGTTGTATCTGGAATTTCATCGCGGCTGCTATACTACCCATGGCGACCAAAAACTTTATCATCGCCGCTGTGAAGAGTTATTATATCAAGCAGAACTTTATGCTTCCATAGCAGCAATTGTCGCTGATGTAAAGTATCCCCAAAAGGAACTAGAATCTGCTTGGAAAAAGGTGCTGTTTAACCAATTTCATGATATTTTACCGGGAACTTCTATTCCCCAGGTATATGTGGATGCCGATCGTGCTTGGCAAGAAGTCACGGCAGTGGGAAAGGAGATCCTACAGCAGTCTTTGGGGGCGATCGCATCCCAAATCACTCTGCCACCAGCGCCACAAAAAAATGCCCAACCCATGATAATTTTTAATCCTTTGAATTGGTCAAGGTCGGAGTTGGTAGCGTTTTCCTTACCAAAAAATATAAATAATGGGAATATTTACGATATATTAGGAAACAAAATTCCGGTGCTGATGCAAGGAGATAAAATAATATTTGCAGCCCAGGATATCCCCTCTCTAGGTTATAGAATATTTTGGTTCGTTCCCCAGCCCGCGCAGGCGGGCTTCGTTCCTGTAGCCCCACCCTTTAGGGCGGGGGTGGAGACAGATTTTGTTCTGGAAAATGCCGCCTTGCGGGTGGTAGTTGACCCGGAAACGGGAGATTTAAGCAGCATCTTTGATAAGATCGAGGAACGGGAAATACTTAAGGGGAATGGCAACCAACTGCAAGCTTTCCAAGATCGCGGTCAATATTGGGATGCTTGGAATATTGACCCCAATTATGCCCAGCATCCTTTACCCGGGACTGCGCTAAAATCTATTGTATGGCTTGCAAGTGGAGAAGTCCAACAACGAGTGCGAGTAGTCCGCCACCTGGGTGAGTCGGAGTTCGTGCAAGACTATATCCTTGATGCCCGATCGCCCCTATTAAAGATTACCACGAAGGTGGACTGGCAAGAACGTCACGTATTAGTAAAAGCAGCATTTCCCCTGAACCTAGAAGCGGACTATGCCACCTATGAAATTCCCTGCGGTCACATTCGCCGCCCCACCAAACCCCAGACTCCTAGAGAGAAAGCAAAATGGGAAGTTCCTGCCCTCAGATGGGCTGATTTGGGAGATGATGCTTATGGGGTAAGCTTGTTAAATGACTGCAAATATGGCTATGATGCTAGCAGCAACTGCTTGCGCTTGACATTGCTGCGGGGTTCTACCTGGCCTGACCCAGAGGCCGATCTCGGAGAACATGAATTTACCTATGCCATTTATCCTCATGCTGGCAGTTGGCAGTCAGCAGGGACAGTACGGCGAGGTTATGAGTTAAATCTACCACTACAAATAATGCTGCTGCCCCCAACTGAATCTGCTAATGAGAAAAATCTACCCGCCGTCGGCCAGTTTTTGGACTTACAAGCAGAAAATCTAGTCTTGATGGCATTCAAACAATCAGAAGATCACCCCCGACACTGGATTATCCGCTGTTATGAATGTCACGGGGAAGATGCAGATATGCTATTATCGAGCGATCTAGATCTAGAAATTATTCAGCCTGTGGATATTTTAGAACGACCCGTGCAGTTAACAGAGGCAGCAGATGGGAAGAGGGCGATCGGGCAGAGTAAAATAGTCAGTTTGGCGGTCAAAAAGGCCAGCCCCTAGCCAGGGAAGAGGCGAGTGCATCCTCATGCCGCGCAAATATATCCGTAGGGGCTCGGTGCATTTTTGGGCGACAATATCAGTTCAGAGTCGTGCATACCAGATGCACCCGCTCCCACGGCGTTACCTTACGTAGGGCGGACGTCTCGCCGGCTAGTCAGTGGTCAGTCGCCAGTGCTACGGACAATGTGAGAGACAAGATGGGGGGTGAAACCCCACACCGTGCCAGATCGGGATGGGACAATACTTTGCCCACCTCACCAGTTAGTTAGTCTTCGTGGTCCTCGAAGGGGTCGCTCAATTGCTTGGAGGGGGGCCCGAAGGAGGTGTAAATTGAGAAGGCCGTGATGCCGATCAGAACGACGGCGATCGAAATAGCCACAACAGTTGCGGGTTCCATGCGCTTAATAAAAAATTAAACTCTATAATCTATAATATTACAAAAAGTTACACCAATCTCATTTGAGAGGGACTATAGGATGGCACAACAAACCAGATTAGGAGATATCCTCAGGCCGCTGAACTCCGAGTACGGTAAGGTGACTCCCGGTTGGGGCACCACCCCGGTGATGGCCGTGTTTATGCTGCTGTTTTTCGTGTTTTTGCTGATTATCCTGCAAATCTACAATTCCTCGCTGATCCTGGATGGACTGTCGGTGGATTGGTCCAGCTTGGGCAAGTAAGCAGCTAGTTGCCGGTACTTTAGCATTGGACTCTCGTTCTCAGACACCGGTCTGGGAACGAGATAACTTTTTGCCAGGCGCTAAGCTGTCGCGCATTGAAATTGCTAGGATCCAAATGCTGAAACCCGTGCGCTCAAAGATTTTCACAATTTTGAATTTTGAATTTTGAATTTTGAATTGCTTACCAGGCGGGTTATCCTGAAAGCATGACAATCTCACCCAGGAGGTACAGATGAACATTTTTGGCATGGGTTTGCCGGAAATTATGGTCATAATGGTGGTGGCCCTATTGATATTTGGCCCGAAAAAGTTACCAGAAATCGGTCGCAGCATGGGAAAAGCGGTTCGTGGCTTCCAGGATGCCTCCAAGGAGTTCGAGAACGAGTTTAAGCGGGAAGCAGCGCAATTAGAGGCAGATGAACGCCGGCCATTATCGGAGTCTCAGCCCCAAGAAGTGGTAGCATCGGCCTCAGATAAGACTTCCGAACCAGGATAAATGGCAGAAGATACCGGTGCTCAAACAAAAGTGATTCCCCAATTGATCGTCGGTTTGGGGAATCCCGGTGCCAAATACGATCGCACTCGTCATAATGTCGGTTTTGATGTTGTGGACGCATTGGCGCGGATCTGGCAGATTTCCCTATCGGAGATGAAGCGGTTTCAGGGGATGTACGGGGAAACAACTCTGGCCCCAGTTGGCAAAATCCGCTTGCTGAAGCCCCAGACCTATATGAATCGATCGGGACAGGCCATCAGATCCACGATAGATTGGTATAAGCTGCCACCGGAATCGGTCCTGGTCATATATGATGATATGGACCTGCCCTTGGGGAGGATGCGTCTGCGCCTGTCGGGTTCCGCCGGTTCCCATAATGGCATGAAAAGCGCGATCGCCCATCTGTCCGGCCAAAATTTTCCCCGCTTGCGGATTGGCATCGGCAGTCACAAGGATGACACAACCAGTGAGAAAGATGCGATCGCTCACGTGTTAGGGAAATTTTCTGTCCGAGAAACGGAGTTAATGTCTGAGGTAATCCAATTAGCAGTGGATGCGGTGGAATTAAGTCTCAGACAAGGTGTCGAAAAGGCGATGAGTCTCTACAATAGTCGCAATTTAACACGTACAGAAGATTAATGAGTTCTCGAAGTTTACCCGAAACCACTGCTTATGTCCGGGTATTATCACAATCCTGGATGCAAGGCAAAATGGAAGGGGAAGTGATAGCTGAGTCCTATCAGTGGGAGTTTCAGTGGAATTTTCGCCGGGGAGAATTGTACGTTAAACCTTCTTTGGGACGTGCTTTAATTCAAGAACCTTTATGTCGGTTTTTAGAACAGCAGGATTATCAACTGGAACCTGGTGGAGATTATTCTTTCACTATCCGCGCTCAAATTTGAGAATGGGAAAATGGAAAATAGTCAATTAATAATTAACAATTAACAATTAGTATGCTTCGCTACGCGCACTTCATCCTCTGCAATTAGCAATTAACAATTAGCAATGTACCTTTCAATTAAAATAATAGCAACAATATCATCTACGGGACGGGGCGGTTGGCGCATTCCTTGGGGAATTAAGCGCGTTAGTCCCTTGGGAGGGTACATTTGCCAGTAGCGATCGCGTGCCTCCAGACTGCTGTAGTGCTCATCGACAGTAACGATCGGGGGAGGTTGAGGTAAACTGCTATTAATCTGCTGTTGCCAATCTTTAGCTGTGGTGCGATCGCCCATGACCAGTAAGGAGACAGAATATTGGTGAAGCAGGCGATGGAGGGTGGCGATCGCCTCAGCAGCGGGGACGACTTGATGATAATATACTTGTTGGGAGTCGGAGGCCATAACAGCGATACCGCACTTATCGCGTCCGGGATCGAAACCCAAAATTATTTGCCTCATGCTTCCACCCCCAGGTTCTGTTGAACTTGCTATTATTAAGATAGATGGTTTAATGGTAATTGTCAAGGGTTTTGGCAAAAGAGTTATCTACTATTGGGGAAGAATTAAGAATTAAGAATTAAGCGGGATAGCCGAGGTGCGATCGCGCTTATGGGCAGAATCTTCTGGACCGCATCCAGGGCGATCGCCTCCTTGGGCATGCCAAACACCACGCAGGTTTCTTCGTCCTGGGCAATGGTGAAACCTCCGGCACGGGCGATCGCCTGCATTCCGTCTGCCCCATCTTTACCCATTCCCGTCAGCAAAACCCCCACAGTTTTTTTACCATAAAACTGCGCCACAGACTTCATCATGACCGTTACAGAAGGGCGATGTCCTCCCTCTGCCGGGGAATGAGAATAGACAAATCTCCCTTTATCATTCAACAATAAATGATACCTTTCGGGCGAGAAATAAATCGTTCCTGGTTTGGGGAACTCTCCCGCTAAGGCAATGCGGACTGGCAACTTACAGCCACCTGCTAACCAATCTACTAATCCCTGCAAAAAACCCTCACTGATGTGCTGTACGCAAATTACAGGTACTGGCAAATTCGGGGGTAATTTGCTGCATATATTATATAATGCTTGGGGACCTCCTGTCGATGCCCCGATCGCTATTATATTATATGATTTTTGGCGGTCCCCGAACAAAGCGGAAGGCAAGTCATAGCTAGTTTCTTCTCGCACAACCAGATCGTTCTGTACAGGAGACTTGATTGTTTTCTGGTTCAACTTGTTTACTTGAGACTGGCTGTTTACTTGAGACTGGCGATGGCGATGAGTGAAAACTGACACTCCTGACAGGATCTTTATCTTACCGATCAACTCCCGCGCCGCCCGCTCGTAATCCGACTTCAAACCCGCAGCTGGTTTCGGGAAAATATCCACCGCCCCCGCTTCTAGCAGCTTAAACACATTTTCGTGATTCTCTTTCTGCACCGAAGCGCTAATTACTAGAATAGGTTTAGGAGTAGTCGCCATCACTGTCTGGGTCAATTCTAATCCATTCATTTTGGACATGTGCAGGTCCGTACAAATCACGTCGGGCTGCACTTTTGGCATCAGTTCCAATGCCTCTAGGCCGTTTACCGCCGTTCCTACCACCTCGATCTCCGGCGATGAAGCCAGAATTCGTTTCAGGAGGAGCGTTACTATTGGTGAGTCCTCAACGATCAATACTTTGATAATCTTTTGACCCATTGTTCTAACTGGTGGCTGTTCTGTTGCATGGTGTAAGTATAACTGCTTTGTTTCCATAGTTGCACTTAGCCGAAACCCAGAAATTTGGTAACTCCTGCGAAACCCAGTTTCTGGCCCCCACCCTCAACTTCCTCTGGCGCGAGTCCCGTACAAATTACGTCGAGATGAACTTTCGTCATCAATTCCAATGCCTCTAAGCCATTTACCGCCGTTCCTACCACCTCAATCTCTGGCGATGAAGCCAGAATCCGTTTTAGCATATAGCGCAAATATTAAGAACTTGTATTACGAGGTCAAAGCCGTTAATCCATCTATAATTTTTCCAACTACTCATGAAGTGATTTCTCCGATCTTGGGAACGCCACAAGGGGAAACGATTCGCTTCTCAGGTCTTTTGCGGTATGACGACCCGGCGATTTTTGCGGGATTCTGGACAGCTAGCATTGATACCAAATATCTCACCTACGAGCAAGTGTCTGATGGGCAGTTCCGTTTCGCTCAAGTTGGCGACTCGAAAAACCTGCAATCACCTCAACGCTTCAGAAAGTTGCCGACAGAAGCAAAGAATGCTGGAAAAGTACCGGTGCCAGCATAGCGATCGGGAAAAAGGCTTCCGAAATCTGGAAGCCTTTCTAAAAGCTGATATTGCAACTCTTGTCTCGATCGTTAGGAATATTTTTCGACGGACAGCAACAGACCATGTCCTGTTGCTTCCCCAACGTACCAAAGCAGTTTGAGTGTGGTGAGGTCGAAGTGTTTCGCTAATTGAGACATCACTTCCAGATAGAGAGGGAAGCGATCGTTGAAGACGCGGTAAAAGAACACAAATTCGCCCCCAGGCGTTAAGACTCGCCCCACCTGGTCGATCGCCCGAAAAACCAGATCGTCGTTTCTTAAGATTCCTATTTCGTAGGAGTCCGGATCCATGGGTCGATCGATCGCTCGGCTGGGAAACGACATAAATACTAAATCATAGGATGCGTCTTTTTCTCCCGCACACAAATCTTGTACTTTCACCTCATCTGATGCTCGGATCAGGGGATGTTTGGCGATCTCCGTCACATTGGGATGGAGATCCGAGAACAATACCTTTGTGCTACCTTTGAGAATGCAGCACAAACCTATGACTCCGCAACCGCATCCGAGATCCAAGACCTTTTTCCCCTGAACGTGAATTTGTTCGTTGAGAACCCCGCTCATAAATGCGCTTGAGCCGCCATGCCACCGTAGGGGTTAAAAACCCCTTTGGAAACCAGGACATCAAACGCGGGTTTGTCTTGAAATAGCACGGTAATTTCCCGATCCTTTGACGAAAGTTCCTCGTGAAATTTGAGATATTCGGAGCGACCGTATTTAAGTGGTTCGCCGTTCTTCAGAACAATCACAACATCTTCTTGTCGAATCATCTGGACTCCCTCCAATCAATTTGCATATCTTACCAGTAAATGTAGTTAGCTTAAATCTTTTTACAAAGATAAAACCACCATCCAATCTCCCCAGCTACAACTGCATTCCCAGTCTTTTGGTAGGCCATGCCTCGTTCTGGAAACTGCTCCCGCACCCAATGCTTGCTCCCATCTGGATTCGGAGGGAATTTTATATTTTATTTCCACCGTATTGTAGTAGGTTTCCGTGTCAGCTTCTGTTAATTTTTTTTGCATAACCGGCTTTTAGTTCTTTGAGTTTCCGGCTCTTCGGTACTTGGGTTGCAATTTCCCGGCTCAAAAATCCCCGAAACCATTGCTATGTAAGGCTTTGGCGACTTGCTATACCTAATTTTTATCCACTACTGGCATTCGATCGTCTCAAAGCCTTGCGCAGCAAGGCGAGAGCGCCTGAATAGGTTGCCCAAATACCATACTAAGTACTGAAGAGCCGAGTTTCCTGACTATTATCATACCATTTGCCTCAACCTGCAACTGCCTCGATCTCTGGCGACCGGCGATCGGGCGACTCATCTTCACAACCGGTACCCCTGGGATGGAACAGCAAGTTATGCTCAGCCCTTAACAGCAATGTATCCTATTATAGCTGAAGCGGGGAACTTCTGGGACTGACAAACCCTGGATGGTGAGCCGCGACCACTGACCACTAACCACTGATGACCACTTAGCTTATGGAGTTTCACTTTTTTGGCATTCTGAATGCTGTCCTGTTCCTATTTACCTGGTACGGCTTGTTTCACCAGTTTCAAATGCTGCGTACCCAGCGCCAAGTTGCTACTGTTGGCTTCACACATAGCTTATCATCCCAGCAATTTATCACTAGCTTTGCCGCTTTTTTTGCCATCTTCTTTTTTTGTTTAACCAGTGTTGAGTTTAATCATTACTTGGTTTGGACACGTCTCGGTGCTTTACTGCTACTGGTAGCTATACTATTTGAAATTCACCTCGATCGCAAATCCACTGCCAGCAGAGCCACTTTCGCCTCAACCCTGATGGCTCTGGCCATAGGTTTTTTGCTCATGCTGCTCAGGCCATTACCATTTGTCATTAGCATCAGTGCCGACATTCTCCTGATTTTCATGCTGTTTGTTCTTGCTTACGGAACTATACACCAAATCCGATTGCTCCAGCATAGCAGAAAAGTCCCTCTTTCCAAACGCCTGCTATCAAGCATCTTGCTGAAGGACTTTTCTACTGTCGCTTTTGGGTTAACTATGCCCCTAGATATAGCTTGGCCTTTGTTATTGCTTAATGGTTCGAGTTTCCTGGTTTGTGAGGCTATCTCTTAATTCTGCTTATCCGTCTGTCCCGATCCGATCGCTCCTCTGCAACAAGATAGGCAAAATTATTTTTATATGATATCCCCACAGAGCAAGGGTTTGACGTAGAGTAAATATAAAAATAATTTTGCACAACTACTTAGCCCGCGCAGGCGGGCTTTGTTCGTGTAGCCGGGCCCCTTAGGGTACCGTTCCGGAAAAATCGGGCGGCGAGGCTTTACAACGACTTCACGGTCAAAAGTTCGGAAAGCTGGCTCTCGTAGAAAAATTTATCTTGGCCAAAGGCGGGTTGCAAATCACTCAACCAAGTCGCATTGCCATCGAAACGGGCGAAAAAGGGCCGCTTGCACCAGTCAGGATCGCGAGCTTGCAAAAATGACAATACGAAGACCTTTTCCCCGGCAACTTCCGTTACCCCGTCGATCGCCACTTTTCCGGGCAACGCTGACATCACCGGTCCCCTCGCCGTTCGTCCCAAACCAGAAACCTGTTGCATCGCCTCTCGATGAATTTCCCAAGTTCGCACCAGGGGAATTTCAAAATAGTCTTTGGCTCCCGTTTGTCGCTCCACAAACATGTAGTAGGGAATGCAACCCAAACGCACCTGTAGACGCCACATTTTGGCCCAACTCTCTGGTTTGTCGTTGATGTGGCGTACTATAGGCGCTTGGGTGCGAATTTCTGCTCCGGTCGATCGAATCCGTCGAATGGCCTCTTGGGCGATCGGGGTATCCAGTTCTTTCCAATGTTCGTAGTGACCCATAATGGCTAAATGCTTGCCCCGTTGCACCACTTTTTCCCACAAGCGCAACAGATCGTCAGCATCTGCATCTGTAACGTAACGATAGGGCCAGTAAGCTAGGGATTTCGTGCCAATGCGAATGGTTTGGATGTGCTCGAATTCGGGAGCCAGCAACGGTTCGATATACAGGGAGAGTTGCCATGTTTTCATGGTCATCGGATCTCCCCCTGTCAGTAACACGTCGGAGACTTCCCGATGCTGTCGTAGGTATTCTTGAAAGCGTCCTGATTCGCGGGTAGCAAATTTCAAGTCCTCTAGTCCGACAAATTGAGGCCACCGAAAGCAGAACGTGCAGTAAGCATGACAGGTTTGTCCCGCCGTGGGAAAAATCAAAACCGTTTGTTTATATTTATGTTGGATTCCCTCTACTGGGGAGTTGTCCAAGGTCGGAACGTTATATTCTTTTTGACCTGCGGGATGGGGATTTAGCCGCCGACGAATTTCGTTTGCTGCTTCCCGCTGTAATTCTTTGGGAGCATTTTCTTCCTCAAGCTGCACCATCCGATGGATATCTTCCGCAGGCAGCATTTCCTGATGGGGGAATGTCAGCCTATAAATCGGATCCTCGGGAATATTTTCCCAATCAATTAGTTCTTCGACTACGTAGTTATTGACTCGGAATGGCAGAACCTTGGCAACAGCTTTCATTCCCTGGCGATCGCCCTCTGATAGTTTTGACAACTGGGGCAGCAAGTCTATGTCTTTCCCGCCATAGTAGCGCATTTTTTTCGGTTCGATGTTCATATGCATGTTTTCCACAAAGTAATAACCACATTCTTGCGACAGCTAGCAGATTGATTTTCTGTACATAATCTATGACAGATTCCCTAGCTCTTATCTAGATTGCCTAACTCACTTATCTCCTGGGTTAGATCCGTAAAACTCCTGTTACAGGAGTTTTTTGATTAACAAAGCGATCCAATGGTTGGAACTGCTATTACCTGGGTGTGGTCAAAACCCGTTGATAAAAATATCGATTCCCCAGTCGCCGGATCCACCCAAACCCCCGCGCGTTACCAGGCGGGAGCCAGGTAACGAGGGGGGGCTTTGAGGCCCCCCCTTTGGAAGGGGGGTTTGGGGGGGGATCCCGGCGAGCAACAAATGCATGACCACACCCCTATTACCTTTTTGCAGAAAATGAGCAGTTGCCCCAATTTCTCTCAATCGGGATCTTCTCTATTATGACCTCTTGCAGCAATTTTGTCAAGATCTCATCACATTGGTCCTGGGGAGCCATTTTTCCATGCCATCAGCCATCAGTGCTGTGACCGGTGTTTCGACCATCACCCATTTTCTCTGACAAGCAGTTTGCCAGTTGCAACTAAACCAACCTCCTCAAGGTCTCGACCAGTTCCTCTTGACTAAAAGTCCCTTTCGGAATGTAAGCGTTGGCCCCTGCTTCCGCACCCCGACGTTTATCCTCATCTGATGCGAGAGACGTGACGAGCACTATTGGCAATTCATTATACTCCCTATGCTGACGAATTCGAGCCGCTAGAGATAAACCATCCAAATTCGGCATTTGCACGTCAGATACCACGGCGTCAAAATCACGGGTTCTCAATTTATTGTATGCGTCCAAGCCATCCACTGCTGTCACTACTTCATAACCTGCTGCTTCCAGAATGCGCTTCTCCTGGGTGCGAATGGCAATGGAGTCGTCTGCTACCAGAATAGCTAGTTTGCTTTTCTTCTCTTCTACTACTGCTACTGGGACGGATGCCTTTCTGATGGGTGCAGTTTGCTTCTGTACCGATAAGAGCAAATCTTGGGGATTTAAGATGATGCAAACTTCCCCCGTGCTGAGAATGGTAGCGCCCGTAACGTTCCGCACTCGCTTGAGTAACTTACTCTGGGGTTTGAGGATCGCATCCTGTTCGTCTAATAGGTCGTCCACTAATAGTCCCAGTCGCTCTTGACCTACTTTGATGATAATACAAGACATTTGTTCGTCTTCTTCCTTCTCTCTGCCCGACGATCCTTTTCCTAATTCCAGCAAATCTGTTAGTTTCACTAGGGATACGGGTTCGCCATCGATCGCATAGGTGTCCCGACCTTCAATGGTAAAGATCTCGTACTCTTCTATCAGGAGGGTTGTTTCCACGAATTCTACTGGCAAGGCGTAGGGTCTGCCGTCTACCCCGACAATTAGCACCGGTGTTGTTGCCAGACTCGTGCTTAGAGCGATCCAGAAGCTACATCCTTTTCCAGGAGTTGATTCTACCTCAATGCTACCTTTGAGTTTCTCAATGTTGGCGCGCACTACGTCTAAACCCACTCCCCGACCCGAAATTTCCGTGACAGTTTTCCGGGTGGAAAAACCCGAGGCGAAAATTAGGGACTGAATTTGCTTGGGTGTCATAGCATCTAGTTCCGCTTGAGACCAGTTACCCCTCCTTAAGGCTGTCTGTTTAATCCCTTCTAGGTCTAAACCCCGCCCGTCATCTACAATTTCTATGATGATACTGTTGCCTGTTTGGTAACCCCTTAATCTAATTGTGGCTGTGGGCGGTTTCCCCTGCTTGAGTCTTTCGGCGGGAGTCTCGATGCCATGATCGACACTATTCCGGATCATGTGCATCAATGGATCTTTCATTTCTTCCAGGATGCGCTTGTCTGCTTTAGTGTCTCCCCCTTCGATTACTAATTCTACTTGTTTCCCTTGCTGGCGAGATAAGTCCCTGACTACCCGAGTAAATAGATGAAAAATTGTTGATAGTGGCAAGAGTCTGAGGGTGCGAATTCCCGAGTCTAACTCGCTGGCGATCGCCTCCAGTCTGGCCACATCTTCTGATACCCTCTTTCTCAATTGGTTCGCCAAGGAGCCCAGACTTTCCAGATATTCTTCGTTCTCTTGCTGAAAATTATCTCTGACGGCACCGCCAACGGCACCGTCAACGGCAAATCTATTGGCATTTATCTGGCGACTCCATTCCTCCCACAGAGTCACAATTTCTTCTATTTGCTCCAGGTGCGTCCCTATCCTAATTTTGGTAACAGTCAGTTCCCCTGCTTGAGTCATTAAGGCATCTAGATCCCGGGTTCTCACCCGCACGCTTTCGATGCGGTAGTTCTGAATTACCCTTTCCGGTTGGGAATGTTGAGTTGGCGATGCGACCTTTGGACCTTGCTGTTGTGGTGTTGTTTTCTGCTTCGATGTCGTAACCTGTTCTGGCGGTAAAGCTATTTTCGGCTTTGATGTCGTCACCCGTTCTGGTGGTAAAGTTGTTTTCTCCGTCGATGATGTTTCCTCTGGCTGTGGTAAAGTAGTTTTTTGTGGCTGTGCTCCCATCAGTTGGGCTAACACCAGTAGAGTGTTGACTCCCGATGGTACACCCGTGACTGCTTCCGATACTAATTTGGAGAGCGCGTCTAATGCTCGATAGAGGCGATCGCTCGTGTCCCCCTGTAGAGCATTTTGATCTTCTTTTAGTTTACCTAAAACATGCTCTATCTGATGGGCGACGGTTTCCACATCTTTCACCCCCAGCATCCGGGAGTCTCCTTTCAGACTGTGGGCCGATCGCAGGACTTCTTCTAGTCTTTCAGCATCGTCGGGATGTTTTTCTAGATGTAATAGCCCCGCTTCAATTTTCTGCAAATGTTCTGATGCCGAAGTTTTGTATACCTCTCGCAGTTCGTCATCTGCTATAAAAATCTTGCTCTTGTCACCAACAGGTACCTGCTGCTGTGGTAAAGTCGTTTCTGGCTGTTCTGGAGGTTGCGACTGCGTGGGTGCCATTAGTTGGGCTAACACCTCGCTACTGTTAACTCCCGATGGCGAACCCGTGACTGCTTCCGATACTAATTTGCCGATCGCGTCTACTGC
>JBFRWI010000175.1:0-60533 GCA_051439505.1 Hormoscilla sp. | reverse complement strand
TCTAGGGCCCTCCCAGTTGCCCCGATCCCCCCAAACCCCCCTTAAAAAGGGGGGCTTCCGGAGCCCCCCCTTTTGGAAGGGGGGGTTTGGGGGGGATCGGGCGATCAACTACTTTTGACCACACCCGTGGGGAGCAGGTGAGAAGGGTTGACGGCGAGGCAAATATGTTAGATAATGAGAGGGAGTCGCGAGCCTCTCTTGATGGAACAATTGAGTAAGCAGAAATTCAAGCGTGGAGTGCAATGGCTCGGCTGGTCAGGAGTTATAACCGCACTGGCCGCTGGGGGTATATTACTCTATAGCCTGGCGATCGATCGCTCCCCAGAACCAGTCTCAGTGCCGACCATTAATGTCAAGCTGGGCAGGATTGAAGACACAATTAATGAAAGTGGTACGGTAGAATTAGGCAGTCAACAGACATTAAAATCACCAGCAGAAGGGGTAGTGGAGCAGGTGCGGGTGCAGTTGGGAGGGTTGGCCAAATCAGGTCAGGAACTGGTTATCCTGCGCAACCCGGAGCGAGAAACTATCCTTACAAAAAAACAGTTAGAGATTCAGCAAAAGGAAATTACTCTGGCAAGAAGTCGTCAGGAAGTTGTCGAAAAACAGGAAAAACTCAAAACTGCCGAACGGAAACTTCAGGAGTTTGACTCCCAGATGAGTGCCGAACAGTTGGAGATTAGAAAGCAGGAACTTAATCTGGCAAACGATCGGGCGAAGGTGACGGAGAAAGAGGAGGAACTAGCAGCAGCAGAAGGTAAGCTAGAAGAACTGAAAGCACTATTTGAAAGGGGTTTCATAGCGGCAAATGAAGTGCGAGACCAGGAGGAAGGGGTGCGCAGGGCGAAATCGGCTTTGCGGGATGCGCGGTTAACAGTCACAACCAAAACTCTGGAAACCCAGCGTCTTCAGTTTCAGCAGCAACAGAAGGAACGGGAACTTAGAGATGCGATCGTCTCCGCGAAGTTAGAACTGCAAAAGGCGCAGTTCCAAGTTAACAACAATAGCAGTCAACTGCAGTTGAGTCAACTAGATTATCAAGAAACCCAGTCCAAATTGCTGAACAGCATCGTCACGGCGACAATTGATGGTAAGATCCTGGACATGCAAGTGAAAAAGGGGTCTGTGGTCCAGGTGGGAGATGAATTGCTGACTCTGGGGGATCCCAGTCAGGAATTGGTGAAATTGAATCTTTCCATACTCAATGCTACCAAAGTCAAGCCCAACCAACTGGCTCGAATAAATGTCATCGGTCTGGACGATCGCACGTTTAGGGGACGAGTTGAGACAGTGTCTCCCCAGGCAACTACGGGTGGTACTAGCAGCAATAGTTCGGGAGTAGCAACGGTATCTGCAATAGTGTTGCTGGACGAACCCAGTGGTATCCTCATTCCCGGCAGTCAGGTAAGTGTGGAGATCGTTTTGCAGCAGCAGGAAGATGTAGTAACATTGCCAGTACAGGCAATTGGGCGGTTGGGAAAGAAGTCCTTCGTGTGGGTGAAAGATAATCAAGGGTTAGCTGAAAAACGAGATGTTACCTTGGGATTAGAAGGATTGAGTACAGTGGAAGTGACCTCCGGTCTTAACCCAGGAGAAGAGGTCTTGTTACCGCTACCGGACTCTCCCTTGTCGCCGGGAATGCCAGTCAGTCCTTAATTATGCTAAAGTAACAGATAATGGGCGATCTGGACAAAAAACAGGAATCGGAAGGAGATGATAATGGAAAGTCTTAAGTTACATTCTCATGTAGGTGCCGATGGTATATTGCATGTAGAAATGCCACCAGAAGTCAGAAACATTGACTTGGAAGTGATGGTTTTATTTCAACCATTACTGACTAAGGAACAACAGCCGGAAAAAAAGGAAACACTTTCAGAGGCAAGGGTGCGACTGGAGAATGTACGGCAACGTTACGAAGGACGGTGGTTCCCGGATAGTGCTGAATTGTTGCGGGAGGATCGTCAACGTTGAGTAAATTTGTTGTTGATGCTAATATTGCAGTTAAGTGGGTGTTGCCGGAAATACACTCTGAGACAGCTTTGCGCCTGTTGGACAGCAACTACAGTCTTTTGGTACCAGATTTTTTCTTCCCAGAGGTGGGAAATATTTTGTGGAAGCAGGTTCGGTTTGGTTCCTTAAGGCTAGAGGAAGCTCAATTGAATTTGAACCAAATTGCGATGGTCCCTTTACAGGTTTGCGAGTCTAAACCGCTGATGTCGTCAGCGCTATAAATTGCAGTGCGGGTGCAACAGGCGGTGTATGATTGCGTTTACTTGGCGCTGGCGGTTGCTCAACAGTGTCAGATGGTGACGGCGGATGAGCGATTATTTAATGCGCTGCAAGGCGATGAATTGGCGACAAGTTTGTGCTGGGTGGAGGATTTGCCATGAAATGTTGAAATGACCCATATAAACGATCGCCCACAACGCCAGGGGGTTAAAACAAATTAATTACCATCAAAGGTAAACAACTTTCCGTAAAAAACCTCCCAGTGGGTTTTAACCCACTTAAGCTATTAGCCGGGGGTTTGAACCCCCGGCGGACTAACAGCGAAGAGGGGATTTAATTACCATCAAAGCGGGCTAACAGCGAAGACTTACATTTATGAGCATCTCTCCCTTAGATATTCTTGTTCTTACCTGGGACTCCCTGCGCAGTAACCCCTTACGTTCTGCCCTCACAGGGGTGGGAGTATTTATGGGTGTAGCCGCAGTTAGCGCTACACTTCAGGTGGGTAGCATTAGTCGGGCGACGATCGCCCAGCAACTAGGGAGGCGAGAAGTCCCTCATGTAGGCATTTGGAGTGGACGCTTAAAGTTGGAGGATATAGAATTTCTACAACAGCGACTCCGAGGGGTACGGGCGATCGGGGGTAGTCGTTGGATTGGTTCTGTGCCTACTATATTTAAAGAACAGCAGGCTAATCCTCAAGCTATAGCAGTTTCGGCAGATATTTTGCAGACTTTAGGCAGAAAACTGCTACAGGGACGCTTCTTCAATAGTTATGATTATGAAAAATATCGCTCGGTAGTGGCCATAGATCTATTTCTAGCAGAAAAACTTTTTCAGGGAGGAGAAGCAATCGATCGGCGCATCTATGTGCGCGGGAGACCCTATGTGGTGGTGGGAGTAGTGCAAACTAGAGTGGATGATGAAGAACCTCAAGGGATGGTAATGATGCCCCTGTCGATTCATAGCGCTATGACAGGTAAACTTAATATTAACAGCATTGCCCTGCGTCCCGAAAAGCCCGAAGAGTTAGAAGAATTGCGAGATGAAGTTGAGAAACTGTTAAAGCAGCGCTTAAGAGGTCAGTATTTTTGGATTGGTACTAATATAGATGATATATTGGAGCAGCAGTCAACTCTGGAATTGATATCCAAAGCCTTGGCAGGAGTAGGGGCGATCGCC
This sequence comes from Hormoscilla sp., assembly GCA_051439505.1. Lineage (GTDB taxonomy): Bacteria > Cyanobacteriota > Cyanobacteriia > Cyanobacteriales > Desertifilaceae > Hormoscilla. The sequence goes on along the minus strand of JBFRWI010000175.1, from coordinate 57,122 downwards.
CTGGTAGTGGGGGGCGTGGGCATTGCGAATATCACGATCGCGACGGTGATGGAACGGAGGTCGGAAATAGGTCTGCGCCTGGCGATCGGGGCCAGGCGCCAAGATATCCTATTACAGTTTATACTAGAAGCAGTGCTTTTGAGCTTATTGGGGGGAACGGCGGCGATCGCCACGGTACATGGATTAACTATAATAGTAGCCGATCGGTTTAATCTCCCCTACCAATTTGATGTCCAGGTGGCAGGTTTATCTTTAGGATCTGCTATCCTGGTAGGAGTGGGTGCTGGTTTTTTTCCCGCCCTGCAAGCCAGCAGGTTAGATCCAGTCAAAGCTTTGCGATCGCAGTAAATTGTAAATTGCTAATTGTAAATTGCTAATTGTAAATGGAGGCAGATCCTCAATATACTTTCCCTGCCAGAGTCAGGAAACAAGATAGATTATAGCTAAAATGACAATATTTTTAGTCGGTTTTAACCGACTTTAGCCTCGTTCCCTGGCTCCCGCCTGGGAACGTAGGGGGTTTGAACCCCCGGCGGGGTAACATGGAGTAATGTAATGATGAAAAAGACTGTATCTCTGCTGGCGATCGCCTTAATAAACGGTACCATGATAAGGGCGATCGCATCTCACCCAGCTAAAGCTATCAGCATCACCCAGAAAGGTGACCGAAAACCCAGCTTATTAAAACAGGAGTTACCCGCAGCAGAGTCAGAGGAAGTCAAATTGACCATTGAGGATGTAGTCTTTTTAGCGGTAGAAAACAACAGAGACATCAAAAATGCCTACTTGGATAGGATAGTCCAAAGAGGAGACCTAGAAATAGCAGAAGATATATTTGTGCCCAACTTGACGCCGCAACTCTCAATAGATGGGCGTCGCAACGCCGTGGGTTCGACCAACACGGACACTCAGAATGCTGAGATATCAGCAGAAGTTTCTTCCCGGATACCTACAGGTGGAGAACTGAGAGTGCAGTGGAGAGGTACCGGGCAAAATCAAGAGACAAACGCATTGAGTGGAGTCGATGAAAATAGCTTAACTCAGAACCTGCAACTGAGTTTTGAGCAACCTTTATTCAGGGGATTTGGGATTGATGTTAACCGCGCTTCCATCGAGATTGCTAGGCTGAACGAAGCTAATAATATTTTAGCCTTAAAATCCACGCTCATCAATACCATTACCAATGGGATCCAGAGATATCGGGCTTTACTGCGGGCCCAGGAACAACTGAAAATTGGGCAACTGGCCCTGGAAAGTGCGAAAAGGCAATTGGAAATTACCAAAGCATTTGTGGAGGCGGGCAGGCGGGCACCGGTTGATATTGTGGAAGCTGAGGCGAATGTGGCTAACCGGGAAGTGGACTTATTAGCAAATGAGAATGGACTGAAAGCCGCCCGTTCAAATCTGATTGAGATTCTCGATATCGATCGCACTCAACAACTTGTGGCAGGGGAAACTCCCGACTTAGAGTCCCCAACTTCTCTGGAACCCAGTCAGTTGCTGGAAGTAGCTTTAGCAAATAACCCCGATTATTTGCGATCGCAACTCCGTCAGAAAACAGCGAAATTCGATCTCTTGCTAGCAGAAGACCGCGCCCGATCGGACTTAAACTTAAATATCGGCTACAGTTTAAATAGTGGCAATAACATCGACAACCGCACCGACTTGAGGGCGGGACTGACATTCCGTCGCGACTTCGGCAGGCAACGGCAAGAAGAAAAACAGGATGTTAATCGCAGGCGCATTAACCTGCAAAAAACCCAGATAGATTTGCAGGAGGCCCGTGAAAGTTTAGAAATAGAAGTCAAAGATAGGATTAGAGATATTGAGGTTAATTTAAGACGGGTAGAACTGGCCCGCAAAGCTAGGGAATTGTCAGAACAGCAATTTGAGAATGAGCGAGAAAAACTGCGCTTGGGAGTACAAGGAACGCGACTTGTAGATGTTTTGAACTCCGAGGATGAGTTAGTGAGGGCCAGAAATCGGGAACTGGATGCGATTATTTCCTATCTCGACGACTTGACTCGCTTGGAACAAACTCTCGGTATTACTTTGGATAGATGGAATGTCTCGATCGAGGTAGAATGAACCGATCGATAAGGTGGGCAATGCCCACCCTACGACTACTACGACTTCTGGAAGATCGATCTCTCGAATTGTTTCCCTTTCAACATCCGGTTCCAGTAAATAAAAGGCAACCCATACTTTTTCAGCAACCACATACTGTAGCGCTCTTTTGTCGGATCCAGGGGAAATGACGGCATGGGTTTCTTGTCATAATCAAACTCTGCTAATATCACCTTACCATATCCCGTAATCAAGGGACAGCAAGCATAGCCATCATACTGCTGCTCCAGGGATTTGGATGCCATCACCGACAGCAAATTCTGCACCAAAGTAGGCGCTTCCGAGCGAATGGCCGCCGCCGTCTTGGAAGTCGGGAGGGAAGACGCATCCCCCAAGGAAAATACATTCGGGTAAACCTTGTGCTGCAAGGTGTATTTATCCACATCCACCCAGCCTTTACTTGCTCCCTCTGTCCCTGCCAACTTACTATTCTTAATAAAGTCCGGGGCACTCATGGGTGGCGTGACGTGAATCATGTCGTACTTGATAGTAACTTCTTCGGTGCCCTCATCCGTTGTCACGTCGAAAACCGCCTCTTTGCTATCCCCTTTAATTTCCTTGAGATTGTGCTTTGCTTTCAGTTGGATCTCTTTGCGCTGCACTATCTCCATCAGCGGCGGCACATAGGCGGGCACTCCAAAAATACCTGGTGTTGCCATGCAATACAGGATTTGGGTTTTGCTGCGCACCCCGCTCTTGCGAAAAGCTTCATCAGCTAAATACATTATTTTCTGGGGCGCACCTGCGCATTTGATCGGCGTGTTCGGGTAAGTAAAAATCGCCGTCCCGCCTTGAAATTTCTGGATCGTCTCCCAAGTTTTCGGGGCCTGATCGTAAGCGTAGTTGCTGCAAACTCCATTTTGGCCCAGGGTTTCTGTCAACCCGGGAATCTTGTCCCAGTCTATCTGTATTCCCGGACACATGACCAGATAGTCATATGTTATCTGCTTCCCCTCTTTGGTAATTATCTTATTATTATCGGGGTCGAGTTCCCAGCAATAGTCCTTGATCCATGTTACCCGATCGGGAATCATCTGTTTTTCATCCCTGACAGTATCTTCTGGTTTATAAGCACCGCCCCCCACCAGGGTCCAAGCTGGTTGGTAATAATGCTTATCTGAGGGTTCGACGATCGCAATATCCAAATTTTTGTTAGCTACCAATAGCTGAGAGGCAACTGTTATCCCTGCTGCCCCGCCACCGACGATCGCAATTTGATGATGTACTTCTGTGTTAGCGTTTTCTGCCATATCAGTCAATCTCCTGGCGAGCACGTGGTATCATCTTACTATGAATTCGGACGCGCCAAGCTTAAGAAAATCTAAAGTTTCTTTCCATCCATGCTTTACGTAGGTTGGGTTTGGGCTACTTACCCAACCCATATATCCCTACTACATCACTACTACCAGCCATACTGACAAACATATACTCTGGCAAATTCATCAAAATTGATTTGTCCACTCTGATCGGCATCCCATTGCTCGATCAGTTCTGCCAATTCTTGCTCACTCATTTTTGAGCCCGTTTTTTCACATGCTTCTTTTATTTCCTCCCTCGTGATTATCCCATCATTGTCCCCATCGAAGTCCTTAAATACTTCATAGGCTTTTTCATAAGCACTGTTCAAACTCATGATGTCCGACATCAGTTTTGTAAACTCCTCCACATTCAGGTCTCCACTCCCGGACTGATCGTATGCTGCAATGGTTTTCTTCACATCATCGGCACGCAGCTTGACACCCACTGCTTCCATTGCCGGACCCAGTTCCTCTATTGATATTTTTCCGTCTTCACTCACATCTGCTGACTGGAAAAATTTTTCAAGCTCTTCTTTCATCTTTACAAATTTCCTGATTGTTTGATACTGTTAGCGACTAACTGGGGCTTCACCCCTGCCTTATATGTTATCACACATATGCCCGCACTCGCAGAAGTTATTTTTGCCGCACTCATGTCCTGGAGATTTCTCATCACCCCAACCTCCCCGATCGGACCGCACCCCACCCCACCAGCAATATACCTTGTTGCTAGAGCATCGGTCCATTAATAATACGCCGACATTTTTAAACATCTGTGCATAGCGCTCCTAATTGACATATTCTCTCTGAGAAGCTCCCTGCTCCCTGCTCCCTGCTCCCTTCTACTCCCGGAGCGTCTGAAAGTATTTTATATCTTGACAAAACTGGCTATATTTACGACTATCTATGTCTTTAATTACTGGACCTTGGCTATTCGATCGGGAATTGCTGCCCGATCGCCTGCAACAATGCCGCACATTCTTTGCCCCTCGCAGATGTTAAAGGCCCGATCGCCCCTCGCAAATAGGTCATTGCTTTCCGGTTCTGGGCTTGCTGTGTCTCCGACAGATGCCCGATCGCCCCTTTAACTAATACCTCTACTTGTTCCACAGCATGGTATTGATCTACCGGTGCTAATTCCGTCGCCGCGAAGATCGCCTCTTTTAAGGACGCTAACAATTCTAATAACTCTTCTCTGGGAGGTGCAACTGTTGGCAGTCCTCGCAGTTGGGCCCAAGTCTGGGGCACTGCTGTCGGATGCTGGCAAATTACTGGCAACCAACTCGCACAGGGATAGTCTTCTTCCCATCCCTGCAATTTTTCCCTCGCTTCTCTGACTGCGTTATACAAGGTTTTTCCACTCGCATAGGCCTTGACAAAATCCTGCATGAATGCTTCCGCGATCGCATCATATACCGGCTCCCGCATGACGATAATTTGCGGGATTTGTAAATCTGCTAGTTCCCGGGCTAATCCTAAGCCGTCGCAGGAGTTGAATATGGCTAGTTTTAGTCCCAGATCTACCGCTTTTCTCAAGGCGTTGTACAGATCGTTTATTTCTATGCTATCCTGCTCGTTGATTTCCAGGCAACCTTTGTCTTCTTTGGTGGAACTATGTCCGGCAAAAAACAGCATGTCCCAACCGGCGTCGTCCCACAAATGCAAGTCAATTTCTCGCCTGGTGGGCCCTACTAAAAATCTGGTATCGGCGTTGGGTAATTGCTCTAGCAGTTCTCGGTCTTTCTGGATGTTAATCCCTTCACTGCTGCCCAAAATTGCTAAGATTCTGACTTTGCTTCTGAGGATTTCTCGGGCGGGTGTTTCGGAAATGTCATACTCTGGCGTACTTAAGGCGATTTCCGCTTGGCGGTACTCTGTAAATAGATCCCAGAGTTGCCACGGCAGTCGCCGCTGTCCCATGTCGGACGCTTGAATTATTACCCGAATTTCTTCCCTGGGGTCGAGTTTCTGTAGCAGGGTGTCTTTCACCGGTCGAAATTCTGCCGAGTTCAGCCAGTCGTTCAGGCTGCTATGCAATGCTTTGGCTAATTCCTGGCATTCTCCGATCGGGGAAATGTTGGTCTTCTGCGTCTTTTTAGCTTTGATGCGGGGCTGCATGTTTAGTTTGCGATATTTGTCTTGCCACTGGCTATAGCAATTGGCCAGTTCTGGTGCTGGGGGTAAGTTGCCTTGCTTCTCTGTGGAGGGGGGCGACCCTTCCGCGCCGATCTGGAGGGTGACGGGAAAGCCTCTGTCAAAGTCTCCGGGACCGAGTTTCAAGATGACTAATTTTCCCGAAGCTGCTGGGCCTGCGGGCGTGGGTTTTTCATAGATCTCAATCTCTCGACGGGCCAGGTGCTTGACTATTTCCATCATGTTGACGTTGCGATCGAGCAGCTCCTGTTTTCCCCTGAGTGTTTCTTGATATTGCGCTTCTAAGGCTTCCAGGGCCCTTTCATAGGTTTCATTGAATTCGCTATGAATTTTGGCTTTGTTGGCTTCTGGGGGCACCTCTACTCGCACCACTACTACCCCATCCCCTTTGTTTTCAATGCTTTGGATGGTCAGTTCCGTGTCTTCATTTTCCACTTGCACCTGCTTGAAGGAGTAGGTGAAGGCTTTCCAGTCGATGCCATTGCGGAAAATTAGATCTACCGTACTTAAAACTTCTTGGAAGAGTTTGGTAAATTCTCCCTCGCCGAACTCGCCGCTGCTGGGACGACGCTCCCGATCGCGGGTTTTCACCTTGGGGTATTCTAGCAGATAAACCCACTTGCAATCCACTTCTTCCAGGTTAGTAGTGCTGTCAATATTCCAGGTGCCCAAACCATAAGCGTCAGTTAAGCGAGCATGAGCGAAATCACTGCCTATTGCTTGCACCTGGGATAGGTTTGCCCCTTCTAAACAGGCATACTGTAAGAGTGATTCGCTGAGATCTGCTTCCTTGAGGTTGGCATCGCTGAGGTTTGCCCCTATCAGGTTCCCACCTCTCATATTCGCACCTGCAAAATCTTTTTTTTCGCCATCTCCCGTGACGAATAAATCTCTCACTGCGGGGTTAATTAAGAGCGTTTTTTCCCCTACTCTTGCCCATTCTAGCTTCTGTGCCTTGATCCAGTAAGTTCTGATGCTATCTGCCTTTCTAAAATCTGTGGTAGGAAGTATAGCGGAACTAAAACAAGCATCCATTAAATTGGCGCCGCGAAAGCTAGTTCCTCCTATAGCAGCAATGGCAATGCCTAGTTTGCGGAGGATGATGTATTGCTCATCTTCTGCTAAAACTCTCTTGGCCACGTAATTAGTTAAATATACTACAGCTACTGCCAGAGCTATAGCTACTGCGATAAACACTATATTAAAAACAAATTCTTCGGCTGAATAGGCAAACACCCCGCGTTCGGCGCGCGGGCGAGCGCCGCGCAACATAATCCTCGTTCTATTTCCCGTTCCGATTATCGCAACTCCTAGAGCCCAAATCAATGCTAATCTTTTGGTTTTCTTTCCAGCTATTAGCTCCGCTAACACCATAGCTAAACTCATGGCCACAACCGCCGCGATCGCTGCAATCGAACAAACAAGCATTTCCACGATTAAAGCTGCCACTGGCGATTGATTTTTTTCGCTAGATATTGCTGCGATAAAATAACGAGACCGCAATGGTTGTACCCATGGAATATACTCGCTTCCCCAGGAAGATACAAATCCCACTAGAGTGAGAAAACCTGCCACGGAAGCAGCGCTCCATCCCAGGGCTTTTCCGACTTCATTCCGCAGGATGAAACCCCAGAATCCTATATTTATTATTAGGTTTACCGCCGTCGGGATTATACTGGATTCCCGGTTATATTTGTCATTGGGAATCAGATATTTGAGTAGGTAAGAACTATCGCCTACAGCCGCAGCCCCTGCTATGCTTGATAGAACGAACGCGAGGATACATAGTCCAATAACCCATTTCCGTTGCAGTCCAGCTTTGGCATGGCTGAAGTTGGCACCTTCGAGATTTGCCTTCGTGAAGTTGGCGCCGCGAATATCGGCGTGGGAAAAGTCTGCACCCGCTAGGTCTTGACCTTTGAAGGAACGACCTTGGAGATTTTGACCGGAGAAGTTTTTTGCTGTAGTCATGGATTCCATATTTTGACACACCTCCTATTATTCTTATACCATATATAGCAGTTCTCATATTACTGTGATATGCGATTGGTGAGATTGCTTCGGGGGGGTTAATGCATAAAGCATAAGTTGATCACGGTTATCCCCCCCCTCGCAATGACAAATAGGCTATCTAAATATACCACATCAATGCCGAGATTCGCAATATACTATCTCAAACGTCAAGGCTTTCCCCCATATTCCACAATTGCAAAAAAAATTAGCTTTCCCGCGAGCCCGCCTCCGAATCATTCACCGCCAGTCGATCGAGAACCTCTGAGAAGTCTGATAGAGAGGCGATCGTCACCGAACGCTGGAGAAGCTCCCGCAGCACCGACGCATCGGACAGTTTATTGATGCGATCGGCTATTTCGGAGGGTACAGAAGAAAACCTCAGAACCAGGATATCGATTATATTCTCCCGGCCTTTTTGCATGATTCCCCTATTCAATCCCTGTTCCATTGCATCCTGTTCGCAAGGCATCATTCTATAAGGCATCTCTTTCTCCGACAAAAAAACGATCTTTCGCGATCGCCCGCCCATAGCTGTCGGGCGATCTTCCTACTTACAGTTAGTTATACTGCTCTGAACTACTATCTTCTGCCGTTGTCACCACAAGCCGATCGAGCACCTCTGAGAAGTCTGATAGAGAGGCGATCGTCACCGAACGCTGGAGAAGCTCCCGCAGCACCGACGCATCGGACAGTTTATTGATGCGATCGGCTATTTCGGAGGGGACTTCAGAAAACTTCAGAACTAGGATATCGATTATGTCCTCTCGACGGGAAAGCAGGGATCCCCTTTCCAATCCCTGTTCCAGTCCTTGGGACAGTCCCCGTTCCATTGCATCTTGTTCGCAAGGCATCATTACATACGGCATTTCTTTTTCCTCCAAGAATTGATCGAGTTGAATTTGAAATTCCCGTTCCAGACCTTCTGGCAGTCGCATCATCCAGTATACTAGCCGCAACAGGCTGCGAATTTCTTTTTCGCTATATCCAGCCGACAACAGCCCTTTGGTTACTCTGGTTTTCCATTCCAAGCGTTTCTGGGCATCCTGGCGCGTTGCCATTGTCTTCAAATGGGCCATCACCATCACCGCAAAAGGATTGGTGCTGCGCTCCAACTCAGACCATTTGTTTTGGTAGTCAAGCAGTTTGACTACACGATAGGACCTGATTGTTTTGTTTTCCCAAATTTTAGACACATGTTTTTTAGGTCGCCACTTTGGTCTGTCATCCCCGAATATTACCAAGCTGGCCACTGGCGCATCGTGGCGCAATTCGATCAGGCTTTCGTAAGTATGTATCCGTTTGGGAAAGTCCACTTCGTATTCAGTTTGGACTTCTACATGCACCAGCACATTTATCGGCGAACCATTCTTGCGGTATACCTGGACCAAGATATCGGCTACGCGCCTACCTACTTTGGCCTCCGGAACGATTTTTTGCAGCTCTGTATTCAGGATTTCATAGCCCCGATCCCAGTCTATGTCGGCATAGGCTGCTGGATAAAAAAATTCCATGCAGGCCGGAAAATAATCCATCAGTGCTTGTTTCCAGGGACCGTCATAATCTGCTGCTATATTCTCCATTTTTTATTCTGCGCTCTGACTCTTAAACTACATTTCTGCATCAACCTCCTGCAATCATTTTAACACATACAAACTATTATTATCTACCATTTTTATTTGTACACAACTCGATTTTCCTAATTTTAAATCGGCAATCTAAAATTGTATTAACAGAGAAGTAAGCGCCAGGTACTGGCCAATACTTCGTAGGTTTTGCATATAGGTTGTCATTGCGAGGGGGGACTCCGCGATCGACTTATGCTTTATGAGTTAACCCCCCCCCCGAAGCAATCTCACCGACGATGCTAAGAGCGCTTTTCATATCATATAGGACGGGGGGATTGCTTCGGGGGGGATTGCTTCGGGGATCGACAAATAGTTTGTTTGTCAGCCCCCCTCGCAATGACAAGTTATTAACTGAGAAGTATGGGGGTCCGGGGCTGGAACTCCCGCCTGGTTAGCCACCCCCGGCGGGATGACAACATAGCCAGTTAATTCAAATCAGAAAGCTTCTGGTGATACTGTTCTCCCCAAGCACAATTTTAGCACTGAACTGCTCCCCGGCTTCACCGCTCAATTGAATTTGAATGTAAGCGTCAGTACGCTTTGCTGTAGCTGCAAGTACAGTTTCCCCTTCTTCATCCAGTAAGCTGAGTTCCAAACCAGGTGGCACATATTTTTCTCCCATAGGATACACCCGCAGAACCATGGCAATCTCTTGGTCTGGTCTTTGCATGAGCGCGACGCTTAACGCTACAGTTTTACCATTGGGTGGATCTCCTAAGTTAATTGGCTCTGCGTTCCTAATCCCTAAGGCCGGATTTTCTGGGTCAATTTTCCGCAAGTCGTCTACCGCTGTCCAGAGACTATCCTCGTCGGAAGTTGTGGACAATAGGTTAATTAGATCGGCTATTTGCTCGGAGTTGTCTCTGGGGGTGGCACTGCGATCGCTACCCCCTCTAAAGTTAAACGCTGGGTTGGCTGAAGATATTCCCACAATTTCTTCCAGTTTCTGCCACCCTGTCTCCACAATGCCCTCAAACCATTGGCTCAGATGCACCGCGCAACTTGCGATCGCATCCCTGGCGCTGGAGTTCTCCTGAAATTCTCGTTCCAGTTGTAAAGCCATTTCCAATAGGGTATCTGTTACCGCCAGGGTCTTCTGGTAGGCGCGATAGGCGGCCACTGGTACTGTCAAAATTGCTGCCCAGTCTGTTTCTGCTTGGTGAAAGGCTTGTATTTCTGGATCTTCTCTGGCTGAAACGGCACTCCCTTGCAGCCCCAGGGACTCAATTTCTGCTATCCCAGGTGCCCGATCGCGCAAACCGTGGTAATAGTCTCCCACATCCAGCAAGACATCATATATAGGTCTGGATAGCCTGGGCCCTAGGGGACGGGACAAGTTACAATCCAGCATGGGTAGCACCTGCCAAGTCTCGGCCAGTAAATCTTGCCCGACTCCCGATATTTGCGAGGGTATCAAGATATCTACGTCGCTGATGTAGTCTGTTTTTTCTGAGAGCAACATGACGGAAACTATGCGCCACGAGACTGCTGGATCTAACTCTGGTTCCGTGACAATCATCACGTAACGGGGTGCAGCTTCTCCATTCAATTCGCGACGGGCCGCCTCTGGGTAGAGCTTTTGTTCGGAGTCCCTGTCAAATTCTAAGGGACTGTAGGTGCGCCGAGCGATCGACCATATTTCTCCGGGTTTAATCTCTGCTGGATCGATCTTTGGCAATTCCAGAACTGTTGATTCGGTGATGTTCATTTTATTTTCCCTCTTGCTGACTGCTCTACCACTGGCTATCCGATCGCGTGCGACCTCGACCTTTCCCTTGGCGAATAGAGCGCAGTTCTGTCTCTACCCGTTCAACGCTCAACAGCCCTAACTCTTTCCCAATTAGCAGCAATAGTTCTTTCCGCCGCTTGGAGACTTCGCTCTGGCCGACGCCCAACTCTGCTGCCAGTTGGGACTGGGTTCTTTCGGCAACCAAACCCTGGGACAACTGGAGATAGCGTTTTTTCGGATAGCGCTGGTCCAGGGTCTCCAGAATTTCTGGCACCTTCGAGACCAAGTCGGCACGTTCTACGACATCCCAGAGGTTAAAGTCGTCGGCTATGATTTCCCACCGCATCATGTTGGTTCCAGGGATCTGCTCGTCTAGGCTGTGCCAGTACCATGGCCCTTGCCTGCGATTTTCTTTGCGGAGCCGATCGATGAGGGCGTTTTGAGCCACCGCTGCTGCCCAACGGTAAAACTTTTCCACCCCATCGTTGCGAAATTTGCCGCTTCTGGTAGCCTTGAGGACTTTCTCCTGTGCCTCTTGTGCAGCGTCTTCCCAGGATATGGATGTTCCCTGGGTGTATTTCCTGGCGAGTCTTTCCACTGTCTGGCGATGCTGTTGGTCGAGCAAGAGCCGATCGCATGCTTGAGTATCTCCCTGGAGACAGCGCTCTACCAGTTGTTCGGGAAGACAGTCCGCCAGTTTTCCGGATGATTGCATAAAACCTACCCTCCCTGGGCAGTTGGACCACTGATATCGTTCTATTGTAAGCGGGGCAAGGCATTCGCAGCCTGGCGAGTCGGATGTGAGAACAGGGCCAAAAAATTTTTCTCCGAATTTGGGAATAGTCTCGATCTGCTTGGCGTTGAAGATAATGCGGGGCACGATCGGACCTGAAAACGTCCAGTTGCCATTTCCCTCTGCATTTGAGATAGAGGATGGTTCGGACAGCGCCAAAAATTTTTTTGGTAATTTGGGAATAATCTCGATCTGCTTGGCGTTAAAGATAATGCAGGGCACGAGCGGGCCTGAAAACAGCTACAATTTGTTCCCTGTAATTTGCTCGCTTCGCTGTCAGCCCGCCGGGGGTTCAAACCCCCGGCTAATAGCTAAAGTCGGTTAAAACCGACTGACAAGATACTGGTTAAACAATGGTACCATTTTTTCCAAAATGGTATATACCATAGCCAGTTGCCATTTGCCTCTGCATTTGAGATCGGGGATGGTGAAGACAGCGCCCAAAAACATTTTTGAGGATTTGGGAATAAATGCGATATCCTTAGCGTTGTATAGGTTGTAGAGCAATGTTGGCACGTGATATTAATGTAGGAGAAATGACTTATGACTATCTCAACTGAACTGAAAAAGTTCTCAATTCCGGCAGTTCTCTCACTAGGAATCCTGTTTTCTCCAGTGGGAGAAGCACAAGCAGCTACCTTATCTCCAGAACCACAGCCGATCGATTTGAGTACCTGGACGCAGGAAGGAGTTCCAGCTAACGGAAAGTGGGTGGTGTCTGCTGACGGTGCATCTGTGCTTCAGACAATCAACAATAATCCTACTTTCTTTGTCAGTCCCGACGAGTTTATCGACACGACCATCCAAGGAAAATTAAAAGTCGAAGGTCGTGGCGATAATGATGATGATTTTATCGGATTTGTGTTCGGATATCAGTCACCAATTGCTACCAATAATGACGGGGTTAATGACTTTGATTTTCTGCTGTTTGATTGGAAGCAAAAGACACAACGATTAGCTCAAGAAGGTTTCAGCTTAGTCAAAGTAAATGGAGCAATTAGTAACTACGATCCTAATTTTTGGGATCATAAAAGCAGTTCTAAGTTTGACCTCATTGCTACTGACTACGGCAGTAGCAAGGGATGGCAAGATCGGACAGAATATGACTTCACTCTGCTTTATGAAAGCGATCGGGTCAAGATTGACATTGATGGAAATACTATCTTTGATATTAGCGCAGATGAGGTCGGTGGAGAGTTTCAGCCCGGTCGCTTCGGTTTTTATAACTTTTCTCAGGAGGCTGTTCGTTATTCGGGGTTTACTCAGAAAGACACCTCACCCACCCCACCCGAAACTGAACGTGTACCCGAACCATCTTCAGTATTGGGTTTATTAGCATTTAGTGCTGTCGGTCTCGCCGGACTGAAGCGCAAAAAGCAACATAAATCCCAAGATGATAGCGTCAGCTAATTGACAAAAATGAGGCGATCGCCTCTCATCCCATCATTCTACCATTTCCTAAAAAAATGCGAAATGTTATGAGTCTGTTTTAACCGACTTTAGCTATTAGCCGGGGGTTTGAACCCCCGGCGGGCTAACAGCGAAGAGAGAAAATTATCTGCAAAATGTTATGAGTCTGTTTTAACCGACTTTAGCTATTAGCCGGGGGTTTGAACCCCCGGCGGGCTAACAGCGAAGAGAGAAAATTATCTGCAAAAAATTGCCCCTGCTGTAATAGCGAGGGGCAATTTTTCATTTAAGGGAATTCTCTGGTTTAACTTGGCGTTAAAAGGAATGTAGGCGATCGATGAAAGGCCGATCGCCTACATAAGCCAAATGAAGCCATACAAAAAAATAGCTTCTCTATTATGATAGCAGAGGAGAAAGCCAAAGTGAAAACCAGAGGATTAATTTTCCCCTTGTTGATGTCCATCGTAATTTTATGTCCAACTTCAGCATTATCAGTCACGGCAGATCGGGGGGCGATCGAGAGCAAGGATAACCCAAAAGAATGCGAAAACGAAGATGGCAAACATCCCTGTCCTAAGTTACACCAAAACAAATATTTGTAAGTTGAGTCCACGTTACCCAGCCGTCTAGGGTGCATCTCAATACAAGTAATATAGCCCGCGCAGGCGGGCTTAGTTCTCGTAGCCGGACCCTTTAGGGTTCGGGCTTCTATGCTAGGAGAACAGTAAATTTTAGCAAAATACCCCATTTTCCAGATGGAGCGCGATCGGATAGAATAAAATAGTTTGCTAGCAAGACAATCCCGATGGTATGATGCGAACGTTAGCAACCGGGTTCTGCTCTGTAGAGATTCCTTTAACCATGCTTCACCGACAACTGACCGCTAACGCCGATAGCAAACATCCATGAAAATTAGCAAACTAGGGGAACAAGGACTATTAAATAGATTACAACGCTTCTGTCCGCAAGAAATCATCGGGGATGACGCCGCAGTGCTAGAAATAAAACCCGGACAACAGCTAGTAGTCACCACAGATATGTTAGTAGATGGAGTTCATTTTAGCGATCGCACCACCCCTCCAGAAGCAGCCGGATGGCGAGCAGCAGCGGCCAACCTCTCGGACCTAGCGGCAATGGGAGCCGAACCCCTAGGCATCACCGTCGGACTGGGCATCACCGGCGATACCCCAGTTGATTGGGTAGAGCGACTCTATCAAGGCATGACCGACTGCCTACAGCAATACAATACATATATAATCGGCGGAGACATAGCGCGATCGCCCATCATCACCCTCGCCATCACCGCCTGCGGTCAAGTCTCACCTCACCGCACCATCCGTCGAGATGCCGCCCAACCAGGAGACGCCATAGTTATTACAGGAGTCCACGGATCCTCAAAGGCCGGTCTAGAACTGCTATTGCATCCAGAACTAGAGCACCAGCTAACTCCAGCCCAAAGAGAATTCTTCATCAATGCGCACCAGCGGCCCAAACCCCGACTAGACATATTGCCGACATTGTGGGAAATTTTAAATTCCCAATCCCAGATCCGAGTAGCTGGCATGGACAGCAGCGACGGTCTCGCAGACGCCATCATCCAAATTTGTCGCGCCAGTCATGTCAGCGCCAGAATAACCCGCGAAAAAATCCCCCTACCAACAGCCATCACCCAGCTAGTTTCACCCCAGCAAGCACTTTCCTGGGCCCTATACGGCGGCGAAGACTTTGAACTTGTACTATGCTTGCCAACGAAAACAGCCCAACTGTTAATCAAACAGCTGGGCCCAGGAGCCGCCATTATCGGCGAGATTCAATCCCTGCACCAGGAAGATTGGACTCCAATTTTAATATCTAGCGACAAAACAAGCCCCGGCGAGGTTCTCAGCCTCAGTCGGGGCTTTCAGCACTTTAGCGATTAAACTATTGGCTCTAAGCAGGCCACTTTTCGGCCACCAGTTCGGCCAAATCAACAACCCGCTGAGAGTAACCCCACTCATTATCGTACCAGGCGATCACCTTCACCATATCCCCATCCATAACCATCGTCAGACTAGCATCCACGATCGAAGAAGCATCATGTCCGCGATAATCACAGGAGACCAAAGGCAGGTCAGAGTATTCCAAAATACCTTTGAGTGGACCTTCAGCCGCTTCTTGCAGGACTTCATTAACCTCTTCAGCAAAGGTCTTTTTCTCCACCTGCACCACCAAATCTACCACAGAAACATTAGGGGTAGGAACCCGCATAGCGATACCATTCAGTTTACCCTTCAGATCGGGAATCACCAGGGCTACAGCCTTAGCAGCACCAGTAGAAGTCGGCACAATATTCAGGGCCGCCGCCCGCGCCCGTCGCACATCCCGGTGGGACGCATCCAGCAGGCGTTGGTCGCCAGTGTAGCTGTGGGTAGTGGTCATCGTCCCCTTGATAATATTAAATTTTTCGTGCAGCACCTTAGCAAAGGGAGCCAAGCAGTTGGTAGTACAGCTAGCATTACTGACGACCTTGTAATCGTCGTGATTGTATTGCTCGTGGTTAACACCCATGACAAAGGTGCCCACATTGCCACCTTTACCGGGAGCCGTAATCAACACCTTCTTTGCCCCAGCTGTCAGATGCTTGCAGGCACCTTCCTCCGTGACAAATACCCCAGTCGATTCAATAATCAAATCAACTCCCCACTCAGCCCAGGGCAAGTTTAAGGGGTTGCGATCGGATACGCACTTTATCGTCTTGCCATTGACAATCAGGGAGTTAGTATCAGCGCTGATGTCAGCATTGAACGTCCCCAGCATGGAATCGTATTTCAGCAGGTGGGCATTAGTCTTCGGGTCAGAAGTGTCGTTGATTCCCACAACCTCCAGTTTGCTATTCTTCCTGCCCATCCAGCATCGCATGAAGTTACGTCCAATGCGTCCAAAACCGTTAATCGCTACTCTAATCACTGTTTACCCTCTAATTTCTCAATACTGTCTAGCGATCGGGTTCCCCGCAACCGCCGGCACTCCCTGTCCCGCCTATCGGCTCTAAACCCAAGGCGGAGCGTGCTAGCGCCATTGCCATTGCCCCGCTCAAATCTGAAGATACCATAAAAAGCACGGACGCAAGATTATTATTTCATGTAACATGAAAAAATTTTTAGCACTGCTAGCCGTTCCCATTATCGGAGTCCTTTTTGCTACGGTGGCAGGAGCGAGGCGCAAGTCCCCAAAAACTCTCTATCATCCAGATGGCACCATGTCACCAGCAGGGAGTATTTGAGCGCAATGACTCGATCGCCTCACCGACGAAGATAGTGCTTCTCGGCGGGTACAAGGCCCAAAGCGATCCCAGGTACTCCGACCTCCTGACAACTGACAACCTCGCAGCAAGTTAAAGGGCCGCCACCAGCGCCGCTCGCTCCAGCTCTACCAGGGGATTACACATTCGGGGTGGATATTTCCTGAAGTTTCGCCCTGCCTGCGGTATAGATGAAAAACAATCTCACTAGATAATGATTCAATTGAGCCGTTAGGCAACAGCCTACTGTAGCGGCGATGGGGGCACAAAGCTAATGGTAATCCAGTCAATTATCCCACTAGCTATAGAAGATTCCCAGCAATTCTTGATATGATATCGCGTGTTATTGCCGTGGTGTGGTCTAAGGAGATATGATGCTGAATACGGTTTCTTTTGCTGGCAAGCCATTTCATTTCATCGGCATTGGTGGAATTGGAATGTCAGCCCTAGCTTACGTTCTCGCCAAACGTCAGCTACCGGTGTCGGGTTCGGATCTGAGGGAGTCACACATAACTAAGCGTTTGCAAGATCTGGGCGCTCATATTTTTGACTCTCAGGAGGCCAGTAACCTGGATTTCTTTCAAACTAACATCGTAACCCCGTCTGACAGAGCAGTTGGCATGGGCTCCGACTGTAGCAGCAGATTGGATCCCCGAAGGCTGGCGACCAACTGGCCGCAAGTGGTCTGTTCGACGGCGATCGACGAGAATAACTCAGAGTATCGAGCAGCGAAGAGAGCAGGTTGTCCAATTTTTCATCGCTCGGATTTGCTAGCAGCCCTGATGCAAGATTACCAGAGCATCGCCGTGTCGGGAACCCACGGAAAAACCACAACCAGCAGTCTCATAGGTTACTTGCTGCTGTCAGCGGGTTTGGATCCGACAATTGTGGTAGGAGGAGAAGTGGATGCCTGGTCTGGAAATGCTCGTTACGGGCAGGGGGCTTATCTAGTGGCAGAAGCGGATGAATCTGATGGATCCCTAGTCAAGCTTTCTCCTGTTGTTGGGGTGATTACCAATATTGAGTTAGATCATCCCGACCACTACTCGACCGTCAATCAGGTAGTGGAAACTTTTCAGCTATTCCAGAAGCGTTGTCAAACGTTAGTCGGTAGCATCGATTGTGCAATGATCCGGACTTACCTCCAACCGGAGATTAGCTATAGTCTGGAGGTAAGCGCTCCTGCTGATTACAGAGTAGATGCAGTGGCATATGGGGCCTATGGTACGAAGGCGCGGGTTTGGGAGAGGGACAAGATTTTAGGACCGTTGTCATTGCGACTGCTGGGCAAGCATAACCTGAGTAATGCCCTAGCGGCGGTGGCGGTGGGGCGGTGGTTGGGCTTAGATTTTTCTACTATTGCAGCAGCGCTATCTACATTTGTAGGTGCAAAACGCCGCTTTGAGGTGCGATCGGTTGTCTCAGACATCAGTATAATTGATGATTATGCCCATCACCCCAGCGAAATCCGCGCGACCCTAGCTGCTGCCCGCTTGCAAGCGGAGGGCAGACGAGTTGTTGCCATTTTCCAGCCCCACCGCTACAGCCGTACCCAGGCTTTTTTGTCAGAATTTGCCCAGTCTTTCGATCAGGCTGACATGGTTATTGTCACTGACATCTACAGCGCTGGCGAAGCAAACACTGGACAAATCAGTGGTCAGAATCTGGCGTCGGAAATTGCTAAGCATCACCAGCATGTCCACTACCAGCCCAGGCTAACGGACTTGCAAGAGTTTCTGATCCAAATCCTGCTACCAGGGACCCTGGCCATATTTATGGGAGCTGGTAATGTGAATCAGGTAATTCCAGAGGTCTGCCGCATTTTGTCAGCTAGTTAAGGGCGACATGCTGCGCTCAAAGGCCGTATCTCCACGCCTTGCGCCTCGATCACTTCATCGGAGACACGGCGGTGTCATATGGCATGATGCACTTGGCATCGACACGAGTGCCTTGCGCTTAAGCAGAAGAGCGGTTGATTGGTAAACCCCTCGCGCTTTGGCTATTGATCTCACTGATTCGAGCAGATGATTATGACTATCTCCTACGATCCTCCTGGCTTTGGACATCCCCTAACAAAATCCACCTCTAGGGCCCATACTCTTGAGGGAATTGCGGCCTGTGGCGAAGCGCCGGCTAAAATAAATGCAGTAACGAGTGTTCCTCACACCAATTGTATTGATGTTAAATTACAGATGGTAGGTGCTCTTGATGTGAAAGAGGAGACCCAATCGAAAACCACTCAAGGGTCGGAAAACTCTTGCGATCGGCCTCTATCCATGACCAGACAAGGAAAGAGAAGGGCCCATCGCGAAGTCGAAGGGAGCGCTGGCTCTTTGTCTCCAGGCACGCTTACCAAGAGTAAAATTGTTAATTACTCGGTTATTAACATACCGGGAAGCAAATGTTCGATTCGTACTCAGGTGTCTCTGGCTAATTTAACTTCTTATAGGGTGGGGGGCCCGGCTGAGTGGTACATAGCTCCTCGTAGCTTGTCGGACCTACAGCAGAGTCTGGCCTGGGCGAGGTCAAAGGGATTGGCGATTACGGTGTTAGGCGCTGGCTCGAATTTGTTGGTGAGCGATCGGGGTCTGGCGGGTTTGGTGGTCTGTACCCGCAATCTTCGCCATACTAAGTTCGACCAGGAGACCAGTCAGGTGATCTCGGGTGCAGGTGTACCGATCGCTCGTCTAGCAAGGCTAGTGGCCCGGCAGGGTTGGCAAGGGCTAGAATGGGCGGTGGGAATTCCGGGGACAGTCGGCGGTGCGGTAGTGATGAATGCTGGAGCGCACAAAAGCTCTATTGCTGGTATACTGGTAAGCACTCAGGTGCTATCTCAGACAGGTGCGACCCAAAAGCTGAGGCTGTCGGATTTGGGTTACGGATACCGCACTTCGGTGCTACAAGGGGGTGAAAGCCTAGTTACAGAGGCGACTTTCCAATTGCAACCAGTGGGGGACGCCGTCGGTGTGATGGCAACGACTAATGCCCATCTCAAGCAGCGCCATGCCACCCAACCTTATCACTTGCCTAGCTGTGGTAGTGTATTTCGCAATCCCGAACCTTACAAGGCAGGCTGGTTGATCGAGCAAACGGGCCTGAAAGGCTATAAAATAGGAGGAGCCCAAGTATCCGAACTCCATGCTAACTTTATTCTCAACTGCGGCGGAGCTACAGCTAGTGACATTTTTCAGCTGATCGGCTACGTTCAGGAGCAAGTAGAGCAGCGCTGGTCTATCCGTTTAGTGCCAGAGGTGAAAATTTTAGGAGAGTTTTAATTCTTTGTGAGGTAAGATAGATAATTGCAGGCAAAGGGCTCCTTGATGACCCCAAGCCATATCCGTGGCTGCTCTAGATCCAGAAACATCAAGGAGGAAATTTTTCTTGTTGTCATGGCAAGAGCGCTTTACATGGGTAAAGTAAGCTAGAAATTAACAAACAATCAACTCAATCAACAAGCAGTTATGTCAAAAGGACAGGGATTTGGCTTCGGTCTGGGCAAAATGAAAGAGTTGACCGAAGCTTTTAAGAAAGCTCAACAGGTTCAAGAAGGTGCTCAGCAACTCCAAGCAGAATTGGAAGAACTGGAGGTAGAAGGCTCGGCTGGTGGTGGTCTGGTGAAGGTTGTTCTCAATGGCAATCAACGACCCCAGCGAGTTACAATAGCACCGGAGTTGATGTCAGAAGAGGCAGATGTAGTCTCTGACATGGTCACGGCTGCTATGGTTGATGCCTATAATAAGTCAACCGAAACAATGCGGGAACGTATGGAAAATCTCACGGAAGGGTTGAATCTTCCAGGAATGTGATTGTCCGATCGGTAGTCAGTTGTAAGTAGTCTGACTACCGATCGCGTGCGGTCAAAAAGAGGATCTCTAGCTTAATCACAGCACTCAGTTTCTGCCAGTGTTGGGTAAGCCGTCATGGTAGAAGTTGAGTACGCCAAATAATTGACTTTTAATGTAACTATGCCTGAGAAACTGCTATTTGTCTGCCTGGGGAATATCTGTCGATCGCCCTCAGCAGAGAACATTATGAATCATCTGATAGATAAAGCTAATCTGTCCGAGGCAATTGTCTGCGACTCGGCAGGCACTAGCAGCTATCATATTGGGAGTCCTCCAGACCGGCGGATGGCGGCGGCGGCGGGGAAGCAAGGGATTACACTTAAAGGTAGGGCCCGCCAGTTTAAGCCGGAAGATTTTCAGGAGTTCGACATGATTCTAGCGATGGACAGGGAAAACTACCGGAAAATAATCTCTCTAGACCGGGCGGGAAAGTACGCCGACAAGGTGAGGTTGATGTGTGATTTCTGCACCCGCCACAGAGAAAAAGAAGTTCCAGACCCCTATTACGGGGGGCCCGAGGGATTTAATAATGTAATCGATTTACTGATGGATGCCTGTGAGGGTCTTCTAGAATACGTTCAAGATCGGGCCAGATCTACTTGACAAGCTGATGCTGCATGGCGAAATGTACCAGTTCGGCGCGATTGCTGGTGGAGGTTTTCCGCAGCAGGCTGCTGACGTACTTTTCTATGGTCCGGGGACTTAGGTGCAGGGTGGCGCCAATTTGAGCATTAGAAAGACCGGTGGTAATCAGGATCAAGACTTCCTGTTCTCGTGAGGTCAGACTCAGATCCAAGCTAGTTGACTCCCTTGTCGGGGTCTGGGGTGGCGGGGTGGGTTTGTCGGTGGCTTGCAGACGCGATCGCCATTCTGATTCAATTAACTGCGATCGCTCTAGCAAGTTGCGCACTACTGCTGCAAGTTCTTCCAATTCAAATGGCTTGGGCAAATATAGGTCGCACCCTAACTGATACCCCCGAATTCGCTCTTCGGTAGAATTCCGCGCGGTTAAGAAGATGACTGGTAATAAGCGCAGGGCTGGTTGTTGGCGGACTTGTCGGACGAACTCGTAGCCATCTATTAGGGGCATGGCAATATCTGTAATAATCAAGTGCGGTTGGTATTTGGCCACCATTTCTAGGGCTTGTTTTCCATTCTCGGCGGCGATCGCACCGTAGCCAGACTGTTCCAGGTAGTCATGGATAGCCATACGAGTCCCTAAGTCATCTTCAGCAATCAAAATTAGCAAAGGCATGGTACGAAAAGACGATCAATCAGATGTATCGCGGTCATTCTGGTGGGACTTCATCCGGTCAATTTCCTGCTGCAATTCCTGGATTTGACGGCGCAAGTTTTCTGCCTCGTTCCCTGGCGATCCCTGGGATGGCGGGGTTTCTGCTTCCACGTTAACTGCTCCTTGGGCTGGATCTCGCTGATAATTTCCTTGACGAATTTGGCGATATTCTTCAGACTGCGCCCAGGTCTGTAAATGGTGTAAGCGGTCAACTGGGAAGGGATGACTGAGCATGGTCCCTTGCATGCCGTTGTAGAGGAGAAACTTATATACCTGATTGAGGTTATCTCGATCCAACTCTTGATAATTTTCGGATTGGCGGATAAACTCATCCAAGCTCACTTCGCGAGCGTACTTAGCACTGCCACCAGCAAGCTGCATCATGGTTTGCATGACTACGTTTAGATCATCGGTCACCAATAGAGCTGCCCGATCGCATGATAACTCAGCTTTACGTTGCCATTCATAAAAGGCATATATTAATCCCGTGCTGACGAGAGTTCCAATGCCCAATGTCATTTCTCCCAGTATCGAGGCGGCACCCATTGCCCAGATCCCCATTTGAATCAGAATGGTATGACCGCACTTGATATGTCCTAACTCGTGGGCCAGCACTGCACGCATTTCCGCTTCGCTGAGTAAGTCTATTAAACCGGTATTTACAATTATATATGGTTGCTGTTGTCCGAGGGCATAGGCATTGACCTGGGCATTTTGAGAGACAAACAACCCTGGTTCGGGATAAATGTTTAAATCTCGGAGGCATTCGCGATATATCTGGTAAATACTAGCATACTGACGCGGTCCTACTTGAATGCTATTGCCCATGAAAAAGACTAACTGGGGGCGTTCATAGATAAATTCTACAAACTTGCGGGCAACTAGATCGAATCCGGGGACGCTGCGTAATGCTCGTTCTGCCTCCCGATCGAGGGGATGTCTGAATGCTTCACTGGAAATTCCGGGGTAACTAGGCATGAGTAATTGTACTTTGTCAGTTGTTGGTGGGAACGTTGTCAGTTGTCAGTTGTCAGTTGGAACGTTGTCACTGGTCACTGGTCACTGGTCACTGATAACTGGTCACTAGCATGTAGTTTAATGATAGCACGCGCACCGTGAGGGAGAAAACGGACGTGGTAAGCTAGTAGCAAGCACGACCCACTACCTATTTTACAGGTTTCGGTGCCCACTACAACAGGAGGAACTGTGATGACTGCAACGGAAAAATTAAGGGGCGATCGGGTTTTAGTAGCGGGGGCCACGGGGGGCGTCGGACAGCTAACAGTGGCCAAGTTACTAGAAAAAAATTATCTGGTTCGCGTTCTAGTAAGAAATGCTCATAAAGCTGAAAAGATGTTCGATAACCAGGTAGAAATTGCCGTTGGAGACATCCGCGATCCCGCTACTCTTCCTGCTGCCGTGGAGAATGTCGATCTCATCGTTTGCTGTGCGGGAACTACGGCTTTTCCGTCGAGTATGTGGGAATTAGATACAATTGAGAAGGGGGAAGAAAATCCAATAGAATGGCTGAAGATATATCTAAATCCTGAATCAACGCGCGATCGGGCAAATAATAGTCCCGACAAGGTGGACGCAGAGGGTGTTAGCAACCTGGTGGCAGCAGCACCAAAAACATTAAAGCGGTTTATTTTTGTCTCCTCCATTGGCATAAGAAGGAAAAAGAAACCACCTTTTAATATTCTCAATGCTTTCGGGGTACTGGATGCTAAGCAAAAAGGAGAAGAGGCGATCGTCGGTTCTGGGCTACCTTATACTATTATCCGCCCGGGACGGCTGATCGACGGTCCTTACACTTCCTACGACTTAAATACGCTTTTGAAGGCGACCACAGGAGGGAAATTGGGTGTGGTAGTGGGCACGGGGGATACTCTATTAGGAGAGGCCAGTCGCATTGATGTGGCCTCAGCTTGTGTAGAATCTATTGGCAACTCGGTCACAGAAGGCAAGGTTTTTGAGATCGTCAATAAGGGACCGAGACCAGAGGCGATCGACTGGGCCGCAATGTTTGATAACCTCGGGTAGGCGCAGAAAATCGTGCAAGTTTCCTGCGTTCCATTCTTTCCCTTAAGAGAAAGTCTACAGAAGGTATGCTGCTTGCCTCTCTAAATAGGCAGTAATTTGACTCCCGAGGCTAGTCACAGTTAAAATTAGGGTATAACCCCGTATAAAAATGTCGAAATTTCGTCAAAAATTAACATAAATTCCGTATTCTCCACGATGACAAAGCGATCAGTCGATCAGTACCATAAGGGTGGATGGGTGGGGGCTAGAGGGATGGTAATGTTTTTGGAATTTAAAAAAATTTTACCGAACTCCAGTGTTTGTACGGTGATCTGAGGTTTTATTCTTCCAAAAAATCGCAGATCGCAAGGGAACATTTTTTATCCTTGCTTAACTTTTATTTGTTGAGAGTAGGGAGGCGGGTAAAGGCTGGCAACTAAGGCGATCGCCCGTCTAAGATTTTGGTAACCTATTTACCAGGGGTCAACTCCGACCTATTAACCACAATTTACGAACTACGCACTACCAACCATTAACTAGCACCTCTCGATCTCTGGAAGTAAAATATCGCTTAATGGTTATTTACAGATTCTTAAGAAATAAAAAAATCTGGAATTGCACTGGCCAAAACTGTAATGCGATGCTATTAATTGTTAAAGTACGTGCAGCCTTTGGCGATATCGACCGCATGATCCCGCTAGAACTAACGATCTTAAACTTCCTCAGCTATCGCGAGGCAACCCTAGATTTTCGCGGCTTGCATACCGCCTGCATTTGTGGAAAGAATGGCTCGGGCAAGTCGGGACTGATCGATGCGATCGCCTGGAGTCTGTGGGGAGAAAGCCGCGCCGCGTCGGAAGATGACCTGATACATATTGGGACTCGGGAGGTTAGGGTTGACTTTCTTTTCTCCAAGGACTCCCAAACCTATCGGGTAATTCGCTCCCGTCAACTGGGAAGTCCTAGTAAGCTGGAATTTCAGGTGCTCCAAGGAAATGGCTTTCGTACCTTGACCGCTCTGAAAAGACGGGCAACCCAACGGCTGATTATACAACATTTAAAGCTAGACTACGAGACCTTTATTAATTCTGCCTATTTGCGTCAAGGTGGCGCAGATGAGTTTATGCTTAAGGGTCCGACTGAACGCAAGCAGATCCTGGCAAAGCTTCTCGGTCTAGATCGGTATGACTTTTTGGCAGAACAGGCAAAGGAGCGATCGCGCCTTCTGAAAGGACAAGTGGATCTGCTGGCTCACAAGCTGTCGGAGATGGAAAGGGAGCGTCTATCGGACAGGGACTACGCCGAAGAACTAGCCAAGCTGGAAAAGGAAACTGCTGCACTCAGCGCCTCGCAAAACGTCGCTCGACAACAACTGCAAAGCTGGCAAGGTCTATATCACCAACAGCAACGAGCGCAGCAACAGCTCGACTGGCATCGCAGTCGGTACCGCGTCCTTAAGGAGGAGTGCGATCGCCTGGAGCAAGAATTAACAACAGCAACCACCAAACAGCGGGAAATAGAAAGCTTGTTAGAGAATAAAACTGCGATCGCCGCCGCCCAGAAGCATTTCCAACAGTTGCAAGAGCGCGAAGCAGCGATGACAGCGAAGTTTCAAAGCTACCAAGCAGCCCAAGTACGACTGCAAGAGCTGCTGGCAAAGAAAGCCCACCAAATTGACCAACTGCAAAAGCAATTACGTAAAAGTCAAGCCCAGTTGGAAGCCCTATGCCAACAGGAAGAGGAACTACAGCAAACCCTCAGCCAGCAAGCAGAAGTAGAAGCGGGACTCGAACAACTGCGATCTTTCCGCGATCGCCTGGCCTACCTGGACAGGTTGCAACTGCAAGTAGATCCCTTACTGCGACGCCGCCAGCAGCTAGAAAGCCAGCTAGAGCGCGATCGGGCCTATTTGAGTGCCAAATTAGAAGAACTGCAAACTTCTGTTCAAAAGCTGGAAGACGATCGCTCCCGGGCCCCCCAACTCGCAATTGCTGCCCAGGAAATACAGCATCAAATTCAACAGTTAGAAAAGCAACGCACCTATCAGCAGCGGGTACTAGAAAAAGGACAGGAAAGGCGTCACTTTATGGAACGCCTGCAAGCAGATCAGCGCAGCTACGAAACCCAGTTGGGAGAACTGAACCAAATTCTGCAAATGCTGAATGGAACTCGCGATCTCCTCCCAGATGAGGGTACCGAAAATGAAAACTTCGGAGTCTGTCCCCTGTGCGATCGCCCCCTGGACGAACATCACTGGGATTTGGTGCGGCAAAAACATCTTTCCCAGCAGCAAGAAATCCTCGATCGGCTGTGGGTGGTGCGAGAACAACTGACAACCTCCGATCGGGAAATTCAAATTCTGCGGACAGAATATCAGGAACTGTCGGAGCAATTGCGTCAGTTGACGCCCGCCCTAGAAAAGCGGGGCGAATTACAAGCCCGGCTCGATGTAAAGCGCGAAAGTTTAGTGCAGCTGGAAGCCCTGCAATCTGAAGCTATAAAGATTGAGCGATCGCTACGTACTGCTGAATATGCCGCCCCCTTGCAAGCCGAACTCCGCCTAATTGAAGAGAGACTCCAGGCACTCAACTACGATGAAAAAGACCATGCTCTCGTCAAAGAACAGCTCAGACGATGGCGCTGGGCAGAAATTAAGCAAGCAGAAATTAAATCTGCCCTCAAGCGTCAAAAACTTATTTTAACCCAGCGCCCCGAACTAGAAACACAAATTGCCCAGCTCGATCGCTCCATAGAGGAATTAGAGAAAACATCTCCTTTACAGCGACAGATTGAGTCCCTGGAACAGGATATAGACTCACTTGGCTATAACTTAGACGATCACAATAGCTTGCGGACTGCCTTGCAACAGGCTCAACCAGCCCAACTGCGCTACCAACAGCTACTACTTGCTGAATCACAATATCCCCAGTTGGTAAGCGCCACGCGCGAGTTAACAGAACGCTCTGGGGCCCGCGTATCAGAACTTATGGAGATCGGCTCTCTAATTGAGGATCTAGCCCAACAACTGACAGAAAATCCCGATGCTGCTACCCAGATTAAAGCCTTAGAAGCCCAAATCTCTCAAGGTCGAGCCCAACTGAACGAACAGCATGCCCGACTGGGACGCCTCCAGCAGCAACAGCAACATCAGATAACTCACCAAACACAGTACCAAGCCCAGCAGCAGCAATATCAAGTTGCTCAACGGCAATATCGAGTCACCCAAGAATTGGCCCATGCTTTCAGCAAAAAGGGTATTCAAGCGCTGATGATCGAGAACGTCCTTCCTGAACTGGAAGCAGAAACTAATTCCATACTCTTGAGACTTTGTGGTGGCGACAACCAACTACATGTTCAATTCCTAACTCAAAAGGCGGGGCGATCGGGTAAGAATAAATTAATTGATACCCTAGATATTCTCATTGCCGATAGTCGGGGTACTCGTCCCTACGAAACCTATTCTGGCGGTGAAGCTTTCCGCGTCAACTTTGCCATTCGTCTGGCCTTAGCACGACTCCTCGCCCAACGGTCGGGCACCTCTTTGCAAATGTTAATTGTCGATGAAGGCTTTGGCACCCAGGATCGAGAAGGCTGCGATCGCCTGGTTGCTGCCATTAATGCGATCGCGCCCGATATGAGCTGCATCCTCACCATCACCCACATTCCCTATCTCAAAGAAGCCTTCGGTACCCGCATTGAAGTTACCAAAAACGAAAATGGTTCCCAATTGATAATTGATAATTGATAATTGATAATTGATAATTGTGGCTCTTCGGTACTTAGTTGGGTATTTTGTTACAAAAAAGGTTGTAAACCTTGCGCAGCAAGGCTGAGAGCCACTGAGAATCCCAAATGAAGGTAAAATGACTTAAGAAATTACCCAAAGCCTTACACTGCAAGGGGTTTAGTCGTTTTCAACTATCAATTTAGAAACCCAGGTACCGAAGACCCATAATTGTCAATTGACAATTGTCAATTAACCCAATTGTCAATTGTCAATTAAGCTAAGGGATCAATGCGCATCAGTGGTTTATCATAATCTACAGGTTCTCCATTTTCAACCATAATTTCCATCAACTTTCCCGATACCTCCGCTTCTATTTCGTTCATCAGCTTCATCGCCTCTATTATGCAGACCACTTGACCTGCATTAACGCGATCGCCCACCTGTACAAAGGGCGCTTCTCCCGGTGCCGGTGCTCGATAAAAAGTTCCCACCATGGGGGACTTAATCTCTGCCCATTTTTTATCTGTCAGTGTAGCTGGGGGTCTAGCCCCTTCTATTGCTTTGGGGGCTGTTTCTACACCACCATCGCTGGGTCTGGGTGGAGCGGGTAGCCTCACCGGTTGCTCTCCCGTCACCGCAGCATCACCGGTCTCCGTTAGCGCAGCGGCTGCGTAGCAGCTACCGATCGCCGTACCCTTCCGCAGCGTGAGTTCAAAATCAGCACCCTTTAACGTCAACTCCGCAATGTCAGTTCCATCCAATGCGGCGATCAGTTCGCGGAGTTCGTTAAAGTTCAGTTCCACAGCTTTTTCCCGTAATTAATTGATTATCATTATCTCATAGCTAATTGATAATTGATAATTGTCAATTGTCAATTGTCAAAAAAGCTAGTTTTCTCGACCTAGGTAGCTATCGTTGCGGGTATCGATTTTGATCTTCTCTCCCACGGAAATAAACAGGGGCACCATGACTTGAGCACCGGTTTCCACCGTAGCGGGTTTCGTCCCGCCAGTGGCCGTATCGCCCTTGACCCCTGGATCGGTATCAGTCACTTCTAGCACTACCGAGTTAGGCAGTTCCACTTCCAGCACCCGGTCGTTCCAAGTCAAGACATTAACTTCCATACCTTCTTTGAGGTACTTTGCCCGATCGCCGATCTGTTCTGGGTTCAGACGACTCTCTTCATAAGTTTCCATATCCATAAAGACAAACTGCTCGCCGTCTAGATAGGTATGCTGCATCGTATTCTTTTCCAGATTGGCTTGCCGAACCGTTTCCCCAGCCCGGAAAGTACGTTCGATCACATTACCTGTCTGGGCGTTTTTCAGCTTCGTGCGCACAAAGGCAGATCCCTTACCTGGCTTGACATGCAGGAATTCCTGCACCCGCCAGACGCTGCCATCTAGTTCAATCGTGACGCCGGTTCTAAAATCATTACTGGAGATCATGAATCTGGAGGGGGAGCAATATTCGGCTCCTTATTGTAACCCGACGCGGGTACCAACTCTATACAAGGGGCAAAAAAAATTCACGCCTACTTGCGGTAGCTTCGTCGAACCGCCACCCGATCGGGGACTGGCGTCTGGAGATGGTGAGATTTCCTCGGGTGTGGTCAAAACCCGTCGATCTAACGGGTGACCCTCCCAGTCGTCGGATCCCCCCAAACCCCCCTTAAAAAGGGGGGCTTCCGGAAAGCCCCCCCTTTGGAAGGGGGGGTTTGGGGGGGATCCTTTACAACAAATGCATGACCACACCCGATTTCCTCCGACGTTGCTGTGGTGGGACATGCCTATGGCAAGATGAAACATGGGTTTGTTGCCCAGGGCAAATTTAAGCGAAGACAGGCAGATCGAATTTATGGAACTAAGCAAGTCAAGAACTAACCGATGGCAGCGCTGGCTGAAACCAGGCATCTTAGCAATGCTGCTGTTTACCCTCTTTCTCGGACTGGACGCTTGTAGTGGTAACTTTGGGGGCGTCAAATCCTCCCAGCAGACCCTCTTACCCTCTGGGGACGCCATTACCGATGGCAAAGCCCTATTGCGGTATGGCCTGCCAATTGACAATCAACCAGTGCGGGAAATGCAAGCCAATTTGGAAAGCATCTCCACAGCACTGCGGGGCAAGCGTTGGAATGACATCACCAGAAACATCACTAAGGTACAGACCACCACCAACCTTAGCCAGTCACGACTGCTCTCGTCAGTGCCCGACGATCGCGTCCCTGAAGCAGAATCAATCATAGCCCAGATCAAGTCGGGACTGCCCTCTCTGAGAGAAGCTGCTGAAGTTGAAGATAAAGAACAGGTCCAGACTGTCAGAGACGAACTGCTGGAGTTGGTCGGGCAGCTAGAACAGTTGATGGTCCGGGGGATGACCTTTGAGGTACCATCGGAGTACGGCAACCTACCGCAACTGTTAGGTCGGGCCACGGTGGCGATCGCCACCAACAAGGGCAAGATTACAGTAGAGCTAGACGGTTACAACGCCCCAGTTACGGCTGGTAATTTTGTGGATCTGGTACAGCGCGAGTTTTATGACGGTCTAGAATTTACGCGGGTAGAGGACTCATACGTAGCGCAAGTGGGAGATCCTCCCGGCCCAGAAGACGGTTTCATAGACCCCGAGACAGGGGAATACCGGACTATTCCCTTAGAGATCGCAGTCCCAGGTGAGCCAGAACCAATCTATGGTATTACCCTAGAAGAAGCCGGTATGTATCGCGAACATCCAGTGCTACCCTTCGCAGCCTATGGTACCCTCGGGATGGCTCGTCCTGATGAAAATCTCAATGGGGGTTCTTCTCAGTTTTTCTTCTTCCTGTTTAACACGGATCTCACACCACCAGGCGTCAACCTGTTGGATGGTCGCTATGCTGCCTTTGGCTATGTGACAGAAGGCCGCGAGGTGCTAGAAAAGCTGACCCAGGGAGATGTAATTGAGTTGGCTAAAGTGATCGAAGGAGCTTCTAATTTAGTGCAACCCCAGAAAGCGTAAGCACTCTGGAAAATGTAGGAAGGTTGATTGTGTTATGGCCATTCTGGAAATTGCTTTTGTCATCTCCCTGAGTTCCCTTGTCGGTCTGTATGTCCTCAATACTATCCAAAATGGTCAGCGCCAGCGACAATTGCAAAATGCTTTCTATCAGCTATTAGAAGAGCAAAATGGGGAGATTTCTCTCATTGGGCTAGCTGCGGCGGCGAGAATGGATGCTCTAGTTGCTCGGAAGTTCTTGGAACAACAAGTGCAAATTTTTGGGGCTTTTCCACAGGTGGATGAACAGGGAAATACTTTCTATTGTTTCCCGAAACTGCGCAGTTCTGAGAATTTCGGTATTGAGAAGCGACCGGATGAGTGGTAAGGGGACCAGTGCGATCGCACACTGAATGAGCAGTTAGCAGAATATCCTCAGAAAATAGCTGAAACTGCGGCTGCATGGGAATTATGGCGATCTTGTTCTGGTCATCCGCATTGCCAGAACAAGATCATTGCCTATTGCCGTAATTGCCGCATAGAGAGAGTTTTAGCCCAATGTTGCTGGCAATCTCGATTACCAGCACAACGCCAAGCATGTCAACTACAAGTGTGCGATCGCAGCTGACATGCTTGCAAAATAAATGAATAATATCATGCATGACGTTAACGGGCTGGATGTGTCTCAGCGCCCTGAAGACCGTTACCTGAATGGCACAAGGATCTGCAAGGCAGTAGGAAAATGTGGGGTAACTACTACGCCTTGATGGGGCTTCGTTCATAATTTAAAACCTTCCTCCTTTACCCGACGTATATCGGTCAGTGGAAAAGGGCGTTAATGCCACCTGTACTCTATTTCGCTATATTCATGATAACGAGTCTTTTAGAAGGAGTCTAAACGTGACTAACAGAACCGATATTACAAAAAATAACTTTTTCGCCTGGTCCTTGTACACGGCCTACCGCAATCCTGTTACGATTGGGAACTGGGTTGCTGCGGCATGGCCTGGCCAGGCAATTACTAATGCACAGGACATGCAACGCGATATCGATTTTCGGATCGATATGTTTATTGAAGCTCTAAAAGTAGCGATCGCCAGCACCGCCAATTGCAACAACTGGGTGCGCTATTTTGTAGTGCCAGAGTTCTATTTCCACAGCGCCCACGGCCCCTACCCCGGCCTGACGATCGACGATCAATCGGCCTTTGAATATCTTATGAGCCAGTTCGCCAAACGTTTGAAAGATACCCTTCTTGATTCTTCCGATGCTGGCAGTGATTGGGTAATCTGCACTGGTGGCGTCTTGACCACCCATGTCACCGACATCGCGCACTTCCTGACCGGGGCAGAAGTCCAAAAACGTTTGACCACGCTGAATGCGGCTTACACCCGTGCGACGCATCAAAACGCAGTGCCCGTGCTAACATCGCACATCGGTCTGATGCGTCTCAAGTCGCTTGGGGCCGAGCCCCAACCCAGCACCCATTATGATGAGTTCAACGCATTGGTGAACGCATATCGCCAGAACCCGCTTTGTACCGTGCGCAACCGTGCCGGTATTTTCGTCTACAATGGCGGCTCCACTGGCGAAATCCTGCGCTATTCAATTGAAAAACAGGCGGAATCCACTGTCGATCTAACTTTGGGCGTACTCCAGAACGGCGAAATTGATACCGGTGGGCAGATTACCGAATGGCTGGCCAATTACCCCCCCGTCAGCATCATAAACGGCGACAATCAGGGAACAGGCACTGGCATCTACCGAAAACCCGGTGCTCGCATGCCTATTGTCTCTGATGATAAGAACGTCGAACTGGGAGTAGAAATCTGTCTCGACCACCGGCTGCAACGGTTGCGCCGTACAGTGGATATGACTGGCAACAGCCCACTCGATATCCAGCTTGTGCCCTCGGGCGGCATGCAACTTCTAAACTATAGCATCGCTGGTGGGAGCAGCGGAGCGATTTTTAACGCCGACGGCTGCGATTATATCCTAGATCAATATAACAGCGACGGCCAACCGGTCATCACCAAAAACGGCGAAGCCAGCAGCGGTACCACCAAACAGGTCATCACCGGGGTTTATACTGCCTCGGCCCAAACCCGGTCTGAAGGGGCTGACGGCACTCCCTACTTTAGTCATAGCCAGTTGGCCTATCGTACAACCGATGCCGGACCCAGCGGCTATGTGAACCCCGAGAGCACCGAAAACCCCGGCGGCGTTACCTATACTGGCGATGCCTCTAGCCCAGCCAATCAATACCTCGATCTCTATAACGAGCCAGTCGTTCAGGCGGTAACCTCCTCCAGCCAGCAGGTTGACGATTACTTCACCGCTGGTCTGGGCGAGGTGCATCAATATTCCCTGCCGATCTGATTGGCATCCCCCAATTCGTAACAGCGGGAAGCCCCCCCTATTGGGAGTTTAATGACAAGTCTCACAACAAATCACTCCAGCGGACGGCGTTAGCCGTCCGCTGAGTTTGGTCGTTAGAAGGCAAATTCTAGTGCGATCGAATGTCTTGTAGGCTACGTTAGCGGCAGCGTAACGCATCGTATAATGCTTTCTACTTACTTAGAATGATCTGGGCTGGCGTTCGTGGAACTCCGTAATCGAATGGGCAAAGCTCAAGAAATTATGTGCGAGAGCGATGCACTGCTACAGAGTGTAATCAGCTCGCGATGATAATCGGACATGATGTGAATCCCGTGCAGCGGCGGTTACAGAAAGCAGTTGCGTAGCGAGCAGCTGCATGCATGGCTTGGTGCAGATCTATAACACCAGGCTGGTGGGCGGGGGGCGCAGCTAATAACCAAAACAAGGGGGAATCAGCTCGATCGCCCAAAGAATCACACTCTGAGACTGCCTATGCACCGGCACAAGGATCGCCGCCACAGTCCACTGCACTGGTTTCCGATCTGCGGCCCGATCGCGATTATCCCCACCCTGCAACTGCGGAAACACCGGCACCGACACAGCCCGATCGCGATCGAACAGAGTCTGATCGCCCCGAACAGTCCTGCCCTGCCCTGAAAAAACACCGGCACCGACACAGCCCGATCGCGATCGAACAGAGTCTGATCGCCCCGAACAGTCCCTAACCAAAACTGCCTCACCACCAGCACCATCACCGCGATCGCCTTCCGATTTTCCGGAATGGATGACCGCGAAACAAGCCTTTGAAGCCCTGGGTGGCGACCCGGGCGATTGGAACAGTTCCGTTAGCTCAGTTGATGGCCTAACGCGAATCAAATTCTCCACATTCAAATCCAAAACCTCTAAGCTAAGGCCATTTGGATTAGAACTGAGCCAAGACCGGAAGCGACGACGGCAACCAAGAATCGACTCCTCCGCTAGGAAAAAGATAAAGAATTGTTAAGAAGGGAAATAGGAACTTGACACTACGATATAATTAAGGTAAGGCATAAGCTGTAGCGCATCATAACTGCATATTTGGGCTGTCGCTCAAATTACGGCGGTCCCTCGCCATAAGCGTTGCAGGCATAATGGCCGGGAATATGCAGCTTAAATGCATCATAGCTTAATAAAACGATTAAACCCGAGGGAGCGACAAATATAAACAGAGCAGAGAACAGAACAGAGGGCAGAGAACACTAAACATAATCGGGCGTTGCACATTGAGGGGATGATGGTTGATATATTTTCCCTTTTTGCTAATTGCTAATTGCTAATTGCTAATTGACAAAAGATTCATCGGCGTTGCAAAACTCCGGGATGATTCCGGCTGCTAATTGCTAATTGTCAATGGCTAATTTAGATAGTCATTTGTAGTCATATATATCGGTTGCACAATTCCGGGATGATTTAACTAGGGACAGGTACAGCAATCATACCGTAGATAGTGCAATAATAACTTAATTGAAAGCCGTAACATTTCTTCTGACTTTGAGTAACATAATGTTTTTCTTTTTAATCGAGCTAGATAATGTCTTAATCGACAATTTTCACCTTCAACACGGGTCATGTAGGTTTTGCTAACTATGTGGTCAATATCTTCGATAAACATTGGATATACAGGCCATCCATCAGTAACGTAGAAAAAGCATTGCCAACATTTTATAATATCCCACAATGGCTTAAAAGTTTCGGCTGACCGATCACCTAATACCCATGTTATAATCCCTGGCTTAAAATGATTGACGACTGTCCATAGCCACTTTTTATTCTTTTTTTCATTTACATACGTATGCAACTCGTCAATCTCTGCAACCTCCGGTATCTCGTAGTCTTTAGGAATTTCCGGTAAATTTTTAGCTGCTTGTTTTACCCAATCAATTTGAGTATTATGACTGACGCCAGTGATCCTTTCAATACCTCGAAATCCATTGCCATTAACGTACATCGTTAAACAATTTTTCTTGACATCGTCTGAATAACCGCGGGTCGAATAATGTTCGAGAAACTGACGGCGACAATCCTTACAAATTAAATTTTGTTTGCCGCGTCTGTGACCATTTTTATTGATGTTTTCAGAACCACACATGGGACATTTCATGTTCGACTCATGCAATCTAATTAGTTGACCATTAGCTCCATGATAACACGAATTATGACTACTGAGACAAAATTAATCATACTCTACATAAATTCTGACTGTCAAATTGCAGATTATCATAATCGGCATTAACCCTACATCGCTGAAAATGTGCAACGCCAATATCGATTTACTATTTTCAATTAGCAATTAGCCATTAGCAAATTTGAAAAATTGGCTGCTATCATCCCCTCAATGTGCAACGCCCATAATCGAAATCACTTCCACAGGATCTACCTTTATCGGATCTCTCCTCCTCTCCCTCACACAAAGAATCGAGAGGTTAAGAAAGTGAACAGGACAAGTAAAAGAAAATTAATTGCCGCTGCTACCGCCGCATCGACAGCAGCAGTTTTAGCTTCGACAGTAGGTATTGAGACAGCCTTAGCAGCTACTTTCAAATACCTTGACCCCTCCGGTCGTTTAAGTGAGACATGGACGATAACATCAGAGGAAGCCGAAACAGTGGAAGATCTATGGGATGAAATCTTAGAGAAAGATTTTGCAGGGTGGAGTGCGAAGTACGGACAGGAAGATCTGAAGTTCTATAGAGATCGGAAAGGTTTTTATTTTCTTCCGAAATGGTGGTATGGTAGTTGGGATGATTGTTGTAGTTTGGGTATGGTTGTTAAAGTCAGTGGGAAAATAAATCTTTGGACGCGAGAGCATTTCGTAACGGGAACAGGAAGGAGAGATTGGGTGGCTGTGAGGGAAGAAGGGAGTGCCGCCGTCTACGAACCGAGCAGTGCGATCGCCCTAGGATCGCTGGGCGCAGGGCTAGTGGCATCCCGACTGCGGCGCCGCTCTTGACCAAACAGACACCTAACAAAGAGTCGCGTTTTCTTTTTCGTAATTCGATACCTGCCGACTCCCCTCATCGACCTCATCGACAGGTATCGGGTACTCCACAAAACCGTACCGTGCTCTGTTATTTGCCTTCTGCCATCCATACAACCTGTAAAACCCATTCTCTGTAAGGCTTGAGCCAGTTTTTGCCTGTTTTTGTACAACCTGTGAATCTGCGTTCTTTCGTACCCTGCGCACCTCCCCCCAGCAGCAGTCGCGTGTTGTTCTGGTAATCCGCATTACCAGAACAGTCCTGTTCAGCCTTTCCAGGGTTCAGCATCAGCAGCATCGATGCTGTGCCTAAACAAGATATCAGACATAGGCTAAATCCCTTGCTGCACAATAGTTCTGGCGATTATGTTCTGGTAATCCGCATTACCAGAACAAGTCTCACGCTCGATGCTGACGTGACGCTCGATGCTAACGCTTAATGCTGATGTGGCGCCCCTTAAAAGAGGAAGCCACCCCCTCGTTACGGGTGTGGTCAAAACCCGTTGATCGTTTCTGGGATATCCCAGATGTCGGTTAACCTGTAGGGGCGAAGCATTCTGGCGACAAATTATGACCATAGATGACAGCTGTTCTATCAGAATGCTTCGCCCTGCACCCCGCGATAATCTCCCCGTACCAACTACTTTTGACCACACCCCTCGTTACCTGGCTCCCGCCTGGTAACGCATTCTCCCAGATTTCTCTCGTTACCTGGCTCCCGCCTGGTAACGCATCGCATCTCTGTTCACAGATCCTGAGTATCATCAAAGTCATCGGAAAGACCGTAAGAACGGGCGGTCTGGTCATCTAAGACGACTTGATGAGATTGCTCCAAAGCTAGCAGATCGTCAGCATAATCTGCCGTACTGTCATAGTCATCCCGATCGCCCGAATCAGAAGCAGCCTCTTCATAAGCATTGAAGCCAGTACCGGCGGGAATCAAACGTCCAATAATCACATTTTCCTTGAGGCCGCGCAACCAGTCAGACTTACCCTCGATCGCCGCCTCAGTCAGAACCCGGGTAGTCTCCTGGAAGCTAGCAGCCGAGATAAAGCTATCCGTATTCAGAGAAGCCTTAGTAATGCCCAGCAGCATAGGAGTGTAGGTCGCTGGCGCACCCCCAGTGATAGACAGAGCATTATTGATCTGCTGCACCTCGTAAATTTCCATCAGTTCCCCCGGCAGCATAGTAGTGTCCCCGCCATCGTCAATGCGAGCCTTGGAAGTCATTTGTCGCACGATCACCTCAATGTGCTTATCGGAAATGTCAATCCCCTGGGACTGGTAAACCGACTGCACCGCATTAACGAGAAAAGTCTGCACCTCCTGTAGCGCTGCCAGAGCCCCCTCATAGATGTTGCTGGGCCCTTGGTCAAAGCTTGGGGCAGAGAAGTCGGAGGCACTGCTCTGGTCAGTGAGCGGAGTCGAACTACCCGAAGAAGAGGTGCCAGTCATTTCCCGGTACAGCTCGAAATAGACTTCCAAAATTTGGTGGGGGTTGGGCGGCCCATCCGAAAGCGGCTCTGCTGCCTTCACCTGCTGGCCATCCAGCACCGCCGGACTTTGACCTGGTGCTAGGGGATATTCCGCGATCGTCCCATCAGTTTCGATCACCTTTACCTCGACCGATTCATCTTCCTTATAGATCACCTGAGCCGTACCCGGTCGGGAGGCCAGAACGCAGGCTTCCTTCGGCTTGCGGGCCTCTAGCAGTTCTTCGATTCGCGGAAGCCCCTGGATAATATCACCAGTTTTCGATCGCTCGAAGACTAGCAGCACCAGGTTATCGCCCCGCTGAACCAGATCGCCCGATTCGATATGCAGGATAGCTCCTGGGGAAACCCGGTAAGGACGAGCAATGCGCAAAGTGATGGTAGTGCCAGCTTCATTCGCCGCCATGGAGAGTACCTGACCCGATTCTGACAAGATTACTCCCGGAGCTATTTCGGTGCCATCTAGGAGAAAGTCTCCCTCTTTGATATCTACAGACAGTTCGGGCAAGTCGGATATAACTTGCCGATCGACTTCCCGCAAGACGAGGAGACGCTTCCCTGCTGAAGCTCCCTCTCGTATGCTTTGCACCAGGCCCGATTCTTTACACTGAATTTCTGTAGTGGCAACGACACCGCTGCGGGCAATCTGTTCGCCATCACTTACCAGTATCCGGGTATGAGAACTTCCCTGCGTCGGGTCGGCGGCCACGTCTCGGCGGATGACTAGAGATTCGAGGATGACGAGCTGCAATCGCATGATTTCTGGATTATCGAGATCGGGAACTAGCTCGATATCTGCTTCTAGATGACTTACCCCCGTAGCTCCGGTGTGGCTATGAAGTATTTCTTTGTCTATATCCAGCACCAACTGGGTCCGCAATAGTTCCAGTCCGACAACGGATTTGACCCTTTCTCCGTCTTTGTATGGCAACCGCTGGACCGCCCGCAGCCCGATCGCCCCGCCATTATCTTCTGAAGATTCCTGTGATGGCACTAGAGGAACGTCGGGCACTGTATATTCGATTGCTGGTCGAAGCAACATGGCTGGCCCGGAAGTGCTATCGATGTATTCGACATAACGCAGGTTAGTTTGGGCGAAATCTGGTTCCGGGCTGGACCAGGGGGCGACTACGAGTTCGGGGTTCTCTGTTGAGAGTTCGGAGTTCTCCGTTGAAGTCCTAACTTCGGAATTCCGAACGTCGAACTCGTTGGGGAGGATCGTCGTCCTTTCTGGCTGCCAGAGATTCAATCCTAAGGAGGCGATCGTCTCGGGATCGAGCAAGGAACCATCGGAAGGTAATCCCGTGGGATTGTCGATCGAATACAATTGTCCCGGCTTGATAACGATCTCCCGGAGGATGTCATTTTTTTCAATTACCTGGACGCAACCGCTACAGGTGCAGAAGATGTCCTTAACTATTTCCGTGCCTGCCTCTACATATTGACCATCTTCGACTAGGCGCAGGGAGCTATCCTTATTCACCTCATGGGTTTCTTCGGGGATCCACAGCAAAGTACCGCCCTTGGTAACCTCATAGCCTTGCTTGGCCTTGCCCCGCTTGGCTTCAACTCCTGCATATTTGATAGTCCCGCCGGTGGTGGTGCGATAGCCAATGTCAAGTAATTCTGCCACCACTTGGCCGTTGGTAACTTGGGTGCCAGGAGTGGCCACTAAGGAAAACCGCTGGCCGCGATCGCTGGTAATGATGTATTGCTCCTTGCCTTGGTCTTTGCTGATGGATACCTGGGCTCGATCGAGCAGCACGCTGGCCGTGATTATTTCTATTTCCCTTCCGCCAGCACCGTCGATACTCATGTCTGGGGGAAGCCTGACAATGCCCCCATGTTCCGTGCGGGTGTTGGTTTGAGCAATGACCGTTCCTTGGGAGAGGCGATCGCCATTCTCTACCACCGGTTCCGCTCCCGGGGGCAGGTTGTATACTTCTCCCGAGAGGATCCAGATCAAGCCACCCACCCTGGCGATGCGAGTAGTGTTTCCTTGCCGATCGCGCTTTTCTTCGGGAATGATGTCAGCGTATATAGCCTCTCCAGATATATCGCTAGCCACATCTTTTGTCGCTTTCTCCGTGCTTCTTTGCACGTTGCGTCCCGAGGGTGGCACCTCTGCCAAGCGAGCGCCTGCGGTGATGCGATCGCCATCTTTTACGAGCATGATAGCTCCCTGGGGAATTGGGATTTCGTGAAAGGAATTGGTAGTGGTTGTTAATGCTGTCTGGCTTGCCGATGCCGTTTGAGTCGGAGAATCTTCGACTATTAAAGTCAGCTTAGCATTAGCCGATTCTACTCGCAACTGTGGAGATGTTTTGCCCAGAGATTCTGACCGAACGCTCAGGTTTCTATATTTAATCGTGCCGTTGCAAGGTGCTAATATTTCTCTAGCTGCTCCGGAAAATACTCCTCCGGTGTGGAATGTTCGCATTGTTAATTGGGTTCCCGGTTCCCCGATCGACTGGGCTGCGATTATCCCTACCGCTTCTCCCAAGTCTACCATGTGGCAGTGGGCTAAACTCCAGCCATAGCATTTTTTACATACCGATCTTCTCGATTCGCATGTGAGGGGCGATCGCACGTACACCTCTTCGACTCCGGCGTCGCTAATAATAGCAGCTAATTCATCGGAAATGTCGGCATTGCGTTCGGCGATCAGTTCACCAGTTTCTGGATGAAATACTGGTGCAGCTAAGACGCGACCCAGGAGGCGGTTTTTGAGAGGAATTAATACCCGATCTCCTTCTTTCATGCTGCCCAAGGGAATGCCCCTGGTAGTTAAGCAGTCTTCATCTCGGACGATCACGTCCTGAGAAACGTCTACCAAACGCCTGGTCAAATATCCCGAGTCTGCGGTTCTCAAGGCCGTATCTACCAATCCCTTGCGGGCTCCGTAGGATGAGATGATATATTCGGTGACTGTTAATCCTTCCCGGAAGTTAGTTTTAATTGGCAAGTCGATGATTTCTCCTTGGGGGTCAGCCATGAGCCCCCGCATTCCCACTAGCTGCCGCACTTGGGAGATATTTCCCC
This sequence comes from Hormoscilla sp., assembly GCA_051439505.1. GTDB lineage: Bacteria > Cyanobacteriota > Cyanobacteriia > Cyanobacteriales > Desertifilaceae > Hormoscilla. The sequence goes on along the minus strand of JBFRWI010000175.1, from coordinate 16,901 downwards.
GGGCTCCGGAAAATGCCATCATGTACACGGAATTGAGGGGGTTTGTGGCTCGCATGTAACGCACCACTTCATCCTTGAGAGCCTCTGAGGTGCTGTTCCAGGTATCGATTACCTTTTGAAACCGCTCGACCTCGGTAATTTCTCCCCGAGTATAACGGGCTTCCGTAGTCCGAATCATTTCTTCTGCTGCCCATAGCAATTGCTGCTTTGATGGCGGCACTTGCAGGTCGTCTACGCTGATGGATACTCCCGCTTTGGTTGCATAGCGAAAGCCTAGGTCTTTCAGCTTGTTTGCCATCAGGGAACTTTTGGCGCTGCCATATTCTGTGAAGGCCCAGGAAATTAGTTTCTTCAGTTGACCTTTGTCTATTACCCGATTTCTAAATATCATTTTTGTCAGTTATTGGTTGGTAGGGTGGGCACAGCCCATCATGTCACTGGTATTAACGTGAGTTCGGAGTAGCGCTGCGCGCACTTGCGATCACGGAGTTGAGGAGCTCTTGAACGCAATCATGGGGGTTTGAGGCATTTTTAACCGGACGATAATGAATGGTTTGAGCATGAGCGCGAACTCATGCTACGCAGAGTTATTCAATATAAGGGCATGGGCGATCGCCCGCTAAATTGGGGCAGATATTGAGAGTCACTCTGCCGACATATCTTCGGAAGACATGACGAAGTTAGTAGAATTTTGATTGCTGCCCGCGAGCAAGGATTTGCTGCTCCGACTGTTGATAGTATCTGCCATCAGATCTATTTCCCTCTTGGTGCTAGAACCGTCTGGATTATGCTGTACTTTATGCACTGCTATATCCAGACAGAGGGATTGCAGTTCCCGCATTAATACCTTGAAGGACTCGGGGGTTCCCGGTCTGGGGATGGCCTTGCCCTTGACGATCGCATTTAGGGCTTGATTGCGTCCTTGCATGTCATCGGATTTGACGGTGAGCAATTCTTGCAAAGTGTAGGCGGCACCAAATGCTTCTAGGGCCCAGACCTCCATTTCTCCGAACCGCTGACCGCCTTGCTGAGCCTTGCCGCCTAGGGGTTGTTGGGTGACGAGAGAATAGGGGCCTGTGGAGCGGGCGTGGATTTTATCGTCTACTAAATGCACCAGCTTGAGCATGTAGGCTTTCCCTACGGTGACAGGCTGGTCAAATGGTTCTCCCGTTCGTCCGTCATATACTTGCAGCTTGCCGGGGTTTGAGCGATCGAACAACCAGTCATTACCCGTTTCCTCGACAGCCTGTTGCAACTTGCCGTGGACTGTTTCCCGAGACTTTTCGGCCCCATGCATTTCGTCAAAGGGTATTACCTTATAGCGGGTATCCAGGTTTTCTCCCGCCCAGCCCAGGAGGCATTCAAATATTTGACCGACATTCATCCGTGATGGCACGCCTAGGGGGTTGAGGATGATATCGAGGGGGGTGCCATCGGGGAGATAGGGCATGTCTTCTATGGGCAGTATCCGAGAGATGATGCCTTTGTTGCCGTGGCGACCGGCCATTTTATCCCCTACTTGGATTTTCCGCTTTTGGGCAACGTAGACCCGCACGACCATGTTTGCTCCTGGTGGCAGTTCGTCTCCCTGTTCTCTGGTGAAGACCCGCACGTCTACCACTCTTCCTTTTTCGCCGTTGGGCACTCGCAGGGAGTTATCCCGCACGTCCCTGGCTTTTTCGCCAAATATGGCCCTGAGCAGTTTTTCTTCGGGGGGCTGGTCTGATTCACCTTTGGGGGTGACCTTCCCTACGAGTATTTCTCCTGATTCTACCCAGGCTCCGATCCGGATGATGCCAGTTTCGTCTAGCTGCCGGAGGGCGTCTTCCCCGACATTGGGGATCTCGCGGGTAATTTCTTCAGGTCCGAGTTTGGTTTGACGGGCTTCGATTTCATATTTTTCGATGTGGATGGAGGTGTAGAGGTCTTCAGCCACGAGTCGTTCTGAGATCAGGATGGCGTCTTCGTAGTTGTATCCTTCCCAGGGCATGTAGGCCACGAGAATGTTTTGCCCTAGGGCCAGTTCGCCTTTCTCTGTGGACGAACTGTCTGCTATTACCTGTCCTTGCTGTACGATGTCCCCGACATGAACGATCGGTTTTTGGTTCAAACAGGTGTCTTGGTTGGAGCGATGATATTTGTGCAATTCATAGGATATCTCTCGCCTTGGCTGTTCTGGGATGTCGAGAACCTCATTGGGGCGATCGTCTTCTGGGGCCTCGTACCGTTCCGGCAGAATCGGATCCTCGGCTATTTTCGGGATGCTTCTGATCCGGATTTTGGTGGCGTCCACGTAGCTGACGACTCCATCTTCTTTGGATAGGATCACCATGCCGGAATCTCTGGCGGCCTGGGCTTCTACTCCGGTTCCTACTAATGGCCGTTCCGGACGCAATAGGGGCACTGCTTGCCGCTGCATGTTCGACCCCATGAGGGCCCGGTTGGCGTCGTCATGTTCCAGGAAGGGGATTAGTGATGTGGCGATCGAGATGATTTGCACCGGCGATACCGAGACATAGTCTACCTGGTCTGGGGTGGTGGTAGTGAAGTCTTGGCGATAGCGTACCGGTACTATCTCTCCTTGAATGATGCCATTTTCGTCCATTGGGATGTCCCCTGGGGCCACCCGCAGGTCATCTTCTTCATCTGCGGTCATGAACACTGGGGGGATGTCGCGCCGGACCTTGCTATTTTCGACTTTGTAATATGGGGTCGCGATAAACCCATATTCATTCACCCGGGCATGGGTGGCCAGGGAACCGATCAGTCCTGCATTAGGACCTTCTGGGGTTTCGATCGGGCATATTCTTCCATAGTGGGAAGGATGAATATCCCGCACGGCGAACCCTGCCCGTTCCCGGGTTAGTCCTCCCGGTCCTAGGGCGCTCAACCGCCGTTTATGGGTCAGTTCTGCCAAGGGGTTAGTCTGATCCATAAACTGAGATAGCTGGGATGAACCAAAGAATTCCTTAATCGCAGCTACCAACGGTTTCGGGTTTACTAGAGATGTGGGGGTTAATTGATCTGATTCAGATACGGTCATCCGCTCTCGGATAATCCTTTCCAACCGGTTTAATCCCACCCGCACTTGATTTTGCAACAGTTCTCCGACCGATCGCACCCGTCTGTTACCCAGGTGGTCTATATCATCAATGCTGCCGATATCAAATTCCAGGTTAATCAGATAGTCGATCGCCGTCACGATGTCTTCTTGAGTGAGCACCCGCTTAGACTCTGGTACGGAAAGGCGTAGCTTCTTATTAATTTTGTAGCGTCCCACCTTCCCGAGATCGTAGCGTTTCGAGTCGAAGAACCGAGATTCTAAAAGCTGCTGTCCGCCATTGACCGTTGGCGGTTCCCCGGGTCGGAGCTTGCGATATAGTTCCATGAGGGCATCGTCATCAGAAAAGTCTCCCTCTTTTTCGATAGTTTTGCTGAAATAATCTGGGTGACGCAAGGAGTCGAGTATTTCGCTGGTGCTCATCCCCATGGCTTTAAGCAATACTTGAGCCGACAGCTTCCTGGTTTTGTCTATCCTGACCCATACCAAGCTATTTTTATCTGTTTCAAATTTCAGCCATGCTCCCCGGTTGGGGATCAGGGAGGCGTTGTAGGTGCGCCGACCGTTTTTATCTGTTTCTGATTTGTAGTATACTCCGGGCGATCGCACTATTTGATTGACGATGACCCGCTCTGCTCCATTAATGATAAAGGTGCCCCGATCGGTCATCAGCGGCAGTTCCCCAATAAAAACCTCTTGCTCCTTTATTTCCCCGGTCTCCTTATTTATCAGACGGGTGGGGACATACATTTGCACGCTGTAGGTAGCATCCCGGCGCTTTGCCTCTGCTATGTCGTATTTCGGTCGCTTGAGGGAGAAGTTTTTTCCCAAAAAATGCAGCTCTAGCTTTCCCGTGTAATCGGATATCGGAGAGAAGCTATCTAGTTCTTCTATTAATCCCTCTTCTAGAAACCAGCGGAAACTGGCTCGCTGGATCTCTACTAGGTCTGGCAATTGAAAATTTACTTTTCTACTTGGCTGATCATTCATTTTCTCTTCCATCTGCTTGCCTTACGTAATTTTTCAACCTCGCGGTTCCTTCTCGCTTTGCCCGCACCGTTCTGGGACTATTTCTGGCAGACCAAATAGTTGGCGGGCATTTGCCGTTGTTTGGGCGGCCACCGTTTCCACTGGCACTCCCCGGAGTTTTGCTACTTCGGAAGCTACATGGCGAACGTATGCTGGTTCATTGCGTTTCCCTCGTTTTGGTACTGGGGCCAGAAACGGACAGTCTGTTTCTATTAACAGGCGATCGGGAGGGACCATCATACATGAGGATTTAATCCCGACGGCGTTCTTAAAGGTAACGGTGCCGCTGAAGCTGATGTACAATCCCAAGTCTAAGAACCATTGGGTTTCTTCTGGTGTTCCGCCCCAGCAATGCATTACCCCTCGCAGTTTTTTCCCAGGCGCGATCGCTGCTTGTAGTTGCTCTGCTGTTTGGACTGCTGCTTCCCGGCAGTGGATAATTACTGGCAAGTCTAGCGCCTGGGCGATCGCCAATTGTGCTGCAAATGCTGCGTGTTGCTGTTCGTGGTTATCTGCCTTATAAAAATCTAGCCCCGTTTCCCCAATTGCTACTACTTTCGGGTTGCTCTGGGCTAAATTTTTGATAACTTCTGCCTGAGAACAACTCCATTGCTGGGTTTCTAGGGGGTGCAACCCGACGGCAAAATATAGCTCTTTGACCATCGCTGCTAATGTGGCAATGCTGGTAAATTCTCCCGGCGATACGCAAGAATGCACTAACTGCACGACTCCGGCATCGCGCCAACGAGTGACTACTTCCAACCGATCTGAGTCAAACCGATCGAAGTTGATGTGAATGTGGGTATCAATCAATTGCATGGGCTCCATCCGGCGATCGTATCACTCATGTTTCTGTCCCACAGGCCGTTATCACCCCTGTTAAGATAACTGAACTGCTGCGCTACTTCCTAATCTTTGACACAAGAATACCCGCTCTCCAGAACTTCTTGGGAGTGCAAGTGAGACCACTCTGGAGTATGTCCTCCAGCGGTAGGATCGGACTTTTCGCGGTCGAACGCGGAGCCGGCGATCGCACTGGTGCTTTTATGCTTGCTCTGCCTTCTGTGAAATTTCCATTTTTTTGAATGCTGCCGCCAGGTGGGATTTTTTGTGAGCGCCATTATTACGGTGCAAGACTCCGCGCTTGACAGCTTTGTCTATTTTGCTGTATGCTGCCGACATCGAACTCTGCACTTCCTGCTTGGCTTCGGGCGTCCGATCGGCAGCATACTTGTCCAAGGCGGCGAAGAATTTCTTCATCAGCGTCTTGACTGCTGATTTATAAGCTTTATTGCGCAGCCGGTTCCTTTCGGCTATTTGGACGCGCTTGATGGCTGACTTGATGTTTGGCACGGCGTTCCCTTGGTTGCTTACTTCTATTTACATGTTTAAGGATGTCGGACTTTTTACTATAGCATTTTTTTTGCGGCTGCTGCAAGTGTCGGTGAAGAATCAAATTTGACGATCGGGTTGGGCGCGTTCCCGGCGAGTAGCCGGTAGTAGCAGCGCGGTTGCTGGGGGTTATTAAGTATAACATGATTGTACTCGCTTCATATATCTGTGTCAAGTTGCACCACTGACTGATTGATTGCGCTAGGATAGGTAGTGATCCCTTGGGAAAGCCTTTGGGACAAGCGTCACTGGTGACGCAGCCTTGTAAGTCAAGTCATTGGCAATTGTCACCGCGATATGCTGCGAATTATTACGCAAAGAGCTGAGGCTCAAGCGGAATTGCGACGCATTGGCGATCGCTATCGCGACTCGGATGTCATGCACTTTGAAGCAGCTGTGAGGGAATTGCTTGCTTCGGTGAGGCGACAGGGCGATCGGGCGCTGCTGGATTATACCGCCACGACGACCAGAGTTACCCTGGATTCGGATGAATTGCGGGTAACTGGTTCGGAACTGGATGCTGCTTATCAGCAGGTTAATAAAGATTTGCTGGATGCGATCTCTTTGGCGTCGAGCCAAATTGAAGCGTTTCACCGGCAGCGAGTGCCATCTTCGTGGGTACAGTTTCAGGAAGAAGATATAGTTTTGGGTAAGCGATATCAGCCTGTGGAAAGGGCGGGTATCTATGTTCCTGGTGGTGGTGCTGCAAACCCTTGCCGGGTGTTGATGAATGCTATCCCAGCTAAGGTGGCTGGGGTACGTCAGACGATCCTGTCCACTCCACCGGGACCGGATAAGAAAATTAATCCGGCGGTGCTGGTGGCGGCTCAGTTCGCAGGTATTCAGGAGGTTTATCGGGTGCCCGGGGCGGCGGCGATCGGGGCTTTTGCCTATGGCACGGAAACTATTCCGCCTGTAGATGTAATTGTAGGGGGGGACAATATATATGTGACTCTGGCGAAAAAACTGGTCGCGGGCACTGTGGGCATAGATTGTCTGACCGGTGGGTCGGAGTTGTTGATCGTTGCCGATCGCCATGCAGTACCAAAACATGTGGCTACAGATCTGTTGGCCCAGGCTGAACGAGACCCGATGGCTTCGGCAATCTTGTTGACTCCGGATTATACTTTGGCTACTCTGGTAGCCGATGAAGTTGATTGGCAACTTCGGAATCACTCCCGCCAGTTGCTGACGGAAAAGGCGATCGCCCATTATGGTTTGGTGGTGGTGGTAGAATCTCTGGCGTCGGCGGCTGATTTATCCAATGCTTTTGCTCCTCAATATTTGATGTTGCAAGTTGCTGACCCTTGGAGTTTACTTGCAGAAATTCGTCATGCTGGTGCTATCTTTCTGGGCTACTCTTCCCCGATCGCTCTGGGTGATTACCTGGCTGGCCCCAATCATAATCTTCCTAATTTAGGTGCTGCCCGTTACGCCTCGGCCTTGGGAGTGGAAACTTTTATGAAGCATTCTAGTATAATTCATTATTCTCCTGGGGCCCTGAATAAAGTTGCTGAGGCGATCGAGCTTTTGGCTCAAGCTGAAGGTTCCCAAACCCAAGCTGATTCTGTGCGCTTGAGAACTGAAGGTCAGGGAGATAGCTAATGTCGGGGGCGGTTCTCGGGCCTTCAGGAAATCCCTTAATTTATGGTATTTTCCCGGTATTTACATAAAATGCATAACAAACCAGACCACTTATCTCCCCCCCAGGGACTGAACATTACCCTGACTATTAGTATTATCTCAGGGGGTATATTTTTGCAATGGCTTGCCTCTCACGTTCCTAACTGGCAAACATCTCTCATCTTGGGGGTAATTTTCTCCTTCTTGTTTTTGCCCCTGTACTCCCTGCTACATGAAGCGGAACATAATGTCTTCCATGAAAATGCCCGAGTTAACGATGCCTTTGGCTTCCTATTAGCTGCCTTTTTTCCAGGTTCTTTCACTTTTCTGCGTGCCTGTCACTTGGGACATCATCGGCGCAACCGCACTGATGCGGAAATGTTCGACCTGTACTATCCCCAGGATAATTTGTTCGCCAAGCGAGTCTATTTTTACGGGCTGTATTTGGGTTTATTCTGGCTAACGGTACCTGTAGCGACATTGGTCTTACTTTTTTATCCGCATCTGTTGCAAAATCAACTGTTACAAGATGCCCCTGCTAGTGCGGCAATGATTAATGGAGTTGCGCCCCGGTATCTGCGACGCATCCGCCTGGAATGTTTAGCAGTGGTACTGATTCATGTTAGCATGTTTTGGGTTCTAGACTTGCATTGGGGATGCTATTTGTTGCTGTACGGCCTGTACGGACTGAATTGGTCTTCTCAGCAATATATCACTCACGCGGACTCGCCCCGTCATGTCCTGAATGGGGCTCATAATTTGCAGGCACATCCTTTATACAGTGCCTTGCTGCTGAATTTTAATTGGCATTTGGCCCATCACCAATATCCGAATGTTTCTTGGATGCATTTGCCCCGTTTTGATGACCCCACTCGTACTCGTCCGGGTTATTTACATGCTTTTATTCGCTTTTGGCGGGGACCTCAACCTGTAGCAGATAGCGCCATAGAAAACCCCCAAGAGACTTGACTTCTAGCTGGGGGTCGATGTATGGTTTCACCAGGCGATCGTGCCCTTGGGGTAGCAGACTCCAATGCTGGGTCGGTCGCAGGTGATGGATGGTATGATAGCCATTGTTAAAGAAAAACCAGTTACCGAGGCTACCCGTAAAATTGCGGGAATGATTGTAGGAAGAGTCGGGGTGACAAGCATCGTGCTGCAAGAGGTTAATTCCTAACAGGCAAACTGTCCCGATCGCCCAAGGTAAGAGCACAAAAATGAGCACTTTTACGTTTGCTCCCCCGATCGCCAGCAGGGCGAGGAGAAATATTCCTAAAGCAGTTTTTTCCAGAAAGATACTTTTTTGCTGCTGCTTGGACAAGGGTGGTGCCGTGGGGGAACTGCTTTCCCGGGCAGCATTAGCGCTTGCTTTAATTATATAGCGGCAGAGGCGTCCGATGCCAATGCCTTGACTGGCAAACTCCGGTCCCATCCAGTCTTTTTCATTGCCGTGATAAACGTGATGATTATAGTTATGGGCGATAATAATTTCAGTGGCACTATGTCCCTTAGCGAGGGTAATGGCAATATTTAATAGTAGGTTTGCCCACTGCTGCTTGAAGATTGACAAATGCATGTGGTTGTGGTTGATAACGCAGATGCAAAAGCTTTGCAGGCCGCTAACGGGCACCCAAATTAAAGCTAGGATCGGGGGAAGATCGTATAGCAGGGGGAAGAGTAACAGGAAATAGGCGATCGCCAGAAAGGCGAGGCTGCGCCAGTCTGAGGTATATCGCAAAAGAGGAAGCATAAGTAGAATAGAAAATCCAGCACTGACAAAAAGATCGTCATGTAAATTTTGACCGACTTCGGGAACCTTCGCAACTACAGAAATACCAAATTTTGCTAATTCTTTTTCGTCACCGATACCTGAGAGCATCAAAATTTTGGGGCTAGTAATTCCACCGGCACTCATAATTATTTCCTTTACTCTAGCTGATTGACGCAGAAGCAGGAGGGTTTCAAGAAACCCTCCTTTGTTGCCTCTCATCCGGAAGAGCGGTTATTTCTTAATGATTCCTTCAATCCTGAGAATAGGGCTGAACCTTAGATACAAACATTGTGCCGACATCATACTTACATTCAGACTCAGAGTTTGTAAATTTGTATACCGTGCTGATGGCATTTTTGGTCCGACTTATTGCCCCCCAACCTTTGGACAGTTGAATTTCTGGGTTTTCTTTAGGAAACATTTTCAACTTAAGAAAATTGTTATATTCTCCTGAGATTTTACCCTTGAAAAAGCGCTTGGGAGAACATTTTGTGTTGCCAAAAAATGAGGTCCCTTCAATCATATTGCCCTCTTGTTTAATTACATTCATCGTGATCGTACCGTTAAATGTGGGAGAATTCAAACTCGTCCAAGTTCCTATCCACGGACCGCAGAATTCTCCCTGGCAGGGATCCGCCGCTAACACATTGCTAACATTGGTGGCAAACAGGAATACTGAAGCAACCAAGATCATCACGATACGCATTATTGTCTCTTTCATTATTGTCTCCTTAAGGAAAGGTTATAGAATATTTGTCCAGCAGCTACCTGCTTAAAGGGCTCAACAACTGTTCCCAGCCATAGCAGCATGGGCCTACCTGCTTAGTTGGTAGCCTCTTTACTCAAGATAACAAAGATTATTTTAGCATGACAATCCACCTTTATCCACCTGTTTGCAAAAAAAATATCCACCTATTTTTGCCAAACAGCATACGCTGGTACATTTGTCAAGTACCTTCATCCAGGAATTTTCCGCTTTTTGGCCAAAAAAAATCAACCTATTTTCTGAAAGGGTTTCACCGGCAGTGAATTGCCTAAGTATTTTTGCTCAGTCTAGCAATAATTGACCGGTCCCCAAAATCAAAGTAACCGGCACTCTTAGGACTTGTCCCGCTTGTCCGGGAATTATTAATTTTGAATTTTTACTTCTCTACTGCTTCAAAAGTTTCCGTACCAGGGGAGTTACCAAGCGAATGATGAAGAATGCCGCTTTACCTGGTTTAATGGGGGGTTCGACTATGTCCCGGGCAAATACTAATTTTCCGGTCGTCTCAGACAGACGATAGAAACTGACTCCCCGTCCGTTAGGAAAGGGAATGCCATCAAGTTCGACATGCCAGAGAAGACCGACTGTCAGGCGATCGCCTGTAGTAATCTCGTCGAGCACAAATTGTAAATCATCGGGGACATTTTGACAAGATTCTGTAAAAAGTTGTTCGACGGCCTGTTTTCCCTGAAAAGGTTGAGGGAAGTTAAGGTCTTGATAGATACATTCATCATCTACGAACTGCATGGCGGCGGGAACATCCCGACGGTTAATTGCTTCATAGATAGATTTGATGACCGTATGTGCTGATCTTGTCATAGTGAGGTTCGTAGTGAGGTTCGTAGTAAAGACTTTAGTCTTTCCCGGGTTCGTAGTAAAGACTTTATACCATTGGTCAAAAAGGTTGCTACAATTCTGTGCGATAAATCCTCTCACTTCGCTGTCAGCCCGCCGGGGGTTCAAACCCCCGGCTAATAGCTAAAGTCGGTTAAAACCGACTAATAGCATAATGATTAAGCGGTCCGGGGTTCGTAGTCCGGGGTTCGTAGTAAAGACTTTAGTCTTTCCAGGGTTCGTAGTAAAGACTTTAGTCTTTGCGCCCGATCAGATGAGGACTAAAGTCCTCACTACAAACCTTACTGTTCTATTGTATAATAGCGATCGGGCGTCAATTCCAGAACATCGGGGGTAGCATTACCGCACCAATAGATCTGTACTTGTACGTCCTGGGTTTCATTCCCCAATCCAAATAATAAACGCCGATCGCCCTGGGCGGAAAAGCCATTTGATTCTTGGACTTCTCGCCACTGACGCCCCCCTGGCGAGTCAACAATTACCTTAGTCCCGATCGCATCTCGATTACAAGTGGTACCATTGCCGATCAAATCCAAACCCAACCAGGATTTAGCCGTGGAATCATTCCTGTAGATCGAGACCGGGGCGAATTGATGGGTGACCAAAGCATCCAAATCTCCATCATTATCCAGATCCGCTAAAGCAATACCCCGCGAATTTCCCAGTTCCGTCCAACCTACCTCTGTCGCTACATCGATAAATTTATCCCCCTGATTTAGATAAACGCGATTTGCTTCATAGGGGAAGATGCAGCGTCCCCGCAAGTCTGCCCAGCTGTCAGCATACCCGTGAATATCGGGACTTGTCAAGGCAATTTGGGCATTCCAGTACCAATAGTCGGGACATTGCTGCTGTCCCGTTGACTGGGTGAATTGGGGCGCCGGTAATATGGCCCATGGTTTCCAGTTATCGGCATTTTCTCTGGGGCGATCGTAACTATCATCCACCATGCCATTTGCTTGCAGGATATCAAGTAACCCAGAACGGTCTAAATCTCCCATTGCTGCGCCCCAACCGAAGCGATTTTCATTGAGGGCGTTCCATTTCACCGCCCGGTCTTGAAAAGCTTTGGCCCCCGCTGCCTCAACATTGCCATCATTCATCCAGAGTAAACTTCCTTCCGCTTGCAGCTTTTCGTGGACGTTAGACACATAAATATCTAACTGTCCGTTATTATCCAGATCTCCCAGGGAAGCATTCATCCCCTTGTAAGTATCGTGACTCACATCTCCCACTAACGTCCCCCGTACTTCTAGAAACTTCTCGCCCCCTTGGTTGAGATAGAGGTTATCGGGACCGAAATCATTGGCCAGATATAAATCTGTAAAGTTATCTCCATTCAAATCTCCCGTCCCGATATCTAAGGTCCAGCGATTTCCTGCCAAACCCCACTCCCCTACATCTTGCTTGACAAATCTCCGGCCCCCATTCAAGTAAAACAGATTTTCGCCACCGTTATTGGCATTATGCCAACTGCGATGCATGAAGTCAAACATCCGCCTGTCCCCGGGATATTCCGGTGCGGGCAGGTCAAATATGTTAAACTCGGTTGGTTCCTCGTAATCCCTCAACCAGGGGTTCATGGCATTCCCCACTATTAAGTCTAACTTCCCGTCCCGATTCGCGTCCAGGGCATTAGCTGTCAGACTGATGGTATATTCATCAATTCCTGCTGCTTGGGATATATCGACAAATTCTATCTTGCCCTCTTCTATCCAGCGATTTTCTAGTAACCGGGTTTTCCCATATCCTACCATTAATAGTAAATCCGAGTCCCCGTCATTATCCCGATCGAACCACAGGGCCCCCGAGGGCAGTCCTTCCGTTTCCTGATGGGCAACTAATGAATCTAATGCTGGCAGGGGGATCCTTTCAAATTGGAAATTGCCTTTGTTCCGGTACAGCGATGCCCGATCGCCCTCTGCTTTCAGGGGATAGGTCAATAAAATATCCTGCCATCCATCATTATCCACATCCGCAACGGCCACCGCGTCTCCCACGGACAGCAACCATTTGCCCACATGCTGGATCCGCCGATCCACTTGTTGGAGAATATCACTGGGTCTCGTCGTTATTCCCGCATCCTCGGCCCTAATTTCCACAAAGGTAAAATCCGGATTTACCACTGCTTTGGCCGCCACCAACTCTTGATATCCCCACAGGCCCGTCATGCCGATCGCCCCAATAACCGCCCATCTATATATTACCCGCAAATCGGTCCCGATGTCAAGCTTGCGGGCGGCGATCGCCTGTTTTACTGCCCCAGTCCAATGCCAGGCCCAGCGACCGGCAAAATAAATGAATCCCGCATAAAAGAAGGTTGACACGGACTCATATTTGTGCAATAATAAATCTACCACCACGATGATGAAGGACATCCAAACTTGTCCCTTAACCGTGGGGGGAGAAGTGGCGGGGTCCGTAATCATGAAAAAGGTAAACAGATAAAAGGCGGGGGAGGTGAGGGTTCCCAGGACGATGGTTTCCGGCGGCACGATATCATACATCAAGTAAGCGCGAATGCCCAACTGAATGGCATAAAATCCCAAAAAGGAAAGGATCAAAGCAGTACGCTTAATCTTGAAGGCAAATAGCAGTAAGGCGGTGGTGACAATAAAGGCGACCATGGCCAGAGAACCGCCCCATTGATAAGCTGGTGAAGCGGCGATCGCCCCATTCGCGACCAGCAAACTCATGACTATCCCAAATAAAGCGGGATTGAAAACGTGACGTTTTTGGTAAGTGATGAGATATTTAGAGGCGATGGCGAAGAAAACGGGGACGACGGGCAACCACAACCCGTGGGCAAAGTTAGTGAGAATACTCAGGGAACAACCGGTGATCGCGGCACTGAGGGGAAACAGCAAAGTGCCTCCGCGAAATAGCCAATGAAATAGCATATCTAAGGCACAAGCGGAACTGACAATCAGCAGTATTTGTGCGGGAGAACGATTAAATCCCAGCACGGTGATGCCCAAGGTCAGATAAACTGCTAAAATAGCTAAAACAGCTATTCGCGGATCCCCCCAACAGGGTCGGCGTTCCCAGTTGGGGAAAACGGGAGATAAATTGAAGTTCAATGTTGTCATACTGCTGCCATTTCTATATAGGGTACTCGTTCGTCCAGTTGTTCAAACGTAAATTCGCCATCGGGATAATAGACCGCATATAAATGTCCGGCGGCCTCAATGCGACGGTATTCTGTTAAGATTGTAGCAAGGGGATCCCGTTCGTGCAACCCCGCAATAAAATAATTGCTCTTTCCCCCCAGGCGATCGCGATAAACTTGCCGCAGTAAGGCCCGGAAAATCTCCGGGTCGTTGCGGGCGATCGCCACAAAGGCCAGATAAAAATAGGGCACCACCTCCCCAGGGGCGGGCAAAGGTTTCAGGGGCGTTATTCTTGCTAACAGATTGTAGAACGGACGGGCGATCGCCAAGGAGGGACTGTAACCTTCGATATAGGTTTGGCGAAACTGGCCCTGATGCCAAGCGGCGATGGTCCCTACCAATTCATTACCACGAATGGCGAGATAAAAATCTTCAGCTTGCAACCCCAGCAACCTGGGACTGTAAAAATCTTCGAGGCGATACTTGCGGGCAAATTGCTTTTGGGACTGGCACCTTTGTACGAAAGTTAATATTTCTGGCAACTGTGGGGGTTTTCCTCGGGCAAATTCTACCCCAGTCAATTTAATTTCTGATAAGGGAAAATCCAAATGAATGGCAGGAGTAAGCATCAACCCCAGATCCCGATAAACGGGCAAACCCGCCCTGGCCCCCAGAAGATTTTCCTGGGCAGTACTATTCCCCTGGAGAATTACAGAATAATAGAGAGGGACGGGGTCCGCCTCATGTATTTGCCGCAAAAACCGATAACCCCGCCCTAACAGCGTCCCCTGACGATATTCGGGATGACAGCGTAAATCTGCCAAATATCCCAACCTTTGGGGTTTGCCATTAATAAAAGCAGTCTCGATCGATCGACTGCCCAAAGCTACTATCCGTCCGGTGTCCCGTTCAACACATTTAATTACTTGAAAAGATTCCCCTTGGACTTGGCAACCGGCAAAATAACTCGGTTCCCGACGGAAACTGACCGAAATATCACCTGCCATGGAATCTTCCGCCATGCGTTGGCGCAGTTGGGCGTCATCTGCTGGACTCGCCAGGGCAAACTCAAATTTACTCATCCTATCCAAGCACTAATTCTTTGATAAAGCCGCCCGGACCCTTTAGGGTTCGGCTACATATACAAAGCCCGCCTGCGCGGGCTAGGTTGCAAAACTGGGAGCGCGAAAAATCGCTCCGGACAAATAGGCGATACCACAATACTTCTCGGTTAACAACTTGTCATTGCGAGGGGGGAAACCCAAACCGATAATTTAGGGATCGCCGCCCACCAGACCCCCCGAAGCAATCTCACCGACGACGCATATACGTGCCCCCCCCCTCGCAATGACAACCTATATCCTTAACCGAGAGGTATTGGGCGATACCACATCAATGCCGAGATTCCCTATAACGGGAGATTCCGAACACGAATGCGGCTTATTTCAACAGTGACTGCTGCACCTTTTTCCAGTTCGTCGCTGCATTCATCAATGACTGTCAATAACAAGTCAGTCAGTGCTTGAGCGCGTAAACCTTCTATCCGGATACGAATAACCGAAGGAGAAGTAGCTTCACCAAGGGCTAGCAAAGTATGAAAGTCTGCATCTAAGGTTACAACGATCCTCTCGTCCTCTCGTGCTCTGTCAATAATCTCTATATCTTCTGCTGTTGATAAACCAATCTCGGCGGCGTGAATGGTATCAATCCCAGCTTCGCATAACAGAGTAGATGCAGAAAGTGGCAATCCTTGGTCAAGCAACAGTTTCATAACTTGGAGATAGTTCTACGATCCGATCGTCTAAGTAAGTGGATGCAAAGATTAGCGCTTGCTGAATATCTTCTTCTTCGAGTTCGGGAAATTCTCGATATAATTCTTCCCGATCGGGGTAGGTTGCCAACAATTCAATTACCCGACGAACTGTCAAGCGCATATTGCGGATACAGGGTTGTCCGTTCATGCGCCCTGGATTGCTAGTTATCCGGTCTAATTTCATCTTCATCAATCTGTAAATAGCTTTGTCAGCTATTATAGCACGAGATCTAATAACCTCAGACAAGAAACCGGGTTTCTGCGACAAAATATGGCGTAACAAAGCAAAATTTGATAAGAAACCCGGTTTCTGGCACGCGAGGTGGGGTCAAAGTTTCGCCCGTGCCAAAGTGCAGTGTACCCGTTCGGAAGGCGATCGGGTGCAAAAAAATGCTTTCAAGCGACAGCAAAACCTGTAAATTGTCGAACATAAGGAGCGCGAAATCCTAAAACAATATCGGTTTGGGGCACGCCGAACTCCACCAATTTAGTTGCCAATCCTTCTTCGGTAAAATCCCGTTGAATCCAAATTTTTC
The DNA here is from genome assembly GCA_051439505.1 of Hormoscilla sp. Classification (GTDB taxonomy): domain Bacteria; phylum Cyanobacteriota; class Cyanobacteriia; order Cyanobacteriales; family Desertifilaceae; genus Hormoscilla. The sequence goes on along the minus strand of JBFRWI010000175.1, from coordinate 945 downwards.
CATCCTTGATATCGATATGAATTGGGCATCCATGCATGCGATCTTCATCACGCCATCCCACATACAACAATAAATAGCGATCGCGTTCTGTATCGAAAACTATTTCTGCTGTTTCTGCATAGTCGTCTGACTGTTCCCGTGCGTGTTGACTGATAAGATCCTGAACCAACTCCCGATAATCTAGTCTTTCCATAATGTAATCTCCTGTTTTTGCACGTTAAATACCAACACTTTTATTTGATATCGTTGCAGAACTGCTTGTACGAACTCATCGGTAAAGAAATCTTGATAGATGTCGGCAGGTACAGCTAGATAAAGCACTCGTTCTGATGCCAATAGTTCTAATGCTAAACGATAATTCAGAAATTGACCTACCGCTGTATGAAATTCGGAAACTGCCGATCTGCCAACAAAGCTTTTGACTTCTACTGCTATTTTATGCGTGGCATTTTCGGCGGCAAGTAACTTTTTACATCCCAGATCTATGTTAATCTTAAATTGTTTATTGCATTTCTCAAATTGATGTGGTACAGCTTTCATAGTTTATTTGTCATTGCGAGGGGGGGGGACGTCGCGATCGACTTATGCTTTATGAGTCAACCCCCCCCGAAGCAATCTCCCCGACAGCATATCACACTAAGCAAGAGAACTGCTATAGTCAGATTTAAGAATAGAGGATCTTTCGTAATAATCCATCCATTTTTTCCAAAGCAGTTCGCGCTGTATCGTGAAAGATATCTTTTGCAGACATAATTGCTAAAGTTGGTTTTGATAGAATCCAAAAGCGTTGCGCAATTGGCGAGATGAAGTAGACAAGGGATACAAGGGATACAAGGGGTATCGCAAAAGCGGCGAACTGGCAAACCCTGGCATCCGACATTTGCATTTTTCCTTTGACCTTTTACTCCCTCAACCCGGCCTGCCAGATCTTGATAGTACCGTCAT
>JBFRWI010000174.1:0-65615 GCA_051439505.1 Hormoscilla sp. | reverse complement strand
AAAGGGGCTTTTCACATCTGACTCACGCGGTTCTACAAAATCCATTCGTTCCGTTCCTTAAAGCCAGACGACAGAGCTACGAGCTGGCGCTCACCCCTAGGTGTCATGACCCCCCTAACGTAGGTCTGATCCTGGACCTGCATCTTGCATCTTCCCGAGGGAGATAATTTTAACATTAGTCAGAAATTACCGGATTTTATGCAAGAGATCGATTGGCTAATTGTGCTAGCGTACCTGATCTTAACCCTATCTTTGGGGCTGTACCTATCTCGTAAGGCATCCCGGAATTTAGAAGAGTTCTTTGTCAGCGGGCGCAGTCTCCCCTGGTGGTTAGCGGGGGCGAGTATGGCCGCTACGGCTTTTTCCATCGACACGCCCCTTTACATTGCTGGCGTAGTGGCCACTAGGGGCATTGCAGGTAATTGGGAATGGTGGAGTTTTGGGGTGGCCCATGTGGTGATGATCTATATCTTCGCCCGCATGTGGCGGCGTTCCCAAGTTGTCACCGATGCCCAGTTAACGGAAATTCGCTACGGCGGCCAGATGGCAGCGGTGCTGCGGGGCATCAAGGCGTTCCTGTTTGCCGTACCCATTAACTGCATTGGCATCGGTTATGCCATGCTGGCCATGGTCAAGGTTGTCGATGCTCTGGAACTTTGGCAAAGTCTGGGAATCGATCCGGGAGACAATGTTAAGCTGGTCAGCGTGATCGGCATTAGCGGCTTCGTGCTGGTTTATGCCGGTTTCTCGGGACTTTGGGGTGTCGTTGCTACGGACTTTCTCCAGTTCTGCTTGGGGTTGATAGGGGCGATCGCCGTTGCGATAGTTGCCGTTAACCATGTCGGTGGCATCCGAGAGTTACTCCCTGCTGTCCAGGAGGCCACCTCCCAAGATGTCCTCTCCTTTGTTCCTTTTAACGTCGAAACTGCTGGCATTACTGCCAGTACCTTTTTTGCCTATATCTTTATTCAGTGGTGGGCCTTTCGCCGCAGTGATGGCGGTGGGGAGTTCATTCAGCGCCTGCTGGCTGCCAAGGACGAAGCGGAAGCTGAAAAAGCGGCTTGGTTTTTCAATATCCTCCATTATATTGTCCGTACCTGGCCCTGGATCCTGGTTGCCTTGGTGGCCATTGTCATCTATCCCGACTTAGCAGATCGAGAGTTGGGTTATCCCAAACTGATCCTTGACTTTCTCCCACCTGTCATGCTGGGTTTGGTAGTTGCTTCCCTGTTGGCCGCTTTTATGAGTACCGTTTCTACTTCCATTAACTGGGGTGCTTCTTATCTGACCAACGATCTATATCTACGCTTTGTTAACCCCGATGCCAGTCAGAGTCAGCTTGTATTTGTGGGACGAGTATCTTCCATTATAGTCACAGTCTTAGGTGCTGTGGCTGCCTTTTTCTCCAAAGATGTCGCTACCGTGTTTCGCTTGGTGATTGCGATCGGCACTGGACCTGGGTTAGTGTTAATTCTGCGCTGGTTCTGGTGGCGAATTAATGCTGGCGCGGAACTGGCGGCTATGGTTGGAGGATTTGTAGTCGGGTTAACTACCAGTGTAGTACCCGTGCTGACAATTTCTGACTTTGGTTTGCGTCTGATGGTGACTTCTGGCATTTCCGCCCTTCTCTGGGTGACGGTCATGCTATTGACGCCTCCAGAGTCCGACGAAACTTTGGATAATTTCTATCGGTTGGTGCGTCCGGGTGGTCCGGGTTGGCGGCGTCAGCAGCAACGCACTGGTTTGTTACCAGTCCAAGACTTGGCTGGCGATCTGATCCGGGTCTTAGCTGCTATGTTACTATTATTTGGCGCGATGTTCGCTACAGGTGGCTTTTTATTACTCCAGTCAGCGACAGGTTGGGTGTCCCTGACTGTGGCTGTGGTAGGTTGGTTCTGGTTGCGTCAGTTGCATAAAAAAACCGTCAAACCCATGCCCAGACCTGGATTGGATGATGATGACAATTGACAATTGTCAATTGTCAGCTTATTATTAGGTTTGTACGGAAAATTGCTCTGGGTCGATGTCCCAATTTACCCAACTAATTGCTTCCCTGGCAGAGGTCATGTTCGGCGGCACGCGCATGGCATGCACCTCTCCGGTGCTAGGACATGTCATCTTTAACAAGTTAATTGGCTCTTCATCTATCTTCGCCTTAATTTTTAAGAGCTCGTAATCTTGCCAACTGTCTAGTTTTTCGGCCTGCAACTCTTGATAGAGTCTCTTATAGCCGAGCCGCGAAATTAACGATCGCCTCAATTCCGAGTTCCTTTCCTTGAGCAGCCAATGCGATCGCACCAATTCCGTCGGCAACACTTGTATTAATTTGTTCTTCAACTCAAAGTCTAATTCTTTGATGTACCAGTCCTCTTCCCACCGGTCCGGAGGCGCTTGACTGTATGATTCCGGTACGGTCACTCCATGATAGGAATAGAAGCTGTATCCGTCCCGAAATTGGACCGCTGCTGCTGATTCTGCGTGTAACCGGTTTTGACTGTCCATCGCTATTTTCTTCGGGCGATCGCTGATAATTGCTATTTTCTCAAATGGATAAATCACATTGCAGGAACTCGACAGCATTTTTAACACTTGCCAAGCTTTTTGGTCGTGCTCGCAATGCATCACTGAAATGCAGAAATCCATTATATTTCCCCGATTTTCCGACCAGTTTTGCAGCGAAATAAAATTATCTAATTCCGGGCAAAACACGCTTAAATAATGCATTATTTGGATTACTATTTGGTTCTCCAATTTCTCAACTATTAGAGAATTTCGGTACCGATATAGTTGTTTTCTAATCTTTTCGGCGACATGCCGATCGATCATTTTTTGCAAGCTCGGCAAAAATGAATTAGATAATTTTTCCATTTCCCGCCCGATCGCATATCCTAATCTTTCTGGCCTTTGCTTGAAATTCAAAATTATCTGAATTCTCGCAAAGGGACTGTCACAAAAAAATATCTGTGGTTCCTTGCGACCGCACAACTCATATAATGCTTTCACCGCTTCTGCCGCTTGGGGGCGGTTAATTGGTTCGGTCGAAAGCGCGATCGCCCGCCATTTTTCCCGATATACTCTAATCAATGCTTCTTGTGCTGGCGTTATTTCTGTAATCATACTTCTCCTTCCCAATTTCCTCTCGCTTCGCCGGTCATCTGCAAGTACCACTGATTTTCCCGATCGCCCGTGCCAGTGCCATCGGGCAGGCCAATAGCATTTAACCATTCACCATTCGCCAATCTGTTTTAATCGGAATTTCAAATACATTGCTTACTTGAAACCGTTTCGAGAAAAACAATACTTCCAGGTTCTCTATCTCATTCGTAGTCGGATTTAATCTAGCAATCACGCCATCTTCAATCTCTTCCGATTCTTGCTCCTTATATGGCGATATCTTGCTAAGATAGAGTATATCACCTTCGCGATCGTATTTCAATGTCAGTTTTTCTTCCATTCTACCTCTCCTTTTGGCAATTTTCTAGCAATATATGCCGTAAAAATCCAGGTCCTTTCAGTCGGAATGCTATCCATTTCCACTACCACAACTACATATTTACCCCCTTTAATGCTATCATACCATCGTACAAATAAACGCGAGCAGATCGCCTACTTACCTGCACTTGCTCCGGATTAGCCAGGGTATCAGCCATTTGCTGTAAATAAGCTGGCACCAAGTCAGGATGAGTCTCGTAGATGTGCTGTTCTCGTTCATCTGTCAGCTCAACCATCACTCCTAAGTAAGGACACGGGAATTATTTCATCAGCCAAAAACAGCTATAGTCCAGTTAGGGCCAATCTCCTCAAATCAGCGGACAACTGGTACAAGCGATCGCCCATGAACACGTACCCTAGTAACGTTTAATCGAACCATCGGGCATTGTGGCCCCAACCAGGAAAGCACCCATGAGATTGGCAGTGCTCAGTTCGGCATTGAAAAAATTGGCATTACTCAGGTCGGCATCCGTCAGGTCGGCCCTGGCCAGGTAAGCATCAATCAAGTCAGCACCCATCATAGAAGCACCCCGCAGATTCGCCCGACTTAAGTCAGTCCTATTCATTCTAACATTACTCATGTCAGCCCTACTCAGATTTGCCCTTTTCAAAATGGCCTCGGCCAATAAAGCATCACGCAGCCTGACATCCGACATCTCTGCATCCGACAGGTTAGCCCTCGGGAGATTAGCACCAGTCAGATTGGCACCACTTAAGTTTACACCACTCAGATTAGCATCTCCCAGAGATGCATTAGTCAGGTTAGCACCACTCAGATTAGCACCGCTCAGTTCGGCATCGCGCAGGGTCGCTTCCCAAAGATTAGCACCACTCATATCCACCTTAGCCAAATCAGCACCAGTCAGGTTGACACCCCGCAGGTCTGCCTTATGCAGGCATGTTCCCCGTAGGGTAGCATAATAAATTCTCCTCTCCTCGCGCAGGTTGGCACCCCGCAGACAGGCACCCGTCAGGTTAGCACCACTCAAATTTGCCCCCCGCAGGTCGGCCTCCATCAGATTCGCATCCAGCAGAGAAGCTAATGTGAGATTGCTATTGCGCAGGTCGGCACGCTGTAACATGGCACCATGTAAATCAGCATCCCTCAAGTCCGCAGCAGTCAGAGTCGCTTGATTTAAGTTAGCCCCACTCAGCTTTGCTCCCATGAGATTTGACCTGCTGAGGTTGGCCCGACTCAGGAAGGTAAATATCAGGGAAGCGCCCCCTATACTTGCCCGTTCGAGATTTATCCCAATCAAGTCGGCATCGCTCAGATTGGCGCGACTCAGGTTGACACCAATAAACTTGGTCTCTCCTGCTGCATATCTACTCAGAAGTTCATTCACATGCATATCTTTATTTGAGAATTGTTCATTGAAAATTGTTCATTGAAAATTGTTCATTGAGAACTTTCGGTTCTCGTGGTTGTTTTTCTTCAACAGAATTACCCGATCGTGAGGATAGGCAGCTCTTGTCGCTTGCCCTAGGCTGATATTTGATTATGATGGTAAAAACTGACAGGTAGAATCATCATCGTCGGAATCAATTACAGTGTCAAGCATCATTCCGGTTTCCACCTCATCGCTGACCGTGGCCGACATCATTCCGCTTTCCGCCTCATCACTGACCGTGGCCGACATCATGCCAGTTTCGGAATCACTGACCGTGACCGACATCGGTCCTGCTGCCTGCTGAGAATTTACCATGCTTCTCATAGATGCAGCCAGATTGTGATTAAATGCTTGATTTTGATTGGACAACCCTTGCCCCTGGGTATAGAATGGTCTGAGGGCTTGGATAATTGCCCCAGCAGCTTGATTGCTTTCCGACGGGTCGCGCAGACGTTTAGCAGTCTCGCATAGCTTATACTGAAGTTGCTCGATCGTCGTGCATTCGGTAAATAGTCTGAGTAGCAAATCATCCAGTTCCTTAGTTTTAATGCTTAACCAGTCTTCCTTGTTGAAAGCAAAGATCTGCTCTATTGCCGAAAAAATCAGGATTTTCGCCCGCAGCGGGTTTGTATACTTCATCACTTCCTGTCGCAAATCAAAGGGGTCATAGGCCCGTCTGGTATCACAGAATTCCCAGGAACCGGGGTGTTGGGAATGCTGTTGTACTGGAACCTCAACTGAGGTCATTACCTCTTCCGGTTGCTGAGTTAAGATTAGTTCCGTTGTCTCTTCTGCATCAGAGTATAAATTGCTAACATGACTAATAATTGCGTTAGCAACCAGACTATACTCTTTGGGTTTATTCAGACTTTTAACTACCCGATCTAAACTCGCTCTTAATTGTTCTAAACTCGGATAGAATTGACATAATTCCGGAATTAAATCCTGCAATGATAAACTTGCTAGTTTGCTAGCATCGTTCTCCCAGACATTTCTACAAACACAAACCATCATCTTTTTTATTCTTATGGATTTTTCATGCTGTTCTAACTGATTTACGACATCATTTAGGAGAGAGAAATTCGTCATTTTTTTATCCCAGTCAGTAGTCATTTCTCAGTAGTCAGTAGTCATTTGTGGGTTGTCACAAGTCATTAGATCCGAGGGCGATCTGGATTTGCCGCGCGGCACGTGACTCAGTTAAGCTGTCGCGCTAAAAATTGCCTATGCCGATCGCCGCTGGTGTTGGGCTCTTCAAGTCGGTGAAATCAAACAATTCTCGCCTTGCGCAATTAGCAATTAGCGAGCATTGTTGCCAAAATGCATGCATCTCAATGAATTGCCGATCGTCGGTGTCGAAGTGCAACGCCCAAATTTCCCATCACCAGATGCACCGGTATGTATTCACCAGTCACAAGCTTGACAGAATAGGGAATCATGAGTAATAATAACAGATTGTCTGCTCTTACCTGCTCGGATCAGGTTGAGAAGTTCTAAAAGCTGAGACCTGCAAAGCTCAGCTACCTGTACGGCACCCTTTAGGAGAGAATCGTATGAGTTACGCAATCATCGAAACTGGCGGCAAGCAGCTGCGCGTAGAAGCCGGTCGCTTTTACGACATCGAACGACTGCCAGTGGAACCAGAAGAGAAAGTCTCGATCGACAAAGTCTTGTTTGTCCAGCATAACGGGGACATACATATCGGTCAGCCCCTGGTAGCAGGCGCAACGGTGGAAGGCACGGTGCTGCGACAGTTCCGAGGGCGTAAAGTTCTAGTGTACAAGATGCGCCCGAAAAAGAAAACTCGCAAGAAGCGGGGACATCGCCAGGAGATTACCCGGCTGATGATTGACTCGATCAATCTCAATGGTACAGTGCTAGCATCAGCGGAAACGACAGCGGAAGCTGTAATAGCTGAAAAAATACCAGAGTCAGCACCAGAGTCAGCACCAGAGTCAGCGCCGGCGGAAACTACAGTAGAAGTGGCATCAACTGAAGTGGCAGTTGATGCACCAGCAGATCCAGAGGCTTCCGCATCAGGGTAAACAGCAGAGGTGGTGGGCGGTGCCCACCCGACGCCAAGCTGATAGAATTGAATGTAAATTATTGGGGAAAAATCATGGCTCACAAGAAAGGAACGGGTAGCACTCGTAACGGACGAGACTCGAATGCTCAACGCTTGGGCGTTAAACGCTATGGCGGTCAAGAGGTTAGGGCTGGTAACATCTTAGTGCGTCAGCGGGGCTGTAAATTTCACCCGGGTAAAAATGTCGGTATCGGTTCCGATGACACTTTGTTCGCCCTGATCGATGGGGTTGTGACCTTTGAACGCAAGTGGAAAGGCCGCCAGCAGGTGAGTATTTATCCTATAGCGGCTGAGGTGACTCCTGAGGTGGCAGCTTCTGCATCTTAGTGGACCGAAAATGTAACGAAACATGTAGAAGCACCTATAATAGGTGCTTCTTTGTTGCCGATCGGCTATAAACTATTCTCGCTGCAAGTAGAAAATTGCGAGCGCGTGCTTGCTACTAGATTGTAGTTTGACCAAGGTTGGTAGCGGATGAGACAAAACTCAATGGTAATGCTGTATTAGCATGATTGCTAGGAAGCCCGACTTACCCCGTACAAATGAAATATGGTATACTCTGGGGATTGAAAAAGTAGACAAGTCCATTCACAAGGGAGGAGATTATGACAAGTTCTGAAATACAGTCCAATGAGGAAAATAAGACGGGTGACAACCAGAAGAACGATGAATCACCAGGTTCGTGTTCGAGTATAGAATTACCGTTAAAGGGACAATTAAAGGTGCTTGAGAAGATGGCATTAGTGGCCGCCATTGGTTTGATAGTTATGGCTGTGGTTATTGGTGGTAATTTGACGATAGTAGCTGTGAGTATTGCTGCTGTTGTTATGTTTATTTTCCTGCTAATTTATAATAGTGAATTAGAGAAATACGAGGAGGAAGAATATCGAAAAATGCAGTTGAAGAAGGGAACAGAAATATGCAGCAGTCATCTCTTAGAAGATGGAGAAAATAATCGCGAGGTAAAGCTATTAGTGCCAGAGGCTTTAAGATACTCTCAATACTTGACAATAGAGTCAAAAAAAAAGATGTCGGGGAACAGGAGATGGTACTATTCTATTCAAGTGGTAACAATTGTCTTGTCGGGTGTCACCCCAATTTTCGTCCTACTGGAAAAAATGGGAAGTGATAAATTGTGGCTGAAGTGGGTGCCTGTAATATTGCCGGCGATAGTATCGATGTTGGCGAGTATAGCCACGTCTTTTCCATTAGAAGAAAATTGGACTTCAGCAAAGAAAGTCATAGAAAGTCTAGAAGCGGAAGAGGCGAAATTTATCTTGGGCACAACCGAGCAGTATCAGACTAAAAAAACAGACGGGTGCAAGGAGAGTCAAACAGAAAAGGAGAGTCAAAAGGTATCAACAAAGGTAAAGGTGCGCAAGGAGATCGGAAAGTTTGTCAATAAGCTGAATCGCATTCGTCTCCAACAATTCGAGGGAGAGGGAGAAGAGGATTATAAGGGAAAATAAAACTAGGTTGATGCCGACAAACCAGGCCGTTTGTAGTAAGCAAGAAGAGTGCTTGCTACTCAATTGTGAACAGAGGTTAGTATAGGATGTGACAAAATTCAAGGGAAATGTCGTATGAGGATGAAGGGAAGCTATAGAGAATTACATTACTGCTAATTTAAGCATTATGGTATTATAGTATTAGTCGGTTGAAACCGACACAAAGCCGAGTTCCCTGGCTCCCGCCTGGGAACGCGGGGGTTTGAACCCCCGGCGGGTGAAGTGCGAAGTTACTTACCCTGTTAGGAGGGAAGTATGCTATACTATACCTGGAAGTTCACAAAGTAGACAAGTTAATTGTGAGGGAAAAATGACGAGTTCAATGATGTCCGATCGGGGAAAAAAGCCGAAGGAAAGCGTGAAAAAAGTTGAAAAATCATCAAGGAAGGGTATAGCATTACCCTTAAAGGTACTAGAGTATATGTCCTTGGCTGCTGCCATAGGTTTGAGCATTACGGCGTTTGTTTTTCCTGGATATTTCTGGTTAATCGTAGCTGTGGCGATTGCTGTGGGTCTGTTTGTATTTATGTTCCTGGTAAATCTGCAATTAGAAACAAACTATGCCAAGGAAGCTAAGGATTTGAACCTGAAAAATAAAGCGCTCTTATGCAATAGTTGCCTGTCAGGAACTAAACAATTGACAGAAAATAGTCAAGTAACTCCAGTAGTGGAAAAGGCTTTGCGATACTCTCAAGGGTTGATCGAGGATTACAAGAAAACTCGGGGGCTATCGAGGAATATTTACTATGTTTTGCAATTGGGGACAATTCTTTTATCTGGAGTCACCCCCATTTTGGTGCTGGTGGATAAATTGGAAACGGGTTCGGTTTGGCTGAAATGGTTGCCGGTAATTTGTCCGGCGATCGCATCCATTGTGGCGAGTATGGTGACGTCTTTTCCGTTTCAAGAAAATTGGATTTCGGCAAACAGAGTGGTGGAACTGCTAGAAGCGGAACAGGAGAAATTGATCTTGGGGGTAATTCCAGCTTATCGACATTATGATATTGTCGATCCCGTAGAACGTGAAAAAAGCTTAAGAAAGGCGATCGCCAATTTTATCGCGAAGGTGAATAGCATTCATCTCAAGCAAATACAAGGAGATTCAGAAGAGTCAAAGAAGGCAGAGTCCTCTGAGTATGGCGCGCCAAAAGCCCCAGAAAATTAAGGTTAAATTCAGGTAGCAGGGGCGATCGCCTACGAGAAGAGGGGGCGATCGCTCTTTAGGCGATCGGGCAGTGCGAACTGTGGATCATTTGTCGTTGCATTCGTAGGGTGGGCATCGCCCACCATTCGTGGGTGTGGTATTTTTTCACCAACTGGTGCAAGACCACGGCAGGGCGAAGTAAAAAGGAGTAAAGCAGATGCTGGATTTTATTAAAAAGATAGTTAGTAGCATGAAGAATAAGAACTCCGGACCTAGCATTAAGAAGAAGAAGACACCTATATCGGCGACTGGGCGGGCGATCGGGTTCGGTATGATTTTAGCTGTCGTCTCTATTGGTATTGGTGTCGCTATTGCTTTAATAAATAACCCCGGACAACAACCTCGGCCACCGGTGCCAGGACCTAATCCACCTGAGCCACCTAAGCCACCTGCATCACCGGTGTTACCACCTAGGGAACTGGAATCATATTGGGATTTACGGAAAGAAAGTAATTGCTCAAGCAGTGAGGTTAAGGTTCCCAGTGGCTATGCAACGCTTATTTGCGAAATCAGCGATCGGGATATGAGGAATGTATTTGTTTTCTCATGGAAATCAGAGCAAAAAGCGCATAAGAGTAATGGAGGAAAGGACGAAATTGAGCACCAAGTGTATTTTGTGCCGCTCAACTACCGATGGGGATTGGGGAGTAACTCTAAGATCGAGCACGCCGGCGGAGAGCGGAAAATAAATATAATTGCAGAGCGGTTATCCTCTAAAGATAAAGCCAGGGAAAACTTTGAACATGCGATGAAAGGAAAAACAGATGTATTCTTTATTGGCATGGCTTCCCGGGAAGGTGATTTGGAAATAGAAGAAGAAAGGGCCTGGTGGCGGGCGAGGAACTTACACGAAGCTTTTTATGCTTTTATTCCCGCTCCTGAATCGACAAACACATACGCATTGAATTTCGGTCAGTACGACGATCGGAAATGTCCGCCTTTAATTAACTCGTCCGAAGAGAGACCGATTCTAATTGCCATGATATCCGGTTCGGGAAAAAATCAGCAGGATCCTCTGAGTATTTATAAAAATCGGATCGAGCCAGATTTAGAAGAAAAAGTAGAGCAAGTTATCGATGGAATATTGAAAGATATAAAGAAGAATAATGCTTCCGGGAGGAAGTTGGTAAAGCCGAGTTGCTATAGTATAGGAGAGCAAGCAATACCAATTCCTTTAAGTTGAGACAAACTCAAAAGGGTACGGTCAACCGGGTTTCCCCGTAAATAGCTAGTTAGACCCTCTACAGGCGATCGGGCGAAACCCGGTTATGAGTCCGGATCATCTGTCGAACTCACGTTGTTCAAGACTATGAGTCGGTACATAAAACGGCAGAATACTGGCAAGAACTCCGATATCCCCTCATCAGAAATGGAAGAGCTGACTTTAGAAGGGATTGATACTGTAGGTGGAATTAAGTGCATCGGCGGCAATCAAAAGGCTTACATCAAGGTGTTGCAGCAATTTCGGCGCCGTCAGGGACAAGCCCTTGAAGAGATTCAGACAGCAGTTGCCCGATCGGACTATGAAGCCGCCCGCCAGAAGACCCATGCAATTAAAGGTGCCGCTGGCAAGCTGGGGGCCGATGAATTATTTCACGCAGCTGCCGCCCGAGAAAAGGCTTTCAAAGAAGGTATCCGCGAGAACATTGCGCCCCTGATGGATGCCTTTAGCGAAGAATTTCAGACCGTGATGCATACTCTACTACAATTAGAGCCACCTGGTGTCTCAGAGGGCGATCGGGCAGTCAAACAGTCGGCAGAAATCTTAACTGGGCCCAACTTAATGCAACTACCTGAAGAATTAAGGCAGCAACTAGAACAGGCCCTGTTGACGGGAAACATGAATTTATTGGCAAGCGTGCTTGATAATATTCGCTCGTCAAATCGTGATTTGGGAGAGGCGATCGCATCTTGTTGCGATAATTTTGAATAGCAGAAAATTTTGACGTTACTAGATAAATAGAATAGGTTTATGAATTTAGAGCAGATTAACGAATCGGGAAATATCTTAATTGTAGACGACACTCCAGCTAACTTAAAAGTATTGATGGGCTTGTTGTCAAAAAAAGGATATACGGTGCGTCCAATTCCTAGTGGCAAGTTAGCGATCCAAGGAATTCATCTAGACTATCCGGATATCATTCTCCTGGATATTAACATGCCAGATATGAACGGCTATGAAGTTTGCAAGCATCTGAAAGCAGATGCCAGGACGCAAGACATACCGGTAATTTTTGTGAGTGCTTTAGATGAGGTATTTGATAAAATCAAAGCCTTTGAGGTAGGAGGAATTGATTATATTACCAAACCTTTTCAGGCGGAGGAGGTGTTGGTGAGGGTGAAAAGCCATATGTTACTAGCGAGATTGCAGAAAGGATTGCAAGAAAAAACGGAACTGCAAGATCTCAAGCTGGAGGAAAAAAATGTGCAACTTCAGCAAATGAATCAACAGTTGGAAAAGGCGAATCAAGAATTGCAAGCAAGATTGCACGAACTTCAGCAAGCACAACTGCAATTAGTTCAAAATGAAAAGATGGCAACTTTAGGTCAGTTGGTGGCGGGAATAGCTCATGAAATTAATAATCCGGTGGGTTTCTTGCAAGGGAATATTCGGCCCGCCCAAGAATACGTGCAAGATGTGCTGGGTTTGCTGGCTCTATATCAAGCAAAATTTCCCAATCCCGGGGAGGAGATAGAAGAACGAATAGAGGCGATCGAGCTGGAGTATTTGCGTGAGGATTTGCCCGAGTCGATCGATTCTATGACTCTGGGGGTGGAACGAATTAAAAATATCAGCACGAGTCTGCGGACCTTCTCCCGATCGGACAAAAAACATAAAGTATCGTTCCATCTGCCCGATGGGATTGAAAGCACCCTGCTGATTCTCAAACATCGCTTAAAAGCTAATAAAAACCGTCCCGCCATTGAAGTGGGCACGGAATATGGTGAAGTCCCCCCGATCGAATGCTTCCCGGGACAGTTGAATCAGGTGTTTATGAATTTGCTGGCAAATGCGATCGATGCTTTAGAAGAAGGCAACTCGGGACGCAGTTTTGCAGATCTGGCCGCCAACCCCAATCGCATTACAATTAAAACAGCACAAGAGGGCGATCGGGTTGTGGTCAGAATTGCCGATAATGGCACGGGGATGCCCCTAGAGGTGAAGCAACGGATCTTCGATCAAGGATTTACCACCAAACCAGTAGGTAAAGGGACGGGGTTGGGAATGGCGATCGCCCGTCAGATTGTAGTAGAAAAGCATGGTGGCAGCATCACCTGTAATTCCGAATTGGGAAAAGGGACCGAATTTGCGATCGCCCTCCCCCTAACCTAACGTGAGTTCGGAGTTCTCCGTTCGGAGTTTCGGAGTACCGTTGGTGGAAAAATCGGAGTTGGGGATCTCTCTGACGCAATAATGATGGTTTGATGCCGGGGCGTTGCACAACAACGGGATGATAAGTGACCTTGCACCATGCAGAGTGACCTGACGAGAGGGAATAAATGTTAATATAGGGTGTGGTCAAAAGTAGTTGTAGCCGGATCCCCCCCCAAACCCCCCCGTGGCGATTGGGGGGGCGCACCGGAAGCACCCCTTTTTAAGCTTACCTTTACTCACATAATTCTTTACAATCTTGAAAGCCTTATGGGGCAAAGGTTTTGAGGTTTTATCTCTGCTAGGGGGTTGACTTTTTGGTCACGATAGTTCTTGAGAAATTATTCGATTTATTGAGAATAGCTGACGTTAAAGTAATCAGGGTTTCACGCATCTTTGCTGGTCATGTGACAAGTGTCTAGACAATTATACAAAACCCAATTGACTCTCCCCACTCCCCACTCCCCACTCCCCACTTATGTTAAGAAATATGTGAGTAAGGGATAGCTTTTTAAGGGGGGTTTGGGGGGATCCGACGACTGGTCCGATCCTAGAACTATCAACTGGTTTTGACCACACCCGTTAATATATGGCAAAAATTAGCCATTAGCAATTAGCCATTAGCAATCATCATCCTAAAAATGTGCAACGCCGAAAAATATACTTTATCCATCTCCTGAAAATAAAAATTATCTATGTTTCAGTTTATTGCACGACGCCAGCCCCTGAAACCCTCGCTGCGCCTGAGGAGCAGCTTTAGTCGCTTAGAAGATTTTGGCTTTAGCCTGACCGGATTATTAGTGTGGCCAGGAACCGCGATCGGAATGCATTACGCTTTGGGACCTCAAGCCTTATTGGTTTGGGTGCCTGCTGTAATTGTGGCGATATTACTCAATCTACAATTAGCTCGCTTGGGCAGTTATTGGCCGGAAATGTCCGGCGGTACCTCCAACTACGCAACTCGCTTAATCGCTTCCTACCCAGCTTTGGGCTTATATGCAGCTAGCGGCTATTTTATCAGTTGGGCTGCCCTGATTCCCATTAATGCGATCGTCTTAACGAATTTAATCGCCGCCCTCTTAACGCCCTATCACATTGAAACTCCCCAAACTACCTTTAAGATTGGATTTACCTTAATTGCTTTTATCCTCGCCTTCAGCGGCAACCGGGCTTTGGCAATTTTGCACCTGATTTTTACGATCCCGGCCATTGGCTTCCTCCTCGTCTTTGCGATTCAAGGACTGGGGTGGTTGCTGCTATCTCCGGAAAGTCCGGGGTTTTTCCCCGATCGCTGGTCGGCATTTGCTCCGGTGGACTGGGCTAAATGGTATATAGTCGCCGTCTATGCAGTCTATGCTAGCGAAGGAGCAGCTGCTTTCATTGCCGACAGTCGCCATCCGAGTGCCGCACTGCATTACCTGAAACTCACTGCCGGACTGTTACCAATTGTCTATGTGGGCGGATCTTGGGTGGTGATGCGTTTGGCGAACGATCGCAGTTTAGGAGATGATGTCCTGCTCAACTTAATCAAATGTGCTGAAGCCTTTTGGGGAGATGCCGCCACTGTCTTAATCGTGTTACTCATTGCCTTTGCATCCTTGCTCAGTTGCGCCACCACCGTCGCCCTCAGCGCCAGAGTTCTCTACCAACTGGCCCTCGATGGCTATATTTCCCCGGTGTTGGGAGTGGTTTCCCGGCGGGGAGTTTTGGGCCCGGCCCTCAGTGCCACCTTAGTCATCAGCATCGGTTGCTTGATTTGGGGAGATGTATTGCGGATTATTGAGATTACGGGAATTGGCTACTTGATTTCCATGATGGTGGTGCATCTGGGACTGTGGCTGAATCGGGGCAAACCGGAAGTTCTCTGGCCCTGGTGGTCTCTGGGTTTTCTCGTGGTAGAAGCTGTGGTGCTGGTTGTCGGTGGTTTGGCTTGGAGCGTGACCGATTTTGTCGTAGGTTTGACAATTCCTGTCTTGCTGATTTTAGCCGATCGCGCGCTCTCGGCACTGCCCTGGGCAATTGTTCAACCCAGTTGGTGGATCCAGCGCGATCGGGTGCGTCCGGCAGGGTATTTTAAGGATTTTGTCGGGTTCCAGGTATCCATATTGATCTTTCTGGTTTGCGGGGCCACGGTGGCCAGTTGGATCGTGGCTTCTGCCCTCAATGGCCTGCCGCCAGAGGTGCGAAACAGCTTGTTGACGATCCTGGTGTTAACCGCAGGATTTGTGGGAGTGGCGATCGCTTGCTGGACTAGCTTGCCTCAAGTGGCTACCATTGTTGAAGCAAGAGAAAAATCGGAACTTTTATTTAATATTGCCCAAGACGCCATTGGGGCGATCGATCGCCGTGGAGCGATCCTCCAAGTCAACCCCGCCATGGCCGCTCTGTTTCAAACTTCTCGACAAGACCCGATCGGTCGCTATCTGAAAGACTACTTAACCGATTTACCAGATGCCGTGTCCGATTGGCCGCGACGCAGCGAACAGCAGTTAATCTTGGGAGATCGGACGATCTATCTAGAAATGTCTACCTCAGAATTCACCCATGACTACTTAGAAGAAAATGTGATTATTCTGCGAGACATCACCGAACAAAAACAAGCCGAAGCCGCCCTGAGGCGATCGGAAGCACGACTGAGAGAACAGGCCCAGCAGTTAGAACTGCGGGTCCAAGAACGCACCGCCGAACTCGAACAAGCCAAAATAAAAGCTGATGCCGCAAATGCTGCTAAAAGCACCTTCATCGCCAACATGTCTCACGAACTCCGCAGTCCTCTGAATGCTATTTTGGGCTTCACCCAAATTATGACCCGCTCCCAAACCCTGTCGGAAGAACATCAAGAAAATGTCAACATTATCAGCAGCAGTGGCGAACATCTGCTGACCTTAATCAACAACATCCTGGACCTGTCCAAAATCGAAGCCGGACGCACTACCCTGAACGAAAAAAACTTCGACCTGTACCGCTTGCTTTCAGACATTGAAGACATGCTGCGCCTAAAAGCAGAAGCCAAAGGATTGCACCTGTTCTGCGAGCAAGAGCCAGACTTGAGCCAGTATCTGAGCACCGATGAAGTGAAACTGCGCCAGATTCTGATTAACCTGATTAACAACGCCATTAAATTTACCGAGGCCGGGGGAATTTCGGTGAGAGTAGCATCCTCGACATCGGAGTACTCCAAAGGAGCTAAAATTACCTTTGAAGTGGAAGATACGGGAGCCGGAATTGCCCCCGAAGAACTGGACCAGTTGTTTCAAGCATTTGCGCAAACTGCTAGTGGCAAAAAAGCCCAAGAAGGAACGGGACTGGGACTGGCCATCAGCCGTTCCTTCGTAAAATTGATGGGAGGCGATATGACGGTTCGCTCCCAAGTAGGAGTGGGGACGACCTTTAAGTTTGACATCAAGGCTACCCTGGTGGAACCCGATGAAGTAGAAACTTCAAAACCCACAGAGCGCATCATTGGCCTGGAACCGGGTCAGCCCCGCTATCGGATTCTGATTGTAGACGACAAGCCCATCAATCGCAAGCTATTGATCGAACTGCTATCACCCTTGGGGTTTGAACTTAAAGAAGCGAGTAATGGCGAAGAAGCGGTAGAAATGTGGTCGGAGTGGGAACCCCATTTAATTTGGATGGATATGCGGATGCCAGTCATGAATGGAGATGAAGCGACTCAACAGATCAAAGCGACGACGAAAGGACAGGCCACGGCAATTATCGCTTTGACGGCTAGCGTGTTAGAAGCTCAAAAGGCAGTGATCCTTTCGGCTGGGTGTGACGATCTTCTGGGCAAGCCATTTCGGGATGAAGATATCTTCGAGATGATGCAGCGACATTTAGGAGTGCGCTATGTTTACGAGTCAGTTGCCGAGAGCGAGGGGCCACTCAAACAGTCGGAAGCAATTTTAACTGGACCCATCTTGAGGCAATTACCTGAAGAATTAAGGCAACAACTAGAACATGGCCTGTTGACGGGAAACATTAATCTATTGGCAACCGTGATCGATAAGATTCGCCAGAGCGATCGGGATTTGGGAGAGGCGATCGCAGCCTGTTGCGATCGGTTTGAGTACCAGAATATATTGACGTTACTATCCAGCGAAAAATAGCTATAGGAAAATAGATGATAACCGAACAATCCATCGGGCGATCGGCAACTGCAAGCGAGATTACCGGGAAAATTTATGGGTGCAACGTGAGTTCGACGGATGCTCCGGACCCTGATTTCTCCGGAGGGTTGAAAATGCCTCAAACCCGCATGATTGCGTTCGGGAGATCCCCAACTACGAACCGCGCAGCGTTGCGAGGCACGTTAGCGTAGCGGCGCGACGCAGGAGCGCTAGCAATCTCGAACTACGAACTACTTCCCTCACGTTGGGCCACTGTCCATTTCACCCGCCTCGGTTTCGGTTGAAGGCAATATCTCCGTGCCCCTACGCTCGTCCACTGAAGTCCTTGATCAGCGCTGGGACAATCCGGTTACTAGCCAGCCGGGCCCCAAATAAGTTGCGGGCCACTGGCCCCAGTTGCAATGCCGCCGCTCCCCCCATAATGAAAAGATTGCGTCCTGCCCAGCGAAGCTTCTCATCCAACACGGGTAAGCCATTGACCAGTGGTAAGGGGTTGGTCGCCCGTATATTGGCTAACAGGGGCCAGTGATTCACATCTAGGGTGCTACCGGTTGCTAGCCAGATGCGATCGATCCGTTGTTGGGCAATGCAATCATGAACTCCCGGTTGGTTACAGGTCACCTTCCAGGCATCCTCATGCCATGCTGCGGACTGAATTTCGCACTGTTCGTAAAAAGATACCTTACCGTCTCGTTTCCTGCGTCGCAATTGGGTGAGAACGGCGGGGGTTAGGGAACCTCCATTGCGGGCAGCTTGAATCATCTG
The DNA here is from genome assembly GCA_051439505.1 of Hormoscilla sp. Lineage (GTDB taxonomy): Bacteria > Cyanobacteriota > Cyanobacteriia > Cyanobacteriales > Desertifilaceae > Hormoscilla. The sequence goes on along the minus strand of JBFRWI010000174.1, from coordinate 47,663 downwards.
CCAGCGGGTTTCCCAATCGGGTTCGGCGTGGAACTCCTTGAGGTATTTGGGCCCGAGCCATCCAGGTTCGGCATCGAATAGTTTCTCGTAAAAGGTGCGCCGCGCCATCATGATGACCTTTGCACCCCGCGCGATCGCCCCCAATGCCAGATGTCCGCTGGTCAGCCCACTGCCGACAATCAAAATCGTTTCTCCGGTTAACTGCCGAAGACTGCGCAGATCGACCTGATGGGAGTGAAGGAGGCGATCGCTTGGGTAGTTCTCCGGCAAGGTTTGCATCCATGGGGGAATGTTGGGTTTACCACCGGCGATCGCTAAGACGACACGGTTGGCCGTCAGCACCCGACCATCGGCGAGTCCCAACCGAAACTGCTGCCATCCCTGCTGATGAAAAAGTTCGATCTGCTGTACCTGGGCTGGAATGACCCGCTCCTGCAATCCCCAGCGCCGAATCACCTCTTGGCAAAAGTCATGGAAGAGTTGGGTTCCGGGTAGGTCGTAGGGAGCAAAGAGTTCCTCCCGGCGTGATTCGGCAAAGGTGCGGAGGGCATGGGGGTCAGGGTCGGGATGATGCACTGCGGGCGATCGCAGGTGGGGAATATCGTAGGCAGCAAACTGCTGTTGCCATTGCCGTAGCCAATCCCCAGCGGGATCGAGCACCACAAAGCGGTTGCCCATGGATTCCTTCTTTTGCAGCAAATGGGTCACCAACGTTAACGCCTGAGGCCCTGCCCCAATGATGGCAATATCTACCTTGTCTACCGTTCCCTCGTTCCCTGGCGACCCCTGGGAACGCAAGGCCGTCTTCCAATTACACATCACTTTCCAGTCTCGTTCAATTCATCTATGATATGATAATGATTATCATTATTTTTTAGGTAATAAGGCAAGCCTGAATGGACTCCATGACGTTGATTGCGATCGCAGGGCCCCCCGGTAGTGGCAAAACCACCTGGATCGGTCAGTTCCTCAGCGACCAGAACCGTCCTCTGTATTACTGCTGTCCGGGGATGGGAGCAGATTCCGTGGATCGAGCACGGATTGCGTATCGCTTTCCCTGGGTGCATTTGCTTCCCGAGTATCAGATTCCACAGATCTTCGCCGACCTGCCAGACCGGGCCTTGGTCTATCTGGAATTGGGCTTTCACCTGGATTTGACCGCGCCATTACTCCCGTCCCTGCCCTGCCATCGGGTCGCCGTCCTACCCGAGGGTCTGCCAGCATCGGAATGGCATGACTGGGCCGACGAGGTGATTTACGGCAATGACATCACCATGCCTACTCCCGATAACTTACCAGAGTTTTGGCGATCGCCTTTGACAGGACAGGTCTTCGATGCCCCCAGTTTGGATGAGATTTTGATTGAACTGACGGAGGGAGCCTACGGACAGGTACAGCGAGTCAAGGGTATTTTTGAACTACCGGATGGTCGAGCCTTCCATGTTGATTTTGTCGAAGGCTTGTCCGGAATTGAATACACCGAATTGGGTATCCCTCCCTGGCTAGAGGGCCGTCCCGATCGCTTCAGTGGTATTGAGGTTGTGGGCTGGAACCTGGAGCAGAAAACCATTGCCCAAACCTTACTGGCTGGGTGTTTATCCGATGAGGCGATCGCCCACTATCAGGAACAGTACAAAGCCCTAATTCAGAGTGAAACTAACCAAGAGGAGAGTATCCTGACATGAAAATCGCCGTCATTTCCTGCATTCATGGCAACTATGAAGCGTTGAATGCAGTGTTATCTGATATCGACGCTCACAAGGCAGACCAGATTTATTGCCTGGGGGATCTAGTCGGTTATGGTCCCTATCCCAATGCCGTCGTTGAACTGATTCGCTCCCTCGATATTCCCACCTGTCAGGGCTGCTGGGATGAAGATATTGTCGAAGGTTTGAATTCCTGCGAATGCAGTTACCCTTCTCAGCTCGCGGAGCATCGAGGACGACTGGCTCATGAATGGACAAACAACGTCATTCATCCAGAGGTGCGTGAGTATCTGGCAACCCTCCCCATGACCCTGCGACTGGATAATCTTTGCTTTGTCCATGGCAGTCCCAATAGCCAACACGAATACCTGCTGCCGAGCATGGATGGCTTTGCGGCATTGGAGCGAGTCTTATCCGCTAATGCCGAAGTTCTATTCTGCGGTCACACCCATGTTCCCTACGTGCGGAGCCTGGAAGATGGAACCTTGACTGTCAGGGTTCAGCAACCGGGTAAAGAGGGGTCCCAAACTCAGTTCAAGACACCCGTGAAGCAAATTGTGAACGCTGGCTCGGTGGGGGAACCCCGGCATGGTCGCCCCAATGCCACTTATGTCCTCTATGACACAGACACGGCTCAGGTGAACTTACGGGAAGTCTCCTACGACTACCAGAGCACCTGTGCAGCGATCGTCGAGCGGGGACTGCCAGCTATTTTTGCCTGGCGTTTGGCAAGGGGAATGGAATTTGCCGAGCGAGCCGATGACCCTAATCACGTCTGTCAACGTTAGTATTGTCGGTACCCTGGTTGCGATCGCGCCACTTTGGCTTTCATGCGCTCGATTACATTTCCTGCTTACTCTACTGATTCGAGGTATTTTATATGACATTTTCAACAGCAGACTTGACCATCAAACGGGGAATGCCCGTCACCATCATTACCGGGTTTCTGGGCAGTGGCAAAACAACACTTTTGAATCATATTCTCAGCAACAATAAAGATTTGAAAGTTGCTGTTTTGGTGAACGAATTTGGTGACATTAACATCGATAGTCAGCTTTTGGTATCGATGGATGAAGATATGGTGGAACTCAGCAATGGCTGTATTTGCTGCACCATTAATGATGGCTTAGTCGATGCGGTTTATCGAGTGTTGGAACGGGACGATGGCGTGGATTACATGGTGATTGAAACCACAGGCGTTGCCGATCCACTGCCGATTATCCTGACCTTTTTAGGCACGGAGCTGCGGGAACTGACGCGCCTGGATTCCATTATTACGATGGTGGATGCTGAAGCCTTTACCCCCGACCATTTTGAAAGCGAGGCTGCGTTTCAACAAGTTACCTATGCCGACATTACGATTTTGAATAAAACGGACTTAGCTTCTCCCGAGCAATTAGAGAAGCTCGAAACCTATATTGGCACGATCAAAGCCGGAGTCAGGATTCTTCATAGCCAGCATGGGCAGGTACCTTTACCACTCATTTTGGATGTGTGCTATAATAACCCCGCAGCCTACGCTGATTTGGTGCAGGAGGAAATCGAGCAAACGGAGCACGATCGCGATCGTCATGCTCATGAGCACGACGATCACCAGCATCACGGCCATGACCATCACGGGGATGAGCATCACGGCCATGACCATCACGGCCATGACCATCACGGCCATGAGCATGAGCATCATCATCACCACTCCTCCCATCTTGATAATGATGGATTTGTTTCTGTTGCGTTTGAGAGCGATCGCCCCTTCCATGTCGAAAAGTTTGAACAATTCTTACAGGAACAACTACCACAAAATGTATTTCGAGCCAAAGGCATTCTCTGGTTTGAGGAAAGTGACCTCCGCAACATCTTCCAATTGAGTGGACCCCGCTTCGACATCAAAGGGGAAGAATGGCGATCGCCACCCCGAAATCAACTTGTTTTTATCGGACGACATCTTAAGGCCGATGAGATTCGACAACAGCTGACTGATTGCCTTGCCTGATTGCAGTTTCTCCAAGGGCCCGAACCCTAAAGGGCCCGGCTACATGGACAAAGCCCGCCTGCGCGGGCTAGATTATAAAAGAGAGATGCACCCTGCCTGATTGCAGTTTTTCAGCATGTCCTGTGCTGAAAGGAGACGGTCGCACGGGTATGGTCAAAACCCGTTGGTAGGAGACCTCGTAGTCCGAACCCTAAAGGGCCCGGCTACATGAACAAAGCCCGCCTGCGCGGGCTATTCGTGAGATGTATCCATCTCCGACAGCATATCACACAAAGGGCGAGAACTGCTATAACATCGTATAATATAATAATCTGAGAACTGCTATACACGACCCTAAGCTGTCGCCCATTGAAATTGCATGGATCCAAATGCTGAAACCCGTGCTATCAATGAATTTCCCAATTTTGAATTTTGAAGAAAGAATTTTGAATTGCTTATGAGCCTCATCCTATACAACACCCTGACGCGGGACAAAGAGCCATTCACGCCCATCAATCCGGATCGGGTGATGATGTATTGCTGCGGTGTGACAGTGTATGACGATTGCCACTTAGGTCATGCCCGTTCTTACCTGGTTTGGGATGTGCTGCGGCGCTATCTGCAATGGCGGGGCTACAGGGTGCATTATGTCCAGAACTTTACGGATATTGACGACAAGATTCTGAATCGCGCTAGGGCAGAAGAGACGACGATGCAGGCGGTGAGCGATCGCTACATTGATTCTTACTTTCGCGATATTCGACGGCTCAACATCCTTGACGCCCAGGAATATCCCCGCGTGACAGAGCACATCACTGCCATTCATCAACTGATTCAGACCCTAGAACAGCAAGGATACGCCTATGAGAGCGATGGTGATGTCTACTATAACGTGGGGCAGTTTGGGGAGTATGGCAAGCTCTCTGGACGGCGGCTTGAGCAGATGCAAGCGGGGGCAGGGGGGCGAGTAGATCCTGAGGATCCAGACCGGAAAAAGCGCAACTCTTTTGATTTTGCCCTGTGGAAATCGGCAAAGCCGGACGAACCCGCATGGGAATCCCCTTGGGGAATGGGACGACCGGGCTGGCACATTGAATGCTCGGCGATGATCCGGGCACGATTAGGCGAAACCATCGATATTCATGGGGGCGGGGGCGATCTGGTTTTTCCCCATCATGAGAATGAGATTGCTCAGTCGGAAGCGGTGACTGGACAACCCCTCGCTCGCTACTGGTTGCACAACGGTATGGTGACAGTGGGGGGGGAGAAAATGTCCAAATCCCTGGGAAATTTCACCACGATTCGCGCCTTGCTGGATGGACAATGGTCTGACTATCCACAGCCAGTCGATCCGATGGCGATTCGTCTATTTGTTTTGCAGGCTCACTACCGCAAACCCCTGGACTTCACTCCCATGGCGATCGCAGCCGCCGAGAAGGGTTGGCAAACGTTAAATGCAGCATTAACCGCAGAATTGCTGTCCCATGATACTGTGGATGCGCTGGATGCTGAATCGGTCAGACGGTTTCAATCTGCGATGGATGATGACCTCAACACCGCCGCAGCGTTGGCGGTTCTGTTTGAATTGGCTAAGTCGATTCAGCGAGAGATGAACCTACGAACCCATCAATTGACTCAGGACTTATCGGATCGGCAACTTAGCATCACATGGCAAACGTTAAAACAACTAGCCTGCATCCTTGGGCTAGAACCCACAGCTTCCTCACCGGATTCGTCACTGGATCTTGATATTGCTTGGGTAGAAACGTTATTGCACCAACGCCGAGCCGCACGACAGGAAAAACGCTATGCCGAGAGCGATCGCCTTCGTGCCGAATTACAAGCTGCGGGCATCACCGTAATAGACCGTCCCGGTGGCAAAACGGAATGGCATCGTGCTTAGGCAATGCTGGCTCAGTCTCAGAGGGAGAACGATCGCTTTTCACAAACAACGTTATTCAGCGGCTCGTCCACTGTAATACCTTGTTAGCGTTCACCTCTATTCTCGCCAATGTTCTGGTTTATTTAACATGTCTGCGCATCTTACTTTACCAGAAACGCTGTTTATCGCCTCTGGACGTAGTTCCTGAACCATCCAAGCATTGGCATGTACTTCTGCTATTGGATAAGGAGCTTCAAATCCCTGCACACCCGCAGGTTTAAAACCATAACGAGGATAGTATTCTGGATGTCCGAGAACGAAAACTAAGTCAACGCCATCATTTGTCAGGTGCTGTAAGCCTTGCTCTATGAGCTTGCCTCCTATTCCCCGCTTTTGAAAAGCGGGGATGATAGCTAAAGGAGCCAAAATAGATATAGATACATCAGTTTTTGTGCCCTCTAAACGTGCCGAGGTAAACAAAATATGCCCCACGGCTCTATCATTATCAAAAGCTAGCAATGAACAAAAAGGCTTTGCACTCGGATCGGCTAATAGATCCTTCACGAGATTTGCCTCCTTATCATATCCAAACGCTTCTTTCTCAACTAAAAATACATCTTCAAAGTCCGAATCAGTTGCTTCTCGAATTATCATCATTTCTCCTATTTATTCTCTCCCAAATTTGTCACAAAGGAACTTGGCCGCATTCGTCGGCCCATCCCACTCCATAAGTTGTTGTTGAAATTTAGTTACTGCTTCTTTCGCTTTAGCGTCGTTTAGCAGTTTGTCGATCGCATCAAGCACTGCAGATGCTGTGACTCTTTTTTTATTGAGACGAATGGCAAACCCTTTTCTTACACAAGCATCCAAGTTGGCTTGTTGTTCTGGATGCATTCCTATGCCTACAATTGGCGTTCCTGACAGACAAGCGTTCATGACCGTGTTTTGACCACCGTGAATAACTGAAACATCTGCCATAGGGTTAACCTTATGCGCTGGCAAGAAATCCGTGACAATTACATTGGAGGGGATTTCTAAATCCATGTCAGTTATGTTAGATTTCACCGGGGCAATGACATAGTAGGGCTTATGTCTAAAGCCTTCAATGATATCTGCAATCAAGCCCGGCTTGCCGGAACTACCCATGGCGAAGTACACGATGGGCTGGTCATGAGGCATTGAGGCCACTTCTTCGGGAATGAATGTCTCTATCCTGGCGGGCAGGGGGCCGACATATTGCAGCGAGGGGCGGACTGCCGGGAAGCCTACCCAATCGGGGATGTCGGCGAGTAGCGTACGATCGCCCTCAATCAGGTCGATGAAGTTCTTAAACCTAGATAGTCCGTATTCTGGTCCAACGGTGTTGTACGCTTTCGCGGGAGTTGCCAGTTTCAAAACCAAATTGCTTATCCATCGGTTCATCCGCGCCTCGTCATTTCCGAACAGCCACCGGAAAAGAGCGAAGTTGCTCCGGTCAGGCCACGACTGGAGTCCGGCCTCGTAGTACTCCCTGACGGACGTAGAATGAAGGACGTTGACAAACGGGACTTTGGCTGCGCGGGCTGAGATGGTGACGCTCAGGCACCAGCCTGTGAGTACGGCGGCGGGACTGGTCTCCTTGAAGAACGCGATCTCATTCGGAATCCGGGATCTCAGATCCTTGACGGATAGGTATCCCACCGTGTTCAGCGTTTCCCCACTGAGAACAATGCGCAGACGGTCGAGTTGCTCCCGCGTAAGCCGTGGCTCCATCTTTCTGAGCGAGAAGCCTTCCTCTTCTATCAGTGCCTCGAACTTCCCGCCGTAACTGGCAAAGATGACATCGAAATGGTTCCGCGCTTCCCTGGCGATCTCGATCATCCTGCCAGTCTCGGCGAGATTGTACCCTGCAACTGCAAAAACGAGCTTCTTCATTGTCTCCGGGTAGTTCCTTTCCAACCCACATTATAAGTCCTGACTTTATCGAAACCTCGCGTTTGACTGTGGCAGCAGCATGAATGTGGCAAATTCCATGTAAAATTGAGAAGGACAATCATTCGAGAAATTGAACGCATATGATGAATTCAACTCAGTCTCCCAAAAAAAACCGCGCAGCGTTGCGAGGCCCTGAGCAATCTCGGCTTGCTCAGGGTGACCCACAGACATTGTTGCGGATTCGGCATACCTGTGCCCATATCCTGGCAATGGCGGTGCAGACCTTATTTCCCGAAACCAAGGTTACGATCGGTCCCTGGACAGAGACTGGGTTTTACTACGACTTCGATCGCCCTACCGCCTTCACCCCTGAAGACTTAGAGCAAATTGAAGCAGAGATGGGGCGGATCGTTCGCGCCAACCTACCCATCGTCCGAGAGGTCGTAGACCGGGAAGACATTCGGGCGGAAATTGCCGCGCTCGGTGAACCCTACAAGCAAGAAATTCTAGACAGCATTCCTGCCGATGAACCCATTACCCGCTACTTCATTGGCTCTCCTGATGGGGGGGTTGCCTCCCATCCAGAGATTGAACCATCCTTGATCGATCCAATCACTGTGCCACCCACAGAAGTGTGGTGGGATCTCTGTGCTGGACCACACCTGAACTTTACCGGAGATATTCACCCCGATGCATTTGCGCTCTCAAGTGTGGCGGGAGCCTACTGGCGCGGGGACGAGACCAAGCCCCAGTTGCAGCGGATCTATGGCACGGCCTGGGAAACACCCGACCAACTGCAAGCCTATCTAGAGCAGAAAGAAGAAGCCAAGCGCCGGGATCATCGGAAGCTGGGGCAAGAGTTGGATTTGTTCAGCATTCAAGAAGATGCTGGAGGCGGGTTGGTGTTTTGGCATCCTAAGGGCGCACGGATGCGGTTGCTGATTGAGGATTACTGGCGTTCGGCCCATCTGACAGCAGGTTATGACCTGTTGTATACCCCCCATGTGGCGAATCTGGAGTTGTGGAAGACTTCCGGGCATGTCGATTTCTACCGGGAGAATATGTTCGAGGCCATTGAAGTTGAGGCGCAACAGTATCAACTCAAACCCATGAATTGCCCGTTCCACGTGTTGACCTATCAAAACCAATTGCATTCCTATCGCGAGCTGCCGCTCCGGTGGGCCGAGTTGGGGACGGTGTATCGTTATGAGCGATCGGGGGTGTTACATGGGCTGATGCGGGTGCGGGGCTTTACCCAGGACGATGCTCACATCTTTTGTCTCCCAGAGCAGGTGGCACAGGAAATTTTGGGAGTGCTAAATCTGACGGAGAAAATTTTGTCGGACTTTGGTTTTCCTGAGTATGAAGTAAATCTTTCGACACGTCCGGCCAAGTCGGTGGGAACGGATGACATTTGGCAACTCGCCACCGAAGCTTTAGTGGATGCATTGAATACTAAGGGTTGGGACTATGTGACCGATGAAGGCGGGGGCGCATTTTATGGTCCCAAAATCGATATAAAAATTCGGGATGCTATTGGGCGGCTCTGGCAATGTTCGACAATTCAGGTGGATTTCAACCTGCCAGAACGGTTTGATATGAACTATGTGGCGGCGGATGGCTCGCGCCAGCGTCCGATTATGATTCATCGGGCCATTTTTGGGTCTTTGGAGCGCTTTTTTGGCATTTTGGTGGAGAACTATGCGGGTGATTTCCCCCTGTGGTTAGCGCCCGTGCAAATACGCTTGCTGGCAGTCAGCGATGCACAGCGTCCCTATGCTGAAGCAACTGCTCAACAACTCCAAGAACGGGGCTTTCGGGTAGAGATCGATGCCAGTGGCGAGCGCCTGGGTAAGCAAATTCGCACGGCTGAGTTGGAGAAGATCCCAGTGGTTGCGGTTGTGGGCAAGCGAGAAGTAGAGTCCCAGACTTTAAGTATTCGCACCCGTCAGAGTGGTGATTTGGGGGTGCTAACGGTGTCTGATGTAGTCGAGAAAATGCAAGGGGCGATCGCTCAAAAGTCTGTCTGTTAGTCGGGTTAAAAGTGAACTTGTTCGTTTTCACAAAGCTGTCTAAATAATGAGGTAAACGTCCATGACTGCTGTCCAGCACTATGCAACTAATTATCTGGAAAACGTGACGGTGATGCTGATTTCTCCAAGCCAAACTCTGGAGTCATCGGCGGTGGAATATTGCATCGCTAGTGGGTATGTCAAAATCATGCCATCTGATGGCCGCACCTTGATTACCCACATCAGCAACGTCGTCATTGAGGTGAAGCCATAAAGCACTAAGGGCTGCTCCATTCTGTAGAGCGGCCCATCACAATCCCGCCCATTGGCATTTCGGGTGGGTTGGTGCCCTGCCCATCGGCCCTGCTGAGCGCGATCGCCCTACACAAAATCACCTACGGGTTAATGCCGATAGGTGGGTTTAGTCTGGGTCTGGCATCCGTGCTCACTACCCTGGGGTTAGCTGCTGTCTATGGAAGGCAATGGCTCGAAAAAGCCCCCCTTGGTGCTGGAGTTATACAGCGGCTGTCAGTGGTCAGCGCTTTGGCCACAGTCTGCATCGGTCTCGGTCTGACAACGGTGGCGTTGATGGGATAAGGCCCACGTCCAGAAGCTTTTTGGGAGATGGGGGGGTGTTACACAGATGAAATCTTAAGAAAATCCGTATAGGGGTGATTAGATGGAAAAAATCCGTATAATTCATAGTTAGCGGGTTAGTGCTGATAGCTGGCTTTAGTCTGGGCCTGACATCCGTACTCGCTACCCTGGGGTTAGCCGCCGTCTATGGAAGACAATGGCTCGAAAAAGCCCCTGGGGGGAGTCAGTGGGGGGCAGGGCAAGAATTAATAAATATGTTATATCGGGAATTATACCGATGCAAAAAATTTACGAAGGGTTGAGTATCACACCTGAACAAATGGCTATGTTTTGTGAGAAATGGAAAATTGAAGAACTGGCACTCTTTGGTTCGGTTCTACGAGACGACTTTCGAGACGGAGGCAACGAGCCAAGCGATATTGACTTTCTATATCTTTTCTCTGAAGGTTCAAAGCATAGTTTATTTGAGGTAATGCACCTACAGGAAGAACTAGAAAAGATGCTTCATAGAAAAGTTGATTTTGTCAGTAAAACTGCTATTCAAAATAGTCGTAACTGGCTTCGTCGCAAGGAAATTTTAGAGTCAGGAATGATTATTTATGCAAAGAGATCGGCAATCATTGCTTGATATTACAGACTCCATTACGCTTACCAGAAGACTACCCATGACCCAGCCTACCTACGGTCCCCACAACCCCCACCCGCTCTCTACGCTCCGCACGGAACTGGTGTGGGAGGGCAAGTATGACGAGTATGGCAATCGCCGCGAGGTGGATATTGCCGGGTGTGCGATGCCGATGCAGAAAATTGAGAGCATTGATGAACCGAGGCGGGAGGCGGAGGCAGCGAAGCAGTTATCGTTGTTTGAAGCCGAAAATAAGCGGCAGGATGATTTTAGGAATCGGCTGATCTGGGGCGATAACAAGCTGGTGATGGCTTCGCTGTTGCAAGAGTTTAAGGGCAAGGTGGATCTGATTTATATTGACCCGCCGTTTGATGTGGGGGCGGATTTTACGATGAGTGTTCTCGTTGGTGAAGAAACAGACACTCTTGAGAAGGAGCAATCTACTCTAGAAATGGTTGCTTATCGAGACATATGGGGTAAAGGCACTGACTCGTATCTCCATATGATATTTGAAAGGCTAGTTCTAGCACACGAACTTTTATCAGAGGTTGGTAGTATTTATGTGCATTGTGATTGGCGAATGAATAGTTATATTCGTCAAATAATGGATGAAATATTTGGAACTGAGAATTTTATCAATGAAATTACTTGGAAGCGTGCTCATACAATTAAAGGTAACTTTGGACAAGGTAAAGATTCATTAGACTCCAATACTGATTCTATATTTGCTTACAGCAAGACAGAGAAGAGAAATTTTAATCCCTTATATCTCCCTTACTCAGATGAGTATGTAGACAAGTTTTATAAGTATATTGAGCCTAAAAAAAATCGCAGGTATCGCCTAATTAGCATGATAGGTCCGGGCGGTGGCGGAAAGGGAAATCCTCGATATGAGGTTATGGGAGTGACCCGTTATTGGCGTTATTCTGAAGCGACCATGCAAGACTTAATTAGTAAAGGAATGGTTGTACAAACTAAGCCTGGTTCTGTTCCGCAAAGAAAGCAGTACTTGGATGAGGGATTAGGAGTTGCAATTCAAACTTTGTGGGATGATATCAATGCATTGGGTGCAAGTTCATCAGAGAGAGAAGACTATCCAACCCAAAAACCAGAAGCACTGTTAGATCGCATCATCCAAGCCTCTTCCAACGAAGGCGATCTGGTGGCAGATTTCTTTTGTGGCAGCGGCACGACTGGGGCAGTTGCCGAGCGGTTGGGGCGCAGGTGGTTGATGTGTGACTTGGGGCGGTTTGCCATTCACACCTCACGCAAGCGGATGATTGAGCTTCAGCGCAAGTTGCACAACGAGGACAAACCCTATCGCGCTTTTGATGTCTATAATTTGGGACGCTACGAGCGGCAGTGGTGGCAAAAAGACCGCTTGCAGGGGGCGGATGAGGAACATCGGCGGGTGATTCTGGAGTTCTTCAAAGCCGAGGTGCTGACCAGTACGCCGTCTCCCCTGCTGCATGGGCGCAAAGCCGGGGCATTCTGCCATGTGGATGGCATCGACTCCATGTTTACCCGCGAGGAAGCGAAACTGGTGGCGCAGGCGACGGCGCAGGCGGGCGGGCGGGAGTGCTATTGCCTTGCCTGGGAGTTTGAGATGGACTTGCATCTACTGGTGAATGCCCTGGTGCAGGAGTTGGGTGTGAAGCTAAAGCTGGTGCAGATTCCCCGCGAAATTATGGAGAAGAATCGCAAGGCTCCGCCCCCGTTTTTGGAAGTGGCGGTGTTGGCGGCGGAGGCTGTTTACCGAAAAGCAACGACTAAAGTCGTTACTACGAACATCAAACTTACCCAGTTCCTCCCCTCCCTCGCCGAAGTGCCTACAAAGGAACTGGAAGCCATCAAAGAACGGGCGATCCGTAGTGGATTTGATTTTATTGATTTTTGGGCGATCGACTTTAACTGGCATCCCGGCAAACCCTTCACCCACCACTGGCAAGACTACCGCACCCGCAAGGATCGCAGCCTCAAAACCATCAGCGATGCGGACTACACCTATCCTGCTCCCGGTAAATATACCGCCTGCGTCAAAGTTGTCGATACCTTCGGCTGCGACACCTCCATTACCGTAGAGGTGGAGGTGTAGTCATGTCTGCCAGAGATCGCTACCACGACTGGGTCAAAGAAACGTTGATTTTGGATGGATGGGTGATTTCTCACGATCCACTGTCGATCTCGGTTGGAAAAATTACTGTCCAGATCGATCTAGGTTTAGAAAGTCTCATCGGAGCAGAAAAAGGGACAAGAAAGATAGCCGTTGAAATCAAAAGCTTCAGTAAAGTCTCTCAGATTACCGACTTTTACGCGGCTCTAGGACAATACCTTTGCTACAAAGTTGCTTTGGCAGAAAAAGAGCGCGATCGCACCCTCTATTTAGCTGTTCCCAGGCTCGTTTACGACCTCTTTTTTACCGAAGAGTTAATTCAAAAAGTTCTACAAGCCTACCCCGTAAAACTACTTGTGTATAACCTTTCAAATAAGGAGATTCAATCATGGATAGATTAGAACAATACCGCCAAAGTATTCGTAAGTTCTTAGACCAATATGTTGATATGTGGCAAGAAAAAGATGTCGAGACCCAACTTGTTATTGATTCAGAGCGAGATCATTATCTATTGCTTCGTGTTGGCTGGGAAGGAGAAAAACGCATCAATCATCCAGTCTTTCACTTTGATATAAAAGATGGCAAGATCTGGATTCAAGAAAACAATACCGATGTTGAACTTGACAAAGACCTAGAAGAAATGGGCATCTCCAAAAAAGAAATGGTGGTGGGATTCCATCACCCTTCGATGCGCGAATATTCTGACTATGCGACTGCCTAACCAATGACCTCATCCACCCTCAACCCCACCGTTCTCGAACCCCTGTTTGCCCCCTGGCAAGAACCCAACGCCCATCGCGTCCGGGCAGAAAAATCCGGCGACCCTGCTGTGGTGAAACAGGGACGCCGAGCCTCACCCATCGATCTGGTCAATAACCTGCGATCGGCAGTACGAGAGTGGCGAGAAGCTTTCTACATTGGAGCCAGCGACACCACGATTCAACTGCTGAATCACTGGTTTAACCGCGCCCACCGCAAAATTACGCCCGATGGTGAGGAATTTGAGTTTCGCTACTACTTCTGCCAGCGAGAGGCAGTGGAAACCCTGATTTATCTCAAAGAAGTCCGTCGTATCGAATGCCTGTCCCAAATCATCGCCGAATTTGGCGGCACAAATGCGGAATTGCAAGCCCTGGGCATCACCGAAGACGAAGATGCCTGGGGCCGCTATGCCTTCAAACTGGCAACCGGGGCAGGCAAAACCAAAGTCATGAGCCTGTGCATCGTCTGGAGCTACTTCCACGCCCTACGGGAATCAGACTCAGAGATGGCGCGACATTTTGTCGTCATTGCCCCTAACCTCACGGTCTATGAACGCCTCAAAGAGGACTTTGGCAACGGGCGCGTGTTTGACGAAGACCCTCTGATTCCCCCGGAATGGCGGGGTGACTGGAACCTGTCTGTAGTGCTGCAAGATGAAGCCAGTGGTGCTGCGACGGGCGGAACCCTCTACCTCACAAACATTCACCGCCTTTACAATCCTAAAAAGCGCAGCAGAAAGGAAGCTGACACCTACGATTGGATGGGACCGAAGATTTCCAAAAAGAAAGCCCTAGATACCGGGGCTGCCCTGCGAGATAGAATCACCACCCATCGCCAGGTGATGGTACTCAACGACGAAGCCCACCACGTTTGGGACTCTGGCTCTGCTTGGAACGAAGCCATCCGCACCCTGCACGAAACGATTCTGTCTCGGAGCGGCTGTAAGCTGGTGGCACAACTGGATTTCTCTGCTACCCCAAAAGACAATAAGGGATTGCTTTTCAAGCACGTCGTCTGCGATACGCCCCTGGGGGAAGCAGTCGATGCAGGCATCGTCAAAACCCCACTGATTGGGCAAGCCAGCCGCACGCTGGTTGAACAAGCCGACGACAACGCCGCTTACCGTTGGGAGCAGCATTTACTCCTGGGTTACGAACGCTGGAAAGCCAGCAGAGCCGAATGGCAGGCCAGCAGCAAGAAACCCTTACTGTTCATCATGTGTGACAATACTGAAGCCGCGAATCAAATTACCCAACGCTTCAATACCGACCCTCTGTTTGAGCAACTCAATGGCAAAACTATCAACCTGCACACCAACCTCAAGGGCAAACTGAAGAAGGTGGGGCGCGGCAAAGGGGCGCGGTATGAATTTGTCGAAGACGAGAAGAATATTAGCGATGAAGACCTGAAAGCATTGCGGAAACTCAGCCGGGAACTCGACAGCAATACTAGCCCCTATTTCTGCATTGTCTCGGTGCTGATGCTGCGGGAAGGCTGGGATGTGCGAAACGTGACGACGATTGTGCCCCTGCGTCCCTACAGTTCTAAAGCCAATATTTTGCCAGAACAAACCCTGGGTCGGGGCCTGCGCCGTATGACTCCCCCCGGTCAGGCGAATGAACTGGTGACGGTGGTAGAACATCCTGCCTTTGCCAGTCTGTATCAGCAGGAATTGGCGCAAGAAGGCTTGCCCCTGGAGATTGTGGAACTCGATCGCGTCCCTGCTACCACGATTTCTATCTTCCCCGATGAAGCTCATAAGGATGTGAATGCCCTGAATATTGAGATTCCCACCCTTTCCTCTGGCTTTCGGATTGTGCCCAAGCTGGAAGGGTTGACAATTCAGGATGTGAAAAAAGCCTTTAAGCCCTATAAACCGTTGCCGTTGGGTAAACAGGGCAACAACGAAATTCAGTACGAAGGACGGCACCTGTTTACAGGTGAAGTGGTGGAGAAACTGCAACTCAATTTACCGCTATTGGCATCGGGAGTTGGTGCAGTTTCCTACTATGTCAAACAACTGGAAACGATTTGCAAACTGCGAGGACTCCATTCCATCCTCGCTCCTCTGATTCAGACCTTCCTGGAAAAGATCCTGTTTGAAGAGAAAACTACCCTGTTCGATCCGGCTTTGGTCGCCCGGTTAGCTGATTCTGATGTGGGGGAACACTTGCGGGCGGTCTTTGTTCCTTTGATCCGCAGCCGCACTACCACCACGGAAGAACGGCTGAGGGTTGAACCTCCCAAATCCCTAAACGAATGGAAACCTTTTCAAGTTACCTTCAGCGAACGCCGTCCTGCATTGGAAGCAGCCAAGACCCTGTTTAACCTCGTTACCTGTAACCGGGAGTTAGAAGTGGCAGTGGCGAAGTTCTGCGATCGCGCTCCCGATGTTGCTGCCTTTGCCAAAAACGCCGGATCCCAGTGCTTACGAGTGGACTATCTTGCTCATGGCGATCGCCTCGCCTTCTACACCCCCGACTTCTTCATCCGCACGATTGATGGTCACTACTACCTGGTGGAAACCAAGGGGCGAGAAGATCGGGATGTACCCTTGAAAGCTAAAGCCGCGATCGCCTGGTGCGAAGCAGCTTCTACAGAAACAGCCCAATGGCACTATCTCTACATTCCCCAAGGGGTATTTGAACGCATGGCAGGGGATAGCATTGCCGAACTGGCCCGCGCCTGTGCCCCCGCCTTACAAAACCTGCTCCAATCTGAGGAATTTCAGGATTTACCTCTGTTCGCGAACTTGGGGCAGGTGGATGAAGAAACCTCTGCTATAGATAATTTTATCGATCCCGATGTTCTCAACGCTTTGCCTTCCCGCTATCGCCGTGCTGCTGACCAAGCAGTGATGCTCTACCGCTTCTTCGAGAACAAAGAGGGCATGAATTATGCTCCTGTTTTCACCGCTCTGTTGGGTTCGATCGATGAAGTGGCGAAAGGCTTTCTGGTACGGCGACTGCAATCAGAAATGCCCGTCACCGTGGATGACCAAAAAGCCTGGTTTGCTCCCTGTGGCGTTGACCGTAAATCAGAGGACTATTACCGCAAATTGGCACAAAATCTGAGACGGACGTTATTGTTCAATAATGGCTTGTCGCTCATTGGCTTGCTGCGATCGTGCCTAGACTACGCACTTAATGACACCACGAAAATCGGTGGTGTGTTTGAAGCCTTAAAGACTCAGTTACGGTTTCAGGGCGGACGCAAGTTTTTGGAAACCGTTACCCGCATCAATGATTTTCGGAATACCTATATCGCCCACCAGGAACAAGAGTTGACTGATAAAAACCTGGCTGAGCAGGAACTCAAGATCTGGATCGAGGCATTGCATAGAATTGGAAAGTGAGCGAAATGTGCTTGTCAAGGGAGATAACAAATCGATGGAGCCGACCGCCCAGAGGCTATCTGTGGGCATCAAAAGCGATCGGCGGCGGCTCATCTCAATCGTTGGCGATCGCTCTTAATACTTCATATGTCTCTGTCACCTGCAAGTTTCGAGGGTCAGTGCCGATCGGTGGCTTTAGTCTGGGCCTGGCATCCGCGATCGCTACCCTGGGGTTAGCCGCCGTCTATGGAAGACAATGGCTCGAAAAAGCCCCCCTTGGTGCTGGAATTATGCAGCAGCTGTCAGTGATCAGCGCTTTGGCCACAGTCTGCATTGGTCTCGGTCGGGTGTGGTCAAAAGTAGTTGATCGAGTAGAGCAATGAGCGACTCTGACCAGTAGTGGGAGGGGGGTATAAAAGGTAATCAACCTAGCTCTAGAATAGACAATTATGACAAAAAGCCGCTCCCTCAAGGGAAAAGGATCTGCTCTCATAGCGGAAAAGAATTTTTTCTCGGCGAGAAAAGGATCTTCGATCGGCGAGAAAAGGATCTTCGATCGGCGAGAAAAGGATCTTCGATCGGCGAGAAAAGGATCTTCGATCGGCGAGAAAAGGATCTTCGATCGGCGAGAAAAATTTCTTCTGCCATAGCGGAAAAGGTTCTTCTCTCACCAGGGAACTCATCAGGGAAAAGGATCTTCTCCCATAAGCTGTCGCCCATTTAAATTGCATGGATAAAATGGCTGAAACTTTTGCGATCAATTACTTTCCCCATTTGGAATTTTTAATTTTGAATTGCTTACACCCGTCTATGCCTGTTGGAGGATGGCTTTATAAACGGTTTCTCGCAAGCTTTTGCTGTATATTACCCGTACTATTAATTTTTGGTCTCCGGTGATTTCCGGGGGAATGGCAAAAATGATTTTGCCATTGGTTACTTCGACATATACGGATGCTCTAACTTCGGTTCCATCGGTTTCGGCGCGGAAAAAGATGCCTTGTTGGGGATCCCCTATTGAGAATTTCAGGTGGTCCCCTACTAGCCGCATGGGACCGCCGGGGGTGTAGGTCTCGTTGCTTTGCGAGGTGGAATCGAATGTATAGTCGATTTCTGGGACTCTTTCTCCCACTACTCCGGTGCGTTCTAGGGTGACGTCGGCGAGAAAGCGTTTCTGGAAGGATGAAGAGAGGTGGATGGTGACTTGCGGGTTGATGTCTTCGAGGGTGAGTGATTTTTCTAGGTCGTCGATCGCCCCCCCACAGGAGAGACTGATGCGAAAGCTACCAAAGAGTATCTCTGAGGGCCGACCGGCGAGAGCCGCTGTGAGTAGGACTTGGAATAGGGAATTGAAAACGTTAGAGAGTTCTCCTTCGGTGAGGGAGGTGAAGCTACTGAGTTGGCGGACGACTTCCGCTTGGGTGAGGGCTGGACCGAGGTTGGGTCTGGTGGTGTAGGGGGCGTTGCCGATGGATTTTTTGATGATGCGATAACGGAAAGTCATATTGTTTTCTCCCTTATCATGATATATATGCTATTGTGGCAGTTTCTGCAAGTATTGGCAACCGATCAAAAAAAATTTCTGCCCAGGGACTGTCCGGTGTGGTGAGCGCGTGCAGTTGGTACGGTGAGACGGAAGCGTGGGGGGTCAGCAAACCTCGTTTCTCCCTTAATAGCTGGTTATTGCCTCTGTATTGATCAAAGAAACCCGGTTTCTTGGGGTGTTGGCTATCAACCACTTGTGACCACACCCGTCTCGGTCTGACAACGGTGGCGTTGATGGGATAAGGTCCACGTCCAGAAGCTTTTTGGGAGGTGGGGGGGTGTTACACAGATGAAATCTTAAGAAAATCCGTATGGGGGTGATTAGATGGAAAAAATCCGTATAATTCATAGTTAGCTGATAGCTGGCTTTAGTCTGGGCCTGACATCCGTACTCCCTACCCTGGGGTTAGTCGCCGTCTATGGAAGACAATGGCTCGAAAAAGCCCCCCTTGGTGCTGGAGTTATGCAGCGGCTGTCAGTGGTCAGGGCTTTGGCCACAGTCGGCATCGGTCTCGGTCTGACAACGGTGGCGTTGATGGGATAAGGCCCACGTCCAGAAGCTTTTTGGAAGGTGGGGGGTGTTACACAGATGAAATCTTAAGAAAATCCCCATGGGGTGCCCCGGCGTTGCAAACGGAATAGAAAATCTGTCAATTTATGTCATAATTTGCGGAAGAATGCCAGTCCCCCCTACAGTTATCGGCAGCAAATGGCTATCAACAAATGCGTGACCACACCCGCCTGGGTCGGCTCTTAACCATATTTCTTCTCAGCTTTTCGATCGCACGAGGCTACTAATGGTAAAATGATTTCGGACATTGCTAGAGAAATCCCCCTGGAGCAGATTCAACTGCCGGATTTTCAACCCCGTCAGTATTTTGATGAGGCTGCTATGCTGCAGTTGACTGCCAGCGTTAAGCAATCTGGGATTATTCAACCGGTGGTGGTCCGACCGGTGGGGGGAAATCTCTATGAATTGGTGGCTGGCGAGCGCCGGTATCAGGCAGCGACATCGGCGGGGCTTCAATCAATCCCGGCGGTCATTAAAAACCTGGATCGAAAGGAGGCCCTAGAACTCGCCCTTTTGGAAAATATCCAAAGAGAAGACCTTAATGCTATTGAGGAGACACAAGCTATTGTGTCTCTGCTGGCTCTACATCTTGAGTGTGATGTCGCCAAGGTTACTAAGTTCCTTTACAAGCTGAAGCATGTAGTCGATAAGAATTCGGCGGACCTTGCACAAAACGTTTTGTGCAAGGAAAAATTACCGGATGCAACTGATGAGAAAAACATATTGGAACATCCAGAACGATGGTTGCCAACGGTTAAGTCTGTGTTTGACGGTCTGAACCGGATGAGTTGGGAATCCTTTGTGACCAGCAGGCTGTCTCTGCTGAATTTGCCCAGTGACCTGGGCGATGCGGTCATGAAAAATCGGATTAAATATACTAAAGCTCAAGCGATAGCGAAAATTAAGGATGATTCCGAACGCAGGGAGGTACTGGAACGGGCGATCGCATCGGGATGGTCCCTCAAGCAAATTAAGGATCATGTAAAATCCCTGATGGGGGAAAAAGCTACCCCAGAGCGAGATCCAGAGCCAATTCCCAAGTTGACAGATCGTCTGGATGCTATTAACAAGCACATCAAAAGGGAACAGAAAAAAAATGGCAAAGCTTGGCAAAACCCTCAAATCCAAGAGCGATTGGATGCCCTGGATGCCCTATTGACTGAACTAGAAACGATTTTTGGGACTCAAGATGAATGAGAGTGTTTTTGAGTAGGGGGTGTGGTCAAAACCCGTTGACAACGGTGGCTGATCGGTGGCTTTAGTCTGGGCCTGACATCCGCGCTCGCTACCCTGGGGTTAGCCATTATTGTTAGGCTTGGTCTAATAATTGAATGTCCCTTAAGTAGTCCGGGAAAAGCTGAAAGTCAATGTTGAGTTCAAACTTGAAGCACCATCTAAAAATTAGGTTTTTAGGTAATCGCCGGGGGGCACTCGGAGATTTAAAACGGACGTCGAGGAAGGCAGAAGACTATCGTCAAGATAGCAGCACCCGATGAAACGTCAACCCCATTCAGCGAGCATCCATAAAAAGGTGGCGTGGTGAGGAATCCCCGTTCGTTTACGACGGGGAGGATGTCAATTTCAACGCGGGTTTAAATATTCCTCAATTAGGTATCTAGCTTTGTCGATCCTTCAATAGCAACATGCGATGAATAATCCTCTCAATCAAGTACCGCCCGATGATACAGGTACAGATACACTTGAACGATTTCGGTACCAGGCTAGACTTGCTGTACCTTTCTGCCTATCGTGCGCTCGCAGAGAAAAAATACGCTCTGTCATTTTGGAGCATTTTGAAGATATCGTTGTTGAATATGATGACTATTGGCATTTCATTCAGGTCAAAACTCGAAATGCCGATCGAGGTCCATGGAAGCTTACAGATGCCATAGACGGCCTGAAAAGCCTATATAGAGCTTTTACAGAAACATCTCGTTTGAAAGCAAGATATAGTCTTTTTATTGAAGGTGCTATATCTGCAAGAGACGACTTAAATATTCTGACTCCACCAAGACGCGAGATTTCAGACGCAATAATACAAAGAATATCTTCAAAGCTCAGTGTTAAAGAATCTGAGTGTAAGACGTTTATTGAACGTGTTACTATTCATCCGAATCAACCTCCTAGAGCATACATCAAATCTCGTAATGTCCATTTGATGGGACAAGTTTCGGAAAGTACTACAGTCTCTGAAATTGAAACTCTAGAAGGAAAACTTACAGATGAAATTATGCGAGCGATGTCCTGCGATCGCTTAGATCAGATTTTATATCGCTATCTTTCAAATGCAGATAATTTTGAATATGATATACAAAGCAAAATAAACTCTAAGCGTCTGACAGCTAATAGTATAGTTAATATTATTGGTTCACTTGTAAGTGGTAGTTATCCTTTACTATTGCGAGTTATTGATCTTAATGCACCTACACCAACCAAGCTTGAAAAAAAGCTTATGGCAGGAGGAGCAAGTGATCGCATCATCGAAGATGCAAAAGGGTTACGCGCAAATGCTTCTATTCGTGAAGCTGAAATCCTATCATCAGGATTTTTCATGGAAGAAGAAAAGATTGTTGATGTGCAAGTAAGAATACAAACTCTTGCCAACTCAGTCGTTGAACAATTTGAAGATTCAAATAAGCCGGCCAAAGCTATTTGGCGAGAACTTCGCAAGGAGATAACTGACACAGTAAGTTCTGTTGATCCCAACCGAATATATAAACAAGATCCCTATCTACTCCTTGGAGCAGCTTGTGGATTATCTGACGAGTGTCGTATTGATTGGGGGGTGAAAATTGCGTAAGGAACTATTTCAGCCTTCAATTGAAGGAGAAGCACGTATTCTGCTACTTATCAATGCCTTCACTACCCAAAAAAATTCATTAGAAGGTAGGACTAAACTAGCAAAACTAGATTTCTTCTTACGCTATCCCAACTTTATGCAACGTGCTCTGGCTATTCGCACATCTGAAAAGGTTATGATGGATGTAGCTCCCGAAGAACAGAATAATATTGAGGGGCGTATGATTCGTTACCGATATGGTCCTTGGGATCCTTCTTACTACTCTATACTTGGAAAACTTATCGGCAAAGGTTTAGTTGAAGTGGTACCTAATAAACGAGGTCTTAGCTATCGGACCACTGAGCGAGGTAGTCAAATTGCCCGAGATCTTGCTAAAGAAGAAAGTTGGTCAGAGACTAGTGCAAGAATCAAGCTTCTGAAACAAAATTTCAATCTTTCTGGCAATAATCTCAAAGATTTTGTCTATCAACACTTTCCTGAAGTTTCCGGTGCATCTTGGGGGCAAAAGATATGAGAATTCGTATTAATAAAATTGATTTATTGGGTACTGGTCGCGATTTTTCATTGGCTCCCGGATTGAACATTATTTGTGGTTCTATCACGACTGGCAAAACAACGCTTATTAAATGCTTTCGAGGTTTGTTGGGTTCCACACTCAAAAATTTTTCAAGGGAAGCACAAAGGAATATAACCAACCTAGCAGGTGAGGTTCTTATTGGTGAAAATATATACGAAATTATTAGACCTTTCGTCACAACAAGTGATGCAATAGTTTCTATTGCGGGTAACAATGAGGCAAAACGTTTACCTGCATTGCGCGGCAAGGCTGATGAAGAAACTTATGGAAATTGGTTACTAACGAGCCTTGATTTGCCAACCTTAAGAGTTCCGACAGCTCCAACTCAAGATGATAGTGAGACATCACCTTTATCTATCAACGATTACATGATGTATTGCCATCTCCGTCAAGATGAGATTGACAGTAATGTTTTTGGACATACTAATTTTTCAAAAAACAATAAGAGAAAGTTTGTGTTTGAAGTTATTTATGGTAAGTATGATGTCAAAATAGCTCAGCTTCAAATGAAGCGGCGTGAGACTGTTAGTGAAATCCGGCGACTACAAAATTACACAAAAACAGTTGATGAGTTTCTTGCTGGGACACCGTTTGAAAACCGAGCAACTATTCTCAGTAATTTAAATAATGTCAACAGAGAGCTAGAGGCTGCATATCTGGATTCAGAGAACTTAGGGCAAGAAATTAGAAGTTACACGAATACAGATGAGTTAAGAAGCAACCTTCTCCAAGTTCAACAGCAATTGGATGACTTGAATCAAAAACTTCAGTATGAGCAGTATAGTCTTTCTCAGAAACAGAGTCTTATTTCTCAATTGCAGACTCAAAGTGCTAGACTTACCAAATCTATTGTTGCGGGCAACTATTTGTTAGATTTTGATTTTCTCTCTTGCCCACGATGCGGCTCATCTATTCAACCATCCCGAACTGAACCAGAAATTTGCTATTTGTGCCTGCAACCGACAGAACCTCAAATTACTCAAGATGATTTAGTTAAGGAACAAGATCGATTAGATCAACAGGTTAATGAAACTTTTGAGTTGGTAGATTCGCATCAAGTAGCAATTTCAAGCATCGAATATGAAATTGAACAATTGGGGACACAGCGCCAAGTTCTACAAGATGAAATAAATCATCGAACTCATCGCTATGTTTCTGAGCAAGCTGAGCAAATCGCACAGTTAGAACGCAATCGTACTCAGCTACAGGATCAAAAACAGCGATTAGAGGAGTATCTAGAGCTTTATAATCGACAAGATAAAGCCATAACCACTATTCGAGAACTAGAATCTGAGCTTGAAGATTTAGATGTTTCCATTGATTTAGCGAATAACCGAGTTTCAGAATTTGAAGATCATATGTGTTTCCTAGATGAAACCTTTCAGGCAATTCTCGGAGAATTTCAGGTGCCTTCTTTTTCAGATCCCGGCCCATCAATTATTGATCGACAAACATATTTGCCGCGCTTTGAGGGAAGGCGTTTTGATGAGTTACAGTCTCCGGGTCTCAAAGTAATGGTTAATATTGCTCATGCCCTTGCACATCAGCTAACTTGTATTCACTTTGAATTGAAACTTCCAAATATCTTGATAATTGATGGTTTATCTGGAAATATTGGCTATGAAGGTTTAGATTTAGAACGTATTGAATCTATTTACAATTATCTCATTCGAGTTAGTCAGGATTACGTGGATCGCTTACAGATTATAGTCTCTGATAATACTGTTCCAGAGATTGCTCGCGAATATATATTAGCTGAGTTTGATGATGACAACAAACTAATCCCTCTCTGAATCCCCGCATAACAATCCTGCTGGAGCGGACTAATCAAGGTTTATTTCTATCGCAGATTACTTGCAGCCGCTCAGCAGGAACGTTGAGCCGACAAATCTCACCTAGCAAATACGGCATAGATTTACAACCCTTAAAATCCACGAAAAACATAAAACCCAAGGGAGATGAACCTTGGGCCTATGAGTCATTTGGAGTAGGCGATCGCTTGAAATTGGGACATTTCTCTAGAGCAAATAACAGTTAGAAAAGAGATTTGTGAGTGATCGCGACTTGCATTTTTTCCAGTAACTCCGAAAGAGGAAGTGCCGCCAAATCCCCAGCAGGGCGCGATCGCACACTCAGGGTTTGCTGCTCAACTTCTCGTTTGTACTTTTATCAGTCAAGCAGCTTCCCCAGTCAAACCTTAAGCTTCAATGAAGCGTTGTTCTCCGTCATTGGCGGTTACGTTTTCATATAACCCCTTGCCTCGGCGTACCAGTTTCGTGAAGCCCATACTCTTGTCGTCACCCAAACCGTCCTCCCCAAGCCAGAATTGCGGCGAACCCAATCGCAGCGATCGCCTGCCTCACCATCAGCCCCAGGGCAAACTTGAAGGACTGTTCACGGGCGATCGCTAGATGAGATCGTTACCGAAATACCGACATCCTAGACAAGAGTGCATAATAATGATTATCATTCTAATATATTAATTGATTAGGGTAAACCACCGTGAGCAAATCCCAAACGAATCGGTTCTATGACGTTGCCATCGTTGGTGCCGGAGCTGCAGGCATCGGCTGTGGCGTCGTGCTCAAAGAGCTTGGCCTGGAAAACTTCACAATTTTAGAAAGACATCAGGTGGGAGCCTCCTTTAGCAGCTGGCCTGAGGAGATGAACTTCATCACCCCGTCATTCCCAAGCCATGGTTTTGGACTGCTCGACCTGAATGCAGTGACCTTGAATACCTCCCCTGCGATCGCCTTTCAGCGAGAGCACATCAGCGGCAAGCAGTACGCGCTGTACTTGCAGACCATTGCCGAGTACTTTGAGTTACCGATTCAGACTGAGGTTGACGTAAATGCCGTCGAGCCATTGCCCCAGGGAGGCTTTACCCTGCAGACCAGCAGCGGTGACCTTTCTGCCCAGTTTGTCATTTGGGCCGCCGGGGAATATCAATATCCCCATCTCAATCCCTTTCCCGGGGCAGAGCATTGCATCCACAACAGTCAAATTCGTTCGTGGGCAGATCTAGAGGGCGACGAATTCATCATCATCGGCGGCTACGAAAGCGGCCTGGATGCAGCTGCCAATTTAGTAGCGCTGGGGAAGAAAGTCGGTGTGCTCGATCGCACCGGGGCCTGGGCCAATCCTGACACCGACCCCAGCATTGCCCTCTCCCCCTACACGCTACAGCGATTAGAGTTTATCTACCGCACCGGGCGTCTGGATATGATCGGTAACGCCCTCATTGAAGGCGTCAAAACTATCCCCGGCGGCTACGCAGTCTACAGCGAATATAAGAAGTGGACGACAGCCCATCCCCCCATTCTCTGCACTGGCTTCAACACCAGTTTGAAACAGATTGCTCCCCTATTCGATTGGTCCGAGGGCCATGCTGCCCTCACTGAGAACGATGAATCCACTCTCACCCCTGGCCTCTTTGTCGCCGGGCCTTCCCTGCGCCATGGGGATTTGATTTTTTGCTTCATCTACAAGTTTCGTCAGCGCTTTGCCGTGGTGGCCAATGCGATCGCCGATCGCCTCGGCCTCGACCCCAGCCCCCTTGATGCCTACCGCGAGGCCGGACTCTTCCTCGATGACCTCTCCTGCTGTAGCAACGACTGCATTTGTTAGTGAGGTTCAGAATTTTGAATTTTGAATTTTGAGTTTTGAATTCTTCTACCCCCCCCATGCCCAGCACCACTCCCACTCACCGCACCACCGTCCTCGTCGGCAAAGAAAGCACCGGCAAATCCGAACTGGCAGCAGCGCTCACGGGGCGTTCTCCTGTCAGCACCAACATTCAGGGCTCGACGATCGCCTGCGAAACCTATCAGACCAGAGACGATACCTTTATCGACACCCCAGGCATTCTCTTTCGCTCTGACACCGCCACCACTCGTGTAGCGCTGACGCAACTTCAGGCCCATGAAACTATTTTGTTGGTGGTGAAAGCGACCCATGTGGATGATGACCTCGCAGACCTGCTACCCCTAGTCGCTGGGAAACAAGGGCTGATAGTTGTCACCTTCTGGGATAAAGTATTGCCTTCTGACTTCACCCAGCAGGTCTTGGGCCGTTGGGAGCAAACCTCCCAGGTTAGGTTTATTCCCGTGGATGCCCGTCATTTAAGCCAGGGGCAACGCCAGCAGATTCTAGAGGCGTTGCAGACTCCAGTCCCCTTCCCCCAGCAGTGGCACCCGATTCCGGCGGGCTGGCGGATCGAACCCGCGCCCACTTTGCTGGAGCATCCCCGCTGGGGTGGGTTGCTGGCCATCCTGCTGTTGCTGTTGCCTGCGGTCATTGCCGTTTGGGTCGCCAATGGAGTCGCGGGCATACTCGATCCACCGATCCAAACCGGATTAGCCCCTCTGGTCAATTTCCTATCTCAGGCCCCCTCGCTGCTAGAGGCGATTCTGATTGGCCGCTATGGCTTAGTGACGATGGGGCCGCTGTTATTTGTCTGGGCGGTGCCTACGGTGATTCTGTATGCCCTGTTTTTAGGCGCATACAAGGCCAGCGGCTTGGTGGAACGCATTACCGTGGCGCTGCAAACCCTCCTGAGACCTTTCGGCCTATCCGGGCGAGATTTGGTGCGGGTAATTATGGGGTTTGGCTGCAATGTGCCCGCCGTGATCGGTACTCGCGCCTGTTCCAGTTGTTCCCGGCAGACCTGTATGAGTGCGATCGCCTTTGGTTCCGCCTGTTCCTACCAGTTCGGGGCCACCCTGGGGGTTTTCAGTGCCGCCAATTTGCCCGGTTTAGTGGTGCCTTACCTGGGCTACTTAACCCTAACCACCCTAATCTACACTCGTCTGATTGCACCTAAAGCCGCCCGTTCCCCCCGCAATACCCTGACGATCGAACGGCGCACGTTTTTGGAAATGCCCCGTTGGTCGGCCATCTGGCGCGAAACCCAAGGTACCCTCAGCCAGTTTTTCTCCAATGCGATTCCCATCTTTTTAGCGATTACGATCGTCGCCTCAGTATTGGACTGGTTTGGCCTCATCACCGCTCTGGCGGGATGGATTAATCCCCTAATGGGGCTGTTTGGCCTGCCTCCAGAAGCAGCTCTACCGGTTATTTTGGCCTCGATTCGCAAAGACGGACTGCTACTCTTTGCCGAACCAGACACCCTAGCGGTACTAACACCTCTGCAAATCTTGACCGGTGCGTACCTGGCAGGGGTTTTGCTGCCCTGCCTGGTCACCGCACTCACCATAGCCCGGGAACAGTCGGTGCGGTTTGCCGTAGGGCTGATGGCTCGCCAGGCGATCGCCGCGATCGTTTTTTCAATGCTTCTGGCCTGGGGAGGCGCAGTTTTGGTAGCGTTCGCCTGAATTGGCGACAATCTGTGCAATTCATTGCCTAACTCAATTAGACTTCTCGATAGAGGAACAGTAAGGCGCTAAAGACTTGATTTTGCGTTGAGGCGGCAACTTGACTTTTAGTCTGGGAAACGCTATAAAGTACTGAATCACTGATTAAAACATTACATTTTTTCCTAAAATGTGGATTTTTTTAGATCTTGATGGTGTTCTTGTTCCAGAAAAGAAGTTTGATACTTCGGTGGAGAAAGAAGACCTGTTGAAGTTCGAGCCCAATTGCTTGCAAATTTTTGAAGATGTTTTGCAACGGCACCCAGCAGTTTTTGTTGTCATCTCTTCTTCGTGGAGAGAGATATTCACATTTGACTTGGTTAAACCTTTATTTTCGCCTAGCATTGCTGAGCGAGTTGTCGGTTTTACACCTTTTTTAGACCCCAAGATTATTCATAATTTTCAATATCTTCGGCATCAAGAAGTTTTAGAGTTCTTACGTCAAAACAATGCTTTAGAGGATTTTTGGGTGGCGATCGATGACATTCGGGAACATTATCCATCAGATACTAATGTTGTGGTAACTGATGCGTATACTGGTTTTGATATATCTTCAGCATTAGCTTTAGAGCTATTCTTGTCAGCGGCATAACAATGCCCATGCACACCGACCGTTGAGAGTTGAGCGTCTATGACACAAAATTAGTCAGCGGCGGGTGATGGGCAACGTTAGATCCGATCCAGGGATAGAAAAGACAGAGGACGACTCATATTTTCCGCAAAACCGAGAATTCCCCGATCGCGATGTTCGTAGAGCAAATTTCCTTGACCATCAAACAAGAAAGTGCCACCTCGTTGGGTCATATACGCAGCATCGGGGACATAAGTTTTCCAGTTTCCCAGCACTTCGGTCATGTTCCGCAGTCGCAAGGTGGCCAGTTCAAAGGGACGCTGAAACCCAGTCCCTCCTGCCATCTTGAAAAATGAACCTTTAAAAGCCGGTAATGGTGCCGCCTTAATCGTTTCTTGCTCATCAATTAATTGGGGGGCTTGCCGATCGCCCCGATAACCGCGAAACACTTCTGCCAAAGTCCCCGGACTGGCTATCCCGGCACACATTAACATTAAGTTGAGCCAAGCATTTTGCCCGGTCGATAAACCGGGTAATTTTAACGATAACCCTCGATAAAGTTCTAATTGTTGGTGCAGTTCTGCCGTGGGATCTACAAATAGCCATTCTGGGGGAAATCCGGTGTAGTCGCAAAATATAGATCCCGAATTGCGATCGCCAATTCCCACCGCCCGAATCCTAATGCCCTGGGATTGCAGTGTTTCGGCTTCTCGTTGTAACCACCAAGCATATTCCAGACTATCGAAATCCCCCAATTGCGACCACAGTAATATGAGGAGGCGATCGGCTCCTTCACAATTACTGAGGATCGGGACTGTGGCGCGATCGCTCGTCCTTTGGCGCTGAGTTTCTTTGAAAATAGTGTAAGGATTCATGGTAGAAGCGAAAATAGATCGTAATAATTTTACCCTTAATGGTGCATACAAGGCCAGCGGGTTGGTGGAACGCATTACCGTGGCGCTGCAAACCCTCCTGAGACCTTTCGGCCTATCCGGGCGAGATTTGCTGCGGGTAATTATGGGGTTTGGCTGCAATGTGCCCGCCGCGATCGGTACTAACACCTCTGCAAATCTTGACGGGTGCGTACCACAGGCCGGGCGGTTGCTGCCCTGCCCGGTCACCGCACTGACCATCGCCCGCGAACAGTCGGTGCGGTTTGCGGTGGGGCTGATGGATCGCCTGGCGATCGCCGCGATCGCGTTTTCGATGCTTCTGGCCTGGGGAGGCAACTGGTTGTAACGGCTGTAGTTTACCTTAATATCATGTCAGCATAATTGCCCAGGCGGAAAAATTTCTCCGCGTCCCCGCGTCTCCCCGTCTGGTGCGTCCCTCCTAACTATGGGTCTTCAACTTGACATGATATAAAGGGTGACTGGGTTGTGGCGTTTCCCAAAACCCCGGTAGGGTGTGTTGCAGCATCGATAAATGATGGGTTTTCACGAAAATATTAACCTTGCCGCAACGCACCGCCCCCACCGACTTCAGCCTGATATCAGGTCGCAATAAACAACCATAAAAAATGAGGGAGACGCGGAGAAGGGGAGTCACCGCGTATCCGTGTATCCGTGTCTCCGTTCTTAATTAAGATTAATCAATGAGACTTGATATTACGGACAAAAAAGTCTGATGCTTAACACCAGCGGCAGTTATGGTAAAGTTATATTAACTAAATTAGTCTTTCGCTCCCGCCCAAGGCGCTTCAATCGCTATTGGGGGCGAGCTGGTCAAGTATCGACAGGCTGCGAAACCCAAGGATCGCGCCTACCAACGGTACAGCCACCGGGACGAATCTAACCTGAAGCCTGAATCTAACAGGAGGTTCAATGATACCGAACGATGGGCCAACACCTCGGTCAGATGCAAATCCTGACATCAAAGTTCGCCAGCTCCAGCAGTACTTGCACCGCCCTGGTCAGATCCCTGCTTCCCACCATCCGTTTGTCAAGCATGCGGCAAGACTTGCTACCAGCCATCAGAGTCAACCGCAACGCCCCCTATCTCAGGGTCAGCGTATGGCTCAATGGCGCGATCGCCTTGTTCTGGGAGGTGGTGTGGTACGTGACGCGATTGCCATTGGTGTGCCTTGGGCGATCGCGTCCCTGTTTCAACGTATCGGCAGACGTGCAAAGTGATGGTTGACTCATCCTCAAATGCACCTTTCAGATGCCTCCGACCGAGCTGCGATCGCTCGTCAACTTTGTTCCAAACTACGAAATAAACTGTAAATCTGGTGAATCCTTTACTTTGGGGTCTGAGTATTGCCCTCCTTCTGCTAGTCGTCGGACTGGCCATTTACCTGCTCACTCCTCGCACCTACGAATCTTCCTCCTCGGTTGCCCAATCCTACGATGATTGGACGATGGACGGCATCCTGGAGTTTTACTGGGGCGAACACATCCACCTCGGTCACTACGGCTCCCCGCCGCGACGTAAAAACTTCATCGAGTCCAAGCATGACTTCGTGCATGAGATGGTTCGCTGGGGCGGCTTGGAGAAATTTCCGCCGGGGACGAAAGTGCTGGATGTCGGTTGCGGTATTGGCGGCAGCAGCCGCATCCTGGCGCGCGACTATGGTTTCAACGTGACGGGTATCACCATCAGCCCGCAACAGGTGAAGCGCGCTCAGGAACTGACCCCCGCAGATGTCGATGCCAAGTTCAAGGTAGACGATGCTCTGAACCTGTCCTTCCCCGATGCCAGCTTCGATGTGGTCTGGTCCATCGAGGCAGGTCCTCACATGCCCGACAAAGCCCGCTACGGCCAAGAGATGCTGCGCGTCCTCAAACCGGGCGGCACGCTGGTGGTCGCTGACTGGAACCAGCGCGACGATCGCCAGGTTCCCCTGAACTGGTGGGAGCGTCCGGTGATGCGCCAACTGCTCGACCAGTGGTCTCACCCGGCGTTTTCCAGCATCGAAGGCTTTTCTGAGCAGCTGGAAGAGACTGGGCTTGTTTCAGGCCGGGTGACAACCACGGATTGGACCCAAGAAACGCTCCCCGCCTGGATGGATTCGATCTGGCAAGGCATTGTCCGCCCGAAAGGACTGCTGAAATTTGGGGTGGTTGGTTTCATCAAGTCCCTGCGTGAAGTGCCCACCTTCCTGCTGATGCGTCTGGCCTTCGGGGCGGGACTGTGCCGCTTCGGTATGTTCCGAGCAGAGCGAGCCGCTTCCCCTGAAGCACCGACCCAAACCGTAATTTCCGAACAAAACGACGATAAATTAGTGCGTTCATGAGTGAATTAACCTACGATCTGATTATCGTTGGCGGCGGCATCGCCGGCCTAACCCTGGCCTGTGGGCTGCGGGATTCTGGGCTGCGTGTCGCGGTAATTGAGGCTCAGGCAGAAGATCGAGTAGACGATCGCCCCCGTGCCTACGCCCTCTCGCCGCTGTCCGCCAAAGTGTTTCGATCGGTGGGAATTTGGGAGCAGGTTGCCCCAGATATCTCCCACTTTCCCCGAGTTCTGCTGTCGGATGCGGACTATGCCCATCGGATAATGTTCGCGCCCGAAGACTTGGGGGAGCCGTCCGTGTATTACTGCGCGGAGCATCGCGTGTTGCAAATGGCACTGCGCCATCAAGCGTCTGCCGACCCACACATCACCTGCTACTACGACGCCCGCGTGCAGGAGGTCACCTATGGCGATTCTTCAGCCGAGGCGATCGTAGAAACCAAGCAGGGACAACTGCGCTTGAGCGCCCCGCTGGTGGTTGCCGCCGACGGAGCCAACTCCCGCGTTCGGCAACAGGCAGGGATCGAAACCGACGGCTGGAACTATTGGCAGTCTTGCATCACGGCTTTTGTGTCTCCGGCGCGGTCTCACCAGGACATTGCCCACGAGCGATTCTGGCCTGATGGTCCCTTTGCCATCTTGCCCTTGCCAGATAACCGCTGTCAGATTGTCTGGGTTGCTCCTCATGAGGAGGCAAAATCGCTCGTCGCACTCCCTCCGAATGAGTTTATGGCCGCCATGCAAGAGCGCTACGGCGATCACTCGGGTTCACTGACCCTCCTTAGTGAACCGCTGGTGTTCCCCGCCCGCCTGATGCACAGCCGCCGCTACTATCAGCCCCGGCTGGCGCTCCTGGGAGATGCGGCTCACCACTGTCATCCGGTGGCCGGTCAGGGGTTAAATCTGGGAATTCGGGATGCGGCGATGCTGGCGCAGGTGCTGTCGGGCGCAACGCAACAGCAACAGGATTTGGGCGATGTCCGGGTGTTGCGGCGTTACGGTCGCCGCCGCCGCTTTGAGAATTGGGTGATGCTGCTATTCACGGATATTCTCAACCGCACCTTTTCTAACCGTTGGTTGCCCATGATGGTGCTGCGGCGGTGGGTACTGCGGTTGATGGCCGGCTTTTCCCCCCTACGCTGCGTGATGCTGCGATTGATGACGGGTTTTTGGGGGACACCACTCGATCGGCTCGTGGGCGAGCCAACAGTGGACGCCGCCTAGTCTCAGTGCGATCGCTCCGATCCCGGCACCCATGTGGGTTCGCTTGAATCCAGCGGGAGCAGCCGGTAACGGCGATCGCGACTGTTTTTCCTAACAGAAACTCAAAAATCTAGTCAGAGAGGCATTTGTCTCTCTCTATAGGGGATACAGCGATCGCGATCTCCGAAAGTGACAGAAGAGGGCTAGTAGCTGTAACTAAATTGTTTGACCCCTTTGGACATTGTTGCTAAATTGGGTAAGGATGAGGAGTCTAGATTTTTCCCAAGTTTCTGCATGCTGGGATTTTCATCCAATTGGCCGGATCGCCAATTGGATGAAAATCCCGCGCGCAGCGCTATCGCTCTAGAATTAAGTATTATTTCGGTTAACTTAATCCAGAGAGACAGTTAAAATAGAAACAACAGAAAAGGAAGCGTTCAGCTCCCTTAGATTTTATCAGTTAAGTCAAGGATATCACGAATCGTGTTATTAGGCTTTAAGACAGAATTAAAACTGAACAACAAAGAGCGCACATTACTGGCAAAACATGCGGGAGTGGCCCGTCATGCTTGGAATTGGGGATTACGTCTGACCAAGGAAATATTGGATCACAATCGCGACAATCCATCCGAAAAAATAAAATTCCCCACGGCGATCGATCTACACAAGTGGTTGGTAGCGCTGGTAAAACCAGAATATCCCTGGTACTATGAAGTGAGTAAGTGTGCTCCGCAATATGCCTTGAAACAGCGCTCGTGTTGCATGGAGACTGGCGTTCCGAAAGGTTAGTAAGCCGCCTAGGTTTAAGAAAAAAGGCCGCGCTGACAGTTTTACATTAGACGGATCTATCAAACTAGATCATTTTGGGATTAGAGTTCCAGTGATTGGTTGGCTAAGAACACATGAAAGACTGCCATTCGGTGCAGCACCAAAGTCAGTAACCATATCCAGAACTGCTGACCGGTGGTTCATTAGCTTTAAGATAGAAACAGAGCCAGTTAGTCTCGAAAAGCCTTACCCTGTAGTGGGGGTAGATTTAGGTATAAAAAGCCTAGCAGTTCTATCAACCGGTGAAAGATTTGAAGGGGCGAAAAGCTACAAAAAATATGAAAAACAACTTTCGCGATTGCAATGGCTGAATCGGAAAAAGCAAAGAGGTTCGGCTAATTGGAAAAAAGCCCAGGTTAAGATAGCTCGCCTACATCGAAAAATTGCAAACATCCGTAAAGATACATTACATAAAATTACTACCTCAGCAACGCCAAAAACCACAGCTCGATCTTGATTGAGGACGCTTATTGTGTCAGGGATGATGGCGAACCACAAGTTGGCCAAGGCTATTGGTGACATGGGCTTCTACGAATTCAGGCGGCAATTAGAGTACAAGTGTGAATTGTACGGATCGACCTTAGTAGTAGTGGATCAATGGTATCCCTCAACCAAAACTTGTTCTCAGTGTGGGACCAAAAAGGAATCTATGCCCTTTAGGATGCGGGTTTTCCGGTGTGATAATTGTGGGTTTTCCTGCGACCGAGACTTAAACGCCTCGATTAATTTGGAAAAAGCCGCCAGTTAGGCGGTGTTAGCCTGTGGACTGGTGAGTGCCGACACTACCAGCAGTGTTGCCAGGAAGTGAGTTCCAAGTATGTCCAGCAATGGGTAAGTTTGGGTAATTCTTATGTAACGGCATGCTGGTTTACAATACCTGTACCATTGTGACCGGCCTGGGGGGCACCTGTTCGGAGTTTAAGTAAGCCCGATGCTTCCGGGCCAGGCGACTCCATCAGAACTCCTTCGCGTCAGCACTGCCTAGGGCGA
The DNA here is from genome assembly GCA_051439505.1 of Hormoscilla sp. Lineage (GTDB taxonomy): Bacteria > Cyanobacteriota > Cyanobacteriia > Cyanobacteriales > Desertifilaceae > Hormoscilla. The sequence goes on along the minus strand of JBFRWI010000174.1, from coordinate 13,061 downwards.
TCGCCGCCACCAGCACCACCAACAGCGTCCAGCCGCAGACCGCGCCTGGCAGACGCGACCCAGGGCATCTCGCAGTGCGACAATTACCGCCAAGCTGGATTGTCGATAACTGCGATCGCTAGTTTATAAGCTCTCGACGATCGCGATCGCCCCAAACAGCAAAAACAACCCGCCGCTTCCTCCGGTCAACCAGCGCTCGGAAATCTTTCTGGCAATCAGCTTGCCACATAGGACCGCGATCGCGCCACCCGTCTTGCCAGCAAAAGAAACGATTGACTTGCCAAAACTGGACATCGAGAAAACCTCAATCTATAATTAGAATGATTGTCATTCTGGCAGTCTATTTGCTCTCGACCAGCGATATTCATTGTTTCTGTCCTATGTCATCACAATTTTCTGCCCGGACTTCAGTTGAAGCTGTCGAAGAAGGGATGCTCTTGGCCCCTAAGTTTGACGCCAATGGGCTCATCCCCGTTATCACCACGGATGCTGCAACCGGCGAGGTGCTGATGCACGCCTATATGAATGAAGCGGCGTTGCTAAAAACCCTTGAAACCGGCGAAGCCCACTACTACAGCCGCAGCCGTCAGCAGCTCTGGCACAAGGGAGCCACCAGTGGGCTGGTGCAGGCCGTGCAGCAATTATTGATCGATGACGATCAAGATTGCCTGTGGATGAAGGTCAAGGTCGCCGGGTCAGGGGCCAGTTGCCATGTGGGCTATCGCTCTTGCTTTTACCGTCAGATTTCTCCTGGTGAGGGCGATGTTAAGGCGAGTCTGCCCATTGCCCTCGTGCTTACGGAAACCACCAAAACTTTTGACCCCGTCGCCGTCTATGGGGATGCTCCCAATCCTACTCAACTTTGAACCAAGGAAGGTACCGGATGCCAACGAGGGCCGCTGCGCGGAATTCAAAATTCAAAATTCAGAATTCAAAATGCTTTTGGGGCAAGGCTTTGATCCACTATCCGACTGGTGGATTATTTCAGCCGCGCAGCACGAGGGCGATCGCGTCAATCTGGAGATTTGGGCGCACTTCCCCTTGAAGAATTACAGGAAAAAATGCAAGCCGGGCAGGCCAGCTCACAAATCACTCTTCTGATGGTCACTCTTCAAAGAGGAAAGTGTACCCATGCGCTATATTCAGATGACACCAATTCATAAGCTTAACCGTTGAACAATGACTTCCACTACCCAGCAACTGCCTCCAAATTTAGAAAAGATTATTCAAAAGTTTCAGCGCATCACTGAACCGAAACGACGCTACGAATATCTGCTGTGGTTTGCCAAGCGCGTGCCGCCTTTTCCCGATGAGGCCAAGATTTCCGCTTATCGGGTACCGGGCTGTGTTTCCCAGGTGTATCTCACCGCTACCCTTCAAGACGGGTCCATTGTCTACCAGGCGGATGCCGATGCTCAAATTCCCAAGGGGCTGGTGGGGCTATTGATGGAAGGACTCAATGGCATCCCACCGGAAGAGGTTGTGCAGTTGTCCCCCGACTTTATTCAGCAAACTGGGCTAAATGTCAGTCTCACCCCGTCTCGTAGCAATGGTTTCTACAATATTTTCAAGACCATGCAGCAACGGGCGATCGCCCTCACAGATTCTCTCTAGGGGGCCTGTCCGGTTCAGATTCAAGGAGGTTCGCAGATGCAATGGGCTATTTTGAGCGGAATTGAAGGCAACCTGGCAGCCTATGAAGCCGTGTTGCAGGATATTAGACGACAGCGCAGCCCGGTCACTGACCTATACGTCGTGGGAGATGCGATCGGGCTAAAGGGGGACAATGAGGCGGTGATTGAGCGACTGCGATCGCCTCGTTCGGGAGAACTCGAACCTCAGGTTTGTATCGGTTGGTGGGAAGAGCAATGCTTTAGTTTGCATGGGCTGAGTGGACTGCCGGATGCCCCCGAATTGATGGCCCAATTTGGGGGCGATGGGGTCAAGCACCTGTGGGAATCGGTATCGCGGGAGTCGGTGGGGTGGTTGCGATCGCTCCACTTCGGATTTCATGAGTTGGACTGCTTACTCATCCACGGCAGTACCGTTAGCTATGCCGATGAACTGACACCGGACACACCTGCGATTCAGTTGTGCGATCGCCTCATCCGTGCCGATGCCAATACCCTATTTTGTGGGCGATCGGGGCTGACCTTTGAATGCTGGGTGACTCCCGGTAAACTCCGCTCAACAGTCACGACCCTAGACGGCAAACAGGAGCCACAGGAACAGGGGAAAACACCCCGCCGCGTTGTCGGCGTTGGATCTGTAGGGCGCATCCAAGGTCTAGCAACCTACGCCCGATATAACCCTGGCAATGATGACGTCACCTTTAGCACTGTATCCTACGGATAAACCCAAAGCAATGGAAGAAGACCTGCCGCTCTACCTCCATTCTCTTTGAGAGGAGGCGATCGCGTGGGTCTCCTTGGGTTTTGGTGATAAGTAACACTTATCAACAGCAATTTTTATTCCCGACTAACGCCGAATTCCTGTAGTTACTTTTTCCCCTAGCTTAAGTTTAAGGATTGAGGAAATCTAGATGGTCCCCCGGTATCAGGAGCAAATCGGATGGAGTGCCTTGAAGGTGAGGTTGACCATTTTTTAACAGGATAATCCAATCGGCCCGTTGGATGACTCTCGGACGGTGGCTAATTAGAATTGTAGTTTTTCCCTGGCGATCGCCCAATACGTTGTCTAGCACTTTACTTTCACTCACGGGGTCCAGGGCCCCAGTGGATTCGTCTAAAATCAAGATGGGCGGATTTGTAACCAGGGCCCGCGCGATCGCCAATCGTTGCTTTTGCCCGCCGGAAATATTCGCGCCAAATTCACCCAAGACAGTTTGATATTTGTCGGGCAGTTGACTGATAAATTCGTCGGCCCTAGCAATCTGGCAAGCCCGAACTATATCTCCTAAGGTAGCTTGTGGAGCCGCTAAACGGAAATTTTCAATAATCGTCCGACTCCAGAAATGAGCATCTTGGGGAACTAAGACTACCTGCGATCGCAGGCAATCCAGGGAAAGGTCTTGCTGGTTATAAATACCGTAGCGAATATTGCCAGACTGGGGCTGATATAAACCAGCAATAAGTTTAGCGAGAGTGCTTTTCCCGCAACCGGATTCGCCAATCAGGGCGATCGCCTTTCCCCCGGGAATACTGAGAGAAAATTCTTGGAGTAGATCGACTCTGCCGGGATGATGAAAGTTGAGATCGGTACAAATAATCTCGGCATCAGCGGGAATGGAGGCTACGGGTTTTTGAGTATCTTCTCGACTCTCGGGAGTGGCATCAATTACTTCCGCAATCCGTTGGGTAGCCAATTGGGCGCGGGTGAAGGGATTGATAAAGCTCAGAATGGTAACAATTAAGGTCAATAAATTACTATTCATGCTGTTAAAAGCTAACAGTTGTCCGATACTTAATTGCTTGTTGATGACCAGGGTACTCCCTAACCAGAGTAAGATAATCCCGCCATTTCTGTAGAAGAATTGAGAGAAGCTATTGTTAACGATCGCCAGTTGGGTCGCCCGCAAAGTCACGCGAGCTAGATGTCCGTATCGGCTTTGAAATTCTTCCCAAAAGTAGGGAGCAGCATTTGTAGTCTTCAGAGCGATCGCGCCTTTAAATGTTTCGATTAAAACCCCTTGATTTTCAGCATTGACAACTAATAATTTCCTGATTTTATTGCGGACCGTAGGCAATAAAATTAGGAATGAGAGAGTCATGCAGCCCGCGATCGAGAAAGAAACTATCGTCAGTTGCCAACTGTAGAACAGCATAAAGCCCAGGGAAACTATGGCGATAAAAAATTGACCGGGCAAGGTAACGCCAACTTGAGAGATCAGGAAGTTGATTTCTTGAATATCTCGCAAGCGAGTCGTAATTTCGCCACTCCGACGAGATTCGTAGTAGGAGAGGGGCAAACTCAGTATTACTCTGCCAAATTCGAGAATTAAATCTAACTCTAGGCGTTGGGCAAAATGTGCAATTAGGTTTGATTGCACGAATCTGATGCTGATGGCAATTACATTCATTACCAAAACCGCGATCGCCACCCCCGTCAGCAGATCCCGATCGCCTCTAATCAACACGTCATCAGTAAGGAGTTGAATTAAAAATGGAGAAGTGAGGGAAAGCAACCCGATCGCGAAGTTAAGCAGCAACGCTTCCGCGAGAATAGGGCGATAGTTCCACAGGCGTCCGCACAAGCGCCACAAACCCTTAACCTTGTCTCGATCGTCGGCTATTTGATAAAAATCGGGACGGGGTTCCAGTAACAGCATAGCGCGATTACTCCAACCGGAAACCAGTTCTTCTCTAGATAAGGAGCGAATTCCGGCAACTGGATCGGCAATAATATACTTTTTACCCCGTCGCCCGTACAATACTACCCAGTGATTGCCTTTCCAGTGAATAATTCCCGGTAGGGGTATGGTCTGGTTATCGACTAATTCCAATGGGACTTTCACGCCCCGGGCATTGAAACCCAGCACCTTTGCCCCCTGCTTGAGGTTGAGTAATGTGGTGCCAAGTTGTCCTGTCCCGGCAGCTTCGCGGGTGCGGGTGATGCTAAAAATTTGCCCGTGATATTTGGCAATAGTAGCAAGACTTGCTGCACCACAGTCTTCTATATTGTGCTGTCTAACAACTACTGGAGATTTCATCTTTGGCGATTGGTAATTGTAAATTTGAAATTGCGATCTGGCTTTTTTCTCTCGTTTGACTGGCATCTGCTCAGATCCCAGTCACGTTTATTTTAACGCATTTTTCTGTTTTCTGTCAAGTGCAGATAAGAAACTTTTGATAATTTTCCGGTCTGTGGTCATAGATCGCCACAGTTTTCCTCCTTCTACACTGGGTTGTAGCCAGTCTGATTGGATTCGGCGATCGGTTGCTTGACAGCAAAATAAAATTTTATCGGTTAAAGATTGCAATTAAGTATAATTACTGTTGAGGTTATTGAAATGTAGCCTGTAAAGTAGTAAAAGTTGTGGTCAGTCGGATTATATTAGGCGATCGCACCATGGAACGCTACCCCAATAAGGGGGCGATAAGCGCAAAACTGACGGATAAGATCGGAGTGGAGCCGATAAGCGCAAATCTGACATTGAATTCATAGTTAGCCCGACAAACACGTAACTAAAGTTGAAAAAAATGGAAACGAAAGAAAAAAAATACATTGAAACCTTTCTGGAACCGATCGGGAAGTGCAAGGACTACCGACCTAAATTTGGGCAAGGCAAAAATGACGACGGTCTTTCCCTAAACCAATTTAAGCACCTATATGGTTCAGATCCATTCTATGCTTGGTTAGGTCTGGATACTGACCTTATGTATTCCGCCCACCGTGCAGCGGGTGGAATGACATCTGTATATCGTCAAATTGGTATCGGTTGCGAACGTTTATTTCGTGCAGTGCTGGTCGATACCACTGGATACACAGACCCCGAGTTAGCAACGTGGTCATACACGGCACATACACAGTCAGGAAAAGCAAAAAAACTGTCTCTTGATGGTAGATTAGAACTTGGTGAAATAAAGAATCAAACTGTACTTAATAATGTCAAACATTGGATAACAGACTACTGTGAAGACTTGGCGGAAGTGTCGGAACCATCAAACGGAATTGTTTTTGAAGTCCGCCAAGGCTATAAAAGCAAGGATTCCAAACGTCAAAATGCAGATATTGATAATGCTACCGTAGCATGGGCAAATAACTATCTGCCCGTGTTTGCTATTTTTTCGTCACAGATTGATTCCGATCTTGTTCTGAGATACAGAAACAACCGTTGCGGTATTCTTATCGGTACAACAAACGGCAACAACAAAACATCATTGTACGCATTTTGCGAACAAATTCTCGGTTATAACTTGGCTGCTTTCTTCCAGCAACACAGTACAGAGATAAAAGAAGAAATCCACGATGTCCTTGAAACCCTGCTGAGTGCTGAATGATGGATATGAAGATTAAGCAACGTTCGGACTACACGTTCAAGTACAACAAGAAACTTGGGAGACATGGATGGTTGCGGCTGACTCCCGCATATTCGGTCAAACTGGTTGAAGAGATAATTGAGAATCTTCCTGAAGATTCTTTTATACTTGACCCGTTTTCAGGAACAGCAACAACTGGACTTGTCGCTGCCGAACATGGCATTTCTGCACACTGCTTTGATATCAACCCGTTTTTAATATGGCTCGGGAATTCTAAATGTATAAACTACTCTTATTCCGAAATTAAGGAATTAAAAATATCCATTTACAAAGTTATTATTAAATGGCAAGAACTTGTGGATGAAGATAACTGGTTGCCAAACATTCACAACATTAAAAGATGGTGGTGCGGACAGACGCTTAAAGTTCTTGGCGCACTTCGTCAAGCATTGGTGAATCAGTTTGGAGAACCAAGGGACAACCATGTTTCATCTCTTGCTTGGATTTCATTCTGTCGGCTAATCATTGAAACCTCATCTGCTGCTTTTAATCATGTTTCAATGTCATTTCATAATGAAGTAACCGCGTTTGAAATTGAACAGATAGAATATTTGTACCTGGAGATATTAGAAGCAATTATTCAAAGTGCTGGTGAGAATATATCTGGTAATTCGTCCGTTCATTTTGTAGATTCAAGGGAACCTACTTCAATTGGCGATTTTCAATATTCCCATGTTATCACGTCTCCTCCTTACCCGAACAGAATAAGTTACATTCGCGAACTGAGGCCATACATGTATTGGACTAAGTTTCTTGATACCGCCCGTGAAGCGGGTGAACTTGATTGGAAAGCAATAGGTGGAACATGGGGTATTGCCACTAGCAGATTGCAGTATTGGGAATCAAATGCTATTGAACTACCGGAATCATTGAAAGCAGTTGTTTCTGACATACTTCAAACGAAAGAAAAAAATGCCTTACTGATGGGGAACTATGTTTGGAAGTATTTTCATGACATGCATTTGCATCTTCAGAACTTGCGTCCGCGTTTGAAAAAGGGCGCGGTTCTTTCTTACATCGTAGGTAATTCTAGCTTTTATGGCGTACAAGTCCACACCGAACAGTTGCTTGAAGATTCCCTTAGATCTTTAGGATTTACCAACATTGGAAGCAAGATAGTCAGAAAACGAAACAGCAAGAAAGAACTGTTCGAGTATTGTGTTTATGCTACGTGGCAGGAAACAAGAAAATACGAGCCAGCGTATTTTAGCTCTCGTGCAGCTAAACAAATTCAGCTAGAGCTTTTCTGAGAAAATACGCAAATCATAGGCTAACACCGGGTGTGGTCACAATACCTCTCGGTTAAGCATATAGGTTGTCATTGCGAGGGGGGTACGTAGCGATTAACTTATGCTTTCTTGAGTCGCGCAGCGTTGCGAGGCACGAAGCAATCCCCCCCCGAAGCAATCCCCCCGCGACCTATGAGAGGAAAAGCGCTTCGGCGCCGTCGGTGAGATTGCTTCGGGGGATCTCGACGGCGAGCCCTAAATTATCGGTTTAGGTTTCCCCCTCGCAATGACAGGTTGTTAACCGAGAAGTATTGGGGGAGATCCCCCGCTGCAACTACTTTTGGCCACACTTTGGCGGAGCTAGCAGCAGCACCGATGGCACCCGATCGGGACTCGCCAGTCGCAACAGTCCGTAGCCGATACCTGCCAGTCCTATCATTAGCCCCGGTGTCTCTACTCCCAAGAGTGTTCCGCAAAGCCAGCCATGCTTATTCATGCTTTCGACGATTGTAGCAGTCAGGCGATCGATCTGATTTTCGGTGAACGGAATAATTTCCCCGGCGGATCTTAGCAGTTCCAGGTTACCCAGATCGCCGTGACAGAGGCAGTGGTTCAGACCGAATCCCCGTTCTAGAGTAGCATTAACTGCGGTATTTATCTCCCTACGGGTTTGGGCATCATCCATGTATTTAAGAGAATGCAAACGACCTAACCCTATCCCTGAAATCCCATTACACCAGATGGGAGGATAGGTCAAATTCTCCCCTCCTGCCAACTGACTCCGTTCGTAAGCAATAGCAGCGCTAGCCCCTTCACGAAAGCGATCGCAGTTAGTGACGGCAGCTAATTCTAGCAATGCCCAAGCGATGCCAGCCCCACCATGAGCGAATCCCGTCGTCGGAAAATTTCCATCATTGCGAACCCAACAAATCCCCTCATTCTGGGGTTTCCCTTGGCTCAGCAAATGGTCGCCACATGCCATGGCAGTTGCCAGCACCTTCTCGTCAGGGGCGCAACGATATAGAGCAAGCAAACTAGCAATACATCCAGCCGCCCCGGCAATGATATCAAAACATGCATCTTTGGCAATCAATCTGTTGACGTTCTCAACCAACTGCACCGCCTGAGCTAACAATTCGGGTTGGGACCACAATATACTCAAATGCGTCAGAGTATAAATCACCCCTCCCCACCCACTAAAGCCGCCAATTGTCGGAATTAAGGCTTCCCCCTCTTTTATCTGAGGTTCTAGGGCGGACATTGCCGATCGCGCCAGTTTGGTGTAGCGTTCTTCTCCGGCGATCGCCCCCAGATAAGCAAGAAAAAGAGCCATTCCCGGCAAGCCATCGTAGAGAGTCCAAGTTAAAGGAGCCAGAGTCCCATGGTAACCTCCTGCGAGGGTTAAACCCATCCAAGTCGCCTCTTCTTCACTGCGGAGAGCCAACAACTCTAACTGGTCTCCGATCGCACTAGCAGCGGCTATAAGTTGGGATCGATCGCAGCTTCTCTGGGGTGCAAACAAATCGTATCCTTTCCATCGGGCCGGTTCTTCTGCCATTGCTACGGTGGAGAGGGAAGCCCGGATAAACCAAATTTGTCGCGCTAAATCCCGTGCATCTAACTGGGACAGGCGACTTTGCACCAGTTCCATCCCAGAGCGATCGAACCCATCGGTAAATAGCTGGTTATCGCTACCCAGGATATCGCGGGAATTAGGACGAGTGGTAAACATGGGGATGTCTCCCTGCCATAAAGATAATCTTTCCCTAGGGATAAACCTCGCCAGATACTCATCGTACTGGACTTCAATCCAGAGCCGATCGAAGAGCAGATCGCGGTCGAGGGCATTTTGCAGGACATCGGGGTGGAAACTCTCTTGCAGTAATAAAGAATAAGTTCGCGTCGGACGCAAAACCACCCGCACCTCATCCCCTGCGAAGCGAGTTAAAAATTCCTGGAACTCAGAGCGGCGTTCCGCCAAACATTGATAAACTGCTGCAAATCCACTGACAATTTCTTCTGCATAATCTAGGACATTTACATCAGCTTCCTGCAACTGCGGTCGATTTCGATCCTCTAGCAGTTGCGCTCTCTGGCGAACCACGTGCATTTCATCTGTAGCCACTCCCTCCCAAGCACGGATAGGTCTGGAACTCATTTGACCTGGTTTGGCACCGATGCCACTTTTATCAATGCCTTCAGACTCGGCATTTGCCCAGGTTCGCCGGGGCAGCAATCCCACCCGCAACACCGAATCTGCCATCTGCTTTCTTGCCAGAAACACCGATGCTTTTTTCTCAGTTGTGGCGCGGCGCGGATGGAAAAGAGCTTCCAAGTCAATCAGAACCGGTTGATCTCCGGCTGCAATCAAGTTTTCCGAGTGAAAATCCGTCGCCTCTAGGGCGTAAAGGAGAGCCAGGTATCCCCCTATCCGCTGATAAAAACCCTCCACCTCTGCTTTTGAATTGCAACTGCCGGCCCTGACAAATTCGCACCATCCATAAGTCCCGCGATCGATAACTTTCAGAGTTTTTAAGGGGGGGATAACGTCTTGCAGATTTAGCCAAGTGAGGAGTTCCTGAAAATGGACATCTATGGCTAGGGCTTTGGGCTTATAAACCAGTTGCAAACCGGAACTAAATTTAGCAATAACTACATAACGTCCGCCACGATGGCTGTCACCCGCCTTTTCGATCTCTACTAACCTGCCCGGATCCCCTTCGGGACTAAAGGTAGTGCAGATCTCATCCCAGTCAGCACAAAGGTGTTGAAGCAATTCTCGACTAAAATTAACCCAGCGATCGATGGCAACTACTAATTCTCTTGCCAAAACTGGGTACTCTTCCAAGATGGAAAGCATTGCCTCTCGCCGGTACACCCGTTCTAAAAAGTTCAAAAATCGCTCTCTAGGACTGTCTCCTGATAGCAGTCCTTGCAAACGGGCCACGTTTAGTTCTAACGCCATTGTCTGACTCAACATCCGCAGCAATTGCTGGGGCAATTCCCGATAGCAAACCTCCTGGACTACCGTCAGGGGGTCAAAGGGAATTTTCCCAGTTGCTTCCGTTCCCGATCGCAGTGCTTTAACTTCTTTTTTCAGGCGGTCAATTCCTTGACTAAGGAGGGGTTCTATGGCATATAGAAAGCCCCTCGACTCTTTCCCCGGTGGTAATTTTGCAGGAGGTACAACTTCGATCTCCGGCGGTTCGGTACGAGCAAATGCCTTCTCCAGTTCTTTCAACCAGGTAGGAGGAACCGGCGATCGCTCCTTCAGCGCCTCGGTCGGTTCCCCTAAAATACAGTCAAAGGACTCAGGGTCGGCCATCCCATCCATTGCCAACCGTTGGTGATAGTAAGAGTCCGTGGCAAAAGGAGTCTGCGATCGCCAACGCTGCCGGCGACTTTCTGCCAGTTTCTCATCAAACCGGTTCGTACCTAGAGATGGGATCCGTTCAGTCAAGGTGAGCGCTTGATACCAGGTCGCTTCTTCTAAAGGTTTCATCAACAATACTCCACAATACTTCCTTTTTCTAGTCACTCCAAAACCCCGACTACACCGCCTATAGTGCTGTTTTCAACCCTCACAAAGCTCATATTGCTCTGCGCAAGTATAACATCGGCGTCAGAAATGGTGATAACGCCATCTCTAACATCGAAGGCAACAGCCTGCAATGCTCTCAACATGATATTGAGAGCGCCCACCCAATCTCGCGGTGCTTTATGACCGCAAGCCGGGCATTTGTGGACTTTCGATCCCCCAAGTTTTTTGTGAACGTGGCCACATTTGGGGCAAGTTTTGCTAGTGTACGCCTCGTTACAGCGGACGACCAGCACTCCTTTCCGCTTTGCTGCCTGCTCCAGATGAGAAGCGAATCGTCCCATAGCCCAAGTCAGCATGTTCCTGACAGACTTCCGATTAATCTTGCGGTTGGCTTTGACCACCATTTGTGAAGTCTCGTAAGTAGGTAGAAATATCAACTTATAGCTATTGACCAGTAGATTCGTGGCTTTCCGGTGCAGGTCATCCACTAGCGATCTAATCTTAAACCGCAACCGCTCGATCGCTTTATTCAGCTTGTACCGCAAACGCTTGTGTACTTTGCCTGTGGCTTTCTTTTTTGTCCCGATGATTTTGTCAAGGTGCAAGCACAACCTGGTTAGCCGCCCGATGTCTCCCTTGCCAATCTCTAAGATATTTTCTCCATCGTAGCCAGTCATAAAAGTGCGATTACCCGGGTCGAGAGCAATTACCCGATCGGAGCCTGTAGTCACCTCCCGAACGTATTGAGGAAAACAAGCAAACCACTGTCCCCGTTGATAGAGTAACTCAGTCCCGTATACACAGTTCATAGGCAATTCATAACCTTTCGCAACTGTAAACTGTAGGTTGTGAATCTTCGAGCGGAACCACGTTCCGTTTCGATAAGCCGTATTCTTAAACTGAATAGCTTGGGACTTATTTCTGCAAGAGCGAAATCGCATAAAACACTTGCCCCCATTAGCTTTGCGAGATTGACGACTAGCATTTTGGGCCTCACAAACAGCTTCTTGTCTGGTATTCCCTAAGCACTTTGTCCACGAGTTTTTTGGGTTCGTTTGTAACTGTTGTATGTACTGGTCTAACGACTGTCCCTCGGATAAAGATCGATTGTTGTTGTAAAATTCAACACACTGATTGTAAACCCAACGGTAAGCTGCAAGCCATTTTTTCCAAATGACATGCAGTTCCGGTTCGGGGAATAGAGGAATTTTCAGGAGACTGTTTGGTGGGACATTATGGCTTCTCTTGAATGGATTCTTCCCATACTTTTTCGCTGATTTCTTTTCGGTACTTTCGCCAACTGTAGAACCGATAACTGAAACGGTGGATGATGGACAACATATCCTGAACAAGCTCTTGTTTTGGACTAAGTTGTTGCTCGTTGAGAACCACGAGTTGGACCGCATTATATAAGCAATACCACTCAACCAGTTCCCATCCCTTACGACATCCTCTGACGCGGTGGGCAACGACAAGCCGCTGGATATCCTGCTTGACAATTCATTCCAGAATGGATTTAAATTTCCGTCATCTAAAATTAAGCCGGACTTCAATCTCTCAAATGAATTCCGCTTCTGGGTATTGTGAGCGCAAGTCTTCAAGTTGTTGCTCAAGATTGTCACCTTGGGAATAACTTGAGACCCGCCGCATAAAACCGTTGTAGTTGGCAACTCTAAACCTGCAAAGGCAGAGGATTTCTCTTTTGATAAAACGGCGCAGCCCTCGGGTCCTGTACGAGGTGATTTTCTCTTCTCTTTACTACCTTCTAAGGGACTCACCGATGTCCTCCCATGCATGGAACGCCTCCAGGGCTGGGGTATATTCATGCTTTATTTATTATTGAGCAGTAAATGCTCGGTTTTTGCTGCATTACATTAGCTTTATTAACTTCGTATTTATAACTATACACTCCACATAACTCCGATCGTCAAGCGTAAAAATACGGTAAGTAATAATATTTGGATTACATTGATTAGCACCTAATGTACTTAATTTAACCTCAAATATGAGAGATGTGTAGGTTTCTAGGCACTTAGTCGCAACTCGGGGAGAGCATTAAGCAATTCAAAATTCAAAATTCAGCAATTCTATATGGGGAAAGTCCCTGAGAACAAGGATCTCAGCCGATCTGCCTATGCAATTTAAATGCACTACAGCTTATTTACTTCTGCGGTTTGCACCGTCCTAGAGAGTCAGTTGAGAAACCGGGTTTCGAGTCAAAGCTGGGGAAGAAACCCAGTTTCTAGCATCTACTGAAAAAACCGCCCTATATCAAAGAGGCGATCGCTTTAC
>JBFRWI010000173.1:0-21124 GCA_051439505.1 Hormoscilla sp. | reverse complement strand
ATTAGCCAGGAAGAATTAGCGGAGACACTGGGAATTTCCTCACAGCGGGTGAAGGAGTATGAAGATACAGATTATCAATGTGCCAGTTTTGTAGAGCTTCTTGAAGTCAGCGTCGCTTTGGGTGTGGAAGTAGAAAAGGCTGTAATGCGGGTTGATTTTGAGGAAATCGAGGAAGCAGCACGGATCGGGAAAAAATGGCAAGAGAAGAAAAAAAAGAAGGCAATGACAGCGCCGGGCTGAGCGATCGGACGCCCGCCCTAGGCCGAACCCCGGACCGAGGCGGGCGCCGAAGCGTTTCAACTTCGATCGGGAGGATGAAGATCGTTTATCCAATAGACCATTGTTTCCATGAGCATGAGTAGAATAATAATTTTGGACTCTGGTCCTTTAGGAATGGTAACAAACCCGAGAGCAGGGTGCATCCCAGATTTGTCAATGTAGCAATTGAAAGAAAATCAAATTGAAAATTGAGCAAGATAAAATTGCTGATTGCTCCATTTTCCATTCTCCATTCGCAATTAGCAATTTTCCATCACATCTTCTGCTTGCCACTCAACCGACATTATCTAACAGCTGTTTTCCCTGCTGCCTGGCTGTTTCTTGTAGGTTAATATTGCGGTCTGTCTCATCTACTATTTCACCAGTTAACACCTCCAGCACGTCCTCCAATGTTACCACACCCGATACCCCGCCATATTCATCCAGCACTACCACCATATGTTCCCGGGTTTCTTGGAATTCAATGAGTAGCTTATCTGCCCGCACCGTTTCCGGCACAAAGCGCACGTTCCGCATCAAGCTGGCTACCTTTTCCGACTGCTTTCCCCCTATGCTCCCTGCCAGCAATTCCGCTTTTAATACTACCCCTACCACTTTATCGATCGATTCTTCTATCACAATTATTCTCGTATGTTGCGAGGCGATAATCTCCTCGGTGGCTTCGGATAGCAGGCGATCGCCCTGCAAATAGGTCATTTTTGTCCGGGGGGTCATCAAGTCAACTGCTGTCAGGTCGTTCAAGCGAAATACCCGTTGAATCATCGCCGCTTCATCATCTTCAATTATGCCTTCTCGTTCCCCAATCTTTGCCAAAAACTGGATTTCCGCCTCATCTGTAGTTGGTCCTTTCTCACCCCTTGTCAGGGGGGCCGTGGTTATTTCTATTATCCATACTACAGGCGCGAAAATCAAAGTCAGGGCGGCCACAGGAATGGCCACCATCAGGGCATTTTTTTCCGAGTAGCGAGCGCCTATTGTTTTCGGAATTATTTCCCCAAATATAATAATCAGGAAAGTCAAAAATCCCGAAAACAACCCGAACCACACATTTCCCAATACCGCCGCTGCAATTCTGCCGATGACAATACTGCCCACAATGTTAAAACTATTGTTAAGAATTACAATGGTGGCAATAGCGCGATTCATTTGAGACTGAAGCTTCAGCAGGGCCAAGGCGGATTTATTTTTAGACTCTGCTAACTGTTGGACTTTGATTTCCGATACCGAAAATAACGCTGTTTCGGCCACCGCACATAAAGCCGAACCAGAAATAACAATCAAAACAATGATAATCAGCTCGCTCATGACCTCTTCTTGCTATCATAGTATAGTTACAAGGGGTGACAGTGACAATTATATCATAGTATAGATATGAAAAATCCCGGGCCGATCTTATTTATGGCCATGATATCCATAGGTCTTTTGCTATTGACAGTCGGAAACTCTCTTGCACAGCAGGCCGAACCGGCGGCGCCACCTCCCGCGCCGGCACTAGAGTCGGTGACATTAGGGGATTTCCGGCGCTTGCAGAATACCGTGGATGACTTAAATCGGGAAGTTAATTCTTTGAAATCACAAGTCCGGTCTTTAGAATCAAAAGTGAGATATTTGGACTCCAAGATTAGGTAAGATGATTTTAGGATCGCTGTTGCCACCGGTGTGAAAGAGAGCGAACGCCAGCAGCCAAGAAAAAAATTAATTAAAGATGAGGTATTATTCATGTGTGGCAACTGTGATTAAATATTAAACTGTAATCTTTTCTCTTTTCTCAAAATGTCAAATCGAACTTATGCAATTATCGGCACCGGTGCTATTGGCGGATTATACGGTGCCAAACTGCAAAAAGCAGGTCATCAAGTCAGCTTTTTACTGCGTAGCGACTACCACCACGTCGCCGAAAAAGGTTTAATTGTCGAATCTGTGGATGGGGATTTTACTCTGCCGGAAGTGGATGCCTATAACAATGTTAAAAAAATGCCGAATTGCGATGTGATTGTCGTGGCATTGAAGGCGACGCAAAATCATCTTTTGCCAGAGTTATTGCCGCCATTAATAAATGACAATAGCGTAGTTTTGCTCTTACAAAACGGCATCAATATCGAACCAGAAATTGCCCAAATTATCGGAGGCAATACCATAATAGGTGGGTTATGTTTTGTCTGTTCTAATAAAGTAGGGCCGGGTCATATTCGCCACATCGACTATGGTGCTATTACCATAGGACAATATGCTGCTAACGATCGGGCTGCTGGCGTTACGGAAACAATGCGCGAAATTGGGAGGGATTTGGAAAAGGCGGGGATCCCTATTGAGTTGAGCGAAGATTTGCTGTTAGCGAGGTGGAAAAAGTTAGTTTGGAATATTCCTTATAACGGTCTTTCCGTGGTTTTAGATGCCAGAACAGATGAAATTATGGCCAATGCAGATACGCGGTTTTTAGCAGAACAATTAATGCGGGAAGTGGCAGCAGGGGCCCAGAGTTGCGGGCGGATAATCGACGATCGCTTTATCCAAAAAATGCTCGACCATACGGATAAAATGAAGCCTTATTTAACCAGCATGAAACTGGATTATGATGGGAAAAGACCTTTGGAAGTCGAGGCAATTCTGGGCAATCCTTTGCAGATGGCAAGGGAGGCGGGGGTTGATTTGCAGATGATTTCTATGCTTGCTCGACAGTTGAAGTTTTTGGATGTTAGGAATCGGCCAGATAGGACAATTTGAGGAAAAGAAATTATTCGATACATTCGGAACCACAATTGCTAGTTCCGAATGCGACCTATTGCTAGTTAACCAAGACAAGAACCGTCATGAGTTCTTCGGTTTAATTCCCGTGGGGAGAGTGCGACTGACCTTAGCAGGACAGATTACCCGATCGCCCGACTTATATCCCACGAACCGGACATAAACCATCTCTCCTTCCTGGATATCATCAGTATCCGCCTGATGCAAGTTCCGATTATAAGGGACCTGTTCCCAAACCGACGCGATCGGTTCATAACCCCAATTCTCCAGCATGTTCTCCAAGGGCGTGAACAGCTTCATCATATTCTTGGCTGGCAAATCCGGCTTCGTTTCCGCAATTTGGCGGGCGCTGGGGTAATTAGTCAGCAAAGCTTGCAATTCCGCGAAAGTAGAGTCGCGAAAATCTGCATTTAGCTGACTTGATTGCTGTTGCAATTGCAATTGCAGTCGCTGACATTGTTGCTGGAATTCAATCATTTCCGTCGCTTGCTGCTGCAATTGCCAGCGCAGTTGTTCGCATGCTTGCTGCAACTCTGATATTTCCGCCGTTTTCTCACTTGCCAGCTGTTCTAATTGCTGACGCAGTTGGTCTCGTTCTTGCTGTAGACCGGATATTTCCGCTGTTTTCTCACTTTCGAGTTGCTCTAATTGCGATCGCAGTTGGTCTCGTTCTTGCTGTAGACCGGATATTTCTGCGGTTTTCTCACTTTCGAGTTGCTGCAATTGTGATATTTCCGCTGTTTTTTCACTATCGAGTTGCTCTAATTGCGATCGCAGTTGATCCCGTTCTTGCTGTAGACTCGATATTTCCGCCGTTTTCTCACTTTCGAGCTGTTCTAATTGCTGACGCAGTTGATCCCGTTCTTGCTGTAGACCGGATATTTCCGCCGTTTTCTCACTTTCGAGTTGCTCTAATTGCGATCGCAGTTGGTCCCGTTCTTGCTGGAACTCTGCCAAGGTGGCCGTTTTATCACTATCGAGTTGCTGTAACTGCTCGCGCAGTTGGTCCCGTTCTTGCTGGAACTCTGCCCAGCTGGCCGTTTTATCGCTATCGAGTTGCTGCAATTGCGATCGCAGTTGATCCCGTTCTTGCTGGAACTCCGCCAGGGTCGCTGTTTTCTCACTATCGAGTTGCTGCAATTGCGATTGCAGTTGTGAGCGTTCTTGCTGCAATTGTGATACAATAGTCGTTTTATCACTATCGAGTTGCTCTAATTGAGAGCGCAGTTGTGAGCGTTCTTGCTGCAACTCTGCCAGGGTGGCCGTTTTCTCATTTTCCAACTGCTGCAATTGCTCGCGTAGTCCCTGACCTTCTTGCTGCAATGAAGCTATTTCCGCTGTTTTCTCGCTTTCCAGTTGCTGCAATTGAGAGCGCAGTTGCGATACTTCCGTTGTTTTTTGAGATGAAAGCTGCTGCAATTGCGATATTGCCGTTGACAGAGATTTTACCTCCTGGTCATCTGTTGAGGCAAAACCCAAACAGGCTCTTAATTCTGCTGGCTTCCAATTGAGAGTCTCTGCCAAGCGATTCACTTCCTCAAAAGTCAGCTTTTCCAGGTTCCCGCGACGGGCCTCCAACAGGCGTGGGGTATTTAACCCAGATTTTCTCCGCAACTCCTTCCAGTTAGCAATACCTAACTCATTCAGGCGATCGCGCAGCAATGAGTCATGGGGGAGTTCCACCCTCTCTTCAGCCTCTGTGTCAGCACCGGAAACTTTCATAATCAGCAAAGCGCTTGCCAACAACAACAACCAACCGAACCCGAATAGATTGGGCGAATCAACCATCATCTACCTCCTAACAGTCTTTCGCTCTTCGCTCATAACTTATCTCTTGCACCATTGTCAACAGGCCCACGACCCGACTCTCTGTCAAGTAACACAGGCCAGGGGTTTGCAGGCGGCGTAACGCGCTTAGGTGCAAGATGTCAATCATAACATTTTCCGTCAAGCACTCATTGCTGCCGGGAGCGTTAGGATCGCTACCCGGGGGACACAGCCGGTTCGTATAGATACTCAAACCAGTTGCTGTCTGGATCTTGTCCGTAGAAGGAGGCCGTGCCATCCCGGTGTTCGTGGATCTGACTTACTTTCACGCCCGATCCCTGTAGCTGCTGATAGCAAGCTTCCATTTGGGCCCGATCGCTAAATACGAAGCCAAAGTGCGGTCCTGCCTGGCCGTAACTCGGACTTAACAGCGCCAACCCATCATCACCTGCCTTCAGGTAAGCCCAGTCACTGTCCTTCCAGGCTAAGGACATGCCTATATTTTGGTAGAATTCCGCTGCTTTGTCAATATCCTGCACGCAGATTGCCACGTGCCCCAGTCGTTTCAGCTTCATCGTCATAATTCCTTGCGTTTTTCTTCCTCAATCTTACTACAAATTATCCCTAATAGCACAGTCCGATCGCCTCATGTCTCCTGGATTGAGCGTTTTCTGCGATCCTAATTCTCAACAGCAAGTTAAAAGCTGTTTTGCCGTCAAGTACAAATTGTGGGGGCGATCGGGCCTTTTTTCTTTACTGTCCGACATGCGATCGCAACCAACTGGACAAGTCAGACAAGCTCATGAAATCAAAAATCTCTAAGGACAACATCTCTAACTCTGACAGGGACAATTTTTCGGACTGATAAATCTCATGGTCTCTTATCCTTGCTTGGCATCTACTTAACCACATTGAGCCAATTAGTAGCCCCGGTTTCGGTCGATCGCATACTCCAATGGTCTTCCCTCGCGACTGCGATCGATCGCATCTAGAATGCGATCGGCTTCTTCTCCGGGCTGACCCACAGCCGAGATATGGGGAGTGACAATAATGCGGGGATGATCCCAAAAAGGATGGTCACTGGGCAAGGGTTCCCTATGGAATACGTCCAAACAGGCACTCTTCATTTGACCTGCATCTAATGCCCTCAATAGATCTGCTTCTACTAAATGCTTGCCTTGACCGACATTAATTAAGTACGCCCCTGTCGGTAAAGCCCAAAAAGTTTCATGGCAGAGAATTCCCTCAGTTTCTGGCGTTACTGGCAGCAAGCAGACGATCGCCCGACATTTGCTCAAGAACATCTTAAACTGTTCGCCCCCACTAAAGCATTCTACTCCAGGAATTGCTTGGGGCGATCGACTCCATCCCCGCACGGTAAACCCCATAGCTGCTAGCTTTTTGGCCACCCTGGAACCGAATTCCCCCAAACCCAAAATCCCCACTGTAAATGTCTTCGCCTCTAGCACCGGTAGATATGACCAGCTCCGCGATCGCATCCCTGCTTGATACTCGATAAATCGCCGTTGAAACAGCAAAACTGCTAGGGTGACATACTCGGTCATTTGCAATATTTTACCCTCCGACACCAGACGCACGATCGGAATGCGATCGGGCAGATCCGGGTCGATTAAAATCCGATCGACGCTGGCTCCTAGAGACATAATCAGCTTCAGGTTGGGAAACTTTTGCATCACTCCCAGTGGGGGCCACCATGCCAGCACGATTTCAATCTCTTCTAGTTTCCCGCATTCCGGCCAGATTCGCAAATCTAGATCGGGCTGGCGTTTCAGCAACTCTGCCCTTAATTGTCCAAACCATTCCTCTAAATCGATGTTTGCCAGTAGTAGCACTGCCATGTTTATTTCCCTTTGCCATTATTTCAGTTTAATCCCGATCGCATATCCCGGACCTTTCCAGGAACTTGGCGATCCGCCGCACTCCCTCGGACACATCTTCAGGGCTTTTAGTAATGTTGACCCGCAAAAAACTGGGGTCTGTTTCCGCAAAATCAGTTCCCGGAGCAGTCGCAACTGCATAGTCTTTGGCTAGCATCGATGCTGCTTTCATCGAGTCCATCCCGGACGGCAGCTCGATTATACCATAAAATCCCGCCTGGGAATTTACCATCGCAGGCAGAGAGTGGCGATCGCAAGTCGCCAAGAAGAACTTCCGGCGGCGACGCAAGTAGCTGCGATGCTCCTCGATCAGCCGCTGGGATCTCTCTAGCAGTCGTTCTGCCAACAGTTGTCCGGGAATATTCGGGCAAATATTCAACAGCACTTTCAGACTCTCGGCAGCTTCAGCTAAGCTTGATGGTACGATGAGAAAACCAATACGCAATCCCGGAACGGCAAAGGACTTGGCAAATCCATTGACAACGAAATGTTCCCCAGGCAGTTGCGTCGCGCTGGGAGCGAAAGCACCCGCAAAAGTTATGAACTGGTAAACTTCATCGAAAATAACTGGAATGCCGAATGAGGCAATTTCTGCTAGCATTTCCAGACTGGCGACATTTCCGTAGGGATTTCCCGGAGAGTTGAGGATAATGGCAGCAGTTTTGGCAGTGATTAAATCCGGCAGTCTGTGGGGTGAGAGGTTAAACTCTGCATCCAGGGGTGCCGATATGGGAATGCCACCAAACATCTGCACGGTGCGGCGATAGGCAGCATATCCGACGGCGGGTATAATGACTTCGCTACCCGGGCGCACCAGCAGCCCCAGTGCCAAGACTAATGCACCTGTCGCCCCATCAGTTATCAATATCCGTGCCGCTGGGATATCCACGTCTAAGCGGTCCGCATAAAAGCCGCTAATTTTTTCCCGCAGTGACATCTGTCCGCCAATATCCCCGTAACCCAGTACCCTTTCTACCTCAGGGGCCCTTATTGTCAGGTCAACATATTCTTGAATGGGGAAGTCCGATTGACCAAAAGCTAGAGAAATGGGTCGCCAGTCCGATTTGTTTCCAGCTAACATAGTCGAAATCAGATCTATTCCCATCGGCGTAAAAGTCAGTATTGGGGTTGGCATGTCAGGCATTTTTATTCAAACTTTCTTGATCGCATATTTTTTTTAAGAGCATATATCGGGAGAATCTCACTTTTATATTGGCATTAAACGCTGCTAATTGTGAAGTGACAACCAAGACGATATTAGTAAAAAAAACCCTGTTTCACCGCCCCCCACGCGATCGGTCGGATGAACTTTTCGTCTGCCAACGGGTTTTGACTACACCCCCTTACCCGGGCGATCGCCGACCCCACATATTACATTGTAGCGCACATAATACCATACTCCTGTATTATTCGTATATTTTGTACTACGCAATCCGGGCGATCGCCGACCCCACATATTACATCGTAGCGCACATAATACCCCAACTCTGTATTATTCGTATATTTTGTACTACCAAAGCCGGGCGATCGCCGACCCCACATATTACATCGTAGCGCACATAATACCCCAGCTCTGTATTATTCGTATATTTTGTACCACCAAAGCCGGGCGATCGCCCCAACCCCATGATATCCATAAATTTTCTATTCCCTAGTCCAAATAGCAGTTATATTTAGCTAGCTTTTTACTAAAAATACGATCCTCATCAAAAAGAAATTCTTTTACTGGTTGTATCGGTTTTGCCTCACCGTTCTCATAACGATAAATTAATCCTCCTAAGTTAGAATCTAGAAAAAGCACGTATGAAGTTCTATCTTCTCGATCTGCACTTCGCTGAGTGCGCACAACTCCATGTCTCAGAGCATGTACTGGAGTAACCATCTGCTCTGTCAAAAATTCTATTGTACTACCGAAGTTAATGGTAAAGTGACCTGGAACTGGGTTAAGCGAGAATATTTTCTCTCCAATTACGCCAACAAGTCCAGGTTCTGTTGAGCGAACCACACTCACCCAAGTCGTGTCTTTGTGGAATGAAAATCCCCTACAGTTTTTTTCCGAACGATAGTGATTAAAACTTAACATATGATTACCTCGTTTTTCGGACAGACCACTTGTGACATTTTCCCAGTCTGACTTCTTAATACCTAGGTATTCGAGAACATTATGCACAACCCCGATCCCAAGGTCGAGCATTTGCTCGCCTAACCTGGCGACATTGTCTGGGTATAAGGCATCCCATTCAGCCCTTTCTATACTAAATTGTTCCCATTGAACGTCCTCATAATCTTTGTAACCAAAGTATTCTATATCTCTGGTAATGTTTCGGAATCCCCTGTAGGCATCCAAGTCATCCCCTAAAGGCTCTTCAAAATAGTGTCGCGCGATGAGGTCGCCAGCAGCTATATGGAACTCGGAAGGAATCTCTAAAGAGAAGACTCCTGTCCCTAAGGCTCGCATCATACCATCGGGATGGTCAAATAGCAAACGATCCCCTTCCATCCGAGCACGCTCCATCTTGAAACTCGGATATTTCGCTAAATTTTCCAATTCTCCTGGCCTTTGCGTCTGCATAACATCTGTCCCTGTTTTTATGCTTGGTTGTTCTTTGTTTACAGTAGAAAACTCCTTAATTATTTGACTATAGCAACTTGAGAGCCATTTGTCAACCCCTCGATTTATTCTCACTTACAATAAATCTCCTTTGCTAGAGGACCAGGGCCGATCGGGAATTTACTCTCCTACCTGTTGATGCCCACTTTCACTATGCCGCTTTTTGAGGCGCAGACTTACCCAGATCATTTGCTTGAGAGGTTCCGGGACTTCTGGGTGTAGCCCCTCTGATATTTCTGCAAAAGCTTTGATTGACCCAGGATAAACAAAGACTGGCCATCCTTCTTTAACAAGACAGATTGACAAAGCCGACTCCTCAAGGAAGTATGTTATCGCCTTCCTGAAGTCGGACACTTGCTCATCTTCCACCTGTTCGCCTCGGTTGAGATATGTCTGGGCAAAGGAGTTGACTATGCTTTGAAAAGATTCATTTTTGCGATAAAGACACTCAAGCTCCTCGTAATATATCTTAAAGTCCGATCGTTTCTCTATTTCTGAGGTAAATATAAACTCGAACCAACAGCTTCCGGAGTATTTCTCGAACAGAAGACCGTGCTCATTGATGAACTCTTTTGCGGTCCTAACTGCCAAAGGCAAAGCTTCATCTTCTTTAAGTCCATGTCTAATCTCGATTGTCAGTCTGTATACCGTATCCGCCACTAGCACTACACAAGCCTTGAAATTTTCGCTAATCCATTTGATGCAGGCTTCGAGTCGCTTACTCTCGACGAAATTTTTGCTTCCCAGGCTGATTCCGAAAACACAGTTATGATACTCAGACAGCGAGTTCCGCAAACGACCGGGAAATATTTTGGCTAAACTTGCTTTGTACTCATAATCTTTGCTATTATAGGCAGAATATTTTGTCAACTTTAATTCGCGGCTCTTAATATCGATCGCTTTACATATTTGAGCTTGAAGCTGCTTCAATCGTTCTAGCGACAGTTGATTCCAGTCTATATTTTCAATAATCGTTTCTTCGTTACTGTGACTACTCATTATGTTAGATATTTTTGACAGCAATCTGAAAATAAGTTGCGTATGCCATGAGGTTGTAACTTTCACCACTGATTGCTGACTGCTAATCTGGGGGTTTGCGATCTCTGAGCGCAGCCGAAGGGAGGATTTCGAGCAAGTAGATCTAAATCCTCTCTTAAAAGGTGTCAAGCAGAATTAAACTTCCGTTTCAAATAAGGCCAGCCGCAGTCGATCCGTGGCCTCTTCCATTTCCGCCACGGACTCTAGGCTAACAAGCACGCTCCGTTCAATTCCTAAAAGCTCCGCCGCTTTCGCCACCGCTGCTTTTTCTTTTTCATGGTAGATCCCATCAGCTCGACTCATCTTGATCGCTTGGTACAATATGGCTCGCCGAAAATTCAGAGGAAAATCATACTTTATTCCACTCAATAGCTCTTCAATGTTAGCATTCTTCCAATCGAATTTGCGGATCGTTTCAATGTACTCTTCTGATTCTACCATCAAGAGTTTTTGTTCGTCAATAAACCACTCCAATTCTGCTTCTGCCAGTTCCCCATCCGCACCGGCGATAGCCATTAACGCGCAGCCGTATTTCACTCCCACCTCAAAATCTCCTGGAGAGGTGAGGTTATATTTCTGCTTAGCATATTTTGTCGGCTGGAGACTGTTGCTCATATTTTCCTCCTTTTCTTGTTGGTGAATACCCTGTTCAATTTTACTATACCAACTTGAGATACATTTGTCAACCCCTCGATTTCTTCTCACTTACTTTTATGTCCTTTGGTAGAGGCCCAGGGCCGATCGGCACCGGTAGGCTTCCCGGGGCCACTAACCAAATTAATTAAACTTTCCTCTTCATCATGGCCCGCCTGAGTCGATCTGTAGCATCTTCCATTTCCACGAGAGCCTCAATGCTAGCTACCACGCTATCTTCAACCCCTAAAATTTTTGCTGCTCGCGCCACCGCTGCTTTTTCCTTATCATGATATACTCCATCTGAGCGACTCATCTTGATCGCTTGGTACAGCAAACAGTGACTACAATTCAGCGGAAAATCATCCTTAATTTCATTTAAAATATCCTCGATGTTAGTATGGCGCAAATCAATAGCTGCGATCGCCTCTATATATTCTTCAGTTCCTCCGATCAAAATCTGTTCTTCAATATACCAATCTAATTCTTCCTCAGTCAGATACCCATCAGCGCTGGCGATCGCCATTAACACGCTACTGTACTTCACCGCCACATCAAAATCAATAGCGGTCGTCAGGTTATATTTTTTGATGGCATAGTTTGACGGTTGCAAATTTTTCCTCCTGGTCATATTTTACTCCTTCTATCCTTTTTTTTATTCAATCAACTCATGCTATAATTAGTAAACCGAGTTTTCACTGCCATTTCGATCGCTCCCAGAAGCAATGTTATGGTGAACCAGGACCCGGTTAGCTGATGATAGCATCATAGCAGATTCGCAATAGGATGTCCAATTTTTGAGGCGAGCGGGCTGCCCCCCGCTACTGGGAGTTGCCCACTTTACTAAAAAGCTGCTAACATAGAATTAGATTTACTACTATTCCATCTATGCTGTTTGACCCATCCAACTTACCATACTGGATTTTTCTCTCAATAGGAGTGCTATGTGCGGCGATCGTCA
Organism: Hormoscilla sp.; assembly: GCA_051439505.1. Classification (GTDB taxonomy): domain Bacteria; phylum Cyanobacteriota; class Cyanobacteriia; order Cyanobacteriales; family Desertifilaceae; genus Hormoscilla. The sequence continues at coordinate 9,192 of JBFRWI010000173.1, read as the reverse complement.
TTTTTGCAGGAGGAGGAGACGATGACCTCGATCTGGACAGTGACATAGATATGGATACCGATATGGATGTAGATGCTGGTGGTGACTTCAGTCCCTTAGAAGTGCTAGGATGGTTAGGTATTGGTAAAGCCCCCTTGATTTTGCTATTAGCAATAGACTTCAGCTTTTGGGGAGTCTTGGGGTGGATGCTGAACGTAGCTTTGGGTAACCCTAGTGGTTTGTTAGCAACTGCGGTGTTTGTCGGGTCCATGGTCCTCAGTCTGTGGGCCGGGAGTTTGATATCTCGACCCTTGGGGAAAATCTTCGCCTCCTTTGGAGAAGATACTAGCCCCGATCGCCTGATCGGTTGCATCGGTACAGTTAGCACTAGCACCATTCCTAAAGAAAGTCAAGGGGCGATCGGGCAAGTAGATGTCATAGATCCAGCACGCAACCTAGTGACGATCGACGCCCGGTTGCCAGACTGGGCCACAGTTATCCCCCGTCGCGGCCAAAACGTAATTGTAGTCGATCGGTCTGGGTCGGGCTACTTAGTAATTGCCCAGGATAGTATAGACCAAGAAAGATGGCAAGAATTGTGAGAACATGTCTCTCGGGATCTGCTATAGTCAGAGAACATCATGCACTAAAAGACAGTTGCCTAAGCTGTCGCGCATTTAAATTGCATATGTCGATCTGCTGCGATCCTTACTCTCAAAGGCTTTCCCAATTTTGAATTATGAATTTTGAATTTTGAATTGCTTAGTAGGGTGGGCATCGCCCACCATTCGTGGGTGTGGTATTTTTTTTCCAACTGGTGCAAGACCACGAGAACTGCTATAACCCCAAAACAACGGGGTACACTGCACTACGCGGTGGGCGAAGCATTTGGATAGTCCATTTGTCAATTTATGGCTTATATTGTCGCCCAAATGCTTCGCCCCTACAGATAGATTTGCGCCGCAGAAGGATGCACCCTAACTACGAACTACGAACTACGAACTCCGAACTCACGTCCGTGGGGTGCGATCGCCCATGGCGGGCGAAAAAGTAGGCATGTATGTATGTAAGTTCAGCCCGCGCAGGCGGGCTTTGTATATGTAGCCGCACCCTTGAGGGTGCGGCGGCTTGAGGGTGCGGCGGCAGGGGGAGATGCTAACATAGAGTTGTCGTGCATAAATCCCTTGACCCATGACCAAATCCTACATAGCCCAAACAGTCCCACCAACACCAATACAGCCAACCATCGGTCAGTTAAGCCCGGGAATACTCTTTTTCCCGGGGGCGATCGCCGCAGTAGTCATTTTACTGCTGTTCAGCATTTTCGCCTACACCCGGGTTTATAAAATAACCCCCAACAACGAAGCCTTCTTGAGGACAGGCGGCGTATTTATCAAGAAGAAAATGGTAGTGCTGAATGGCGGTTGCATAGTGCTGCCCGGGTTTCACGAAATCACCCGCGTACCCTTGCGAGAAATTTCCATTGACGTGGAACGGACAGGAAAACTCGCCGTCCGCACCCAAGACTACCTGCGGGCCAATATGCGAGTCACCTTTTACGTCTGCATTAATGCCAAGGAACAAGATGTTTTAACCGCAGCAGCTAGACTGTCTAAACAAGGACAAATTTCGGCAACAGATATCAAAGATGCCTTGGAAAAACGGGCTGACGATGCCATTCGGGCGGCGGCGAAAAAGAAGAGTTTAGCAGAAATTGATTCCGACAAATTAGGATTTGCCGATGAAGTGTTAAACTTAATTCAGCAAGACTTGAAAAAAGTCGGCTTGACCCTCAACAACATTGCCATTTCTGAAATCGAAGAAAGCGATACCTACGACGAAAATAACTTCTTCGATGCCCAAGGGGTGCGCCTGCGCACGGAAACCATCCAAAAATCCATCCAGCAAAAGCGGGAAGTGGAACTGAAAACCCAGGTAACGATCGAGCAGCGGGAACTGGACGCCCAAAAGCAGAGTTTGCGGATCGCCAAAGAGACCGAAGAAGCGAAACTAGCTCAGAAGCTAGAAGTGGAGTCCCTCACGGCCCAGCGAGAACGGGAAATTCAAGAATCGAAGGACCAAGAAACAGCAAAGGTAGCGCGAAATAAGATTTTGCAGGACAAAGCGGTTGAAGAAGAAAAGATAAAACAGCAGTTGGCAGTACAACAGAGTCAAATAGATGCCAACATTGCCTTAGAAGAGCGCAATAAGCAATTGAAAGTTGCCCAAACATTGCAGAAACAGGAAGCAGAAGTTGCCGAAATTAATCGCCAGCAAACCATTGATGCATCGCGCCTGAAAGCCCAGGTGGCAGTCGCTGAAGCGGAACGGGAGTCAAAAATTGCTCAGGAAGAAGCCGCGATCGCCATAGCCGAAAAAGAACGCGATCGCTTAAATTCCGAAGCAGAACGGGCCCAAGCAGAAGCAGCAGTCATGACAGCGACAGAAGTGGAAAAAGCCGAACGGGAACAGCGTCTTGCCGTAATAGCAGCGGAACAGGAGGCCCAACAGCGCCGGATCTCGGAACAAAACGTGGTAGAACTCGATGTATTCCGGCGCAAACGGCAAGCAGAAATCGCCCGCCAAGCAGCAGATCTCGAAGCAGAATCCATCCGTACTCTAGCACAAGCGAATCGAGACAAAGCCCTAGCAGAAGCGGAAGGAAAGCAAGCAGTTTTTGAAGCGGAAAACGCCCTCGACGATGCCAAGCTATCTGCTAAACTGATCGGGGAAATCTGGCCCTCGATCGCCCCCCAATTACCAGAAATAGTCAAGGCATTAGCACCGCAACCCGGAGTATTGGGGGATACCAGAATATACTCCTTCCCAGGAGCCAATAATGGCAATAGCGCCGGGGAAATCAACAAAATGCTACTGTCAACCAGTGGATTAGCCTTAATTGACACCTTACTGGAAGAAGGAAAACTGGGGGCATTGCTCTCTGGATTAAGTCAGCTGCTGCGCAGCAATGATACAATAGCCACAGGAAACCAGCCAGAAGATACAGAAGCACGATCGGCAACACAACCACCAGCACCAACCGCAGCGCCGCCAGTACCATTGCAAGAGTCCCAAGAGGTGCCAGAACAGACTCAATCACCTTCCGATGGGAATAGCGCTAATAACTGACAACTGACCGCTAACTTTGATACCCTAGCAAAAATACTCTTGGGAAGGGAAAAGAAAGGTGGACATACAAATAGGGCGGGGCAAAACAGCTCGCAGAGCTTACGGAATCGATGAAATCGCCTTAGTGCCGGGAAATCGGACCTTAGATCCTACATTAGCAGACACCAGCTGGCGCATCGGCGGCATTGACAGAGAAATTCCCATCATCGCCAGCGCCATGGATAGCGTAGTAGATGTAAAAATGGCAGTCTCCCTATCTCAGTTGGGGGCCTTAGGCGTCCTGAACTTAGAAGGAATTTACACTCGCTACGCCGATCCAGAACCAGTGCTAGACAAGATCGCATCTGTGGGCAAAACCGAGTTTGTCACCCTGATGCAGCAGCTATATGCCGAACCCATTCAACCAGAATTAATCCGAGCGCGGATTGAAGAAATCAAAAGTCAGCAGGGAATAGCCGCAGTCAGCGCCACACCAGTAGGAGCCAGCAAATATGGCTCCATAGTAGCAGAGGCAGGTGCAGATCTATTCTTCGTGCAAGCAACGGTAGTATCAACGACCCACCTGTCCCCCGAGTCAGTCACCCCCCTAGACTTGGTACAACTTTGTCAGGAAATGCCAATACCGGTGATTTTAGGCAACTGCGTCACCTATGAAGTCGCCCTGAATTTAATGAAAGCCGGTGCAGCAGCAGTGCTGATCGGCATAGGGCCTGGTGCCGCCTGTACCTCTCGCGGCGTCTTGGGTATAGGAGTACCCCAAGCAACAGCGATCGCCGACTGTGCTGCGGCCCGCGATACCTATTACCAGGAAACTGGCAACTATATCCCCATCATTGCCGATGGTGGATTAATCACCGGAGGTGATATCTGCAAATGCATAGCCTGCGGTGCTGACGGAGTCATGATCGGTTCACCCTTCGCCAGAGCCCAAGAAGCCCCCGGACGGGGTTATCATTGGGGCATGGCCACCCCCAGTCCAGTTTTACCCCGAGGCACGCGCATTAGCGTCGGCGCAACTGGTACCTTAGCAGAAATCCTCACCGGTCCGGCAAAACTGGATGACGGCACCCATAACCTCTTGGGAGCCTTGAAAACCAGCATGGGGACACTGGGAGCCAAGAATATCAAAGAAATGCAGCAAGTAGAGGTAGCGATCGCACCCTCCTTGCTGACCGAAGGAAAAGTCTATCAAAAAGCCCAGCAGCTAGGCATGGGTAAATAGACTTACCGGCTGACCCGATAGAGGGAATCGAGGGCAAAAGCAAATTCGTCGTCTAACATAGAGATAGCGGAGACGCATGTTTCCGTTCACTCCTCACACCACACTCCGTCTGAACTGCGGTTCGGGCGGTTCTTTCTTTTGGCCTAGGGGCGATCGGCTGTGGGATCGCTGCCGATCTAAATAAACCACTTTGCTCTTATTATGCTAAAGTAGGAACATGGCGATAGATAGAGGAGTCCCGCTCCAGCTATCGGCAGTCAAACTCCCACCCAATATGTCGTCTCTTTGTCTCGGGCAATAGATCGCGGCTGCCCCCAACAAGGGGAGCGTGGTTGTGGAGTCTACCATCACCGGTAGAATCCAGTTGGGGCCTGATGTGCGATCGGGCCAGTAACCCTAGATGCCACAAGCGCAAACAAAAGTCAAGAGTGTTATCAGACGCTTGAGTTTTCCCGGTCGCACAGGTTAAAGTGGGAAAAGCCTATAGGTTAACACCCACGCCCCTTCGATCCAGGGAAATGTCAAGATCAACCTTATAAGTACAAGATAGGAAAGGATTGCCAGGAATGTCAGCAACCACACAAGTTACAGACGCTAGCTTTCAGAAAGACGTACTAGACAGTGAAATTCCCGTTTTAGTAGATTTTTGGGCTCCTTGGTGCGGACCATGTCGGATGGTGTCACCTGTGGTAGAGGAAATAGCAGAACAGTACGACGGAAAGGTGAAAGTCGTTAAAGTTAATACAGACGATAATCCCAACATCGCTACCCAGTATGGGATCCGCAGTATCCCCACACTCATGATCTTTAAGGGTGGTCAACGAGTGGATATGGTAGTAGGTGCTGTGCCCAAGAGCACACTGGCGGATACTTTGGAAAAGTACCTTAAAAAAGATGGAGAGTAGCTACCACCAGCGGCGGCCACCGCAAGAGTGCTTCTCTCTCGCCCAGTTGCGTAAGCGCCTTGAAGCTTAACAGCCCATTCGAGGCGCTTTTCGGCACCGTTCCGGAAAAATCGGAACTGTCACAGCATGGTAAAATCATCATCTAATTCTCAGGAACTGGCATCTCTCCAGGAGGATGTGGCCCAATTAATTAACCAGTTGCCTTACTTACAGCATGGCAAATGGATCCAGCAGGCCCTAGTCACCCTGGTGCAGATGGCTGGCTCCGAAATCGACCGGTTGGATTGGAAAATCCTCACAGCATCCATGCAAGACCTGGAGCGAGGGTTTCAAATATTTTATCCCTATCGGCATGTACGCAAAATCACCATGTTTGGTTCCGCCCGCCTGCCGTCAGATAGCCCAGAATATCAGATCGCGATCGACTTTGCTCGGCGCGTCACCCAGCAAGGGTTTATGGTTATGACCGGTGCTGGTGGGGGGATAATGGAGGCGGGCAATGTTGGCGCAGGACCAGAAAAATCTTTTGGTTTGAATATCCAGATGCCATTTGAACAGAATGCGAATCCTTTTATAGCAGGGGATAAGTTAATCGATTTCAAATATTTTTTCACCCGCAAGTTATTTTTCCTGCGAGAAAGCGATGCCTTAGCCTTATTTCCTGGTGGTTTGGGCACTCAGGATGAAACTTTTGAAAGCCTGACATTATGCCAAACTGGTAAATATGGACCCGTACCATTAGTATTAATAGACAAACCCGGAGGAGACTACTGGCTGCATTGGGATGCCTACGTGCGAGAACATCTATTACGCAGGGGTTTAATTAGTCCCGAAGATTTAAGCTTGTATAAGATTACAGATAAATTGGATGTCGCCTGTGAGACTATAAGTCATTTTTACCGCGTCTTTCACTCCAGCCGCTATGTGAAAGAAAAATTAGTCATCCGGCTCAAAGAAGAACTCAAAGATGCCGATATTGAGCAGTTAAATGTTGAGTTTGGCGACATTCTCGTCTCGGGAACCATAGAAAAAAGTAAAGCCTTACCCGCAGAATCTCAAGACGATACCTTTGAGTTACCCCGCCTAGTTTTACATTTTAATCAGCGTAATTTTGGACGCTTGTATCAGATGATTGCCAAGATAAATCAGATGGGAACTGTTCGGACAGCATTAGATCATCCAGAACAAAAGTGATTGGTTAATTGTTAGTATTGTAGGGTGGGCACCGCCCACCAGGAGCAGGTGCAGTTGGAACGTTGTTAACTCCCTGGCTATATAGATGCTCTTAGCAATTAGCTAATTAACAATTGGTCAATTTTCCAGAATGGTTTGTAGTGGCGCTTGAGCGTAATTCTGTTTGGTTGTTGACGCTCAAGCGTCACAATGAAGTGATGATTACGGACAATTATCAGTATTTGAGATCGCCGGTCACTCACTCTAGGGGTGGATATGACCATTGGGCATGATGGCACCTTTGATACGAGCACCTTCGAGATCGGCACCCCGGAGGTAGGCATCTTCGAGATTAGCGCCCCGCAGATGAGCGCCCCATAGATGGGCATGCCGGAGGTCAGCACCCTTGAGATCGGCATTCGCGAGATTAGCTCGCTTGAGGTCAGCACCCCGCAGGTCGGCGCCAGAGAGATCGGCATTCCCCAGCTGTGTACGTCCTAGTTTAGCACCCTCCAGACGCGCCCCCTCCAGGTTGGCACCTCCCAATCGGGCATCCCCTAAGTCAGCATGCTTGAGATAGGCATCTTCTAGGTAGGCAGAGCTTAGGTTAGCATGTCGGAGGTAAGCGCCTCGGAGGTCAGCATTTCCCAGATCCGCTCCTTGGAGGTTAGCATTTCCCAGATCCGCACCTGTAAGAGAGGCCGAACCCAGATCGGCACCCCGCAGGTTGGCACCTGCAAGGTCAGCGCCTCGCAGATTAGCACCTGCGAGATTGGCACCTGCGAGGTTAGCACCTGCGAGTTTCATATTTGCGAGATTAGCACCTCTGAGATCGCATTTGCTGCATTGACGATTGTCTAGCAACTGGTGATGGCTATTTCCCGAGCTTGGCAGATGCCTGTGATGTTGTTGGATGTTGTGAACTTGCAGTCGGGTTTCATATAAAGCAGGTTCGTTTCGCAACAGCATCGGAGTTCGACCCAGAAGGGATAAACTACCCAGGGTGGCCAGTCCCACTACTGCTGCTCCAGTAGAGAATTGGAGGCTGTTGGCTAGTATGCCTCGGGAAGTACCTAGACCGACAACATCAATAGGTCGCAGTGCTGCCAGGGCCGTTGCGGCATTAGCAAAGCGATGTTTGGGGTTAGGTGCCGTCATTTTTTCCAGCCAGCGAATAAACTGACGATTTACCCTTGGCACCAGATGCTTGAAGTTGATCCGAAAAGACCCATCAACTAAATTGCCGATTTCCGTTGATTTGGTGTTAGTCAGCAAGCAGATCAGGGTGGCGCCCAGACTGTAGAGGTCCGATGCTGCCGTCAACTGGCGATTAAACAGCTTTTCTGGAGGCATAAATCCTAAAGTGCCTTTGACAGCGCTGCTGGCGGCCACTTCAGCTCCGCCATTGCGAGCAAAACCAAAATCCACCAGGTAAACTTTCAGATTTTGCCAACGATCGACCAGGATATTTTCCGGTTTAATATCTTGATGGATGATGGGAGGGTTCAGTGATTGTAAGTAAATCAATAGCTCTAGGATAGCACAGCCAATCTGCTTAATTTCCTGGGGGGTCCAGGGGTAAGGTTCGGCTAAAGAGGGTGCTTGCTTGTATTCCTGCACCATACAGAAACCCGTTGGGGTGGCGAAAGAATCTAGATAGCGGGGAATGCTGGGATGATTGAGTTGTTGCAGCACCCGAATTTCTTGCTCGTAGGCGTCGTAGTCCGACCAGCTAGAGACTGTTTGAGCAAAATTGAACTGCTTGATCACCACAGCGTCAGCACGATCGCCTCTCGGGGCCAGTGCCAGCGGTGTTTCTGAGGAGATGGGGACTTCACGTGCCAGGTAGGTAACGCGACCGCAGGTGCGATTTTGCCCCAGTTCCCGTTCGACTTGATAGTTGTGGCTGGAGAAGTCTGGTAGGTTATTCATAGGCCGATGGATTCTGGTTGCGATTGGGCTTATTTACTATTTTGCCACCGAAATCGGGATCTGGCACCGGGAAATTTTTATGTTTGTTAGCTTGCTGGAGTTCCTTTGCCAGCCGAGGGGGCGATCGCCCCCGCTCTTACCAATCAGCCATCACCCCATCACCCAATTTACCAGAGTCCGTACTGGAAAACCCGTAGCACCAACTCCATTGTAGCCATTTTCCTTATCGGTCCAAACTGGTCCAGCGATGTCTAAATGCACCCAAGGAGTATCCTTAACAAATTGTTTCAAAAACAGGGCTGCCGTAATCGAACCTCCCGGACGGGGGCCAGTATTTTTCATATCAGCAACCACGGATTTCATGCCTTCAAAATACTTTTCCTCCATGGGCATGCGCCAGAATTTCTCACCAGCAATTTCAGCGGCTTTACTCAGCTCTTGCGCTAAAATCTCCTCTGTACTCCACATCCCGCCAATATCATTGCCCAAAGCCACCACACAGGCACCTGTCAGGGTAGCCAGATCCACAATAGCATCGAGTTCCAGCTTTTCAGCAAACACCAAAGCATCTGCTAGAGTTAGACGCCCTTCCGCATCTGTGTTGTTAACTTCGATGGTCTTGCCATTAGAAGCTTTAAGAATGTCACCTGGATGCATTCCATGACCGCTAATCATGTTCTCAGTCGCCGCTGAAATGAAGTGAACCTCCACATCAGGTTTGAGCTGACCAATAGCTTTTGCCGCACCGAGGGTAGCGCCAGCACCGCCCATGTCGATCTTCATGGTTTCAATGCCGCTACCGCCAACCTTCAGATTATAACCGCCAGAGTCAAATGTCAGACCTTTGCCCAC
>JBFRWI010000172.1:0-7177 GCA_051439505.1 Hormoscilla sp. | reverse complement strand
AATGGCTAATTGCTAATTGAAAAGAGTAAATAGATATTTATGACTACAAATGACTATCTCAATTAGCCATTGACAATTAGCAATTAGCAATTAGCAGCCCTCATCATCCCGTCGTTGTGCAACGCCGAATAGAGAATCAAGTTTGTCGTTAATGAGTACAGGAATGAAACGTATTTTTGTCGCCACCATGATATTGCTGCTAGCGATCGGACCGCTGGCATCCCCAAGCTACGCCTATTCTCAGCTAGATTATCACAGTATCTTAACCGATCGCCACTATTGCGTCGGATGTGACCTAGATGATGCGGATCTAGTAGATGCCGACCTAGAACATGCTAACCTAGAGCGTGTTAGCCTAGTGGGTGCCAAGCTAGTGAGTGCAAACTTGGTGGGTGCCAACCTCAAAAGTGCCAACCTCAAAGGTGCTAATCTAGTAGGTGCTAACCTGTCCAATGCCTATCTGCTGGGTGCCAACCTGGAAGGTGCCAATCTGATAGCTGCTAAACTAGAGAGTGCCGATCTAATAGCTGATAACCTCAAGGATGCCAAGTTGTTGACCGCCAACTTAACGAGTGCCAGGTTGGAGGGTGCCCGATGGAAGACTGCCAAGTTCTGCTATACTATCATGCCTAATGGCAAGACAAACAACCGAGATTGTCAATAGGCTCGGCTGATGGCTAATTGCTAATGGGTGCATCTCAATTGTGTCAGAGCATTGGCACTCTCAATTAAGTCTCGAAGGGGGGATCTCCTCCCCATTCTGCCTCCGACTCAGCCGCACGCAAGTGGACATCAGCACTATTTGTACCATAGATTAATGGTGACTTTTTGGGTTTGGGCTTGGGCTTTTGGGTTTTCCGTTGTTTCCGACCGATCGCTTTACCGCGTCGGCGTTGGGAGGTACGTTCTTCCCCCGTGTTCTCGGCTACAACTTCATATAAAATTGCTTGCTTATCGACAGCAGAACCTTTGCGCAAAACCCTTCCCAAACGTTGAATAAATTCCCGCTGGGATCCCGTACCGGATAAAATAATAGCAATTCTGGCGTCGGGAACGTCAACTCCTTCATTCAAAACATGAGATGCTACTAAGGTTTTGTATTCTCCCTGACGAAAGCTAGTTAAAATTTCGTGGCGTTCCTTGACAGGGGTATGATGGGTGATGGCGGGAATGAGTAATTCCTGAGAAATGCGATAAACAGTGGCATTATCAGCAGTAAAAATGAGGATACGTTCGGGAAAATGCTGGGCGAGTAAGTCGGTTAATAATCGCAGTTTAGCATCGGTACCCAGGGCAATTTCCTTGGCTTCCCGATGTGCTAACATGGCTCTACGTCCGGAAACGGAACGACAACTGGCCTGTACGAACATCTGCCAACCTTTGAGGCTCCCTAGGGAAATATTTGCCTGTTGGAGAAAGTCGTTGCGCAGGGCGATCGCCTGGTTGTAGCGATCGCGCTCTTGTTGAGACAGCTTGACCTTGATCTGCACCACCTGATGTGACGCGAGGGCGATGCCAGCTAAGTCGGCAACAGTTTTATGATAGACTATTTTTCCCAGGAGACTGGTCAGGACGCGATCGCGTCCATCGGCTCGTGAGGGAGTTGCGGTCAAGCCCAAGCGATAGGGAGCAATAGAATATTCAGCGATCGGGCGACTAAACTCTGTAGGCAAGTGATGGCATTCATCGCAGATCAACAGGGCATACTTAGCTCCCAGGGCCTCAGCATGAATAGCGGCACTATCGTAAGTAGCCACCAAAATAGGAGTGCGGTCTCGGGAACCGCCCCCGAGTAACCCGACTTCAGCATCTGGAAAAGCCGCCTTCAGGTGAGCATACCATTGATGCATCAAATCTAGGGTAGGCACGACAATTAGGGTAGTGCGGGGAGTAGCTTCCATGGCCATTTGGGCCAGATAAGTCTTTCCCGCCGCAGTGGGCAGCACCACCACCCCTTGACGCTGGGCCTGCTTCCAAGCTGCCAGCGCTTCTTGCTGATGGGGGTAAGGTTCAATTTCCACCGCCGGCACCAGTTTCACCGGATGAAAATCTCTGGCCTCGTCGATAAAATCCGTCCTTTCCGCTTGTAGCGCTTCCACCAGGGGGCGGTAGTGAATGCCCAAAATGCGGAACTTCTCGATCCTGTCATCCCAGGTAGCATAATCGATCCAGGCTTTGCCCCTGGGCGGTGGATGCAGGATTAAAGTGCCGCGATCGAATGATAAAGTCGGGGTGCGAGCCATTAAGCAATTCAAAAATCAAAATTCAAAATTCAAAATTGGAAAATACTGGAGAGCAAGGTTCCCAGCCGACCAGCCTATACAATTTAAAGATGCTGTTGGCGAATCACCAATTTCTCGGATGCACCGGACGCACCGGACACGGGGACGCTCTGACGCGGAGAGAGGGCTGAAATCAATGATTTCAGGTGGTTTCGAGTAACTGGGGGGTAAAATCCCCCAGTTACTTCGCCAACAGAATCTTTAAATGCACGGACTTTTCTTACCCCTTGGTTTGATCGGAACGACTCTTATTATAATCGCTTCCGCATCTGTCCGTGAAACTTGCTAACCTGTAAATGGGTAAATCTCTCGATGTGGTGGGGCAGTCCCAGGGGCTAGGATCTAAATTACAACCAGGAGCGACCGGGGAATTGGTTATTAGGAGTACAATATGCGGAGATTTGCGACGATCGCCTTATCAACTTTAGCATTAGTATTGCTAACTTCGTTACCGCCAGCAACAGCTCAGATGCCTAGAACGGAAACTTACAGCTGGAGTTTTGCTCGTTTAGGGAGCAATCAAGTTGTTTGCAAGAAAATCGATACAGTCCTGGATAAAGCGCAACCTCGGACCCAAGACAAGCAGGCCGTACATATCAACTCGACTATTGTCAGCGATCGCTATTGTGCTAAGTTGGTAAAGCCGGCTGGATAAGGGGCGATATTGACGGTCAAAAATCTCCATCTCTTGCCGGATTAATTGTTTGCGGCAACTGCTGCCCTGCCATCGGCAACCAAGCGTCCTCATCGGTATGGTCCGATCGCCCGCTAGCATGTTGACCAATGCTTCAACAGTGTTTGAGTATCTCCCAACTTTTCCTTTCCCACGATCTCAGATTATAAACCTTTCGGTCACGCTTGTGGAGCCCATACCCACCTTTACGCTGAAGCTTTCTCCCGGTTCCCCTGGGAATTCACATTGGATATTTTTGCTGCTTTTGGCCACTACTTGCATCAACATTTCTCCTCCCTCCAGTACCATCAACTGAAGATTATCTGGCAAATAACTTTGCCCTCCACTTGGATGCACCTCCACCAATATATTCCTTTCGGCATCGAATTCCCCATCCATTCCCACCAAGAGAGCCACCCGATCGCCTGCCCATTCCAAGTCTAGCTGCTTAACGCGCTCCACACCCTGCCGCTTTCTAAAGCTAAATGCTAATTGCTGTTGCTGCGGCCACAACGTTTCGGTCGCTTGCCAACCCGCATCAAAAATATTATCCATCCACTGACTCAGCTTCACTAAGGGCTTCAGTTTGCTCATGTATTCCCGGAAATCTTCCAGCGATCGCAGTTCGCTTAAATGCAACTTTTCCGTTTGAGCTGTTTCCACAAATCCCAGCAGGGTTGCTTCTTTCAGAGACGGAATCATTTGTACTGCCACATAGCCAATTCTATCGGACCATACTTCTGGCGGTATTTCCACGAACTCCTGGTTTGGCAATACCGGACGGCACTCTAACTTCCCCAAATTGCTCACTTCCAAATCGGCCACATCCATCAGCGTCTGCATCACCGGATCGAAGCTATCGCTAGCTGCTACATCCGTTTTTATTCCCATGCATTTCAGGTATAATTCTACTGCCGACACCGCCAATGTATTCAAGTAAACCTGCTTGCCCTTCTGAGGCTTTTTTTGCTGTTTGCGAAACTCTTCTGCTTGCCTGTGATCCTTGATACCTAAAGGCGCTGTGAAATTCAAACTATCTGCTAATTCTAACTGTTTCATATTTTTAATTCATTCCTTGCTTTCCTCTAACTTAACATACATTTACTCGCAAATAAACTCATTAACCCGGGTCAAAAACCGTTTGTACGGGGATGCCTCGCGTGGAGGGGCAGAAACCGGGTTTCTATGAAAATGGCGGCAAATTGCCCCTAAATTGCTCTAAGAAACCCGGTTTCTTGTCGGATGCCTCGCGTGGGGAATCAGAAACCGGGTTTCTATGAAAATGGCGGCAAATTGCCCCTAAATTGCTCTAAGAAACCCGGTTTCTTGTCGGTTGGCTATCAACCCTAGTCCATTCGCATTTGTAAAGCCTCGCGCGCCTGTTCCCGATCGTCAAAGTGGATCTTTTCGGTGCCGAGAATCTGATAATCTTCGTGGCCTTTACCAGCGATCAGAACTCCGTCTCCCGGTTGCGCTTCGGAGATCGCAGTTCTGATGGCAGTCGCCCGATCGCGGATCACCATCGGTTCTATGCCCTGGGGTATTCCGACCAGGATATCTAGCAAAATCTTTTCTGGGTCTTCCGTGCGGGGATTGTCGGAGGTGACAACCGGCAGATCGGAGAGTTCCGCAGCAATTTTCCCCATGATCGGACGCTTCGTGCGATCGCGATCGCCTCCGCAACCAAACACGCAAATCATCTTGCCGGGAATAAACGGTCTCGATGCCCGCAGCATATTCTCTAAGCTATCGGGAGTGTGGGCATAATCGACAATTACTGTAATCTCTTGTTCGGGAGCAATTTCCACCCGTTCCATCCGTCCGGGCACCCCGGGAAATAGCGGCAATTTTTCCACGATCGAATTTAAGTCTATCCCCAGATGCAAGACCGCCCCCACCGCTGCTAGCAAGTTCGAGACATTGAACTCACCCACCAAAGGCGATCGGAAAGGCGCTGTACCCACCGGTGTATGCAGGATGCCTTTTACTCCCGATGGTTCATAGGTAATGTCACTCGTCCAAAGATCGGCCTCAGCATTACGGGTACTGTATCGCCACTGCTGTGAGGGCTGCAACCGGTCGCATAACCGCCGTCCGTATTCATCATCGACATTAATTATCGCCCGTTCTTGCAGATAGGTCGGGTCGAACAGCAGGGCCTTAGCGGCAAAATAATCTTCCATATCTTGATGGAAGTCCAGATGATCCTGAGTGAGATTGGTAAATACGGCCACCTCAAAAGCACAACCCAATACCCGTCCTTGTGACAAGGCATGGGAACTCACTTCCATCACGCCCTGCTGACAACCAGCGGCTACTGCCTGGGCCAGTTGTTGCTGCAACTCCAGGGCAAAAGGGGTCGTATGCACGGCAGTTTGTTGGAAACCCGCCCAACGGGCATATAATGTACCAAACAGAGCTGGCTGTTTTTGGCCTTGGGCAAGCAGAAATTCAATCAGATGGGTAGTGGTAGTTTTGCCATTGGTGCCAGTGACGCCTATCAGTTGCAGCTGCGATGCCGGATAATTGTAGAAAGCAGCCGCTACCCGGGCACAGGCTGATTTTATATCCGTTACGGGAATGATACAATGGTCTCCTGTGTTCTCGTTCCCTGGTTCTACCTGGGAACGTTGGGCCGCTTCTGGAGAAATTAGGGCCGCACATGCCCCTGATGCGATCGCGCTTTGCCAGAATTCTCCCCCATCCACTCGCGTACCCGGCATTCCGATAAATAGATCTCCGGGTTGGCAAGTCTGGGAGTTCGCAGATAACCCCAGAACCTCAGAGTCGATCGCCTGATGTTGTGGTATTTCTAAATCAGGAATACTTGCTAATAACTCTCGCAACTTCATTATTTTCCAACTCCTTCCCTATATCTAGCAGCGAAGGGGTTTAACCCATTAGGTATCACCCGATCTTTTGATTCAGTCGGCAGATATTTCTGTAGCATTCGTTCCACTTGCTGCACCGTGGCGCGAGGAGAAGGACGAGGCAACTGCTGTTCCGTACCAGTATCTACCGTCAACACGGGTACTTCATACTGATAAGCAGCAAACCAATCTTCGCGACTGGTAATATCTCGTACTTCTAGCTGGAAGTTGATATTTTCAATCTGTTCTAGTTTTTCTTGCAGTCCCGCGCACAAATGGCAGCCCTGCTTGCTGTACAATATCAATCGATACATAGTCGCTAAGCAATTCCCAATTCAAAATTCAAAAGCTTATTATCACTTTCGGTGGCATCTTGATTATAACATCACATAGACAATAAATCAATCTTGCCATAATTTGTGAAACCCAGTGTTTTTTCACACCGGGCTTGGTTATCACTCCTGTACTCTTTCTTGTCAAGTGGGCATCACTACTAATTCCCGATCGCGGAATTGGCCATCTTCACTAGGTCTTCTTTTCTACCGGCCTTAATGCCCAGAGTATAGCGACTGCCCTTGTGGTCCCAACTGATGGTAGCATCAGAGCAATTAGCGCCACAAGTGGCATCGACAAAATAGGCAGTAATCCCCGATGGCAGGTCTACTTTCTCACCAGTCAATTCTTTAACTGCTGGTGTAATAGTTTCTGCCGAAATCATACCCAAACGACAGGCCGTTCCTCCATTGCAGTCTTCTGTATAACCCAGCATGATTTCGTACTTTGAGGAGGTTACTGATGTCAGGATCGGATAGATCGGGACGTAATCCGCTTCGGGCACGAAGCCCGGTAATAATACAGATAGTTGAGTTTGCTGTTGCAGTTGCGGTGCGACAGACTCAAAGATCTGGTGCGGATCGGGCTTGGCGATCGGGAGTTTGTCAACCTTCTCCGGTCCAGATACAACCCCTGATTGATTTACATCTGGTTCGTTTTGTGACGTTATTGTCTTGAACAACAATAGAGAGGTTGACAGGGTGACAGCAGTCACCACCAGAATTAATTTTACATTTTTGGCAGACATGGTATTTCACTTGGATTTAAGGACTTTATAATATTCTTCCGCGATCTCTGCAATATGAACAGCGCGATCGAGACCATTGACAATGCGTCGGGCATAGTAAAAATCTCGCCAGTAACCCCAGATATATTGACCCAACCTGTGATTTGTAAAGGTGCCATCCCGCATCCCGACTACCAGGATCTTGGCAGCGATCTCCGGTTCCGCTGCTTTTTCTGGATAATTTACCAGATCGATTCCCAGGCGATCGGACCAATCTGTATAATTTCGCCGT
>JBFRWI010000171.1:0-12038 GCA_051439505.1 Hormoscilla sp. | reverse complement strand
ATCCAGATCCATCTTATTTTAAGGGAGCGAATCGACCCGTAGAGGAGGTATCATGGCACGATGGGGTGGAATTTTGTGCCCGACTTTCCCGAGAAACGGGACGCCACTATAGATTACCCAGCGAAGCGGAGTGGGAATATGCCTGTCGGGCGGGAACGACTACGCCTTTTCATTTTGGCGAAACCATCACTCCCGACTTGGCGAACTACGATGGCAACTACACCTATGGTTCTGGTTCCAAAGGAGTTTATCGCGAGAAAACGATCGATGTGGGCAGTTTTCCGCCTAATGCTTTTAATTTATACGACATGCATGGCAATGTCTGGGAATGGTGTGCAGATCCTTTGCATGAAAATTATGAAGGTGCGCCTGGTGATGGCAGCGTTTGGGAGTCGGGTGGAGATGATTCACGCCGGATGCTGCGGGGCGGCAGCTGGTACAACTATCCCAGGAATTGTCGCAGCGCCGACCGCGACTGCAACGCGCCGGGCGGCAGGGACAACTACGGCGGTTTGCGTGTAGTGTGCCTGTTTTCCCGGTGAGGACTCCCTAGCCCCTTGGCCCTTTTGCCCTCTTGCCCTCTTCCCTCATCGCCGCAGGCGATCAAAATTTTTTTTGAAAGGAGGCCATAAATGCGAATTTGTAATACAATATATACAAATAATACAGAAGTCGGGTATTATGTGCGCTACGCTGTATTATGTAGAAGCCGGAAAAAGGGCCTCCTGTAATACAATATATACAAATAATACAAAAGTTTAGTATTATTTCGCGCTACGCTGTATTATGTAGAAGTTTCTCAAGTCCCGAGGGCCCAGAAACCGGGTTTCTAATAACATATCTCTATTGATGGGAAGGTTATCAAAAAAACCCGGTTTCTTGTTAGGTCGCGATCGAGAAAGTTCTCTCACTTCGCTGTTAGCCCGCCGGGGGTTCAAACCCCCGGCTAATAGCTAAAGTCGGTTGAAACCGACTAATAAAATATCATTTAAAGTGATTGTAGCATGGGTTTTCCAAAATGGTATAACATCGTCGATACGAAAATTATCAAAGAAACCTGGGTTATTGGTTGGACGCGATCGGGGGGCTGTCTCGTGGGGGTGTGGTCAAAAGTAGTTGTAAGGGATCCCCCCCAAACGGGTGTGGTCAAAAGTAGTTGTAGAGGATCCCCCCCAAACCCCCCCTTCCAAAAGGGGGGGTTTGGGGGGATCCGGCGACTGGGAGGGCCGCCCGAACGATCAACGGGTTTTGACCACACCCGTCTCGTGGGGGCGAGAAACCGGGTTTCTAGTAACATCTTGGTGGAGATGCCAAAATTCTCAAAGAAACCCGGTTTCTGGGTCGGGCGCGATCGCAGTTTTAAGAAGGTAAAAACTCCACCAGGAAAGTAGAGACGCTTGAGTTTACATCTCTACAGAAATTCAGAATGCTCATATTTAGATGATAACATATTTATCGAGCTTGTCAACCCCCCATCTTGAAGTGATTTTGAACCAATCTGAAAATTAGCTATCTTTCAGAAAATTAAACCGCGATCGCAGGTAATTTTGTTTTCTAGGAATGTGAAAAATCCACCAATAAAGTATAGACGCGATCGCCTGCATCTCTACAGAAAAACTCTTGATTTCGTCCCATGTAATCTAGCCCGCGCAGGCGGGCTTAGTTCGGAGTAGCCGGGCCCTTTAGGGTTCGGGCGGCGGCGGTATCGATTTGCCGCACTACTGTTAAAGCAGAATAGCTTACCCCCGCTGTCCCTTCTCCGGGATGTGTGGAATCTCCTACTAGCCAAACATTCTCGATCGGGGTACGATTGGCAAATCCAAAAGGACCAAAAGTCGATACTCGCTGACCGATACCCCCCACTACCCCCAAGTCCCGGCCTGTATAACGGACAAAGGTGCGCGGTGTTGCTGCTTCCGTGAGGATTATTGTCTCTGGTGTTAAATTAAAATATTGGCCCAGACGGGCGATCGCCTCTTGAGTATACAACTGCTTCATCTCTTCATAATCATTATTATCCCACCAATTCTGTGCGTCGGTAAAGGAAGAAGCGATAATAGTTGCTTTGCCTTCTGGGGCCCGTCCGTCTCCGGGATGAGAGACGGAAACGAACAGGGAATTATTTTCGCCAATGGGACCGTCATAGTCATAGAGAAACTGCAGATGGGGCGGACATCCTTCGGGAATGGCACTGCGATCGACCCCTAAATAGACCACAAAAGCACCCGATGGGGCAGGCAGTTTATTTACTCGCCTCTTGTACCCGGGCAAGGTCTCATTTCCCAATAAGTTAACCAAGTTTTGCACCGTAACATTGGCAATAACTATGTCCGCAGGTTCTCGCCAAACTTCTCCCGTTTTCTGTTTTTTAATCACTACCCCGGTGGCCTTTCCCCCTGACAGTTCAATGCTTTCTACAGTATGGCGCATTAACAGCTTACCGCCATCACGTTCTAGGGCCCCTACTAGGCGATCGCTCAACACTTGCATACTCCCCAACAGATGATACAAACCTTGGGGCGCTTGAGATACAGCCAAGGCCGTCGCCGCATATAGCAATGCCGTTTCTTCTGCATCCACTTGGGAATAAAGTTTTAATTGTATATCCAGAAATGTTCTGAGTCGTAAATTATCAGATAGCCCATAAATTCGCAAAGCATCCCCCACGGTCATGAAGGTAAAAGGCACCGTAATTAATGTATCGGGACGAAGGGCTTTGAGCAATTGTCCCAGATCCCAAAGATTGCGCGGCGGCAACACCGGATCTCGCCCCTGAAACCGCCAGCTAGCCTCAAATAACTTTGCTAGTAATTGCCAGAAAGGTTCGCTACCGGGAAACTGTTGCTGGCGTTCTGCTTGCCATTGAGGGCGATCGCGCCAGACATTAATAGGTATTGTTTCCCCAGGTAAGAATACAGCACAGGCGGGGTCGCAGGGGGTCGCCGGGGGGATATCTATTTCTAACTCATCGAAGATGCGTTTGTGAATGCCACCCGGTTCCAAACCCGCCACCTGGGTCGCCCCCACATCAAAAGTAAACCCCTGACGTTTGAAAGTCGAAGCACATCCCCCAGGGACGATCGCCTGGTCCAGGACCAATACTGGGTAGCCCCGACGGGCCAAGAGGGCGGCGGCTGTCAAGCCACCAATACCAGCACCGATGACGACTATCCGGGGTTTACTGCTGTCTTTCTGATTGAGAACCATAAGCTGTAGATCGTGAATTTTCCTAGTTATAGCGAAATCGCCTATTTGTCATTGCGAGGGGGGGAGACTAGCGAGTAACTTATGCTTTATGAGTCACCCCCCCGAAGCAATCTCCGACAGCATATCACACAAAGGATGAGAACTGCTATAGTTGTTGCACGAATAGCGCCGTTTACGCTAAACTTATTGTACGGCATCCCTCTGCCAATCCTTTAATTATAACAAATAATTTATGGCAACCGCAGAATTACGCTTACATGCCGAACTTAATTTCTTTTTGCCCCCCGGGAAAAAGCATGTCACATTCACCCATTACTTTAAGGATCGGCCATCAATTAAGGATACGATCGAATCCCTGGGCGTCCCCCATCCTGAAGTTTACTTTATTGTGGTCAATGGAAAAGCCGTGGATTTTTCCTATATCCTCGAAGATCGCGATCGCATAGAGGTATATCCCCTATCTGTAACTCCTGAAGTTACCCCCACTTTGTGCCTAGGACCGCCACCCTTGTCAGTGCCGCGTTTCATTCTGGATGTCCATTTAGGCAAACTGGCCTCATCGTTACGGATGTTAGGCGTTGATACATTATACCGCAATGACTACGACGATCCCGAATTAGCCGCAACTTCTGCCCAACAAGAACGAATTCTCTTGACACGCGATCGGGGACTCTTGATGCGGAAGATCGTCACCTATGGATATTATATCAGAAGTAAAGCCCACGATATCCAATTAATGGAAGTCCTGGGACGCTTCCAACTATTGGGGGCTTGCCAGCCATTCCAACGCTGTATAAGCTGCAATGGCTTATTAACACCGGTGGATAAAGCATCGATCATGGATCGACTGCCAGAAATTGTCAAGCAGCAGATAGATGAATTTTGTCGCTGCCAAAACTGCGGTCAAATTTATTGGCGCGGTTCTCACGTCCAGCGGATGCAGCAGTTTATAGATCGAGTGATTGACGAACTGTGATTGGCGAGTAGGGTGGGCATTGCCCACCTTTGGTTGAGGGTTATGGGGTGCAACGATAATGCAAGTAATTTAGCCCGCGCAGGCGGGCTTTGTTCGTGTAGCCGGGCCCTTTAGGGTTCGGGCGGCGAGGCAAATATGGGAGGCACCCGGGTTATGTAAAAAAATGTGATCTTTTTTAAGATAGCTTAGCAGACATGCGATCGAGTATGTTATAGTGGAAAAAGGAAAAATCAGAAAGCAGGTAGAAGGAAAATGCCAAAGAAATCAAAGTTAAGGCAAGTATTACCGATATTGGGTTTAGTCCTGGCAGCCGGATGCACTGCAACCAGTCAACCCAAGATTCAGAAAGAAACTCCCAAAACAACCCCTAGCAGTTCCTTGACTTGGGAGAAGGGCAAAAGTCCGGGATTGTCAATTGCGGAGAAATCCAAGTTCACAGCGGATGCTAATAAGCCCAATTATCTGAGGGACTACCAGTTTAAAGAACCCCTACCACAAACTGGGAAAGTCACCACTCGCAAGAATGTCAAAGAGTTGGATGCCTCGAAGCTGTTTACATCCTGTCCGACGGATAGCGCCCCCCATAGCTATGCCGAAAGTAGCAATTACCAAGTGCTAATTTGCTCTCTGTCGTCAGCGCCAAAAGCTCCGAAATATTATATCATGTCTGCTAAGGATGGTAGCGGCAGTCTCTCGATTGATAGTCAGAAAAAAATCATGGCATATCAGTTGAAATTTCAGCATCGGAGCTATTTATACCACATTAATCGAGATGGAGTGCGCCCGGAAACGATCAATGCTTACCTGGAAGTTACTCAGCCCAATGGCAAAACCTATGCTGAGGCTTTGCTTTATCTTTATGAACACAATTATCGCCGTTAAGTCATACCCGTTGTGGGGGATAAAACAACCTGGGGAAAGAGAAGGTGCGGATTACAATTTTGACAGTGGGGACTTGGGGAGATATAGTGCCTTTAATGGCCTTGGGACTGGGGTTACAGAAAGCAGGTCATCAGGTGCAATTGGCAACTCACGATTTCTTTAACTCCCAAATAGTCTCTCGGGGTCTGGCCCATTACCCAATAGCAGGAAATCCTCAAGAAATTAACAGGGGTGAATTTGGACAGGTCCTGCTAGAATCGGGGGAAAATCCCCTGACTTTTATCCGTCAATACGGGCGGATCGCCCAACAGCTATTGCAGCAGTTGTTAGCAGATTCCTGGGAAGCTTGTCAAGGGACGGAGGCGATCGTGGCTGCGCCTTTTACCTTTTGGGGCTATGATATTGCCGAGAAATTAGGAGTCCCCTTTTACTTGGCAGCATTATTGCCCCTACATGCTTGTGGGGATTTTCCCATTCCGACTATGCCAGCTATGGGGGGATGGCCTTGGGAGAGTCTGTACAATCAACTCAGCTATCCTCTGATGCGCCTGTCCTTTTGGCAACTGCTTCGCGGACCAATTAATCAATGGCGACAGTCCACTTTGAATTTGCCTCCCTTGTCCCCCTGTCAGGAACCCTTGACACGCATGGAACGGGTGCCTTTTCTCTATGCCTATAGTCGCGCGATCGTCCCTCGGCCCGCCCATTGGCCGCCACAATTGTACGTGACGGGTTACTGGTTTTTGAAACGTCCTTCTGACTGGGAACCGCCAAGGGAATTGGTAGAGTTTCTAGGGGCGGGACCGCCTCCCGTCTGCATTGGTTTTGGCAGCATGCAGAACCGCGATCCCCAGAGAATGACGGCATTGGTGCTAGCAGCTTTGGCCCAAACGGGACAGCGGGGCATTTTGCTGACCGGGTGGGGCGGACTCATTCACGGTTATTTGCCCGATACGGTGTTTCAGTTAGATTACATTCCCCATGATTGGTTGTTTCCCCAGGTGGCCGCAGTGGTCCATCACGGGGGTATGGGCACTACAGCGGCAGCTTTACGGGCGGGGGTGCCTGCTATTATCGTTCCCTTCTTTGCGGATCAGCCTTTTTGGGGACGGCGCTTGGCACAGCTGCATCTCGCGCCCCCACCTATCCCTCAACAGCAGCTGACTGCGGAACGGTTAGCTGCTGCTATTCGCACTGCTATGGGCGATCGGGATCTGCGGGGACGGGTAAGGGCGATCGGCAATCTTATTCAAGCAGAAGATGGGGTAGCGCGGGCAGTTGAGGCATTTCATCAATTCATCAATTGAAAATTGATAATTGACAATTGCAAATTGATAAACTCCTTCACTTCGCTGTTATCTCGCCGGGGGTTCAAACCCCCGGCTAATAGCTAAAGTCGGTTAAAACCGACTAATAATATTTATTTCTCAGAAACCTGGTTTCTGCTGTAGCGTTCGACGAGATCTTTTAGCTGTGACTAGAGAAACCAGGTTTCTTGACAGAGTAGATGTGGGAGTTATTGGTGTAAAATGGAATCAGCAAAATGCCTAAAATCAGCAAATAACCGGAGGTAAGACTATGATTGCTAAACCAGGAGGTTTTACTGCTAAAGCGCTAGCTACCGCTATGATGCTATCTGGTGCTGTACTGTATTCGACTCAGCCAGCAGCGGCCAATCCTGAACTGGATCCTACAGTATTCAAATGCGTCCGGCAAGGGGAGGGCTGGGCAACTTTTGCTCAAAGAGGTAATGCAGTTTCCACAGTCCCGATGATCCGCTGGAATACCACAGAATTTGGTTCTGATTATACACCGGAGAACCGTTGCCGCATTGTTTCAGAACGCTTGACGAAGGCCGTGGCCAATAATGGAGGCATGTTGAGCAACTTGGATCTGACTACCGGCACCCTGAATGATTATCCAGTGGTTTGCTTTGTTACCCAAAATTCATCAACATCAACCTGTGACAATAGCAATCTTCTGTTCACCCTGAATAAGCAGAATGCCAGCAACCCCAGTCAGGTACTGGCAAGGTTGACTAATTTTCGGCAGGGTCGAGCCTCTGATAGCACAATAGATGAAAATGGTGGCATTGCTCTGTTCATTTCTTTGGAAACTTTGGTCGATCGCATTTTGCCACAGGATAGCGGTTGGTAACTGGTATGTTTCCCGATCCCCCTCGTTCCCAGTGTCTCGCGTGTCTCGCTGGGAACGAAGTTGGGAGGCAGAGCCTCCATTCCGGCCACTGGAGACACCTCCTCCCAGGCAGAGCCTGGGAGCGAGAGAATAAAATAAAGTTAGCTAAAATTGGCGGTTAATGATGATGTCGAGATTATCTACAATTATGGTTGGTGCTGCGATCGTCCTAGTGCAGCCCCAGGTCGCATTTGCCCTCTCTTCCGAACAGGTGAGTCAGATCGCCCAGTCGATTACAGTTTTAATTGATGGTTACCAGTCTGGTTCGGGGGTGATTGTCGATCGCAAGGGCGATACTTACTATGTGCTGACAGCCGCACATGTTGTCAATGCTGAGGTAACTTATCTGGCGATCGCTCCAGATGGAAGGCGACACCGGGTCTATCCTGCTAATATTAAACGGATAGAGGGTGTAGATTTGGCCGTGGTGCAGTTCACCAGCGAGAATAGCTATAGCGTGGGGAAGTTGGGGAATTCTGAGTCAGCGACTATTAGCAAACGAGTTTATGTCGCGGGCGCACCGGAACCCAGCGAGGCTTTGCCTTCACGCACGGTACTGGTGACTCCAGGGGATATTGTTGGTCGGCAAAAGCCAAATCAAAAGGGCTATGCTTTGATTTATACTAACCCGACCCGTCGGGGAATGAGTGGTGGTCCGGTGTTAGATGAAGAGGGGCGCGTGATTGGCATTCACGGACAAGGTGACCATCAAGATGGAAGTAAGACAGGATTAAACTTGGCTATCCCAATCGAGAGTTTTTTAAAATCCGAATTATCGACCTCAATTTTATCGCCCGATCGGCCTGATGAGACGGAAGCAGTAACTCCAACGCCATCACCTAATTCTACATCACCCCAATTACCGACTTCAACTTCATCCCCGGAACGGGTGGAGCAGGCGGAAGCAGTAACTCCAACGCCTCCACCTAATTCTACTGCATTACCAGCTTCCTCAAGTGAGACAGCCTCAAGTGAGACAGCAACTACTCCCGAAGTTCCTTCTGAAAAGCCATTAACGGAGTCAAGCGAGACAGCAACTACTCCCCAAGCTCCCTCTAAAAAGCCATTAACCGAAGAGCAAAAGCGGAGGGCGGCTCAGTTAAGGAAAGAATCTATAGATTTGGCTAAATCAGCTAGCAAGACTCCTAGAAAAAATTATTTTTTCGCGATCTTGATTGGGTTCATTGGTAGTGTATTGTTTGCTTTT
Source organism: Hormoscilla sp. (assembly GCA_051439505.1). Classification (GTDB taxonomy): domain Bacteria; phylum Cyanobacteriota; class Cyanobacteriia; order Cyanobacteriales; family Desertifilaceae; genus Hormoscilla. The sequence continues at coordinate 3,570 of JBFRWI010000171.1, read as the reverse complement.
GTAGCTATGTTGTTCGTTTCTTTCATTTTGGTTGTGTCCTATTTTATTTTTAGGTCATTTATTGATGTTATTAGCAGAAATAATGCTGCAGATAGACAACAGTATAAAGTTGCAGCCAAATACCATAAATTACGTGATTTGCTGAAGGCAGGACAGTGGAAAGAGGCAGATCGGGAAACGTCCCAAGTCATGCTGCAAGTGGCCGGACGCGAAAAAGAAGGTTGGTTTAGAGTTGAAGATATAGAAAATTTTCCCTATGAAGACTTGCGCACAATCGATGGTTTATGGGTAAAATGTAGCAATGGGCGCTTCGGCTTTTCGGTGCAGAAGCGCATATGGCTAGAAGAGGGAGGAAAAGTGGATGGGGAAACAGAATGCCGTCTAGCTGATCGGGTTGGATGGCGTGTAAAAGAAAAATGGCAGATTTACCGGAACCTAACCTTCAACCTCGCCGCCCCCGCCGGATCTCTCCCCCTTTTATATCGTTTAGATGGGTGTCCATCCGGGTGGCAAACTCGCGTGGCTCTTCTATCGCGTATAGATGTGTAAACTTTAGCATATAAGCGCCACGGCTAATTGACATCCTGCAATGCGCAAGCTCGCGTGACAAGCCCGGCCTCGCCACAAGCCCGATCACGCCACAAGCCCGATCGGGCTATAATTAATTTAGCTGACATTAGCTGACAATACTGGTTCAAGGGTACTTGGATGAGTGAAAAGCTTGCCTAATCGATCGCTAAAATAGCTCACTTCGTATTCTGGGGAAAGTTCTTTTCTCAACAGATGCCACAGCTTGATACCTTCTCGATCAAAAGCTAACTCTGCTGCTGAGTTCTCGAAATCTGATGAGGCCGGGTCATCCTGATTTAAAATGCAATCATAGATAGCAGCCCATTTTTGCAAACGTTCAATGGTTTCTGGCTTCAGGGGTAGAGTCGTCGGATCTATATCCCCTGCCTTACCTGAACCTACCATCCACCACAAAGGATCGCATCCATAATCAGCCATCAACTTAATTCTTTTTGGCATGGTAATTCTCCTAAACTATGGGGAACTTATGAGGCGATCGCTGACAATATTTACTCATGCTATAATACATTTTTGTGACCAAAATACTACATTTTTGACGATTATCATCTTAGTCGGTTTTAACCGACTTTAGCTATTAGCCGGGGGTTTGAACCCCCGGCGGGCTGACAACGAAGCGCGAGGGAATTCCAGGGGAATGCTTCGCCCGATCGCGCGACATTCCTTACCAGATAAGAGACCGAAAACAACAGATATGATATAATCAAATCAGGTCAAGGGACAGTGGAGGATGAACATGGCTTATCGCGACTTTACGAATCTCAACAAAGTCAGAAATGATTTGAATTTACAGATTAAGGAACAGACAGATTTATTTGCGGAAGTGACTCCCCTGCCCCCGAGTGAGTCCTTGCTGACCACCTTAAAGGAAACAGTACCTTTAGCTTTGGCAATTAATACAGAAAAAGCCCGATCGGAGTTAATCGTCACGCCGTTATTATTAGAACTGCGGCGCCAAGCACAAGCACAGATTAGTTTATTTTCCGGAAATGATTTTAATGTAGATGTAGAAAAAGGATTGAATGGTTATTGCGATTTTATCATCAGTCGTTCTCCCGAACAATTAACCATTGTGGCCCCCGTCGCCGTGATTGTGGAAGCGAAAAATGAGAAATTAAAGCAGGTTTGGGTCAGTGTATTGCAGCACTGTTCGCATCTCAATTGTTCAATCAACAGCAAGGAAAGGAGATAGACAGTATTTATGGAGCCGTGACAACCGGAGATATTTGGAGGTTCTTGCAGTTGGCAGGAAATCAGGTGGCGATCGACTTGAGTAACTTTTACATTCAGGATGTCCAGAAGATTTTGGGAATTTTATCACAAGCAGTGCGGAGCGCATGAAAAATATAGCGTTTATTAAATTAATGTGGTACAGTTGTCATAGCAGATTTGTCATTGCGAGGGGGGGGGGTACGTAGCGATAACTTATGGTTTATAATTTAACCCCCCCCGAAGCAATCTCCCCAACAGCATATCACAGAAAGTGCTATAATCATGACAGGCCCAGTGTCCCGCTGTATATGATCGGATGCTGACCCCGGCGCGGCGGCGATCGATATAGTTGCGATCGGATTGAACAGTAGGAGAAATAGCAATGGTAGTTATCTTAGAGATAAGCTGTCGCGCATTTAAATTGCATAGGCCAAAAAGCTGAGATCCTTGCCCTCAAGGGCTTTCCCAATTTTGAATTTTGAATTTTGAATTTTGAATTGTTTAGGTCCCTTGCTAGGACATCCGGCATCTGCCAGTGTGGTAGACTGTCTGGGCAGCTTGCCAGACATCCATTACATGCTGCACGCCGGTGGCACTGCTTGCTTCGTCACCACTTCCTGGTATCCTGGGAACTAGATGTATCGGTGGGAGCGCTATTCGCACTACCCGGGATACAGGGCTAGGGTTGGAAAATTACCAAATCTTCATTGCTAATACAGAGAATGAAAAAGATAAAACTTAATTTCAGTGCTTTCCAGAGTTTTTGGGCGGTTGGTAAACTATATTGGTGGGAGTCTACAGAAAGATGGCGCTCCATTGCTTTACTCATATTGCTGCTTGTTTTGCTCAGCTTAGATTCAATGGTAGCAGTCCATCATCTCAAACAGGAAGGAGAATTATTTTCCGCTTTAGTTAAGCTGGAACCAGCGAGATTCTGGCAAGCCATATCATTATATGTTGTTGATTCTATTTTGTTAGCGGTGATCCTTGCCAGTTGGCAGTATGTGGAAGATAAAATACGCTTGTATTCCCGAAAGGGGCTAACAAAAATTTATTTAGATAAGTACTTGAAAAATCAGGTTTTTTATCAAATCAATGCCTTCAATGTAGAAATAGATAATCCCGATCAGCGAATTGCCGAAGACATTAAGGAGTTTTGTCATCGTTCGGTGAGAGTATTTAGAAGTTTTACCGTAGCATTTTTTGACATGATTGCATTTGTGATTCTGCTTTGGGGGAAGTCAAAATTGCTTGTGATAATTTTGGTACTATATTCTGTAGGAGGTCTGCTAATTACGACCATAGGCTTTGGAAAAATTTTGATTCCGCTCAAAAAAGAACTACGGAAAGTAGAGGGTAATTTCCGCTTTGGCTTAGTGAGAATTCGAGATCATGCTGAATCAATTGCTTTTTATCATGGGGGCAATAGAGAATTCACCTACATTAAGCAGCTATTTGCTCCCGTTTTAAGTATTTATAACAAGGTGATTACCTGGGAGAGAAACTTAGACATTTTTCAAAACCTATATGGTTTTACTAGCTGGGTTTTACCAGCATTGCTTATTGGACCGAGAATTTTAGCAGGGGAACCAGGGCTGGAAGTGGGATCCTTACGAGAAGCTAGCGGAGCTTTTCATAAGATATTTAGGTCCTTGAACATCATAGTTAATATGTTTGAATTCCTTACCGGTTTTATGGCGGGGATTGAACGTTTAGAAAGTTTTGTCAAAGCTATAGAAGCACCAAAAGCTTTACCAGTAGAGGGTAGTC
>JBFRWI010000170.1:0-24012 GCA_051439505.1 Hormoscilla sp. | reverse complement strand
TTATCGGTACTCAAGCCTACTTCCGGGGCGAACAGTCCAAGCCCATTCACGAACGGAACTGGAACTCCTCGAAGTTTGAACAGCTAGCTAAGTCTATCACAGGTACGGAGACCGACTACAACCAACGCACCCCTGCCTATGGGATGGATGCTTATGCTAGCAACAACCTATCTAACTAGAGTATCCGTTTATTCGGTAGAAACCGGGTTGAGCGTGCAGTTCAGATGATGTTCGGCCCAACAAAAGCCCGGTTTCAAGACCGATGCCCTAGGCCCGACTTATCAAGCCAAAAGTTAAAAGTCAAAACTTAAAAAGTAATGTAAATATTGTTTTAATTTTGACTTTTAACCCGATCGAGGAGATGGTAGTTGATTTTCATATTTTAGATTTCATAGCTCGTGCTAGACTGTTACGTTACGTGCTAGGTTGTTTTTTTGTATCATTGTTTACCACAACCCATCTACCTGTTTTCGGATCTCGATAGGTCGTGAAGGGATTGGGTTTTAAGGGCGCGCTGCAAGTTTTAGCCATTTCATTGTCCTTTTCTTTCATAGAGCTTGATTCCTATTGCGGCAAATTAATTTACAGTTACCACAAGTCGATCGGGTTGCGTATATTGGTGATACCCTTCGGCGCTCGTCTGATTAAACCGAAGATCTGAATTATCTCTCATCTCATATTGCTCTTGCTTTGGGGTTATCTCTTCTAGATTAAAGAATACAATCACTCGCAAAATAATCGAAACCGCAAAATCAGAGATTTTGATATCAGTAATTCCACGTAGCCTAAATTAAGTATTTTCCCGGGAGTGGTAATTAGCCGCAACTTCCAAGTGTTTGAGAAGAAGCCAAAACCGCCCAAGGAAGAGGCTCCTGAACCGCCACCGGCACCATAATCAGCAGCAAGCCGATCGAGAAGGGCGATCGCCCCAAGCTTGAGGGGCGATCGCCTTTTTCTTTACTCGCACAAGACCGCAGCATGGTGACGAATGTGGTCACCTACAAAGGTGGAGACAAAGTAGTAGCCGTGGTCGTAACCTGCTTGCATCCGTAAAGTGATGGGCTGACCGACTTTTTGGCAAGCTTCGGAAAATACTTCTGGTAGCAGTTGGGGGAGATATTCATCCGCCGTTCCTTGATCGATGAGAATGGGACGATTATACTTAGCAGTCAGGATTAATTCGCTAGCATCGTAAACTCGCCAGGTTTCCTGGTTAGGACCGAGGTAATTGCTAAAAGCCTTCTGTACAAAATCACTGCGCATCGGTGCCGCGATCGGGGCTAAAGCAGAAAGTGACTGATATTGTTCTGGGTTCCTCAAGGCACAGACTAGGGCCCCATGTCCGCCCATAGAATGACCGAAAATTCCCTGTTTTGCGGGTATGGCTGGAAAGTTTTCAGCTATGATTGCAGGTAATTCGCGGACCACATAGCTGTACATTTGATAGTGGGAAGCCCAGGGTGCCATTGTCGCATCAACGTAGAACCCCGCACCCGTACCGAGATCCCACTCGTCGTTTTCGCCCTCTATGCCAGTATCCCGGGGACTGGTATCTGGCATAACTAACATTAACCCCTGTTCTGCGGCGTACCGCTGCGCCCCGGCTTTCATGATAAAGTTTTCTTCCGTACAGGTTAAACCAGAGAGAAAATAGAGGACTGGCACTGGTTTTGATTTTGCTTGGGGTGGTTGATAAACTGCAAAGCGCATTTCGCAGTTACAAGTGGACGAATGATGGCTGTGAAAACTGACTTTGCCATCGAAGCAGGCATGTTCGGAAATAATGTTGACTGATGTAGACATAATAGAGTAGGGTGGGCAATGCCCACCTGCTGAATCACAACAACGAACCTTTGTGCTGTTAAAATGTTAAAACGGTGCGGATCGAATCGCCTTTGTGCATTAATTCAAAGGCGTCATTGATTTGGTCGATCGGGAGTACGTGGGTAATCAAGTCATCGATGTTAATTTTACCTTCCATGTACCAATCAACAATTTTGGGGACATCGGTGCGCCCTCTGGCACCTCCGAAGGCCGTACCTTTCCACACCCGCCCGGTGACTAGCTGAAAGGGACGGGTCCTTATTTCTTCTCCTGCACCGGCTACGCCGATAATCACGCTCACGCCCCAGCCTTTGTGACATGATTCTAAGGCTTGACGCATGACATTTACATTGCCAATGCACTCGAAGGTGTAGTCAGCACCACCTTTGGTTAAGTCTACCAGATATGAAACTAGATCGCCTTCGATTTCCTGGGGGTTTACAAAGTGCGTCATGCCGAATTTTTCTGCTAGAGGGCGTTTTTTGGGGTTGAGATCGACGCCGACTATCATGTTAGCACCTACCAGGCGCGCTCCCTGAATGACGTTCAAACCAATTCCGCCTAAACCGAATACAATCACATTAGCGCCTGCTTCGACTTTGGCGGTGTTAATTACTGCTCCGATGCCGGTAGTGACGCCGCAACCAATATAACATACTTTGTCAAAGGGAGCGTCTTCCCGAATCTTGGCAAGGGATATTTCTGGCAAGACAGTGTAGTTGGCAAAGGTGGATGTGCCCATATAATGATTGATGGTCTTGCCATCGATGGAGAACCGACTGGTGCCATCGGGCATTACACCTCGTCCCTGGGTAGTACGAATTGCTTGACAAAGATTGGTTTTCATGCTCAAGCAATATGGGCATTGGCGACATTCTGGGATGTACAGGGGAATGACCCGATCGCCCGGTTTGAGGCTAGTGACGCCGGGGCCGACTTCGACAACTATACCCGCGCCTTCATGTCCGAGAATGGCGGGGAAAAGTCCTTCGGGATCGGCACCGGAAAGGGTATAGGCGTCGGTATGACAAACTCCGGTGGCTTTAATTTCCACGAGAACTTCTCCGGTTTTCGGACCCTCTAGCTGCACTGTTTCTATGGATAGGGGTTGGCCTGCTGCAAAGGCGACTGCTGCTTTTACGTCCATATTTCCTGTTGAGAGAACTTCTGATATAATAGACGATAATGGTGAATTGGAAAAGTGCTATGGAAAATCAAATCAGAGAAGCCCTCGTCGATGCTACAATTCAAGGTCGTTTTTTGAATGCTAGCGAACTGGAACTGGTGGCCCAGAGGCTGGAACAGACAGCGGCTTACTTTGCTGGAGCTAAGTATTTGGCAGAAAATGCCCCAAATTTGAGCGATGGGGCAGTGCAAGGGGCCTGCGCAATTTTGCCCGAGGATGCTTGTGGACCGGAAGCCAAGGAAAAGTCCTTGCGTGAGGTAGCTTGTTATCTGCGCGAGTTGCAATACCGCTTAGTTGCCCATGCGACGGGTATCCAGGAGAATTTGACGGGTAGTTGGCAGGCGATCGACTATGGTTTTTATTTGCCGACTGATGGGGCGATCGCGGCCCTCAAGTATCTGCAAGGCGATCGGGGTTTGCCGACCTGGGCGGCTAAACTTGTTAACGCCTACATTGACGCCACCTCAAAGATCCTGATCGCACGGAAAGAGAAGAATAGCCAGTTCAACGACACTGACAATGGTAAGGGAATTTCCCTTGAGTCGGAAGAGAAACCTCTCTGGAAACGAATTATAGAGATTGGTGCGCGGGTTCCCGAGGAAGAATGGGCGAAAATACCGAAAGATTTGGCTCGCAATTTTGAACATTATATGTATGGAGCACCGAAAGAAGAATGAGGCGTATTTTCCTCGATACCTCTTATCTCGTCGCACTCGCAGATCGAGATAGTGATTTACATCAGCGTGCAGAAGCATTCTCCCAGCAGTTAAGTGTCTTCGCTGCGATCACAAGTGAGATGGTTCTGACGGAGTTGCTCAACTATTTTTGTGAAAGGGGGGCTTATTTCCGTCAGATAGCTATCACGCTCACTTTCGATCTACGAAACGATCGCTTTATAGAAATTGTCCCACAAACTCCCGAACTGTTCGAGCGGGCATTTAAGTTTTATCAGAACAGGATGGACAAGGGTTATAGTGTCACAGACTGCGTCTAGATGCTGATTATGCGGGACCGGAACATTCTGGATGTTCTGACCCAGGATAAACATTTTACCCAGGAAGGGTTCAATGCTTTATTGAGATAACCTTGAGAATGACCAATAGACCTCTTGCAGAAATGCTAAAATTGCTGCTGAATTGCTATGGCGGAGCAAAAATTTACTTTTGCCAGAGGTCTATTGCTCAATACGCTTGTAAAATAGTATCAGACCCATATTTTTTGATGACCTGCACTGAACGTGATGACACTTCCAGAAATTAGAGATCCCAACTTGCGCAAGCGTGCCTTGACCCATAGATCGTACACCAACGAACATCCTTACTGTCCCGATAATGAACGGCTGGAATTTCTCGGGGATGCTGTCCTTGGTTTCATCGTTAGCGATATCCTGTATCGCACCGATCGCTATATGAATGAAGGTGATATGACGCGCCTGCGATCGAAACTGGTGAACGAGTCCCAGTTGGCTGCCTTTGCCCGTCAGTTTCGTTTGGGCGATCGCCTGTACCTCGGTCACAGTGCTAAAAAAGACGGCGGGCGCTACAATGAGGCCATACTTTGCGATGTCTTTGAGGCGTATATCGGTGCATTGTATCTCGATTCTGGATTGGAAACAGTACGCGACTTTATTGAACCCCTAATGCAAGCAAAATTGAAACGGCGCGAAATTATCAATGATGTAAATCTCAATGATGTCGATGAAAAAGGTCGGTTTCAGCAATTGACTCTCGACCGTTTTGGCACAACGCCAACCTACAGGATCGTGAATGAATCAGGCCCCGACCATGCACGCAGATTTACGGCTTTGGCCTGCGTCAATGGTAAAGTATATGGACGGGGTACGGGTAAACGGAAGCAAGATGCTGAGAAGGCCGCTGCCCGTAATGCCTATCAAAAACTCAGTGGCGACAGGAACGATACATGACCGGGGTGGCGATCGGGTATTTGTCTAGCAATTGTCCGTAATTAAATGTTGATGTAATTTAGAGGCTCAGGGGTACAGCGATCGCCCAAGCACCAGATAATTTTTGCCAAGTGCGGCCATACTAATATTGCGACTCCACTCGTTCCAGTCAGAATTCCAAATATCTTGACTTGGCTAAACCTGTTCGACAATATTTTACTAGCTTTAGATAAAGCTAGAGCCGCAACCAAGCTAAAGACTATTGCCCAAGCTATAATCACTGGTCCGCTTCCGTTTAAGAACCAAAACCACCGTTCGTGGCGAAATCCGCCGAAAAGTATAAATACCTGTAGTGCGTAAAGTGAAAATAACATCAGAGCGGGTATCGGTCCCTTGAAAATCATCATTGATAGACATCTAGATGTAATGCTGCTAATCACTTTTGGCATCAAAGCCGAGATCCAGGATAATAGTAACCCTAGGGCGATCGCCCCAAATGGGCACGCGATCAGCACAAAGCCAAGGTAGCTACAGCTTCCAAACGCTACTGTCAGCCAAAGCCAGGGGATTTTTGTATTAGGTTTGCTGTAATTCATTTATTTGCTCCTTGATTTCTTACGGATAGATAAAATGGGAGGGCGTTGCACAACACCGGGATGATTTGTGACCTTGTACCATACAGAGTAACCGACGCGGATGAATAAATGTTTTTACTGGCGACATTTAGCAATTAGCAATTAGCCATTAGCAATTAGCCATTAGCCAGAGCGCACTATGAGTATAGCAGTTCTAACTCCCACCCATATTCCTATCCTATCGATTACTGCCTCTACTGTCATTAACTTGACTGTAAAGATTTGTGAATATCTTTGAAGATAAGTTACACAATCACACTGCTGACAGATAAATGCTACAATGTATATGATGAAGTGATGCTTGAGGCTAAATCCATGAATAACCAAAGCTCAAATTTGGAACCAATTATTATTCTCCTCCTGCTCTTACTGGTAGTTTTACCGATGTTCTTTGTGCTCCGCTTTACCGAAGATATATTTCCGCTGAATCCACTGATTGATACTGTTCTCCCAGAAGAGTTTTCAGAAGATAAGTTTGATTCTATCAGAGTGGGAATGAGTAAAGAAGAGGTGTTCAAACTTTGAGGTAAGCCGAATGGTGTTTATGGAAATAAGTGGGAAGATGAAGATTGGTACTACGGTCATGATGGGGGCTGCAAGTGGTGGGATTTTGCCTGGTTTGAATATGAAATAATTTTCGATAAGCACGATCGGGTTATCAAGACAGAGCGATATGCGATCGCCTCTTGAGGATATAATCTATCAATTGCCAGCAATTCAAATCACATGTCATCTGGCCATTAGCAATTAGCGATTAGCAATTAGCAATTAGCAATTAGCAATTAGCCATGAACCATTAGCCATTAGCAGATTTTTTTTACATTTGACAAAATAGCTCTGGTCAGATATAATAGAGATAATAGAGCCAAGGGAAAAGATTAGCGATCGCGACCAGGCCAAGACCGAGACCGAAAAGCAGTTAGGAGAGTAGAGGCCCAGATATGCTGCGCAATACGTACAAGGTATTATTGATTGAGGACGACCCGGAAGACAGAGACCGGGTCTTGAATCTGCTGGCCAAGGCCCAGCCTTCTGACTTTGTCAAGAATGTTTCTTTCCAGTTGACCTGCGCTGACCGGCTCTCCACGGGGATAGAGCAACTAGCGACAGCAGACTTTGATGTGGTACTGTTGACTTTGGGGTTGCCCGACAGCAGTGGGGTGGATACGCTCGTCCAGATCAAAAAGCATGCTCCCAGTCTGCCGATCGTCCTTCTCACAGGAGAGAAGGACGAAACTATTATCGTCCAAGCACTACAGTTGGGGGCCCATGGCTATTTGGCAAAAGACCAAGTAGATAGTAAATTGTTAGTATACGCCATTCGCCTGGCGCACGGCCAGCAACAGCAGCTGCAAATGTTGGAAAGCAACCAAAACAACCAGTTGCAGGAACAACAGGAGCAGGAAATGCTCCTGCTAGATCAGCTAGCGTCTTCACCGAAAACGAACATCACAGCTAAACTATTTGGCTTAACCCCCTTGCGCGAGGGCGTGCCAGAAATATTTAATGAAATAGTGCAACAATATGGTGATTTAATGGAACTAGCATTAGAACAGCATGTTTATAAAGTGGAGCATAATATTTCGGACAAGCTGCGCGGGCTGGCAGAACAACTGGGTTTCCTGAAAGCGGCCCCCCGGGATGTGGTCGAAATTCACACCACAACCTTGAAGCAAAAAACCCAAGATGCTACACCGGTTAAGGCTAAGGCTTATGTGGCAGAAGGGCGGTTGATGGTTCTGGAACTGATGGGGGACTTGGCATCCTACTACCGGAAATACTTTATCGGTTTGAATAAAATCAATATCGCCAATAATTATCAGAAGTTAAGCCAAAAGGAACCAAATAAAAATGAGCAATGATAAGTATATACTCAAGCTATATATAGCAGGAAACACGCCCAGGGCCCAAAGGGCGATCACCAATTTGTTGCGGATCTGTGAGGAAGAACTGGCAGATAAATATGAAGTGGAGATCATTGACGTGATCGAGCAGCCGCAACTGGCAGAGGATGATAAAATTCTAGTAACGCCGACATTGATCAAGCAATTGCCACCACCCCTACAGCGGATTATTGGGGATATGTCAAATACAGAGACGGTGCTATTAGGGCTAGATTTACTGTCTAAACAAAAATAGCATGTTAGTGGTCAGTTGTTAGTTGGTAGGGTGGGCAGTGCCCACAGTCAGTCACTGGTCAGTTGTAAATTTGGAATTGGGAAATGATGAATCAAGAGCAGGAACAAGAGTCGATGGAGAAGCTAGAGAAGCTGGAAACTGGCATTCCAGGGTTCGATTTCTTAGCAGAAGGGGGGCTACCGAAAGGTCGGGCAACTTTGATTGCTGGCACGGCTGGATCGGCCAAGACGGTGTTTGCCTGTCAGTTTATCGCTGAGGGCATTAAACGGGGAGAAAATGGGGTATTCGTCACCTTTGAAGAACCTCCCAAAGCGATCCGGAAAAATATGCGGGGCTTCGGTTGGAACATTCAAAAATGGGAGGATGAAGGCAAATGGGCGTTTGTGGATGCCTCGCCCCAACCAGGAGACAAACCGATGGTTAGCGGCGAATATGACTTGGGAGCATTGCTAGCGCGGATCGAGTTTTCCATTCGCAAAATCAAGGCACAGCGCGTTTCGATGGATTCTCTGGGAGCGATTTTTAGCCACCTGGCAGATAGCGCCCAAGTCCGCAGCGATCTGTTTAGTATCTCCTGCGTGTTAAGGGAAATTGGGGTGACGGCAGTGCTGACGGCAGAGAGAACTTCCGAATACGGCGAGATTAGTCGTTACGGTGTCGAAGAGTTTGTGGCAGATAATGTGGTAATCGTCCGGAACGTGCTGGTAGATGAGAAGCGCCGCCGCACTATGGAGATTCTCAAGTATCGGGGTACGGAACACCAAAAGGGAGAATTTCCTTTCACCATCGTGCCCGATCGAGGCATTATCATTATACCCCTTTCGGCGATCGAGCTAGAGCAGCGTTCTTCCAACATCCGCATCACATCTGGCAGTCGGGAACTAGATCATATGTGTGGGGGTGGGTTCTTCCGGGATTCGATTATTTTGGTGTCCGGGGCGACTGGTACGGGTAAAACCTTGATGGTAACTGAATTTATGGAGGGTGGGGTTGCCAATCAGGAACGATGTTTGTTATTTGCCTTTGAAGAAAGCAGAGAGCAGCTATATCGTAATGCAATTGGTTGGGGTGTTAACTTTGAGAAGATGGAAAAAGAAAAAATGCTGAAGATAGTCTGCCGCTACCCAGAAACTACGGGTTTAGAAAATCACTTGATTAAGATGAAGGAGATTATTGAGGAATTCAAACCAAATCGGGTGGCGGTAGATAGTCTCTCAGCATTAGAACGGGGTTCCAGTCTCAAGGGATTTCGGGAATTTATTATTAGCTTGACTTCTTTTATCAAGAAACAAGAGGTTGGGGGTCTGTTCACCTCGACTACTCCCACCCTCATGGGCGGTACTTCCATCACGGAAGCCCATATTTCTACGATTACTGACTCGATTATTCTGCTGCGCTATGTGGAAATGTATGGGGAAATGCGTCGCGGCATAACTGTCCTGAAGATGCGCGGTTCCATGCATGATAAGGATATCCGCGAGTTCTCGATCGATGGTAAGGGAATGCACATTGGCAAACCTTTCAGCAATGTTACTGGCATTCTGGCAGGCGCTCCTATGTATGTGGCGCAAAATGAGGTCGATCGCCTCACCAGCATGTTTGAATAGAGTATTGGTGAATAGCGATCGCATGAGGGTAGGGTGGGCACCGCCCACCAGACAATTAGCGATCGCATGAGGGTAGGGTGGGCACCGCCCACCAGACAATTAGCAAGGAAAAATGGCGTTGCACAACGAAGGGATGATAATGGTTGCTAATTGCTAATGGCCGAGTATTTATCCGAAGTTGTTGCAGTCGGGGAAAATTAGGGTAAGATGGGAAAATGCAAGGGCCGATCGCACGTATAATCAGATCGGCTAAGTTAAGGGGAGATTGCTGAATATGTCATCAGAAAACATTACCATCCTTTTGGGATACTGCGTTATGCAAAATATAACGCACCATACAATTATTTTAACCAAACAGGCTTAGATGCAAAGTTCGTGCCAGTTGTTCTAACAGAAACAAACCCCCGATAGAGTTACCTGCTGCATCGATCGGGGGACTGTAACAAGCGATCGCCCCTTCTCCTGGCACCACTGACAATAGGGCCCCACTCACTCCTGACTTAGTGGGAAGTCCCACCTGCACTGCAAAGCTTCCAGAACTTTCATACAAACCGCAGGTAGTCATTAATGCCTTGACAATGCGGCAGTTTTCTGCTAATACTCGATCTCGAAATGGTACTAGCAGCATCCCCAAACTGGCTAAGTCCCCAACAGTTCCAGCCAGACAACATACTTGATTATAGGTATCTATAGTAACCGCTACTGATGCTTGCAGATAACCAGCATCAGCTATTTCGTAGGCGATCTCGATATTGATTTCATTCCGGAGACTGCGCACCGATGCTAATATTAACTCATCTAAAACTAGATGGCAATCGGCCTTTTGATTCAGCCACAGGCGCAGGTTTTCGCAGCGAGACGAACCATCTGTCCCCGGGAGTAGGGACATGAGGGCGATCGCCCCACTATTAAGCATCGGGTTGCGCGGAAAACTCTCATCTTCGTGAAGTTGGTCCAGGGAATTGAAGGGGCGATCGCTCGGTAACATGCCCACGTGGGAAAATACCCTTTCTGCACCCAACTGCTCTAACAAGTATAGCAAAACAAAGGGCTTGACCGCACTCATTAACGAAAAAGACAGGGTCAGGTCTCCAGAGGTATAAATATCACCATTAACGTTGCGGATATGCACGGCCAACCAGTCCGGATCGGCGTCAGCTAGCCCCGGGATATAATCTGGTAGTTGACCCCCCGATCGGGCATGGTTTTGTGCTTGAATTACCCAGGCATCAAGTTGCGACTGAGTCAGGGACTGTAGTCCAGTTGAGGGTACTTTCATCTTTACTAATTGTTAACAGCCTGTAGGGTGGGCACTGCCCACCTTACCCCTTGATTATACTTCTTCAGGAATGTCGATCGTCTCACTTTCAGTGACAAGACCCGGGATAAAGGATGCGATCGCATCTGGGAATGGCAAAATCTGCAGATAAGGGCGATCGCCCCAGAGAAAGTCACAGATCCAATGATATAGCACGGCGAGGCGGTTGCGGAAACCAGGTAGAGAAAACCAGCGAACCCCCAACCAAAGCAACCAAGGGAGAAAACCCGTCAAATTCAGTTTTCCCAACTTCGCCACCCCAGCATTACGCTTAATAATAGCCGCCCTACCAAGATTTCGAGCGTGAAAAGGTAAAGGATCTTCTCCCTTTAGCTGCAACAGGATGTTTCGGGCCACCGCAACTCCAAGTTGCTGCCCTGTCGGGGCAACTCCAATTAATGCTTGCCCTTCCAGTAAGCTGAGATCTTCAATAGCATAAACTTCGGGATGTTCTGGCAACTGGAGAGTAGGTTCGACAGCAGTAGGATCTCGAAAAGTAGCTTCCCCCCCTGCTGTCCAGACGATCGTCGAAGCATTAATAATCGTACCATCTTCTAAATATACGGCATCGGCAGTAACTTCCCTCACCCTGGCCTGCAAATGTACCTTCACTCCCAACTTGCGCAGTTGCTTTTGTGCGTACTCCCCCAAGCGCCTGGGCAGTTGCGGAAGTAAACGGTTTGCAGATTGCAAAATTATCACTCGCACCTGCTGCCAATCTAGATCGGGATAATCCTTCGCTAATGGACCTTTAATCAATTCCATCCAAGCAGCTGCTAATTCTACCGCTGCCGGACCGCCCCCTACGATCGCAAAGGTCAGGAGTTGGGGGAGTTGCCCTGGATCCCGAAAAGCAACTGCCCTTTCAAAGCAATGGAGAAAGTGGTTCCGTAGGGTGAGAGCTTCTGCTATAGTTGTTAATGGTAGAGCATGTTCTGCCGCACCGGGAACTTTTTTAAATTGGGATTGACTTCTCCCAGCGAGTACGAGAAAATCGTAGGGAATTGTTGGCCCGTCCGTTTCCAGAACCCGATCGACAAAATTAATCTGCTTCACCTCGGTCATGAGAAAATTAATATTATTGTGTCGCCGCAACATCCGACGGATGGGATAGGCAACTAGCTCTGGTGGCAGTTTCCCAGCCGCTACCTGATAAATTAGAGGCATGAAGCTGTGGTAGTTGTGGCGGTCAACTAGCAACACCTCGACGCCAGCACTGGCAAGCGATCGGGCGGCCACCAGACCGCCAATTCCTGCTCCGACAATTACGATGCGATAACCTTGGGATGCTGTCATTTTCTCCTGTGCATGCGATCTATGATTCTATTTTAATATATACAATATGTTTGACATTCCTGCGATCGCATGACTGCTATTTTACCCGATATCGTCCGGAGTATGACAACTAGCAACTGGCAACTAGCAACTGACAACTAGGCAATCTTTGCTTTGACAAAGACAATCAAATTGTCTATCCATCGACCATTCCGTCGATGGATAGAAGAAAGTCAGTTCCTCGCCAATTTCAATTTTACTCAGGGCCCTCAAAAAGAGATCGCTCGTATCAAAAAATACATTTGGAGCGCAGCTATGATTGATATACTGCAAAAAGTCCGGGTCGAGCATAATATGTTGGCGATCGCCAATTTGGAGGGTTAAATAATTGGGGCAATATAGGAGATTTTTTGCGCCAAATTTACAGATAACCTGTCCGGGCATAAACTCGAAGGTTCGTTGGCTTGGAGGGATTTGCTCCTAGTTGTCCGGCACTTCCGGATCTCAGCCCATGATGCAACTTTTATGGTTTTTTCCGCCATCTAGCTTTTCTCCAAGTCATCCTCTAATAGCGCTATCCTTGCAGGCACTTTACCACTTCCAAATAACATGCAGATCAGGCGTCCGAACTAGGGGGATTTTCAGGATCCTGTTCTGGAGAATTTTCTGGCTTCTCTTGAATGGGTTCTTCCCGTACTTTATCGCTAATTTCTTTTCGGTATTTTCGTAAACCGTAGATCCGAGGACTGAAGCAACCGATGATGGACAGCATATCTTGAACAAGCTCTTGATCTGGGCTGAGTTGCTGTTCATTGAGAACCACGAGTTGGACTGCATTGTATTTGCACAGCCACTCAACCATTTCGTAGCCGAATCGACAGAGTCTGTCGCGATGGGCAACGACAAGCCGCTGGATATCCTGCTTGACAATTCGTTCCAAAATGGACTTAAATTTACGCCGTTTAAAATTAAGCCCTCCTCCAATCTCAGAAATGAACTCCGCTTCTGGATAGTGGAGGCGCAAGTATTCAAGTTGTCGCTCAAGATCGTCACGTTGGGAATAACTTGAGACCCTTGCATAACAAACAGTTGTAGTTGGCAACTCGATGCCTGCAAATCTTTCAATTTCCCTTTTGAGGAAACGGCGTTGCCCCCCCGGCGTCCTGTACGACGTGATTTTCCCTTCTCTTTCCCATCTTCTCAGGGACTCTGGATGTACTCCCAAAAGGTTAGCTGCTTGGGCTGGGGTATAATATTCATGTTTCATGTATCATTGAGCAGCCAATGCTCGGTTTATTTGAATTACATTAGCTTCATTAGCTTTGTGCTTATAGCTCTAGCCACAACCCAACTCCGCTGTGTATGGCAAAAATACGGAAATTGTCTAAGATTTTGATTACCTATAATGATCCCGCTGGTACTGAATTTTCGCCCAAATATGAGAGATGTGTAGGTTTTTGGGCACTTAGTCGTAAGTCTTTTCAGGGTTGTCCCCGATGAAACCTCCAGTTTGGAAAATTACCCTGGTCTTGGCGATCGCAGTTTTAGCGATTTCCACCTCCGCTATTTTCAGCCGCTTGGCTTTTGAAGCTGCGGGCACCCGGGCCCTCGGGTTTACTCTGGTGCTGGCAGCCTCCCGCTTAACCCTGGCAGCCCTAATTTTGCTGCCCACTTGGGGTAAAGTCCAACTAGGCCAGCAATCCCCCCGGGCGATACTCTATGCTATAGCCGCTGGCCTGTTTCTGGCGATACATTTTCCCACCTGGATTACCTCCCTGGGTTATACTTCCATTGCTGCTTCTACGACTCTGGTGACCACTAATCCCATTTGGGTTTCTCTTCTTGCTTGGATTTGGTTTCGGGAAAAAATTACTTTGACGACTGCCACTGGCATTGCGATCGCCATTGCTGGGGGTATCCCGATCGGCTTGGGGGATGCTGGCAGCGGCGACCCGGGAAGCAATCCCCTCCTAGGGAATTTTCTAGCTTTAATCGGGGCTTGGGCAGCTAGCTTTTACATGCTTCTCGGTCGGGAGGCCCAGCGTCAAGGGATAAGTCTGGGGGGCTATATCGCCGTTGCCTACAGCACTGCCGCCTTAGTTCTCTTACCAATGCCGTTCTTATTCGGCGGCAGCTACACGGGCCATTCTCCGGCAGTTTATCTCTATATTCTATTAATAGCGATTTTGCCCCAGTTGGTCGGCCACACTGGATTGAACTGGGCGCTTCTCTGGATGTCCCCCACCTCGGTTGCCCTCTCCGTCCTTTTTGAACCCGTTGGCGCTAGTTTCCTTGGCTACCTCATCTTTGGCGAGATTCCTACTATGCAGGTATTTGCTGGTGCTGTCCTCTTGCTTGCGGGGGTGGCAGTTGTGGCGATCGGCCATGGCACCGACAGACAAGGCCACAAGGGCACAAACAAGAAAGAACTGTAGGTAAGATATACAAGACGTTTTCATAAAGGCGCGATCGCATGACTGCTGTTTTACCTGCTCTAGTTCCTGTCGGCTTCATTATTTTAATGGGTTTCATCGCTGCTCGCACCTTGACCCTAGAGAAGCAAACCCTTTCTCAACTAAGCATCTACATCCTCACACCAGCTTTAATCGCCTTCAGCTTGTACCGGACCACCTTGGGAGCCGATCGCACCGCCCTTTTGATTGCTGGATTTGCAATTACCTCTTGGCTAGTTTACCTGGTGACTCAGGGATTGGGCAAACTCTGGAAGTTACCGGCACCAGTCCAGAAAAGCCTGATTGCTAGCACTGTGTTTTCCAATACCGGAAATCTCGGTCTTCCTTTCATTACCTTTGCCTTGGGAAAAGCAGGATTAGAACGAGCCATTGTCTGCCTGATAGCGAACACTATCATATTATTTGGCACGGGTCCAGCCTTGCTCAAGGGGGGTAACCTTGGTGCTGGGGTGTACTTAACCCTCAAACTGCCTCTATTTTGGGCAATGCTAACGGGATTAATCCTGCGACTTTTGGCTATTGAACTCCCCTGGCAACTGGATAAAGGTGTGGAAATGCTAGGAAATGCAGTTATCCCCATTGACTTGGTTATTCTGGGCATGCAATTGGCTAGCACTCGCTTTGTTGTGGGAATTTACGAAGGTATTGCTGCGGCCCTGCGTTTGCTGGGGGCACCACTAATTGCCTATCTTGTCGGTCGCTATTTGCTGTACCTGGATGGGTTAGATTTACAAGTATTGATGTTGCAGTCTGCCATGCCTACGGCGGTGACTACAGTTGTGTTAGTTACCCAGTTTGGGGGAGATGCTCCCCGTGCGGCCCGGACTGTTGTCGTTTCTACGCTGATGAGTTTTTTCACTCTCCCTCTCGTCCTGTGGGCATCCACAAAATTAGGCTAATTGCTTTCTCTAGTAGTTGTGGCGACCAGCACTGCGAGCGGGCGGCCACCATACCGCTAAATCCAGATCGGACAATTACGATGGGATAATATGAATGGGTGAGATCTTGCGAATCTCGAATGCATTTATGTGGTATATAATAGAATCGCCTATTTGTCATTGCGAGGGGGGGATAACCGCGATCAACTTATGCTTTATGCATTAACCCCCCCCCCCGAAGCAATCTCACCAATCGCATATCACACAAAGGATGAGAACTGCTATATTCTAGTTTAACATATACAAGATGTTTTCATTGGGGCGCGATCGCATGACTGTTATTTTACCTGCTCTAGTTCCTATCGGCTTTATCATTATCATTGGTTTCATCGCTGGTCGCACCTTGGCCCTAGAGAAGCAAACCCTTTCTCAACTAAGCATCTACATCCTCTCACCAGCCTTAATTGTCTCCAACCTGTACAATACAACCTTATCTGCCGAAAGCACCGCCCTTTTGATTGCTGGGTTTGCAATTACCTCTTGGCTAGTTTACCTGACGGCTCAGGGATTGGGCAAACTCTGCAAATTATCGCCACCAGTCCAGAAAAGCCTGATTGCTAGCACCGTGTTTCCCAATACAGGCAATTTCGGTCTTCCTTTCATTACCTTTGCTTTAGGAGAACCCGGACTGGAAAGAGCCATTGTTTGCCTGATAGCGGCCAGTATAATATTATTTTGTGCAGGTCCCGCCTTGCTCAAGGGAGGTGGTTTTCTTGCTGGGGTGCGTTTAACATTCAAGCTACCTCTAGTTTGGGCAATGCTGACCGGATTAATCCTGCGACTTTTCGCGATCGAACTCCCCTGGCAACTGGATAAAGGTGTGGAAATGTTAGGGTATTCATCTATCCCCATTGCCTTGGTTATTCTGGGGATGCAATTAGCTAGCACTCGCTTTGCTGTGGGGATTTATGAAGCGAGTGCTGCTGCCCTGCGCTTGCTAGTATCGCCTTTAATTGCCTATCTTGTCGGTCGCTATTTGCTGCACATGGATGGGTTAGATGTGCAAGTTTTGGTGTTGGATTTGGCCATGCCGACGGCAGTGAATACGGTTGTGTTAGTCACCGAGTTTGGAGGAGATGCACCCCGTGCCGCCCGAACTGTTGTTGTTTCTACCCTGATGAGTTTTTTCACTCTCCCTTTAGTCCTGTGGGCATCGACAAACTTAGGATAATTGTCAATTGTTAATTGCTAATTGTTAATTGCTATTAACAATTGCGCTCTGCTATCTTAGGTTGGGTTTCCTCACGAAACCCAACCTACTAACATTAACCATTTCCGATCGCCTGTAGGAATTCGTTCACGGCCTTGTATTGGTCGGATAGTTCAGTCTGACATTTCGGTTGTTCTCTAACTCTGCTGCTATTCCTTGGAACTGCTCCCAAGTGATGCCATTTAATGTTACCAGTTTTGACTCTACCTCAATCATTATCTGACTTCAAAAACTCATATTCATCCGGGTAATTACCCACCAATTAAACCTTTATTTCCCCATCTAGAACGTCAGGGAAATCCAACTGTTGGGTTTCGTGCCTCAACCCAACCTACAATAACTACAATAACAGATATTCCAGGAGATCGACAACTATTTGCTTTCATCTTTTGCCTGCAACCGCCAACCCGGTTTCACTACTTGACGCGATCGGGCTATGACTAAGGCATCATCCCCCACATCTTCTGTCACTACAGAACCCGCTGCTACCGTCACGTCTTTCCCCAAGGTCACGGGGGCAACCAACACGCTATTGGAACCGGTTTTCGAGCGATCGCCGATCTCGGTGCGATGCTTTTTCACCCCATCGTAGTTAGCAGTAATTGTCCCAGCACCGATATTAACTCGTTCCCCGACTCCTGCATCCCCCAGATAACTAAGGTGGGCTACACTGGTGCGATCGCCCACCTTAGTATTCTTGAGTTCGACAAAATTACCCAGACGACAGGACTCTCCCACCTCCGCGTGACCCCGCAGATGAGCATAAGGACCGACACGAGTCCCCGCCTTGACTATGCTATCGGTCACCACCGAGTACAGCACCGTGACATTTTCACCAATCTGACTATTCTCGATCAAGCTACCCGGTCCAATGCGACTCCCCGACTGAATCACTGTATCGCCGCGCAGATGGGTTTGTGGTTCGATAATCACATCTGACCCGATGCGCACGGTATCGTCAATGGTAATGCTATCGGGGTTAACCAGGGTCACCCCCTGGGCCATCCACTCATCCTTCACCCGGTCTTGCAAGATATCATAGGCTGTGGCCAACTGCTTGCGGTCATTGATGCCGAAAATCTCTTGATAATCTTCCACATCCATCGCCATCACCGGATGCATCAAGCTACAAGCATCCGTCAGATAATACTCCTGCTGGTCATTTTGCGACTGCAACTGAGGTAGCACCCCTGCCAGCTTTTGCCAGTTGAAACAGTAGACCCCAGCATTAACCCGGCGATTTTGCCGCTGGGCCGTCGTGCAATCTCGGTCTTCGACAATTTGTTGCAGAACATTGTCCTGGTCGCAAAACACCCGACCGTATCCTTTCGGATTGGGAATCTGGGCCGTTAGAATAGTGGCGGCATTCTGACGTGCCTGATGGATTGCCACCAGCTGCTGAATCGTTTCCGGTCGCAATAAAGGCACGTCCCCGTTCAGAACCACCAGATCGCCGGTGAAGTCCTGCAAGTGGGGTAATAATTGTTGAATGGCATGACCAGTCCCCAACTGCTGAGTCTGTTCGACAAACTCCAGGTCCCGATAGTCAGAAAGGGACTGCTTGACCAAATCTCCCCGATAACCGACAATCACCAGACGGTGCTTGGCCGACAGCTTTCGACTGCTGTCCAGTACCCGGGCAATGAGGGTACGGCCCGCCAGGGCATGTAAAACCTTCGGCAGTTGGGACTTCATGCGCGTCCCCCGTCCAGCCGCTAGAATTGCTACTGCTACCATTGCTGCTCCACCAGTCACCGACTATATTGCTTCTGTATACAAGCATGTCTGCTTTTCACCGCAGATGACTGTACCGACCGCCAGCGCAAATGTCAAGTTATTTAAACTTTTTTCTCATAATGGGATCCCACCGCTCGCGGGTTGCGGTAAACTAACGAGTGACCCTGTCGAATCGACACTACCGTCGTGTTTTTAGTTTGGGAGTTATTTTTCTATGTCTCATAAGGTCAAGATCTACGATACCTGCATCGGTTGCACCCAATGCGTCCGCGCCTGCCCCCTGGACGTTTTAGAGATGGTGCCCTGGGACGGCTGCAAAGCCGGTCAGATCGCTGCCTCTCCGCGCACCGAAGACTGTATCGGTTGCAAGCGGTGTGAAACCGCCTGTCCCACGGACTTTCTGAGCATCCGGGTCTACTTGGGAGCGGAAACCACCCGCAGTATGGGCCTGGCGTACTAGAAACATAGGATAAGGATAATACTGGCATCGGTTGGGGGAGCATTCGCTCCCCCTGTTTTGTCATGCAGGTGAAATCGATCGCGGTTGCCACAGCCCTATGACCATTACACTGAGCCTCACCTTTTCGGAATATCTCACCTATGACGATGGTACTGACCGTCGTTATGAACTGGTGGATGGAGAACTCGTACCTATGGGTTTGGGGACCGGCAAGCACGGGGCCATCATCCGTTACCTCGTACATAAATTTGAGGATGTAATCGCTGATTCGGGGCGGCCCTGGGTTCCTTTACCTGCTTTAGTGGGGGTTCGTTCTCCTCGTGGCAGAAGCTGGGATACATCCCGTATTCCTGATGTGACGGTTTTGTCCCAGACCCAGTGGGATGATTTAGCCGAAAGAGAGGCTATTATCGATCTGAATGAACCACCCCCTTTTCTGGTAGTCGAAGTTGTCAGCCCATCAACTAGCACTGACGATTATCGCTCCAAACGATCTGAATACGGACTCCTGGAAATCCCTGAATATTGGATTGTAGACCCCCTGGAACAGACGATCGTCATCTGTATCCTGGAAAATCAGTTCTATGATGCAACTTCCTATCAAGGTGATGAGTTGATTGCTTCGCCAACTTTTCCGACTCTTAAGCTGACTGCTGCTCAAATTTTTGCGGCTAAACTGCAACCTAAACATGATATAATAAACGATAGATAATTTACTAGAATCGACATGACTGCTTTAACCTTAAACGTCAACCCGGTAATGAAACTGACAGATGAAGAGTTTTTTCAGCTATGTCTGTCAAATAAGAATCTCAGACTAGAACGCAATGTAACAGGAGAATTAATTATCATGTCCCCGACTGGAGGAGAAACCAGCAACCGCAATGGCAGATTGACTCAGCAGTTATTTAATTGGGCGGATGCAGATGGGACGGGGGTGGCATTCGATTCATCTGGAGGTTTTAAGCTGCCTTCGGGGGCCGATCGATCGCCGGATGCTGCGTGGGTGAGACGGGAACGCTGGGATAGCTTGACGATTTCGGAACAACAGAGATTTCCCCATCTTTGCCCTGATTTTATCGTGGAGTTGCTTTCCCCCAGTGATAGCTTGCCTGCGACCCAGTCAAAAATGAGAGAATACCGGGATAATGGGATGAGTTTGGGTTGGTTAATTAATCGCAGAACCAAGCAAGTAGAAATTTATCGCCCGGGTCAAGAGGTGGAAGTAATTGAAAATCCCGTGACTTTATCGGGAGAAAATGTTCTCCCGGGTTTTGTCCTCAATCTCGAACCTATTTGGTAAGAGATTACCCGATCGCCTTTTTTTCCAAACAACTTTAATATAATGTAGGGTGGGCATCGCCCACCATTAGCTGACTATAACAGCAGAATATTCCCTGCCATGCTTGTGCCCCGATCGCAAATCAATGTATCGATGTCGGGGCACAGGGTCGCGCGTATCCATTAATTATCGGGTATTTAAATCAATTAAATAACTTGTGCCCCGGACAGCATCATCGTCGTGCGATCGCCTGGGGTGTAGACCGGATATTTGGCGATCTCCTGCGGGCCGGGGCACGGCGCTAGTAACCTTATCATCTTTACCGAAAATATGTTGATACGCTGGCGCTGTGCCCCGGAACCGATATTGGGCGATCGATCGCCATGGGACAGGACATTTGACAATTAACAATTATCAATTCACAATTTGACATCAACAGGGCAGTAGGGGCACGGCATCCATAACATCAGGAGAACAACCAAAATCTATCTATTGCCGTGCCCCGGCGGTTTAGACGAGGGACTATCTGGGCACAATTTTAATTAGGCGATCGCATGTTTCCCTGGCATCCAGGATATTGGGCGATCGCATGTGGCCGGGGCACGGCGGTAATAACATTATCATCTTTACCGAAAATATGTTGATACGCTGGCGCTGTGCCCCTACATGATATTGGACGATCGATCGCCATCCGACAGGACAATTGACAATTGTTAATTGTCAATTCACAATTTGACATCAACAGGGCAGTAGGGGCACGGCATCCATAACATCAGGAGAACAACCAAAATCTATCTATTGCCGTGCCCCGGCGGTTTAGACGAGGGACTGTCTGGGCACAAATTATGCGATCGCACCTATTTGTAAACATCCCCACGCGGACCAATTTGAGTTACAGTATATAACTCGTTCTTTATGTCCTCGAAAAACAGCACCCGATATTTCCCCACCCGCAACCGTAACTCTCCGACGACCTTTAAGAGGTTTAATATCAAGCATTTCTGAATCGGTAATTAAAGCATCCAAAGCATTAACAATACGCACTTGCTCCTCTGGTTGCATTCGCTCTAAGTAGCGTTCTGCTGCTTAGGGTAAAATGTAATCAGCCTTTTTTTTCTCCAAACAACTTCTTTTTGAGTTCTTTTGAAGATATACCCCGATCGCGACCGCGTCGGTAATCCTGCCATGCTGCTTCGCTTTCTGCGATCTCTTCGGGCGGGATAAGTTCTTCTGAGTCACCTTCAACTTCGACCGGGAGACGAACTATTGTTGTTAATTCGTCCAGCAACCGAGTTTGATCTGGGAACGGGAGGCGTTTAACTTCAGACAGTACCTCTTCATAAGTAAGCATTTGCTCTCTCCTGCTAGTTGATTTTCCTAACTCTAATATAATGTAGTTACCCTGGAGGCAGAGCCTAGTCGTGAGCGTTCCCAGGGAGACCCTGGGAACGAGGGTAACGAGAGTAATGGTGGGCGGTGCCCACCCTACAAAATAACTACAAAATAACCCTTGACCAGTCCTCTGTTTGTAATTCGACGATTTGGACAAAATCTGATTCGTTTCGGGTGAGTAATATGGCATTGTTTGTCAGCACGATCGCCGCTATTTTCAAATCCTTACTCCCTAAACGACGATAGGTTTTTCGTAAGCGTTGATACTCGATAGCGGCGGTACGGCAAAACGGGACAATTGGTATGGAATAGTAGTCAAGCGCAAGTTGTTGTAATCCTTGATAGGCAGCAACTTGTTCGTCGGGAGTTTTTGCCTTAGATATAACACTAAGCTGTCGCGCATTTAAATTGCATGGATCCAAATGCTGAAACCCTTGCTATCAATGACTTTCCCAATTTTGAATTTCAAATTTTGAATTTTGAATTGCTTAAGGCGACCCCTTACTTGCTCCTCATAGGTAATCACCGTAACTGCGACTTCTACGGGCGCTTCGATGGTAGCTAGTTTTGCGAGGATGCGCTTTCCTTCTTGTCCGTTACGCTGGATGAGACTCAGATGGTCGGTATCGAGAATGTACATTGCACTATCACCAAATTTATTCAGCTTCCTGACGCCATTCTTGTCCGCAGCGAATTGCTTCATCAAAGGTAGGATCGTTTTGGAAGCTACCGGCAACATTTAACCACCAAGGGCTCTGCTTTCCAAGGGTTTTAGATAGCAACTGTTTCATTTGTGCCAGTTCTGTTTCTAAGGTGGTGACTCGTGCTTCCAGGCCCAAAGAGCCTTCGGCGATTTCTTGACTCATCATAAATTTATTCTCTCTTTTTGTTTTTTCTGGTGACCGGGGTCTCCCCGGTCACCCCTGGTTGAGGCTCTGCCTCCTGGCAGAAATGGATGCGATCGACGAAACTTACCTCTTTGATTAGGACATCAGCAAGTCCAGCACATCCTGACGGAACCGATAGTAATCTTTCTCCTGCAAAGAAGTAATTAAGTCACCCATTGCCTCCGAATTCAGTAATCCGGCAATCTTACAGGCTAAAAGAAACGCCGGTATGTTCGCCACATTCACGCCAAGGCTAGTCGCAATGCGTCGAGCCTGATTATCATTGCTCAATAGCACAGAACTCTGCATTTCTAAAGCCAGTGCGATCGCTTCTTTTTCTCCTGCACCTAGACCTCTTAAGGCATCATAATTAAACAACAATTGTTCTGGATTAGGGTAAACTACTTGCATCCAAGAGACAGCTAGCAGGCGGGGGAGCTGTTCTCCCGCAGCCACTTCTTGGTACACTGCTGCGGGAATGTAGAGCGCTTCCACTTGATATAATTCTCTAATCAACGGTAGACGCTCTATTTTCAGAAAGGCACTGAGAAAGTCAGTATCTAGGATAATAGTAAGGTTCATCTTCCTGCTGCTTTGAGAGTATTATGAGCCATTGCTTCTATCCGATCGCTTGTCTCGAATGCCTGGCGGACGACTCCCCACCGATCGAGTGCTTGTTTCATCGCTTCAATATCAAGACCGCTCCATTCTGCCGCACGACCGAGAGAAAACACGCCCCGTTCGTATAGTTTACAGGCGATCGCCTCTCGCAGATCGGGTCTAGCTGCCAAAAAAGTCCGCACCGCATCTGCGATAAAATCTTCTTGGCTGTCATACAAACCTGTTTCAGTCAAGACAGCTAACTCCTGGGTTAACCCGGCGGATAAAGATAATGTGGGAACTAAAGGTGTCATCTTTTTTCTAGCTCAGTATGGTATTATGGTAACATATTCGACTCATATCTGGCACCATTTTTTCTGGTGACCGGGGTCTCCCCGGTCACCCCTGGTTGAGGCTCTTCTTCCTGGCATAAATGGACGCGATCGCTCACAGGTTTATTTTCCTAATATAATGTAGGGTGGGCATCGCCCACCATCCGCTAACTATAACAGCATAACATCCCCTGCCATGACTTCTGCCCCGATCGCAAATAAATGTATCCTTGTAGGGGCACGGCATCCATTAATTATCGGGGAATTAAATAAATTAAATAACGCCGTGCCCCGGACACCATCGTTATTGCGATCGCTTGCGGGGTAGACCGGATATTTGGAGATCGCCTGCGGGCCGGGGCACGGCGGTAATAACGCGATCGCCTTTACCGATCATTTGTGGATGCCGTGCCCCTACATTTATTTTGGCGATCTGATTGACTAAAACAGCAGGATATCCCCTGCGGAAATTAAGGTGTTTCCTGCTAATGTCACTATCACTACTGCCTCAGCGCTACCATTCCCGTCTGCATCGAACAACAGGTTCCCATTCGTTTCATTGTAGATCAATCGGTGTTCTGGAGAAGTTGCAGTTGTTGCGACGATGAACTGAGTCGGATCTAGTAACTCGGGTACGGTTCCCGTCCCTTGCAAACCGCTGCCAAATCCTTCTACAGATATGCCGATGCGGTCTTCGTTCCCTACGAAGTCGGTGATGATGTCCAGTCCGGTGTTGGGGCTGTTGAACAGGAAATTGTCAGCACCCGCACCCCCAGAGAGGGTGTCGCTGTCGTTTTCACCAGAAGGAACGGC
>JBFRWI010000169.1:0-18076 GCA_051439505.1 Hormoscilla sp. | reverse complement strand
GGCTTCAGACTGGCTTCATAATGATTGGGTGGAACGGAGTAAATCTGGCGGCAGTGAGCCGTTAATATATTATCGGATGAAAGAGAAGATCATCAAGCGTATTTGGCAGCCTTTCAAGGAGAAATATGTGGATTGTGCTGAGATAAATTTATTTAAGTCTGAGACTTTAATGGAGTGGTTTGAACGGGTAAATAATTCCGATCGCCAAGCAGGGGATTCTCTCTTAAATGCCATGGCAATGACTGTATTTAAAGAACTGTGTTTAAGGTCGAACCTAAATCCACATATAGGTTATCTTTATGGGGGCTCTGTTTTGTAGAGCCCCTAGGATAGCCATGTATTATACCAATTTATTAAAGTTATGATAGAGAAAAAACCTACCCTCTCGTTCCCAGGTTCTACCTGGGAACGGTCTTCTGAGGCTCCGCCTCCTGAGAATGAGTGCTACCGTCAAGTCTATCATATCTTTAACAAAATGGTATTACAGGGATGCGATCGGGGGTCTTTTGCTACTGCGAATACCTCTCCCTGGGGGGATCCAAACCGGGTTATTGATGTTATGGCTGCTTTTTTCCTTAACCATTGGTCGCAGTAGACCCGGTTTCTTGTCAGATGGCTATCAATTACATGCGATCGCGCCCATGGGCCCCCTTGCCAAAACCGATTTTCCGATTAACAGATATTCCCATTCATAACCCGATCGTCTTATACTTCCTTCATTTTACGATACTACAACCGGACTCACACACCTGTCGCCCATTTATGGGTAGAGTATCACGTTCAATGAAGATAAAATAAATATCTACCTAGAGAGGGGAAAAAAATTTACCTTTTCCCTTGACAAGTTCCACTCCCGTTAGCTATACTATATTCATAATGAAGGTTGATGGGGGCTTGGAAAAAGCCCAAGCGAAACCAGGGATGCCCGGCCCGGACTGCGCCAAAAGCGCCTCACTTGGGTCAAGCAACGGAAATAGGCGCGCCAGAGCGTAACTCCGGGTCAGGTAAATCTCTAGATCGCTCTCTTCCACTCCACAAGGAGCGCCCTGTGGCAGGGCTCTCCTGCGCATTTTTAAATAATTTTGTTCGTGTTGAAGGGGAGAGCCCGCGTGACGCCAACCGTCGATCGCATCGGCATTCCCATCCCCATGGGGCTGCGGTACGGCGATACAAACATTTCTCATCTTTACCGATAATTTGCTCCTGCCGTGCCCCTACGTTATGTTCGCGATCGCATCCACCACCAACGGGCGATCGCACAGCCCGCGTAGGCGGGCTTTGTTCATGTAGCCGGACCCTTTAGGGTTCGGGGTAGTCGATGGCCAACGGACAAGAAACCGGGTTTCTTTTATCAAGTTAAGGGCAATTTGCAGCCATTTCCAAAGAAACCCGGTTTCTCAACCCCCACGGGAGGTCTCCCCGTACCATCGGTTTCTGGCGGACACGGGCGGGTTTGGTTCCGAGAAACCGGGTTTCTGTTGTCATTGAGCAACGAAGATGAGCATTTACCAAAGAAACCCGGTTTCTGGCCCCCACGCGCTTGGTTCCGAGAAACCGGGTTTCTGTTGTCATTGAGGCCACCAAGATGATAATCTGTAAAAGAAACCCGGTTTCT
Source organism: Hormoscilla sp. (assembly GCA_051439505.1). Taxonomy (GTDB): domain Bacteria; phylum Cyanobacteriota; class Cyanobacteriia; order Cyanobacteriales; family Desertifilaceae; genus Hormoscilla. The sequence goes on along the minus strand of JBFRWI010000169.1, from coordinate 16,461 downwards.
GGCCTCCCACCCACTCCTATGTCACGAGAACTCTTACCCGACTATTGTTACCACGTCACCTCCCGCTGCAACAACCGGGAATTTAAGCTGACCAACCACACATGTAAGCAAGTCTTCCTCTACGCCCTCAAAAAGGCCATTGAGAAGTACCAGTTCAAACTCTATGGACTCTGCATCATGTCCAACCACGTCCATTATCTCCTGGAACCGGCCCAACCGGAAGATTTACCCAAAATCATGCATTGGATTAATTGGTATACGGCGATGTGCTTCAATCGGATGTTAAACCGCACCGGCCATTTCTGGGAGAAGCGTTATTTTAGTGAAGGATTTCCCAACTCCGATTTCCAAAGGGTGTTAAATACCCTCCGCTACATACATGCCAATCCCAAAACTGCCGGCATGCAACAAGGTTTTTTCTATGACTTTTCTAACTATGGATCCTATGCACGCTTAACAGATGATGGGTTGACCCAATGGCATCCGGCGTTCCTCGAACTTGCCGATAATTTAGATGGCTGTGCCGAAAAATATAAACACTTTTGTAACAGATATAAACCCCGGGCTAAGTCTGATAACCGCTCCCACTGGGGGAGAAAGTTCTTGCCAAATATTCTCAAACTTAAACCCAAGCAAGAATCTCCCGGGCAGATGGTTTTGCCTTGGGCCCAAAGAGCCCAGACTTTGGAACGGGACGATATTGTCACGGCGGCCATCGATTTTGTCCGTGCTAATAGTTATGCTTATGAAGTCGCCTTAGAAAAGTTCTATTAGCCTCGTCGCGAGTCAAACAAGGGATCGTACTGTCTAAATGCCGTTTGGCAACTGCTGAGGGATATTTTTCTCTCTCAAATAGGAATATTTCTCAATTAATAGCATATTTAAGAAAGGAAATTTTATTTTTATAACCCCCGATACCTGTCTGGGCCACGGGGAATGTTTTTCGGGCCTGACAGGTATCGAATTACCGAAAAAAGAAAAAACTTGACTCTTCTTTCGACTTGGTGCTAAGCTATTTGGAACGACGCCGCAGTCTGGATGCTACTGCTCCCAACGCTAGCACGGAAAGGGCGATCGCCGAGCTGGGCTCCGGGGTGGACACCGCTTCTTGCTCCCCCCCCGCGCCGGACACGACGCTTCCGCCTTCTCTGGGGCTGGGCTCTCCACCCCCGCCGGAGCCGCCTCGCCCCCCGGTAGAAGTTTCGACCCAATACTCATCTTCCAAGAAAACGCTCGTGGTGACAGTGCCGGTACCGTCGGTAGCCTTGACCAATAAGTGCTCCGGAGCCGAGCCGACCCACTGATATAGTCCCCCCTTGCCCCCATCACTCGGTCGCCATCCCCGCACTGCACCGTCCCATCGGTCCTCGAAGTAATATTCCCCTGCGAAGAACGGTTGGTATGTTTCGCCGAAATCGTTTCCTCCCGTAAACGATACACTACTCCAATCTGTCACTCCGCTGTCCAAGAACTCGTCTCGGTTTCCGTCGAACTCGATCGTGAGCGTCCCGCCGAAAATTTCGGTACTGTAGAAAGAAGTGGCGCTCGCGCTCGCCGTCGTCAAAGTCGCCACTAATGCTGTCGTCGCGGCGGTAGTCGCGGCAGCGGCCAAGGTTTTGGTAATTTTTTTCATTTCTTTCCCTTAGGTGGTAATTTTTCCCGCACCCTGTGTGCGATCGCGTTATTAAATAGTGTTTTCAGTCGATTGGTGGGACACCGTCAAGCTGACTGGCGCAATAGGACTACTGCCCTCTCTGTCTGCCTCACAGGTGGTACCTCTCGGACCTCTCGTACCCGGCCATCGCGTTTTTTCTAGTATGCCTCAATTCTCTCCCAAGTGGCAAGTACATTTTCCTATCTTTACAGAATCTTCATAAAAAGCTTTTGGTTAGCCGGTGGCGACGGTCTGGACTTTGCCACCAACTCATCTGTAACAACACTCAATTACGACTGGACTTCGCGTATATATACTGATGTTTTCCCCTCGGGGAAGCCGATATCCCGAGTCGAAGTAGACGCTTCTCGCCGGTATGGACTGCCCTTTCGGGGAATTTTCCGGCTATATTCCACCGGTTGCAGTCCTGCTGTGGACCGGTGGTTGCGTGGAATTTGACTATCCGCCTCCCCCACAGTCCGCGTCAGAAACCCGGTTTCTTGTCAGATCGCGATGGACTCAAAGGGATCCCCGGATGGGGTCTTGCACCCGCCCGCCGCCGAACCCTAAAGGGCCCGGCTACAGGTACAAAGCCCGCCTACGCGGGCTAGAATGCATCACCCTATACATCTGACTTTCACTTCACCCGTGACGCGGTGTGCCCAGGGTGTGGTCTTGCACCAGTTGGTACTCGGCCTCATAGCCCGAACCCTAAAGGGCCCGGCTACACTTACAAAGCCCGCCTGCGCGGGCCGCGGCATGACATGACATTACATGCATTATCGTCGCACCCGGAACTTATTTAGACCTAGACTCTCAATCACTGTCCGTCCCTTTCTCCCGATAATATAGCATTTATCGAAATTATGAGGTACAGCATCAAGCGATGAAACCCTGTGATAGCAAGGCTTTCACTGTACCTCACCGGGTGTGGTCATGCATTTGTTGTAGAGGATCCCCCCCAAGCCCCCCCTTTTGGGAAGGGGGGGCGCACCGGTTGCCCCCCTTTTTAAGGGGGGTTTGGGGGGATCCGACGACTGGGGGGTACCATGAACGATCAACGGGTTTTGACCACACCCTACCTCACCTTATTGAGAAGTGCTGTAGTCTTCTCAACCTATGTGCTGCGTTTAACCCTCACAAATCTAACAACTAGATCGGTGCAAGTATAACATCCGCATCTTTCGACACGGGAGGCCGCAGCCAGCAAAACTCGTGGCCCAAAGCCAGCGAGCGCTTATAGTTAGCAGCCAGGGCTAGCCATCCACTGCTAATTTCAAGCTTAGTGGACTTGCATCACTAAAAGCAAGTGGACTTGCGCTTCATTTGCCCCTCTCAAGTAAGACGAGCGCCTGCTCTGCTATATCCTACGTAAACTTGATAAGTTTTTTATACCGAAAATAGCTTTTTTATTACTGATGATTCCTCTAAATATGAGAGATGTGTAAGTTTTTGGGAACTTAGTCGCAACTCTACTTGGTTCTACAATCACAAAAGATTGTGCTAATTCTACTTCCGGGTAAGTTTGTAGAATTAATTCTAGTTGGCTTCCGATTGCGTTTATGTTTGCCGGTGATATCCGCAGGTAGATAACACCCGATACAATAGCTTTAACAAAAACCAGGTTCCCATAATCTCTATCTCCCGTGACCATGATCCGGTTTTGTTCCCGCGCTGTTGTAAGTATTTCTTCATCACTTGCCTGGGAAAGACCAAGTTGAGCTACTAGAATAACATCATGCCCAGCGTCTATGAGCAATCTTGCTGTCACAGCGTATATGTTTTGGTCCAGCAATAATCTCATTTTTATGCAGACAGATAGTGAATATCTTCAGCCGCTATCAATGCAATAGCATACTTAAGACAGGCGCGGATGTCCTCCACTTGAATATCTGGATAGTAATCGCGCATAATGTCTTGAAATGAAAGTCCTGCATCCAGTAGTTCCAGCACTTCCTGGACAGTAATGCGAGTGCCAGCGATACAAGGTTTGCCAAAACGTATTTGAGGATTGACCGATATTCTTTCCATAATCTGCTCGTCCCATACTAATCTCATTATCTTGCACCCTGTGCTACTATAGGCACTCGCCTCGTTACTCGTTCCCAGGCAGTTCCCGGGAACGAGGGGGGAAAACTCTTATGTATAAGGTTTTCCGGGTGCATCTTACTTTTGTACTCTAGCCCGCGCAGGCGGGCTTCGTTCTTTTAGCCGGACCCTTTAGGGTTCGGGCAGCAACGCAAAGGCTTTTTAACGAGACCGTATCTGCTGCCACACATCTCTATTATATCGAAAGATCTGCTTTTGCACTTCGGGAGGAACAATTTTTTCCAGTTGCCGATGGTATTTCATGAGATCGTACCAGGGAACGTAGCAGTTCAAGTGATGTTCAAAATGGACCGATATATTCAAGGGCATCAACAACTGTCGCAAAGGAAAAAAGGAACTGACAGACCTCATGAAGGGATTTTCCCGGCGAGCAATTTCCCCGGCATGTTCCATGGCTATTTTAAATTGATTGAATACCGACAGGATCTCTGCTCCCAAGAAAGCAGCCACTGCAACTGGCCAACCTAAATATATTATTGCTAAACTCAATGTAACTGTCCATAGTCCTAGCATACTTACGAACAACTGCCAACTTCTGGCATATTCTTGGGTTGCGGGACAGTCATTGTAGCGATCGTATATGTGAGCGTAACCGGGCAATAATAATGCTTTAGCTACATGCTGCCACAATTTCCGTCCCGTATACATAGCTTCCGGACAATTCTGGGGATCTGTCGGTTCAGTGAGATAGAGGTGATGCAGTTCATGTCCGATTTCCCAGTGGTTAATATAATCTATACCGAAAGGAAAGCAAACTATCCATCCCCAAATGCGATTCCAAGTTCGGGCTTTCTTCAGGTCTTTGCTGACCACAAACATATCATGGCATGCTTCATGGACCACCAAAATGAAGAGCATGAAGAAACAAACTCCCAATCCCAAGCTGCCCAGGGGTATGTATAATAATGGTGGCAGCATCGTACCTAGATAACAGAAAAAATATAGCGCCCCTAATATTAATCCTAACACGGATAGGTTCAGGGCATTGTGGGCTAGACAGTTTTTCTTCCGATAGTGAAAGTCATTACCTAGAAAGAAGCTATCCTGAATCCATTGAGGTTGTTTGCGGATAGAGGTTCTTCCTTTATCTAAGGCTTTTGTTGTAACCATAATGTTTTTTATCCTTTTCAGCCGTAAGGTGGGCACTGCCGGCAGTGCCCACCTTACATTAGACAGTACCATATTCAGTGTACTGTCGCTTGTAGGGAGGGTGCAACCCTAGGACGATATCCTCTTTAGGGACTCCCATGGCAACTAATTCTTCAGCGGGATCGCGATCGGTTAAATTCTGCTGAAGCCATATTTTACCATCTTTAATATCAAAATGGATCACACATCGATAGACGCGAGTAAGATGCTGCCACCCCACATTCATCCACTGATAATGATCTCGCACCGGGTCCAAGATCAGTTGCACCTCCACTTGCTCGTCCGAGATATCAGTACTAGCGTAACGAGTCAATAGATTCTGAATATACTCCCGATATTTTGTTATCTTCTCCATTGCACAATCACCTCATTAACTGGATCGTATACAATTAGCGAAATCTGATATAATTGTATTGCCCCCGATCGCCCCTATACTAGACAGTAACACGGATAGGTTCAGGGCATTGTGAGGGAGACAGTTTTTCTTCCGATAGTGAAAGTCATTCCCGAGAAAGAAGCTATCCTGAATCCATTGAGGTTGTTTGCGGATGGAGGTTTTTCCTCGATCCAAAGCTTTTGCTGCAACCATTTTTTTTATTTTATCCTTTTGCCGTAGGGTGGGCACAGCCCACCGGGTGGACTGCATATTTGCAAAAATATTAATCTCCTAGGTTGGGTTGAGGCACGAAACCCAACAAATCAATGTTGTATGCGTTGCCCTTGTTGGGTAACTTTCGACAACCCAACCAAAGAGATGTCTTGCATTGAAATGCACCCTGTACACCCGACATTTGCCAGATGGTGGGCAGTGCCCACCCTACATTTTCCTTATGCGAAGGGAGGAGAATATTGCAGACCGCCATCGGTAAAGAGATCGTTGCCGATCGGGGGGGGTGCATCGGGGAAGGGGAAGGCTGAGATCACGTCTACCACGAAGTCGTTAGATAGACCCAGACCTTCTCCTAAATTACCTTCCACTCCCAAGAAGCGCCGGATAGCTGCATCGTCGCTATCAAGGAAGTCCTCGACATTTTCCGAGGTAATGCCCCACTCTGCTGCTTGGATAGTAGCATACACTGTCCAAGAGACCACATCCTTCCACTCGGACTGATTTTCATCCACTGCCATCGCCAAAGGTTCTTTTGATAACCCTGTGGCGATCGGGCGTGAAGGAATACGTTCTTCAGGAGGTACACTTAAAGCCAGTCCCTGGATGAAGCTGCCATCACCAGTAACCGCATCAACTTCACCATTTTGATAGGCCTCATTTAGTGCGATCCCGCTGTCGAAGGTGACTAAGTCAACGGTAATGTCAAGTTCATCCAAGACTTCTATGATATTCTGTTCGGAGGTCGTACCAGCAAACACTCCGAGGGAGCGACCTTCCAGATCCTCCAACGAGTCGATGTCACTGTCAATTGGAGCCGATACAACTTGACCGTCGAAAAGATAGACAGGCGCAAAATCTACCCCAAGCACGGCATCGCGAACTAGATTATGGGTAGCTGCATGGCTGGTCACATCTACTATGCCATTGGCCACATCGCTAAACCGATCGGACCGTTCCTGAACCACAAACTCCACTGCCTCGGGGTCCCCAAACACCGCAGCCGCGATCGCCCGACCATAATCAGCATCAACTCCTACGAATTCGTCGTTTACCAGTTGGCTGAACCCAGGAAGATCCCCATTGATGCCGACCCGTACAAAACCCCGATCTAATACTTCCTCCAAGACATTGCGATCGTCGTTATCCTCTAATGTCACATCCTCCGGAGGAGTCCCGGAGAAGGGAGGAGAATAGATCAGACCACCTTCACTCCAGATCCGATTCAAGCCGCGAGGGAACACATCTTGCCTTCTTCGGAAGTTTTTAAAGTATATTTCCTCGTAGTTGCCTACCGACGATATCACCTGCTCTGTAAAGTCATTTTCTAGACCCAAAGCTTCACCTAAATTTCCTTCCACACCTAAGAAGCGGCGGATAGCAGGGTCGTCGCTATCGAGGAATTCATCGACATTTTCCGAAGTAATGCCAAACTCTTCTGCTTGAAATGTGGTATATACGACCCAGCGCACCACATCAGCGAATTCTGATTCATTCTCGGGAAGTACCAAACCCAGAGGTTCCTTGGAGAGGACCTCCGAGAGGAGCCGGTGATTGCTGGAATTCTCCAACTGGGGAAGACGACCGCTGATAATGCCCCGATCTATAGATACCGCGTCCAGATCGCCTGCATCATATGCGGCAAACAGCTCGTCTTGTGATGATATAGTCGAGACCGTCGCTTCTACCCCTGCTGAGTCCAAGGCATCTTCCAGATTTTGTCCGGATGTAGTACCTTCCGCCACACCGATCGTGAGCGCATCGAGATCTGCCAATTCGGTGATGCTGCTATCAGCACGCACCAGCACCCCTTGACCGTCGTAGAAGATAATCGGTGAATAGTCTATCCCCAGAGTGGCATCCCGAGTCACGTTTTGAGTGGGCGTTGTTCCTCCCAGATCCACCTCCTTGGAGGCAACCCGACTAAACCCATCGCTAAAGTCTCCGACCACATACTCGATCGCATTCGGGTCATCGAACAATGCCACCGCTAAGGCGCGACTAAAATCAGCAGTAATACCACGGAGTTCACCGTTAGAGTCAAACAAGTCAAATCCCGGCGAGTCACCAGTCACCGCTACGCGCAGGAAGCCCCGTTCTAGGATTTCATCCAGTAGGGAGTCTGCTTCTATTGGTGCATCGGTAATCGTCAGCGTCTCGCTGCTGTTTTCTGGATCGACCATGTAGCCGAAACCTGGCTGGAGGCGGTAGGTAGTGGTTTCGGGGCCCTCTTCCTCTGAGTCTGGGGTTGCCTCTATCACTACAGTGGCCGACATGGCTCCAGGGGCGATCGTCGCTACTGCCCCTGTGGGTACGTCCCCATCTGCCAATCCTTCAAAATCTAGGATGTTGGTGCTTTCCGAAAGCAGCAGTTCGATATCTCCGAGGGCTTCATCGGAGTCTTCCTCACTCCAACTAATTTCCAGACCGGATTCTGGTGCTGGCTCACTCAAACTAAAGGTGATAGTTGTGGACTCTCCTTCCGCGATACTGTTTGGTTCTAGCGAGAGCCCGATCGCCAGTCCCTCTATGGGTTCATCGGTAATCGTCAGGGTATCGCTGCTGTTTTCTGCATCGACAATATAGCCCTCTCCTGGTTGGAGGGTGTAGGTGGTGGTTTCCGGGTCCTCTTCGGTTTCGTCTTCGTTCGCTGAGAATACTACTGTGGCCTCCGTGGCTCCAGGGGCGATCGTGACCACCGATCCTATGGGTACGTCCCCATCTACCAATCCCTCAAACTCGACGATGTTGGTGCTTTCCTCTAGAAGAGGTTCGATATCTCCGAGGGCACCATCAGAGTCCAGTTCAGTCCAAGCAACTTCCAGACCGCCCTCCGGTGCTGGTGCAGACAGACTCAAGGTCAGAGTCGTTGACTCCCCTTCTAAAATGCTGTCGGGATCTAGGGAGAGGCTAACTTCTGGTACGGGCAGCACCACGAAATCATCTCGTTTCAGGGTTCGAGCTACTGTATTCCGCAGGATGGCGATCTCCACACCATCCAGCGTCACCATCGTATCGGCGTCTATTTGCTCTACTCTCAGAGCTTTGACCTCCTCTAGAGTAAAGCCGCGAATTCCCAGGACATCCGTTCCTTGCACGAAGTCCGTAACTTCCAGCATCTCTTCGGGCAATGCACCATCGATGATCCACAAGCCATCTTCCCCTGGTCCGCCAGTCAACGTCGAGCCACCAGTTCCACCAAACAACTGGTCGTTTCCCGGGCCTCCTCGGAGGACATCGTTGCTGCCTGCAAGGAGAATATCGTCACCTTCCTGGCCCAACAGCAAGTTGCCCCCTTCTCCTGCCCTCGCATCCAAGGTGTCGTTCCCTGCTCCACCCTCCAAGGTGTCTTCCATGCCAGCGAATAGTTCATCTGGCTCTGGGGTGCCTGGTATTCTCTCCATACAATCCTCACACAGTTTAGTTTTTTCCAATTAATGTATTATAGTCACATTTTGCCAATAGCGATGGAATAGCTGCCGATGGGTTGCCACCAGGGGATTACAGCCTGTTATGACCGCTGCAGATAAGCTGTGATGCATAAACAATTTGCTATGCGACATTTTTGCCGTTCTGGCGCTTTACCCCGCTGGGTCGGTTGTCTGAGATTGTATTGTCAGAAGTATTTGTACCAATTTCTGGTTGAGAATCGCGTAGCCGCGTTCATTTAAATGTAGCTCATCTTTTGCATACTGCTGTTGCATCATGCCTTCACTGTCTGCCAGCAGAGAAAAGACATCAAATAGATGACTTCCATCTTCAGCTAATGTCTCAATGTAAGCGTTAACATCGGTAATGGCCCTATCTATCGCATCCGACCAGAACGGTTTACGTTCCAATGGCACTTCCCCCACGGGAAATATTGTCGTAACAATTACCGTAGCACCTTTTTTCCTAGATGCTTCTACAATTGCCTGAATATTATTTTTACAATTAGCAACAATTGACTGTCGGCGTTCTGGAAACAAGGCAATAGTTTTCAAATCGTTAATACCGACCTGGATAACCACAACATCACCATCTTGCAAGAAACCCAGATGTTCGGCAAACCTGCCGATCGTCTGCACCGAGGTTTGGGAACACACTCCACGATTAATAAACCTATAGCCATCGAGCTGAGGGGCTATCCAACTAGCGGCTCTAGAGTCCCCTAAGAAGATAACCCGCATTTTATTCGCATTAGGCAATTGCTGGAGATTGATAGGGTAGTGGCTTAAGCCCAAAGGATCTAATCTCGTTTCATTGAGTTCTAGGTAATACTGCTTGGCTCGATTATATAGTCTAAAATTCAAAACAATTGAACCTCCCAGTGCTAGCAACAGGAGGGCGGTCAATAGGATATGTTTTGGATTTAAGGTCATGTTTTTTCTTCAGGCAATAATCTAGCTACCTGTCAACCGTAACCCAGAAACCTGGATCTGGAGCGCGACTACATGATTGCGTTAAAGAGATCCCCAACGGAGAACTCCTTCGGTGGAGAAGGTCACTCCTCACGTCCCGTGAGGGCCATCAGCGGTGGCGACCGGCGACTCACAGTCCGATCGCGAAAAAATGTAGATATGGCAAATGTTCTACATGCCTGCGTCGGGCTTTTACCTCCCCGATCGCATACGCCGGTGGTAACGCAACCCTTGAGTGTACTCCCGATGCCAGGTTCGGTATGGGTGGGTTTCTCTGATGGGTGTGGTCATGTAGACCGTTGCACAAGGATCCTCCCCCCTCACCACCTGCGCCTGTTTTCTACCGAACTGATAATATAGTAATATACTGCTGATTTGGGATCAATATTCGGTCGCGTTTCGGTGTTTCCCGTTTCGTAGCGGCCATTCTGGTAGTCATTTGACTGGGGTCTAGAGTAGAGATCTCTCTGGTATCATTGCTAGTGACCCACTACTTCGATCGCTAATGCACGATCGCGATCGCGTCCCTTATCCTGTATCCTACATATTAGTTCCCCGTTCTGCTATTAATAGTGACAGACATAACTTCAAAAAACTTTACGTTATTATCTCAGCCTCCCTTCGTCACTACGTCAGGAGGTTCTATATTTGCTTCCCCCAAGGTTCTGCAAGATTTTCTGTTAAGTTATCAAGAAACAGCGATCGCCAAAAATAGTACGATATCGATCAGCATATCGCAAGAGATTCCCCGAGTAGACCCTCTAGCGGTAATAGCGGCGATCGCCCGTGGGGATGGACTCCAGTTTTACTGGGAAAGCGGCGGGGAGGCGATCGCGGCCATTGATGCTACCACAAGTATCAAAATAACGTCGCCGGGGCGATTCATAAAAGCCCAAGAATTTATACATACATGTCTGGCGAATACCATTATCATTGGCGATCGAGATTTGCGATTTGCTGGTCCCCATTTCTTTTGCAGCTTCACGTTTTTTGAACAGCAGTCAAGGTCAGCTTTTCCGGCAGCAACAGTGTTTTTACCGCGTTTACAGGTAGCTTGTAGCGGTAACCGCTGTGTCCTAGTCAGTAATTTAGCTATTTCTCCTGTAGACGATCTTAACAGCATATCCTCACAGTTATGGCAGGACTGGCAGAAAATCAGTTTAGCTAGCAATCATGTCTGCTATCAACCGGTAGGACATATATTGCCAACTATAGGATCGGATTACGGTAAATTTAAGCAGGCGGTGGATGAAGCATTAGAATTAATTCGGTCCGAAAAATTGAGGAAAATAGTAATTGCCCATGCGATCGCGATTCAAGCTAAAGTCCCATTTGCAGTAATTGAAGTCCTGCATAATTTACAGCGGCTGTACGGTGATTGCCATATATTTATGGTAAATAATGGTGAAGGGAAGAGTTTTATTGGGGCGACGCCAGAGAGGTTAATGCGGATAGAGAACCAGCAGCTATTGACGGAGGCGTTAGCAGGTTCAGCCCCTCGGGGGGAAACGACATCGGCAGATGTCAAGTTGGGCAATAGTTTACTAGCTAGCGAAAAGGATAGACGGGAACATCAATTTGTGATAGATTATATTAAAGGATGCTTATCCAGGTTGGGCTTAAGGCCGGAAATATTGCCCATGCCCAAGTTACGAAAACTGGCGAATATCCAACATCTATGGACCCCGATCGAGGCGAAGACGCCTGATGGAGTGCATCCCTTGGAAATCCTAGCAGCATTACATCCGACGCCAGCGGTGGCGGGTACCCCCACTAGCATAGCCTGTCAGGAAATACCTAAGTATGAAAGCTTCGATCGGGGTTTATATGCCGCGCCCTTGGGTTGGGTAGATGGACGGGGAAATAGTGAGTTTGTGGTGGGAATTAGGTCGGCCCTGATCGAGGGCGATCGGGCGACAGTATATGCGGGTGCGGGGATAGTCGCCGGTTCCGATCCGGAGAAAGAATTAGCAGAAATTAAGCTGAAATTTCAAGCATTGTTGAAAGCTTTAGTCTAGAGGAGTAATGATGACCAAATTTATCATCGAGTCAATAATAATATACATAGCAGCGTTAATAGCAAGCTGTGTGGAATCTAGGGTTAGCCGTTGGAGAGAATTAGCAGATATTTATGGCACAAAGGAACGGCACCACTGTTCAAAATGGATATGGCAAAGTGGACATATCGGTAAGGTGCATTATAGAAATACTCTCAATATTGAGGTCCTGGATGAGGGAATTTATTTATCAACAACCTATTGGATGTTGATAAATCCCTTTTTTCATCCACCCCTGTTGATTCCCTGGGATGCGATCGTCAAAGCATTTCCAAAAAAGATAGTTAGAAAATACTACTGGCTTTTGGTGGAGACTCCTGCAAGGACAATAGAAATAGAACTGCCGAGAGAAGCATTGCAAGATGCCGAAACTATCCTGGAATCTAAATCACCATATAAATTTTATTTCAAATCCCGAACATGAGTTTGATATAATCACAACAGAAATCTGCCATATTTTGGCAGTGCGAGGAGCGCTAGTCACCGGTAATGTTAATATTTTAATTTGTTTTTAAGGAATCAAAATGCTGGATTTCCGGAATGTAAATTTTCTTTGGGCTTCAATTTTAGTAGAAACGTTAAAGCGACTGGGATTGAAAACAGCGATCGCCTGTCCGGGATCGCGATCGACTCCCCTAACGGTAGCGTTTGCCCAAAACCCCCAAATAGAAGCGATACCAGTGTTGGACGAACGATCGGCAGCCTTTTTTGCCCTGGGAATTGCCAAAAGCACGGGATTGCCAGTAGCATTAATTTGTACTTCGGGGACGGCGGGTGCGAACTTTTATCCAGCAGCGATCGAGGCGCGAGAAAGTCGAGTACCTCTATTGATTTTAACAGCCGATCGCCCGCCGGAACTGCGGCACTGCCATGCTGGACAGGCGATCGACCAAATAAAATTATATGGGAATTACCCGAACTGGCAAGCAGAGTTAGCATTGCCATCCCTGGAAATGGAAATGTTAGCATATCTGCGACAAACGGTAATTCATGCCTGGGAATGTACCCTGTTTCCTACTCCTGGAGTTGTGCATTTGAATGTCCCATTTCGCGACCCCCTTGCCCCGATCGCACAAGCAGAAGCAGAAGCATTGCAATCAGAACTTTCCGAGGATGATTTCTTCGCAGGAATAACTCTACAGTCCGCCCAGGCGGGCTTTGTTCATGGACCCTCCCAGGCGCAGGATCCCCCCAAACCCCCCTTAAAAAGGGGGGCTTCAAAGCCCCCCCTTCTGCAAGGGGGGGTTTGGGGGGGATCCTGGTTGCAACAAATGCAGACCACACCCCCACCCTTTATGGTGGGGATGGATCGGGGGATAATTATTGCTGGGGTAGCGCAACCGAGGCGGGCGAAAGAGTATGTACAGGCGATCGCCCATCTTTCGGAAGCATTAAAGTTTCCAGTATTAGCAGAAGGACTATCACCTGTGAGGAACTATCTCCAACTGAATGATAATATAATATCCACCTACGACATCATCTTGAGGAATGAAGAATTAGCAGAAAAACTCGCCCCTGAAACAGTCATCCAGATTGGAGATTTTCCCACCAGCAAGCAACTGCGGGCCTGGTTAACAGGGAAAAAGCCGCAAACTTGGGTAATAGACCCCAGTCATCACAACCTCGACCCCATTCATGGGAAAACAATTCATTTAAGAACATCAATAGAAAATCTCTCTGCCATGATGGAGTCATGTTCTCGGGTGAGTTCTGCTTACCTGAAAGCATGGCGTGATGCCGAAAGAAAGGTGCGAGAGTCTTTAGACAAAACCATGTCAAAGATAGAACATTTATTTGAAGGGAAAGCAGCGTGGTTACTATCCCAGATATTCCCGACGGGAACGCCGATATTTATTGCCAATAGCATGCCAGTGAGGGATGTAGAATATTTCTGGAAACCAAACAATCTGGAAATTCAACCCTTTTTCAACCGGGGTGCCAATGGCATTGACGGCACCTTATCTACCGCTTTGGGAATTGCCCATCGGCATCAACCCTGTGTTATGCTAACGGGAGACTTAGCATTATTGCACGATACCAATGGATTTTTGCTATCCCATAAACTGGTGGGACATTTGACCATAGTCTTGATTAATAATCGGGGAGGTGGTATATTTGAGATGCTGCCCATCTCCCAATTCGATCCGCCCTTTGAAGAGTTTTTTGCTACGCCCCAGGAGATTGACTTTGCCCAGTTGTGTGCTACTTATAATGTAGAATATGAATTGATTGCCGGGTGGGAACAGCTTCAACAAAGGTTGAACCCACTGCCGGAAAAGGGCATGCGGGTGTTGGAGTTGCGGACAGATAGAAAGGCAGATGCTAAGTGGCGTAAAGAAAATTTGGAGAAGTTGGCAATGGGGCTCGGAAACCGGGTTTCTTGACAACATATCTGTTCCTTAGCCAATAGAGTAGTAGAAACCCGGTTTCTTGGTTTAAAGAAACCGGGCGATCGGGCAAGAGATGTTGCCCGCCCCTATGGGAGATTGAAAGATATTAGATATGGTGATTTATTATGCCTGATGCCAAGACGTTTATCTGCCGCATCTGCCAGTCCTACTAATTGGCGTAGATCTAGAATTACGCCTTTTTGGTTTTATCGGCTGGTTTTTTAGATCCGAACTTGTGCGCGTGCAGTACCTCCATCACGCTACAGAGATAGGCGATGCCCGAATAATTGTCGAAAAACTTCGCTGCGACCTCATCGGAAATCTTCTCGGCCATCTCCCTATTGGGGGTAAGCACCTCGAACTTTATATTCGTGTAGGTGCCTGAAACGGCGGGTCCTCCCGACGATCGCACGTTGCGACTGCCTTTACCGCCAGCGTCCACCACCGTATAACCGGTAGCCCCGGCTTCGTCGATGATCTTGGCGATCTTTTTCAGCAGCAAATTTTCCGTGACGATGACGAGCTTGCAGGCTTGCTGAGTCATATGTGTTACCTCTTTACGTGTAGTCATTGAACTTGGTGGTCGTGTTTCTTGCCTGCAGAAGGTTGACGCCGGCGAAGAAGTCATTGGTCCAGACCTGTGGGCCGCGCGGCAGTTCGGCATGCTGAAACCCTTGCGATCAAAGATTTTCCCAATATAGAATTGCTGAATTTTGGATTGCTTAGGTAGCACCGGCATACCGCGACCAGTCTGGGATTCAGCCGCCCAGGGCCTGGGCGAGCCCGATGAAGAGCGGTATTCCCAAGGCAAGGGCAACTGGCGTGCCGACGGCTGTGGACGCGCCGATGTAGGCAGAGGGATTGGCCGACGGGATACCGGCTCGTAAAGTGGGGGGCCCTGAGATGTCTGAACTGGAGGAGGCGATGACGGCCAGGAGCACAACGCCCCCAAGGCTGAATCCCGTGATGGCGTGGGCAATCATGCCGAGACCGAAGGCTATGAACCCATGGAGCAGGGGCCCCACAAAGGCATATAGGGCGTACCACTGGCCCACCTTGCGCAGCTCACCGATCCTTGCCGTGGCCTCCATACCCATTACCAGCATCAGTATCGAAAGCTGGCCGCGAAAGAGGGGATTGAAGAAGTTCTCATAGACACTTTCCGGGCGGGTTAGCAGACCGAGAGCGAGGCCGAGCAGCAGTGCCGATAGAGCAGATCCCTGGAGGCTTTCCTCGATGATGGGCCAGATCTTGACCCCCTCGTCTGCGGTATCGGGTTGGGGATACCCTTTTGCGATAATCATGCCCTGGTCGTTGGAATACCCGCCTTCAGCAACGGGATCCTGGCTGAGATCATCCTCTCCGGTACGGCGCTGCTTGCTGCGATAAAGGCTGGCCAAGACGATCGCAGTCACGAGGGCTGGGATGTCCATAAAGGGATAGAGTGCGGCGGCCCAGGGCTCGTAAAAGATTTCTTCAGATTCCATTATCGTCAGGCCAGCGGCGAGGGTAGAGCCACTCACGGCACCGAACAAGCCCCCGGTCGCAATGGCATCCACGACTTTGACCTTCGGCATCATGCCCAAGGTGTAGCGCCCGATGAACACGATCAGGATCCCTGTTGCCACGGCGAACAGCGCGGGCAATAGCATCTGCACCAGATCGGCATTGCGGATCGCAATGCCGCCGCTCAGGCCGACTTTTATGAGCAGCATGAAGACGATGAACTTATAGATCGCATCTGGAATTTGCAGTCGGCTATTGACAGCGGCAACGACCATACCACCGATCAGAAAGCCGAGTGTCGGGGACTGCAACTTACACAGGAAGAGCGTCAAGAAATCAGACAAAAAATCCACGTTATAATTCCTCCTTAATCAAATCTTAGGGGTCAGGAGCTAATGGAATAGAGTTATATCAATCACCATTTTATCTCTCATTGATATAACTCTATCATTATTAGGTACGCAAAAGCTGACCAAATTCCAAGAATTTGAGACATATTATTTTATTCAATTGATAATCTAGACTTATAATTTAAGTCTGAGCTATATCTAATCGTGATTAATAGTCAATCTATTCCGAAGGGGAATGA
>JBFRWI010000168.1:0-21487 GCA_051439505.1 Hormoscilla sp. | reverse complement strand
GGCGGTAATATCTCCGATATCGATGGCTTAATTCGAGCTAACGGTACCGCTAATATGTTTCTGATCAATCCTAATGGGATCGTTTTTGGTCCGAATGCGAGACTCGACATCGGTGGTTCCTTTTTTGCTAGCACCGCCCAGAGTATTCTGTTTGAAAATGGTCTGGAATATAGCGCTAGGAATCCGGATGCGCCGCCCCTACTGACTATCAATGTGCCGGTGGGTTTGCAATATGGACCAAACCCCGGACCCATTGTCAATCAATCTACTGCGGGACTGGAGGTACAACCGGGTAATACTCTAGCTCTGATTGGCGGCAATGTCAGCCTGGAAGGAGGAAATCTGACGGCACCCTCCGGACGGATAGAATTGGGGACGGTCGGTTCTAATCGACGAGTCAGCATTAACTCAACGGACAATGGGTTGGTACTGGGATATGACGGGGTGAATAATTTCCGGGACGTGGAACTATCTGGTGGATCCGCTGTGGACGTGAGTGGAGAACCCAGTGGGTCGGTTCACGTAGAGGCGCGGAATTTCAGACTCAGGGAAGACGCGAGGATTACTTCTATTAACTCGGGGTCGCAACCGGGAGGAGGAATTCAGATTAATGCCCAGCAGTTGGTGGAGATAGTCGGAACGGGAAATTACGTTGAAGGGCTTGTGGGACTTGTTGATAATGGGATTACTCACAATGACAATCTGCCGAGCGGTTTATTTACTACGGATGAGGGTACAGGTTCTGGGGGAGATATTGCTATTGATACGAACCGACTCATTGCTAGCGATGGCATATTCATCTATGCGATTACAGAGGGCGAAGGTCGCGGTGGAGATTTTACAATAAATGCCTCAGAATCAGTAGAATTGAGCGCCGCCTCCTTGCGTGCTAATGTATCGGTTGAGGCAACTGGAAACGGGGGCAACCTGACCGTCAATACGGGGAGGCTGCTCATGCAAGAGGTGGCAGAACTTGGTACGGTTGTTGAAGGATCGGGTCAGGGCGGAAATCTAACAATCAATGCTTCGGAGTCCATCGATCTAGTGGGTAAGGTGATTATAGCCGAACGCTCAGATGGAACGCCACTTGCTACTACTACTGCCCTGGTTGCTGGCACTGAGCTTGGTAGTTCTGGTGATGCGGGAGAACTGCGCGTGTCAACCAGGCGGTTGAGGGTTCGTGATGGAAGTGTTGTGACTGTTAATAGCACTGGCAAAGGACGACCTGGGAATCTATTTTTGACAGCAACTGAGTCAGCAGAATTTATTGGCACCTCCCCAGATCAATTTGCAGTTAACAGTTCTATCCGGGCAGGAGCCCTTGACCCATCAGCAATAGAAACAGGCGGGGGAAATGTAACGGTTACTGCTGGGAATTTAATCCTGCGAGATGAAGGATCTATACGTGTTAGCAATGTATCAGTTGGCAGTGGAGGTAGCGTAGAGATAGTAGCCAACTCGATCTTGCTGGATAATGAAGCTAGGATTGAGGCCCAAACAGCTTTCGGCCAAGGTGGTGATATTGTATTACGCACGCAGGATATGCGACTGCGCCGCAACAGCGCTATTACTGCAACAGCGGGCAGCTTTGAACAGTCGCCGGACAACTTCCCCCCCGAGGTAGCGGCTGTATTTACCGCGTTGGCGACTGGCGTAGGCGATGGCGGTAATATCATCATTAAAACCGACACTCTAGTGGCGTTGGACAATAGCGACATCACTGCCAATGCTGAAGAGGGTTTTGGGGGACAGGTGACGATCACAGCTCAAGGCATCTTTGGCATTGAGTTCCGGGAAGATCTGACCCCAGAAAGCGACATCACCGTTACTAGCGAACTGGGTGCCGAGTTTAATGGCGTTGTCGAAATCCGCACCCCAGAGGTAGAAAGCAAATCGGCATTAGTAGACTTGCCAGACAATGTGACCGACCCCAGCCAGCAGATTGTCAAAGGTTGTGCAGGGGACCTAGGGAATACATTTACCATCACCGGACGAGGCGGCTTGCCAGAAGACCCTGTATCTGGACTTCGGGGTCGTGCCCTTTGGTGGGATAACAGAGATTTGTCCAGTATTGGCAATCAAGCCTCGCTGGCGGCTCGGTCGTCAGAAGTGGTCACTGAGCGTATACGAAGTGCGCGTAGCGCTAGCCGAAGTGTGCCTTTGGGACAGCCCCAGAATGGCGATCGTCGGGTGCTGGTGGAAGCCACTGGTTGGGTGATTCATCCAGATGGTCAGGTGGAACTGGTGGCTTCCCTGCCCAAGGTAGCCAATAGCAGGGATGCTAACTGTCGGTAGGGGGGGTTTGGGGGGGGATCCTCTCCAACAAATGCATGACCACACCCACTGTTGACTGTGAGGGAAATCATAACTACGTCATACTTGCATCACGAAAATAAAGAATTACAAGCACATAATCCAGTGATATCTCTCATGCCAAAACCCTGCTGACCGAGCCAGAATATAAATATGAGCTAGATTTTATTCATACCCAAATAGATGAAAACTAGCTCAGCTGCAAAACCTACGAAGTATTGGATGCGATCTAATATCTGAGAAATGAGGTCCGCTGAATTGTATACGGCATGATGGTTTCAGCGTTTTCCCCCTAGATAAAACTAATTTTATAAATGCTATATTCTCAGATATTCTCAGCGATCTTGTGCAGGTAAGCAAAAGCTACATAGTCGTTAGTTAGAGGTCTGAAGAAAGAAGATGCTTACAATAAATAACACCCAAAAATCCTTCAACATCGTTTCTCAACTCGTGGCCCTTGCCTGGTTAGACAAGGAGTTCTACCAGCGTTTGCTGAACAACACCGCTGAAGTCCTCCGGGAAGCAGGAGTGATGCTGGAAGACTTTGCGAAAGTCGTCGTCAACCAGAGTCCCACCGAAGCTCCCGGCTTGCGGCTGGCAGCAGCAGGCGGTTATGAAATTTGCCTGCCTCCCTGCCCTGCTGGCATGGCCTCCGAACAGCTGTTTGCAGCCGGTAGTGAGCAAGCCCCGAGTCCTCCTGGTTATGCCCCCTATGACTGTGAGGGGGAAATGTGCCTTTGCTAACAGTCCTCGCCTGAGTCGGGTGGGCACATTTCCCCCGACTCCTGCCCCTGAGCCGTAGGACGGGCGGATCGTCTGTAGGGGTGTGGTCAAAAGTAGTTGTATAGTTAGACAGACAAGAAACCGGGTTAGAGCGATCAATTTGGCGCAACAAAGCGAAATAAGATTTCCCTTACCCGGTTTCTGGCCCCCACGGGAGGGCCCTCCGTTCCCGTAGGCGCAGCCGTGTGGCGCAGCCAGACTTTTCTTCACCAACGGGTTTTGACCACACCCGTAAAATCGCCACATGTTTAATTAAGAACAATGCTTGCAAAACCAGCGTTTAAGAGCTTTTTCCAAGTCAAAACAATAGAATCTGTAGGAGTCTTTCTGCTCACAGAGTCCGATCATCATCTGCTCACTGGTCGCACCTACGAGTTGCTCGCCCCCTTAATTAACGGCGATCGTCCAGTTGCGAAAATCATCCAAATATTGCAAGGACAAGTCTCCGCCGCCGAGGTTTATTATGCCTTGATGATGATGGAAAAGGATGGCTACATCATCGAAAAGGACGCGCAGTTGCCTGAGGAAATCGCCGCCTTAGCAGATTTTCTGAATGTAGAGCATAATGATGCAGCTTCTCGATTGCAATCCGCCAAAATTGCCGTTCGCACCTTGGGCCCTGTCAACCCCCAACCCTTGCTTTCCCGACTGGAGTCCCTGAACCTGCAAGTCAGCGCCGTCGGAGACCTGGAGGGGGTGTGGTCAAAACCCGTTGATAAAAATATCGATTCCCCAGTCGCCGGATCCCCCCAAACCCCCCTTAAAAAGGGGGGCGAAGAAGCCCCCCCTTTCGGAAGGGGGGGTTTGGGGGGGATCCTTGTGCAGACCACACCCGACCTGGAGGTAGTCTTAACTGATGACTACCTCCACGAGGGTTTAGCAGAGATTAACCAAAAAGCGATCCAATCTCAACGCCCCTGGATGCTGGTCAAACCTGTAGGAACTACCCTTTGGATCGGACCGATATTTCATCCCGAGAAGACCGGTTGTTGGGAATGTTTAGCCCAACGCCTGCGAGCAAATCGTCCCGTAGAATCATTCATCCAAAGGAAGAAAGGCATTACCGATTATTTGCCCACATCTGTTTCTCTGTTTCCCTTTACCTCAGAAATGGGGCTGGATCTCGCCGCTAAAGAAATCCTCAAATGGGTAATTCAGCAACAGAACGAATCTCTGGAAGGGACTTTAGTCACCCTGGACACGATGACGCTGAAGACCCAAAACCATACCTTAGTCAAGCGTCCCCAATGTCCCGTTTGCGGAGAAGCAGAATATTTATCTAACCCAGACCCCACAGGGATAATTCTCAAAAGCTGCAAGAAAACGTTTACCGCCGACGGCGGACACCGCTGCTATACCCCAGAAGCAACTCTGAAGAAATACGAACACCATCTCAGTCCGATTACTGGCGCAGTCAGGCATCTGAGGCAAATGTCCTTCGATGCCAATGAATTAATGCACGTGTATTATTCCGGCCATAACTTTGCCCGGATCTATGACAATCTCTACTTTTTGCGCAAAGGTTGTCGCAGTCGCAGTGCCGGGAAAGGCAAAACTGAAATTCAAGCCAAATCAGGTGCCATTTGCGAAGCCCTCGAACGATATTCCGGCGTGTTTCAGGGCTACGAAACTCGCTATAAAGGCAGCTACAAGGAAATGGGCCCAGATGCAATTCATCCCAATGGCTGCATGAACTTTAGCGAGGAACAATATCGGACTCGTCAAGAATGGAATGCTAGCTGCGGTAGCAATTTCAACAGGGTTTATGAACCCTTTGACCAAGAGGCGGAAATTGAGTGGACGCCAGTTTGGTCTTTAACCCAAGAAAAATTCAAGTACCTGCCCACAGCTTTCTGCTATTATGGCTATCCAGATTATCCCAATACTGTTTGCGGCAGCGACTCCAATGGCTGTGCAGCTGGCAATACGACAGAAGAAGCCATTTTGCAAGGGTTTATGGAGTTGGTGGAGCGAGATGCCATTGCCTTGTGGTGGTATAATATGGTGCGGCGATCGGGGGTTGATTTAGAGAGTTTTGACGAACCATATTATCAAAATCTACAGGATTATTACAAAACCATCAACCGCGAATTTTGGGTACTGGACCTGACCAGCGATTTTAACATTCCCGTTTTTGCGGCAATTTCCCGGAGAACTGATAAACCCGCTGAAGATATTATCTTCGGTTTCGGTGCCCATTTCGATGCTAAAATTGCCATGCTGCGGGCGGTGACAGAAATGAACCAGATCCTGCCATCAGTTTTATCCGTTGCCCCTGATGGCAGCATTCAATATAATTCTGGGGAAGAATTTGCAACCCATTGGTGGAAGACGGCGACAATAGAAAATCAGCCTTATCTGCTGCCCGACCCAAATGGGGCCCCGAAACGCTATGGAGATTATCCTAACCTGGCAACTGATGACCTCAAAGAGGATGTGAAAATCTGCATGAAACTTGTGGAAAAACATAACATGGAAATGCTGGTTGTCGATCAGACTCGTCCCGATATCGGACTGAATGTGGTCAAGGTAATTGTTCCGGGAATGCGGCATTTCTGGAAAAGATTGGCTCCCGGACGGCTGTATGACGTGCCAGTGCAGTTGGGTTGGTTTTCAGCACCTTTGCCAGAAAATCAACTCAATCCCCTGCCGATGTTTTTATGATCGGTGCATCTCTTTGGGTGGGCACCGCCCACCATTCGTGGGTGTGATATTTTTTATCAGCTGGTGCATTTCCGCACACCCAATACTTCCTAGGTTTTGGATATAATTTGTCATTGCGAGGGGGGGTACGTGCTGAGCAGGGAGCAGGGAGCAGGGAGCAGGGAGAAATGTCTGCACAAATGATGCCAGACTAGCTATAAAAATAATGCAAGCACAACTACTTAGAAGCCTATCGGCAAAGCGATCGACTTATGGGAAATTGAATTAACCCCCCGAAGCAATCTCAGATCTCCGTGCAATACTTCAAGGGATACAACTTGTCATTGCGAGGGGGGAGAACCCAAACCGATATTTTAGGGATCGCCGCCAGGATCCCCCCCCGAAGCAATCCCCCGCCCCGTATGTAATGAACAGCGCTCCGGCGTCATCGGTGAGATTGCTAGTGCTCCTGCGTCGCACCGCTGCGCTAACGGGGGGGATTAACTTATAAAGCACAGATTAATCGCTACGTACCCCCCCTCGCAATGACAAATAAAATGCAAAACCTACGAAGTATTGGACAATATCGCGACAGCAAACAACACTCTGGGAGGGCATTTCATGTTCTCCTTTGTAGCAAAAGTTTTCCAAAATGGGATCGATGGTGGGCGGTGCCCACCCTACGCAAGCCCACTTGATAGAGTTGGAATTTTTAAAGGGCGGTGAATGAAATTGGAGGCAGAGCCTCTAGAGGGCGTTCCCTGCCAGAGTCAGGGAACGAGAGATAAGTCCGATCGGGTGCAAATAGAAGCAGATCGGCAAACGGTACGCAACCACATCAGGTCTGTAGTCAGAGTTAGGAACAACAAAACTAAACATTTATTTATCTATCTTAAAAACTAAATTAAGTAATACTATCAAGCAATTAAGATCTGGTATAATCTGGGAAAAATAGTTGACAAAAGAGCCAAAAATTGTTATAAGCTAAATATGTTGACTATGTAGGAGTGCCAAATGTTGAAACCACGACGAGGGAAAAGGCTTGGGTGGTACGTGGGGCTGTCAATGCTGACAATGATGGTGGCGATCGCCCCAGGCTCTTCTGCGCGTAGTTATAATCATCAGACAGGATCCCAAATGCTGTCGGCATCTGCGGACAGGCTACTAGAAGCAGGCAGAAGGGAAGCGTCATCGGGAAGGTATAGTCAGGCAGCAAGACTTTGGCAACAGGCAGTTGTAGCCTATGGCCAGCAGGGGGAGGCCCTGGGATCGGCTCAGAGTTGGAGTTATTTGTCATTTGCTTACTTGCAGTTAGGACAATTACAACAGGCCCAGGCCGCAATAGCAGAAAGCAAAAGTCAACTGCAACAGGCATCGGACCAACCAGGAACGGCAATAATTCTAGCCAGTACCCTGAATACGCAAGGGAGTATTCTACTAGCCAGGGGAGAGACAACAGCAGCTTTAGAAATTTGGGAGTCCGCAGCAAAAACCTACGAGTTGGCAGGAGATGAACTGGGTAAGCTGGGGGCGATAATAAATCAAGCCCAAGCAATGCAAACTATGGGACTCTATCGGCGGGCCCGCAAAACTTTACAGGAGGTAAACCAACAGCTGCAATCTCAACCGGATAGCTTGATGAAAGCAACCGGGTTGCGGAGTTTGGGAGTGGCTTTGCAAGTTGTAGGAGACTTGGATGAGTCAACAGCAGTTTTGCAGCAAAGTCTGGCGATCGCCCAACAGCTAGAGTCTCAGCCATCCATCAGCGCCACCCTATTCAGCTTAGCCAAAACTGCCCGCGCCAAGCAAGATACAGAGAGGGCCATAGCATACTACCAGCAGGCGGCAGCGTCAGCTGCGAACCCCCTGGAAAAAACAGAAGCCTTACTAGGTCAGCTACAAGCTTATCAGTCCCAAAAGCAGTGGGAACTAGCCCGAACATTGCTACCCGAAATTCAGGTCCAGATGAAAAACCTCCCCTCGACGCGGATGTCTGTATATGCGAGGGTAAATCTGGCCGCAAGCATGATGCAAATGCCGACCACAGACCAGACCAGTGCGGTAGAAATAGCGGAAATCTTAGCAGCAGCGGCAGGGGAGGCGCAACAGTTACAAGACCAGCGAGGGGAATCATACGCCCTGGGTCAGATGGGGAAATTGTACCAAAAAAACGGGCAGTTGACAGCAGCAAAGAACTTAACGGAGCAGGCCCTGCAAATAGCTGTGGAAATGGAACTGTCGGAAATAGCTAGTCGCTGGCAAGCACAGCTGGGGGAGATCCTGGAAGCACGGGGAGATACCCAAGGGGCGATCGCGGCTTACACCAGTGCAGTCAATAGCTTTGAGTCCCTGCGATCGGACTTATTAGCAATATCAGAGGAGGTGCAGTTTTCCTTTCGGGATAGCATCGAACCAGTCTATCGCGGGCTAGTGAGTTTGCTGCTGCGGGACGATCCGACCCAAGCTGACCTGATCCAAGCCCGCCAGGTGATTGAGTCCCTGCAACTAGCGGAGTTGGATAACTTCTTTCGGGATGCTTGTTTGGACGTGCAAGCAGAACAGATCGACCAAGTAGATACTACAGCTGCGGTAATCTATCCAATTATCTTATCAGACCGGGTAGAGGTAATCCTCTCAGTGCCGGGGAAACCTCTCAAGAACTACAAAACCTTTTTGCCCCAAGCCGAAGTAGAAAGCACCCTGCGACAAGCTAGAGGGGCCTTAAGCTTGTCCTTCCCAAAACGGAAACGCTTGGAGATTTACCAGCAGATTTATGATTGGTTGATTCGACCAGCAGAGCAGTCCTTATCTGCTAGCGAGATCGAGACTCTGGTATTCGTGCTGGATGGTTATATGCGGAATCTACCGATGGCGGCTCTCTACGATGGCCAACAGTATCTGGTAGAAAACTATAGCGTGGCCCTCACTCCCGGTTTACAGTTGCTTTCCCCGCGACCCCTCAGGGAAAGACAGCTGACAACCTTGGTCGGTGGGTTGAGCGAGTCTCGCCAAGGGTTTATGCCTCTGCCAGGAGTGGAAACCGAGGTGCAGCGGGTGGCAACCAAGATTTCTTCAGAGGTTCTCCTCAATCAAGAATTCACTCATTCGTCTCTGGAGGCAACTCTCTTGTCCGATAACAGTCCCGTGCTGCATCTGGCCACCCACGGACAGTTTAGTTCTAACGCTGCCGACACTTTTATTCTAGCTTGGGATGATAAAATAGATGTGGTAGAGTTGGCAAATCTGCTCAGCGATCGAGAAAGAAACCCCGAGCGGGCGATCGAGCTGTTGGTCTTGAGCGCCTGTCAGACGGCAAAAGGGGATAACAGAGCCGTTTTAGGCTTGGCAGGACTGGCGGTCAGAAGCGGTGCCCGATCGACAATGGCGACTTTGTGGTCAGTCAGAGACGATTCAACAGCTGATTTGATGACTGAATTTTATCAGCAACTGGCATCATCGGACAACAGTAAATCGGAAGCTCTCCGTCAAGCTCAGTTATCTCTTCTTTCCAAACGCCAGTACAACCATCCTTTTTACTGGGCCCCCTTTATATTGGTGGGAAATTGGTTGTAAGTAGTATGACGCTGAGGACGGGTGGGACGGGAGCAAATAAGTCGGTCGAAGAAGTATAAATAATTATTGACTTAGCTGCAAATGATCCGGGAAAAACCAGGAGCAAAAACATCACCGAAAAAGAGGACCAAGAAAAATGAAGAAGATTCCCAAATTTTCTATTATCTGCGCAGCCGGGTTGCTTTTGAGTGGGTCAATAATAACTTTAGGCCGGACAACTGCGCAAACTTTCTCAACTCCCGAGGGAGTACCTGAGATTCCTCAGAGGGAAACGATAGGGAGCGCAACTCGTGACAGTAACCAGTGCTTGTTGGGATCGGTAACCAGGACAGAAGCAGCGAAAAGCCGGTTACAACCGGGCACAAATGTGGAATTGACAACGGAGGAACGTCCGACATTTTCCATGTACGTGCCGGAAACGACGGCGACATATGCTTCCTTCAGCCTCCAAGACTCGGATCGAAATCAGGTTTATCAGACTAAGGTACTCCTACCTGGTAAAGGGGGCGTGCTGAACATTACTCTGCCCTTGGCGGCAGAGAACCTTTTGGTGGGCGAAAACTATCGGTGGTTCTTGGAAATTCATTGTGCCCCTGGGTTTGACCCGGATAATCCGATCGCATCCGGGGCGATCCGTCGGATTTAGATGCACAGTTACGGCCCAAGAGCTGAACAATTGCTAGAAAATGAATTCATAATTGTGAATTAATAATTGTGAATTGATTAGTCTCGCCCTGGCCAGAGTGAGAGTGGCATAGAGAGAAGAACGGCGATCCCAAAGAAAGTCGGCCCCAATCAATGGTCATTAGTTACAAATACTCATGCTTCGGGAGGTATGTAACAATTAAAATAAAAGAAGGAAAACTCAGAGGAATGGAAAAATGCAATATCATCAAAAGATTACGCGATGGTCTCGGTTCACAGGGATCCTGCTGCTGAGTGGGTGGTCGCTGTTGACGTTAAATCCAGTGGCAGCGATAACATTTGCAGCCCCCGAAGAAGTAAATGGTGTTCCCAGCACGGAAACGACTGGGGGCGCAACGAGGAACGGAGGTGCATGTTCGCCCGGCAGCAGTTCTCAAAAGGCAGCGAGGGCGTTACTGCCCGAGGGCTATCCAGGATTGACAATAGACGAACGTCCGACCTTTTTCGTCTACGTGCCTCCCACACAAGCAAAGGAGGGCAACTTTAGTCTGCAAGACCCAGAACAAAATGAGATATATAGTACGACGCTGTCCCTGCCAGCGACCGGAGGCGTGATTAGCATTCAGCTGCCGTCAACAGTATCGGCCCTGGAGATGGGTAAAAACTATACGTGGTTTGTGGAGATAAACTGCTTTGGTGAGTATGACCCGGATAATCCGACGATAATCGGCGGGGTGCATCGCACGCAAGTAAATCCAACTTTGGCAAGTAAGCTCTCCACAGCATCAACATACCACGAGCGGGCGGAGGTCTACGCTCAGGCGGGGATATGGTATGACTCATTGACGAATCTGGCCGCAGCATTAAAATCCCAGCCGGAAGATGCAACCCTAGTCTCAAGCTGGGAGGAACTGTTGACATCCGTGGGGTTGGCAGCTTACGCTGGACAGCCACTGGCTGATTAATCGAGTATATGGGGCCGATCGAGTTAATTTGGCGAAGGTATCTAACGATCGTCGCTACGGCGCCAGCGGTGGCGGTGTTGGTAATCGCTTTGGGAAGCGCGGGGGTTTTTAAGCTTTTGGAATGGGCAAGTTTTGACTATTTTTTTCGCCTCCGTCCCCCTGAACCGGTAGAAGATCGGATTGTAATTGTCGAAATTACAGAGTCAGATATCACCAGTCTGGGACAATGGCCGATGTCGGATGCTGTACTGGCGCAAATGCTACAGAAAATTAAAGCCCAGCAACCAAGGGCGATCGGTCTGGATATTTATCGAGATATACCGGTAGAACCGGGTTACGATCTCGTGGTGAAGGTGATGCGATCGACCCCAAATCTAATTGGGGTGGAAAAAATAGTGGGCCAGACAGTGGCACCGCCTCCAACCTTGCAAGAACTGGGTCAAGTGGCGATCGCGGATTTGGTTCCGGATGCGGACGGGAAGATCCGCCGCACTTTAATGTCGGTAAAGGATGCTTCGGGAAATTGGCGACTGGGACTGGGGGTGCAGTTGGCACTGATGTATTTGGAGGCCCAAGGAATTACCCTGGAGATGCTAGACCCAAACAAGCAGCATCTAAAATTGGGTAAAGCTGTTTTTCGGCCTTTGACGGGAAAAGAGGGGAACTACCGCAAGACAGATATAGGTGGCTACCAGATAATGATGAACTATTATGGTAGAGCAGAGAGCTTCCAAATGCTATCGATGATGTCGGTGTTACAAGATCGCATAGAACCAGATATGTTTCGCGATCGCATTGTTTTGATAGGAGTGACGGCTAAGAGTCTGAATGATTATGTGTTCACTCCCTACAGCAGCATGGAGAGCAAAAATCAGGGAAGGATGGCGGGTGTAGTGATGCATGCTAACGTCAGTAGCAAAATATTGAGTGCTGCAATAGAAGGGCGTCCATTGTTGAGGGTATGGAATCATCAGGTTGAAGGGCTGTGGATTCTAGTTTGGTCTTTGATTGGTGCTACGGGCAGTAGAATATTGCTGGAGGTGAGAACATCCCATAAAAAGATTGTAGGACTGGGGAGAATAGTTTTGCTGATTGTCATTGCGGGATTATTGCTCAGTTGCAGCTGTTATATTGCTTTCTTGTGGGGCTGGTTGATTCCTGTAGTATCGCCATTGGTGGCCATGACTTTATCGGCGCTAGTAATCACTAATTGTCACCAAATATGGCAATTAAAGCAAGCAAACGAACAGCTAACTAACTATTCGCGAAATCTCGAACAAAAAGTATCGGAAAGAACGACGGAACTCCAGGAGGCGAAAATAGCTGCTGATGCTGCTAATCATGCCAAGAGTGAATTTTTGGCGAATATGTCTCACGAACTGCGTACTCCCTTAAATGGGATTTTGGGTTACGCTCAAATTCTGGAAAAATCACCAGAAATAGCGGGGAAAGAACGGGAAGGAATCGGAATTATTCACCAGTGCGGCGATCATCTGCTGACCCTAATAAATGATATCTTGGATTTATCGAAAATCGAAGCCCGGAAACTAGAATTATATCCGACAGATTTTAATTTTCATAACTTTCTGATCGGGGTGGCAGAAATATGCCGTATCAAAGCGGAACAAAAGCGGATTAAATTTACTTCTCCTAATTTCTTGGCCCTGCCGACGGGAATTAATGCTGATGAAAAAAGGCTGCGACAAGTGTTAATAAATTTGCTGGGGAATGCAATTAAATTTACAAAGGCCGGGGGAGTAGAATTGGGAGTGAGTGTAATAGATAAGGGAGATAAAAAGACGGAAGGAGGGGTAAAAAAGATAAGATTTGAAATCTCAGATACGGGGGTGGGGATGACACCAGAACAGTTGGAAAAGATATTTTTGCCATTTGAACAGGTGGGAGATAGCAAAAAGCAAGCAGAGGGAACGGGATTGGGATTGGCTATTAGCCAGAAAATTGTGAAGATGATGGGCAGCGAAATGGAGGTGCGATCGCGGCCTGGGGAAGGGTCGGTGTTTTGGTTCGATTTAGAACTGCCAGTAGCGTCCGATTGGATGCACTCAGAAGATCGGATTAAGCCCCTAGGAAAAATAATTGGCATTAAGGGGGAAAAACCTACTATAATGCTAGTAGACGACAGCGAGGAAAACCGTTTACTGCTGGTCAACTTGCTCTCGCCAATAGGATTTGATATAGTGGAGGCTACAAATGGAGCAGACGGACTGGCTATGGCGAGGAAGTATCGACCAGACTTGACGATAACAGATTTGACAATGCCGGTTATGGATGGTGTGGAAATGATGCAACAGCTGCGCCAGTACAGTCAATTTGCAAAAATGCCGATCGTGGTATGCTCGGCTAGCGTGTATGAAAGCGATCGGCGCAAAAGTCTGGAGGCGGGAGGCTCAAAATTTTTACCGAAACCGGTGCAGGTAGACGATCTGCTGCGGGTATTACAGCAGTATTTAGAGTTAGAATGGATTTATCAAGCATCTGATGAAGAAGAAACCCGACTCGATGGACAGCAGCACCAGACAGAGGCGATCGTGCCTCCAGAAAAAGCGGAACTGGAAAAGCTATATCACCTGGCGATGATGGGGAATATGCATGGAATAGAGGAGGCATGTATTGAACTAGAACAGGAAAATCATATTTATAAACAGTTTACCACTGAGTTAAGCCAATTAGCGGACAGCTTTGATGTTAACGGCGTCCAAGAATTTATCGAAAAATGGCGAGGGGACTCCCAAGCCATAATTATTCCGGAAAAAGCGGAACTGGAAAAGCTATATCATCTGGCGCGGATGGGCGATATTCAAGGGATAAAAGAGGGGTGCATGGCGCTAGAACAAGAGAATGCTAAATACGTACAGTTTGCGAAGGAGTTACTCTCACTAGCAGATGAATTTGAGATCGATCGCATTGAAGAATTGCTCGCCGAAAATCTAGAAAACTGCAATTCATAGCCGACTACCAAGATAAGCAATGAGTTATAAAATTTTGTTGGTTGATGATAACCCCATGAACTTAAAAGTGTTGTCCGAAGCGATGGCTAACTCCGGATGGACTATCCTGGTAGCGCCAAACGGCGATCGGGCAATCAAGCAGGCAGAATATGCCAAGCCAGACATAATTTTATTGGATGTAATGATGCCGGGAATAGATGGATTTGAAACCTGCTCTAGACTCAAGGGAAATCCCCAAACTCAAGAGATCCCGGTAATTTTTATGACGGCTCTCAACGATACGGAAAATAAAGTCAAAGGTTTAAATATAGGAGCAGTAGACTATATCACCAAGCCATTCAAACAGCAAGAAGTGTTAGCGCGAGTGGGGGTGCATCTGAGACTGCGTGGTTTGACCAAAAAGCTATCAGAACAAAATGAACTGCTAGAAGAAAGGGTCGAAGAACGGACGGCTGAACTGAAGCAGGCCCTAGATAACTTGCAAAAATCTCAACTGCAATTGGTGCAAAATGAAAAGATGTCTACGCTGGGTCAGTTGGTCGCTGGGGTGGCCCATGAAATTAACAATCCTGTAGGATTTATTGATGGTAATCTCAACCAAGCTCAGGGATATATTGAAGATCTACTCAAACTGATCGAACTCTATCAGGGAGAATATCCCCAGGCGTCCCCCCGCATTAAAGATTGGATAGAGGAGATAGATTTAGAATTTTTGATTGAAGATCTCCCACAAATGATAGGTTCGATGCGGGAAGGAACAAAGCGCATTCATAATATCAGTTCTTCCCTGAGAACTTTCTCTCGCTTAGATGCTCAAAAACCAGTTAATTTTAACGTCCATGAAGGAATTGACAGCACTTTAAATATATTGAAACATAGAATCAAAGCTAATGCAAAACGTCCGGAAATTCAGATCCTTCGGGAGTATGGAGAAGTGCCAGAAATTAAATGTTATCCCGGTCAACTGAATCAGGTGTTTATGAATATTCTCAGCAATGGCATCGATGCTCTTGATGAATCGAATGCCGCACGTTCCTATGAGGAAATTAAAGCCAATCCCAATCAGATTATCATTCAAACTTGGGTACAGGATGATCGGAGATTAATTATCTCAATTAAAGACAATGGCGGCGGCATGAGTGAGTCAGTTCGCAGCCATATATTTGATAACTTATTCACGACTAAGCCCGTGGGTAAAGGGACGGGTTTGGGATTATCTATTTCTCGTCAGATTGTAGAAGAAAAGCACAAGGGGAACCTGATTTGTAAGTCCGTACTAGCAGCAGGAACGGAATTTATAATTGACCTGCCATTAGTCAGTTGAGAGTTGTTAGTTGTTAGTTGTTGGTTGAAAAGAATTGAAAAAGGTAAATGATTTATGATGTTCCTCTGAATTAGGTTCTGCTGCTCCCAAAATATACAGGCGCTGATGCAGTAGATAAATCCTGAATGTAATCGTTACATCAGAGTCTTTCCAGCTGAACTCTCTGCCAGTTCCAGGATAATTATCTAACGGGCGATCGCTCAGCAACTCAAATTCCTGATTTTGGCTCGTGAGTTGCCGGATTTCCTCGAAAATCGTTTCGGGGTTGACCGAAGGTCGGCGATCGGAGTATGCTACTATGAAACCTGATGATTCGAGGTTCGTGACAAAGCCCTGCAATTCAATGTTACCTTCTTCAGTTTCCCAGACTTCTGTTGACTCTGTGACCTGACCCACCTTACCCAAGGGCATCCAGATGCTAAACCCAGCTTCAGAAAAAACAAACTTCGTCCATTTGGAGGGCAAAGCTTCTTCATTGATGGTTAAATTCGGCTCTCTGTCTGGGGTTCCTAACCTTTCAATCTCCCGCTCCAGCTGTTCTGTTCCCCGCTCGAAAAAATCAGATCTGTCCAAACCAAATTGGGCGATCGCCCGTTCGGGGCAGGAGGCGATCGTTAATAATAGTGCCGTACCGATAATTGTCAGTTTCATCTGTCAGTCCTCACTCTTCCTATTGGCGTAGGATGTGTACCGCCCACCGCCACCAGTAAAATTTTGCGTCCACTTACTTACCCTAGGGCGATCGCACGCGGGAGCTGCTGTGAGAGAAGGACCATGCTATTATTTATAGCATGGCTTGAAGCTCGCCCTTGTAAATAGTATAATCTATGATTGGCTAGATTGTGGGGCTCAACAAGCATAAAATTTAAAGAATTATTAAGGAACGCCAAGACATTGCTGTGAGGAGTAAAAGCTGTGACACAAAATCAAATAAATACTGGGCTAATTTCGGATCCACTGGTCGATATTGTCTTTATTGATAATGCGGTTTATGACTTTAATCACCTGGTCGCCGGTGTATCGTCAGGGGCTGAGGTCGTAGTCCTGGACAGCAACTCAGATGGGGTGACGCAAATTACGGAAGTGCTAGCGAAATGGACTAATATCGAGAGCGTCCATATCGTCTCTTTCGGCAGCGAGGGAAGTTTGCAGCTAGGTAACACCCATCTGGATGCCCAAACATTGCCAAAATATGCTGAGGATCTGCAAACCTGGGGAAAAGCTCTCACAAATGTAGGTGATATTCTTCTGTACGGGTGTAATGTAGCAGCTTCCGATGGAGGTAAGAAGTTTATTCAGCAACTGAGTGAAAATACTGGTGCTGATATTGCTGCTTCTGATGACCTGACGGGTAATAAAGATTTGGGCGGTGACTGGGAACTGGAGGTGCGTGCGGGCCATGTTGAGGCCGCACTAGCGTTTAAGCCCCAGACAATGCAGACTTACATGCACGTGTTTGATACCTTTCGCATTGACGATGTGACGGTGACGGAAGGGGACAGCGGTACTACTGACGCGGTTTTTACTGTCACTTTGGCTACCCCCCTGGAGGAGGCAGCCTCAGTAGATTTGAATACGGTCAATGTATCGGCAGTTGCAGGCAGGGATTACGAAAGCACCACAGGTACGCTCAATTTTGAACCGGGTACTCAAGAACAAACTGTATCCGTACCTGTATTTGGCAATAGGGAATCCCAAGGCGATCGGGCTTTTTTTGTAAATTTATCAAACTCTTCGGAAAATGCGACGATCGGGGAAAATCAGGGAATAGGGATCATCGCAGATGACGATCAATTATCTGCGTCTGTGTCCGATACTGAGGCGATCGAGGGAGAAGCTGCTGCCTTTACTGTCAGGCTATCAATTGCTAGTGACGAACCGGTGATAGTCCAGTATGCTACGGCAAGTGATACTGCAGTTGATGGGGATAATTTTGAAGGTATTAGCGGTGAGTTGACCTTAGAACCGGGAGAACTAGAGAAGACTGTTACTGTAGAGACGATCGATAATCAAGAAATCAACCCAGACCGCGAGTTCCTGCTGGAATTAACAGCAGTCTCGGGGGCTGAGATAGCCGCAGATGGGGGAACGGCGACGGCGACTATTGCAGATAACGATCTGTCAATT
Organism: Hormoscilla sp.; assembly: GCA_051439505.1. Taxonomy (GTDB): domain Bacteria; phylum Cyanobacteriota; class Cyanobacteriia; order Cyanobacteriales; family Desertifilaceae; genus Hormoscilla. Next base: position 4,145 of record JBFRWI010000168.1, on the reverse strand, counting down.
TCTGGTAGCAAGTGGAATGACCTGAATGACGATCGCAAACGCGATGGAGGAGAACAGGGGTTGCCGGGAGTGACAATTTATTTGGATCTCAATGATAATGGGGACCTGGATGACGACGATCGCGAGACCACGACCAACGCCCTGGGTGAATACCTTTTCGATAACCTGACTGCGGGAGAATATGTAGTGCGGGAAGTTATCCCCGAGGATTTTTTACAGAGTTTTCCCCTGGGGGAGGTCACGGAAACAGGGGTGACATCAGAGGGGACAGCGATTCAATTTCGTGAGATATCCCTGACTACAGGGGACAGCAATGTCACTGCTGACGCTTATGGTGCGATGGCACGCGATGCCGAAGAGGGTAATACTTTTGCCTCTGGGATAGCTATCCGTTTCGAGGATGAAACTGAAGCGACATTCCTAACTACCGGAGAAATTAACAATTCTGGCAATCTCCCAGATCCGGGCTTTACCGCATTCACCGACAGCAGCAGCACTAGCAGTTTCAACTTCGGCGGTCTGGACTTCACCCTCTCTCAAACCTTCCGAGAAGTTGACAACGCCAGCGTTTTGACCCAAACCTATTTTATCTCTAACCCCGGTACCGCAGAGGTAAACTGGGAAATGTTCCGCTACTTCGATGATAATCTGCTGTTTGAGAACAGCGCTGATAATGGCGGGGGTCGCTTGCTGCTGAATGGACAAGAAATTCTGTTTGAAACCGAAATTGCTGGTACCGCAGATACGGAAACTGATTTTGTCGGTATTACTGCTACGGGTGGTGACAGGGAGACCTCAGGACGCTATGAAGTCAATGATGCGCAGGATCTGGTCGATAAAATTGTCTCAGCTTCCCAATTGAATGATACTGTTGATGGGGATGGAGATGATGATGATGAATTTGTCGATGCTGAGGCGGGTTACAATGTCAGTCTGGCCTTGAGCAATAACTTCAGTCTTGACCTGGGCGAATCAACAGTCTATACTACTACTACTATCTTCGGAACGGATGCGCCAGAAGATGTGGAGGTGCAGTCAGAGGGGTTTTACCGACTGACTTTGAATCCTGAAGATCCAATTACCACAGCAGATTTCGTTAATTTCCAAATTACCCTGCCAGCAATATCAGTGGAGAATGCTTCTGTCGAAGAGGGCAATCCGAACCAGGGCGATCCGAACCCGGACGACCCGAACCCGGACGACCCGAACCCGGACGACCCGGATGCAACTGCTAATCTAGAATTCACCGTGGAACTGTCAGAACCTACTATAGTGCCTGTAACGGTGGCTTATGAAACGGCAGACCTGTTGGCAACAGAGGGGACCGATTACCAAGAATCTACCGGTACCCTACGGTTTGAACCTGGAGAAACTGAAAAAACAGTTACAGTGGCCGTTTCGCCTGACGAAGAGGTGGAGTTAGACGAAACCCTGTTGCTAAAGGTGAGTAATCCTGATAATCAGGACCAGGACGAGGCAACGGGGACGATCGTAAATGATGACCTGCCCAGTTTGTCCATTCGCAATGTACAGGTGACAGAGGGAAACAGCGGTACTAATGATGCTGAATTCCAGGTGATCCTGTCACCAAAGCCCCTCGAACCTGTTACCTTTAATTACCGTACCACCGATGGTACTGCCGTAGTTGGCAGCGATTACGAACAGACTACAGGAGTTTTGACTATTAATCCTGAGATCGATCCTGATGAGGACCAAATAACGAAAACTGTGTCTATTCCAGTCCCCATCATTGGCGATACTTCCGTAGAACCAGACGAGACTTTTTCGGTGTTGCTGACCAATATCACCAATGCTACACCCAATACAGTAGAAGCCCGAGGTACGATTATTAATGATGACGACTCTCAGGCGATCGATCTCCCAACGCAACCGGAACCCGATCCTGCCCCTGCGCCACCTTCTCTACCTGCTTTCGACGAAAGTTTTTATCTCGCCCAAAACCCCGATGTCGCGAATGCAGTCGCTACGGGTGTCTTTGCTAGCGGACTGGAACATTATCTTGGGTTTGGACAGTTTGAAGGTCGCAGTCCCAGTCAGAACTTCAATTTTGACGAGAGTTTCTATCTCGCCCAGTATCCCGATGTTGGTAATGCCGTACTTGGCGGTATCTTTTCTACTGGACTGGCACATTACATTCAGTTTGGACAATTTGAAGGTCGTCTTCCTAGCCCTAATTTAAGTTTAAATTTAGACTTCGATGAAGCTTTATATCTGGCCCAAAACCCTGATGTCGCCAGTGCCGTAGCTGCTGGTGATTTCGCTAGCGGGCGCGAACATTATCTTCTGTTTGGCTTGTCGGAAGGGCGATCGGGCAGTCCTAGTTAATTGGGGAATAGTTGATAGTTGATTGTTAATTATACAGTTATCATTGACAATCAACTATCAGATAACGATAATTAAATCAGTAACATTGTCAGCAGTACAGAGAGGAAAGTGATGGAAACAAGACCGCCGACTATTCAGGATATGCCGTCACCAGAAACGGAGTTCATCGGGCCAGCAGGGGGAACCGACCCAAATCGTTTTAATTGGCTCGAAGCATGGTATCCTGTGTATTACATCTGCGACCTGGATAAGTCGAAGCCAACAGCTTTCACATTGCTCGATCGGGACTTAGTCATCTGGTGGGACTCAAAAGCTAATTCATGGCGAGTATTCGAGGATAAATGCCCTCACCGCCTTGCCCCTCTTTCTGAAGGCCGGCTCAATGAAGCAGGTTTGTTAGAATGCCCTTACCACGGTTGGGCTTTTGCGGGAACGGGTAGCTGCCAGTACATCCCCCAGCAGGGGGAGGGAGGCAAAGCAGAAACTTCTTCTCGGGCCTGCGTTGTGTCCCTGGCGACTACGGTCCAGCAAGGAATGTTATTTGTCTATCCCGGTCAGTTGGAGAATGCGGCTTATACCAGAGTTCCGATCGTCCCACCACTGGAAGAATCTCCTGACAAGTGGATCTGTATCGATACTTTCAGAGATTTGCCCTACGATGCCCTCACCCTGCTGGAAAACGTACTGGACTCCAGTCACCTTCCTTATACCCACCACAAATCGGTGGGAAATCGCAGCAATGCTAGTCCGGTGGAACTGGAGATTCTTACCTCTAACAAACAGGGCTTTCAGGGGAAGTGGGAAGAAGGACCGCGACGAGGTAAACTAGGTCGGCAATACACGACATTCATCGCCCCAGGATTGATGTGGCACGACTTGACTTCCAAGCAGTTTGGCAGAACTATGACGGTGGTTTATGCCACTCCCATTCGCAAGGGCGAATGTCGTCTCTTTGCCCGATTTCCTTTTCAGTTTTCTTCCCGGCTACCGGGTTTGTTCATCAAGCTAACTCCCCGCTGGTATTCTCACATCGGTCAAAATGCAATCTTAGAAGACGATCAAATTTTCCTTCATGCCCAGGAACGCTACTTGGAAGCAGCAGGCGGTAGTCCTAATGTTACCAAGGCTTTTTATTTGCCCACTAAGGCAGATACTTTTGTCTTAGAATTACGTAATTGGGTGAATAACTACAGTGTCGATCCCTTTCCCTCTGCCCTTTTACCCCCAAGGCAGTCGAAGCAAAAACTCCTCGATCGATATCATTCCCACACGGTCAAATGCGCCAGTTGCTCAAAAGCTTTGACTAATATTGGGCGGATCCGGAAATGGTCTGCCGCGATCGCCCTTTTAGCTTGGGCCGCGACTCCCCTAGAAGTTGCGTACCTTGAAGAAACCGGCTTCTGGCCGATCGCCTTCTCAACTGCGGTCATTCTTGCCTTCGGCGGGGCATGTTTCGGGCTGGGTAAACTGGAGAGGCAGTTCTACGATGGTCGGGAGGTGCCACCGCGAAACTTGCCTGAGAAGCAATAATAGTTTAATCGAACCTTAGGGCTAAAGGGCAACAACAAACGGATCCGATCTGATTATTTCTTATTCTTGAAAAAGTGATGAAAGGCAGTCCCGACTCCGATGATTATTACAGCTACTGTGGGAGAGAATTCATAGTCAGCACCAGCATCAGGCGGACCCACAAACTCCGCCCCCGTGAAGGTAATAGTATAGTCTCCCCTTTCTGGAAAAGCTGTTGACCAACTGCTAAGTGGGGAAGCTGCACCCGGACCATTTGGGCCTGTCTGTCC
>JBFRWI010000167.1:0-49682 GCA_051439505.1 Hormoscilla sp. | reverse complement strand
CCCGATCCCCCCCAAACCCCCCCTTCCAAAAGGGGGGGCTCCGGAAGCCCCCCTTTTTAAGGGGGGTTTGGGGGGATCGGGGCAACTGGGAGGGCCCTAGAACTATCAACGGGTTTTGACCACACCCGCTCCCCACGGGCCGAACCCCTATCCGTCAATTGCCAGGGTTTGTACCTTTTTAATCATATTGCTCACATCCTTGCCCGATCCAGGGCTAGTACAAAAAAACCTACCCTGTGAGGGGTAGGGGGGCGTGGTCACGCATTCGTTGCATTAGTAGGGTGGGCACCGCCCACCAGAAGCGGGTGTGGTATTTTTTTCCCAACTGGTTTTGACCACACCCAGTAGGGGGGGGAATTTTTGGCCAAACCTGGTGTTAGCGATCTGCGATCGGTTACCAGTGCTTGAAATCAGCTCAAGATAGAACATCGCGCCTGCGGCAGAGTAGTCAAAAATTAGCGCCAAGCTATACTAGGGCTGCTTTTCGGAAAAACCTAGTGCTGTCATTCCAAAAAACCTAGTGCTGTCATTCCGCAAACCCTAGTGCTGTCATTCCCCAAACCCTAGTGCTGTCAGTCGTTTTACCTCCCGCTGCATTTGGGGAAACCCTTTGGCCGATGGGCCCCTTGAGCAACACCGGCTTGGCCCCTGGATATGCCTCCATCAAGCCACAGTCAACTGTTTCTCCAAGCGACCGCTACGGAGTCGATCCGAGTTAATCTTGGTTCGCACCTCCAGGGTATACTCACCACTAGGGAGATCTGGTGGGATCATGAACATCAGACGAGAAGGTTTGTTTTCCCCAATTATGGTTATAGCAATGGGGTTATTTTGTTCGTCAATCAGAAAAATGCCTTGCAGTGCATCGGTAGGATCGAACTTCAACCGATGGCCAGTAACCTGGGCCATACCGCCTTTAGTAATCACCGTGTTCCGCTCTCCGGTGTTAATATCCAGGTACTCCAGCAGACTGGGGAGCACGACCGTCGCTTCTTGCTTCTGCACCGTCAAATTTTGGCGATAGGCATGGCGCAACTTCACCCCTGCTTGTAAGTTGGGAACCACTTGATGGCGTGTAGGATCGAAGCCATCGGCTGGACCATCAAATATACCTTTAATGCTGCTGGAGAAGTTAGCAAAGGGGAGAGTAACATTAGCGCCTTCCAACAATAAGCTCTCTAAAGCAGCTTCAAAGTTCTCGAAAACGCTGAGAATATCGGCGCGGGTAATGCTGGAACCTTGGCTGACCATCCGGTCTATGACAGCATCCAGATCGACAGTCCGAGAGGAAGTCACGTTAGCCACATAGTCATCGGCAGCGGTTAAAGGGTTACTGCGTAAGGAATATTGAATCGGCATAAGATCTCTTTTGGGAGCTTGTGGGCTAAAAGCCTAGCATCGTGAAATATTATAGCTTGCGTGTGGATGTGGTGCCGAAATTGTGTGGGTCACCAGGCCATCTTCCCTTCAGGGCCACTTTGGTTCGACGCCACAGGGGTAGGTATATGAGATCGTAAAGATCGGGTGTTGACGCAAAATGGCCTTTTTGTTTTGTCTCTCAAGATAGGAAGGGCGCCACAGTCCATTGGGGGGACAGAGGTGCTTTCGATGGGCTTCATGGCCCGCCGTCGGTTCGATGGGCTTCATGGCCCGCCGTGGGTTAAAACCCTAAGGCTAACAGCTCAAGTGGGTTAAAACCCACTGAAAGCCTTATATAAAAGGTATTTTACCTCTCTGTCACCCTCGTTCCTAGGCTCCGCCTGGGAACGGGTTCTAGAGGCTCTGCCTCTAGTTTAAACTGGTGCAAAATATGAGTATCAACCGACAATTAGTAAAAGAAACCCGGTTTCTCAACCCCCACGAGTACGTCCCCCCTCGCCCTCTTCCTAGAAACCGGGTTTCTATAACAATACTCGCTATCAACCGACAATTAGTAAAAGAAACCCGGTTTCTCTACGACCGCGAGAGCGCCCCCAAGTATGCCATAGTCTGGATGGATAGGGACGGGCAAAAACCCATTTGTACCAGATGGACGGGTTGGGTTTCGTGCCTCAACCCAACCTACGAATTGCTGCTTTGGTATAAATAAAAAAGCCCGCGCAGGCGGGCTTCGTTCCTGTAGCCCCACCCTTGAGGGTGGGGGAGAATGATGGTAATTATCTACTTCCCTTTCAGTTGCTTCGCCTGTTCCAGGGCAATTTCTTTAATGGCCTCGGAGGACTTAGCATTGGAGGCACCTTCGATGGCCTTAACAGCCAAATCTTGAACTTGCTTGAGGGCGGAATCAAGTTGTTGGGAGAGACTTTGAATGCGGGCTTCCTGATTATTAATAGTCTGGGAAAGAGATTGCAGCCTCAACTCATAAAAATGCTTCTGTCCTTCCACTTCTTTTTCCCGCAAATCAGCCTTCACCTTGGCTTGATAGCGACCGATGTTGCGACCGTTATCTTTGCCACGTTCCATATTCTCTTCCAACTTCTGGGGAAATTCCTCCACCTTGGTTTTGCATTCGGCAAATTCCTTCTCCCGATCGGCGATCGCCTTTTCGCGTTCCTCCCATAGTTTTTCCTGTTGCTGGCGGGACTCAGCCAGTTCCTGGTCTAAAAGTTGCTGCTGATGTTCGTATTCATCAATACTGAGATTGCGTTGCTGTTCCAAGTCATACTGATAGGAATCAGCATCGCGCTGGCGAGTTTTTTGCACGTCATCAATCCGTTCCCGGACCAAGCGATCGTGTTCCCCTTGCTCTTTGGACCAAGCATTTTTAAGGTCCTGGGTTTCTTGCTCTAAAGTTTCCCGGCGATCGTTAAATTCCTGTTCAAAAGCCTTAGAACTGTCTTCATACTGTTGGATTAAAGTATCCAAAGTATCCTCAGCGATCTCCAGATCGTGCAAAGCTTTAAGTTCTTCAGTTTCTGCTGCCACAGTAGACTGAACATCAGCCAATTTAGTAGCTTCAGTGGTAAGTTTTTCGGACAACTCACTCACCGCACCACCAAAACCTAACTGAAGCCGATCGAGACCATCAATAATCATTTCCATCTTATCTTGATTAACTTGAGGATTATTCCTCCTCAATTCAACATCTGAGGCTTTAACCTGGGGCGGTTTTTCCGGGAGTTTTTCCTGTGGTTTATCCTGGGGCAATTGAGAAACTTGAGACTCCAGCTCGTTTTTCTCCTGCATCAATTCTTCATAGGCTTCCAAGATTTCTGCCTTGGTACTTTTTGAGTTTATTTTTTTAGCCATGATTAATCTCTTTGGTGAATAAAGTTGATTCAATTCATCAGACAAGGTTCGTAGTAAGACACACTTTACGGCTTCCGTGGTGGGCAGTGCCCACCCCAATACCTCTCGGTTAACAACCTGTCATTGCGAGGGGGGGGATGCCAAACTGATAATGTAGGGATCGTTGCGATCAATCCCCCCGAAGCAATCTCACCGATGACGCGCGATGTGTTCTTCATATCATACTAGGCGGGGGGGATTGCTTCGGGGGGGGATTGCTTCGTGCCTCGCAACGCTGCGCGACTCAATTGGTGCAGAAGTTAATCGCGGAGTACCCCCCCCTCGCAATGACAACCTATATCCTTAACCGAGAAGTCTTGGTGCCCACCCTACATTAATTGCCAGAACTAGCAAAAGCTTTCATCGCCAAATCTTGTGCTTGCTTCATAGCAGCTTGCAGTTGAGCGGAAATGTCAGCAATTTGTTCAGTTTGCCGTTGAATTGTCTCCTCTAGAGATTTGATTTTCAATTCATAACCCTGTTTAGTACCTTCCCACTCCTTCTCAAACAAATCTGATTTGACTTTCGCTTCCCGGTTAATTTCTTGAATAGCCTCTTCCTTAGCTTTAATGTACGCCTGTTTCAGTTCCTCTTCAAAGCCCTCGACTTTCTGGCTGTTTTCCTCAAGCAAAGCTTGATTATCTGCCAAAATTTCCTCCCGTTCCGACCATTGCTTCTCCAACTCTTGATTGCGATCCCGCAACTCCCTTTCTTGAAGGCGCTTATTCTCTTCGTACTCATCGGTTTCCATCTTCCGCAGGCGTTCTTGTTCGTAGTTGTAGTCCCCTGCTTCCCGCTGGCGATCGCGCTCTACCAATTCCCCTTGTTCCTGGGTTTGGGCCTCAAACTCCTGCTGCGATCGCGCCCAAATCTTGTGATGCTGAGCGATTTCTTGTTCGAGGGCTTCCTGGTTCGTAGCAGCGTTTTGTTCGAGGATCCGTAACTTTTCTTGATGTTCCTGAGTCAAGATATGGAGGGCGTCGGCGACAACCCGGACATGCTGAAGTTCTTGCAAGTGTTTATTTTCAATTTCAATAGCACGTTTGAGTTCGTCTAACTTGGCAGTTTCAGTAGAGAGTTTGTCAGAAAGACCGTTGATAATGTTGCCAAAATCCAGTTGCAGATCCGCCAAACCTTTGACAATACTATCGCTAGTATAGTTAGAGACCGCTGCCAGAATTTCTTGATTTTTTTCCTTTTCCGCTTCCTCCTCTTTGGTAGCGACTTTGGAGTCGATTTTTTTCTGGGCTCGGATCTGCTCAAAGGCTTGCAGGATTTTGGCTTTACTGTCTTTGACTGCTGGTTGGTTCACGGCGGCTTCCTCTCCTTGACTAGGTAATATTGCTGAGTCGAACCTTCGATGCACGGCGCCCCTAAGGTCGCCCACTGCATGGAGGCCAGAGCCCGACCCAGCCTTGCTTGTTGATTTTTGCATCAACTTTCCTCAGTCTAACCAATGTTGATTAAAACGTCAAGTCTTTAGCCGAAAAAATTTTCCCGGGGGCCACTTGGCCGCCGCCCCGGGCTGAAAGCCTTTGTGGGACTGGGTTTGACGGCGATCGCCTGAGTATCCAAACTCTCGGTGGCGGGCCCTGGGAGGGGATGGGTGCCGGCACCATCTTGCCTGGAACTGGTTTTTTCCTTGACAATATGAGAATTTGTGATATAATCACGCGATCTATTTTAAGGCATTACCGATCGCATCCTCTAAATCAGCTTGAGACAGGGTGGTAAGCACGAACACCTCTTGGACGCTTTTCCCCTGTCGCGCGATCGCCTTGAACCCTCCCCGAATGGGCACAGAAACCTTCAACTTCATATGCGGAGAATGACTTTTAGAGCGACTGATTACACCCGGTGTTACAGTGGTAATCTCCTCACAATCAGTCAGCCGCTGTAAAACGGGGATTAAGCCATCAATGTGGGTAGAATGATTCCAAACTACTCTCCCTTTATTGCGTTTGCCCATGAGTTTAAGCCTTTTCTAGGGGGGCCATAGTTAAACCGGCGCGAGTCAACTGCTGGTGATAGAGTTCAGCAGGTTCCTGGGGGCCAACCCAGACGATCGCCAGACCTTCAAAATGCACCTGGTTGGTCAGTTCCCAGGCCCGATCGCTCGACATTCCGGGAATATATTTTACCAAGCAGTCGTGAACATGCTGAAATGTATTGAAATCATCATTGAGAACGATGACCTTGTAGTTAGGATAGGGTTTACGGATAACTTGACTTGACCGTTCCGGTGCCATAGTCGGCGCAGTAGCCATCCCATAAACCGCTTCAGAAAGAACCATAGCCATAGGCATTTCCCAAAATGATTAAAATTCTACTTTGATAATGTTAACCTAAGTAGGGTGGGCACCGCCCACCACAATGCATATGGGACCTAGAGATTCTCGCTGCGGACCTATGCACCAGTAGCCCAGAAACCCGGTTTTTTGGAAAAACCGGGTTTCTTAGTCACTTTTAACCCCAGAGGGAACTGGTAAGAGTTAACGCCAATCGTCCCAATCTTCGTTAAAGATAGAGGTATCGGGGAAGGCGATCGGGTTACCATTTTGCTGCAAGCGCAGTTGCAACAGTTCCAGCAGGGGTGACGGTGCCGGCAGGTCCTGCACGATCTGATAGGGCATTATCTCAGTTTCCAGGGCAAAAGCGGCAGTAATGCCAGCGGCGGCCCCAGCGGACCATTCAAAGGAATGTACTCGATAAGCAGCGGCAGCGATGTGGCTAGCGGCAATACTCTTACCGGCGACTAGCATATTATCAATTTTTTGGGGAATCATGGCCCGCAGGGGAATTTGGAAGGGATAAGCAAGTCCCGCCCCTCGCCTTTCTGCCTTACGTTCGGTGTTACCAGGGGTTTCCGGCGGACTCTGATCCATGCAGGGATGGAAGTCGATCGCGTAGTGACCGATGCCGATGCTATCAGGATAGATGGTAGAACGACTGCGGCGCGTCACTTCGGACGGCAGTTGGTCGCTGCTAATGACCGTCAATGCTTCCAAACCCGCGATCGCCGCCCTCAAGTTCCGATACATCGGGGGTGGCAAGGTCTGGCGGTAATAGTCATCCTGGTAATCCCGACGGGAGATATCAATTTCGGAAATGGCAAAACCATCTGGATGAGCCCAGCTAGGCCGTCCAATAATCCGGCGTGCTTCCCGCATATAGGGATATTTGGACAGCCCATGCACGGTGCCCATGGGGGAATCTAACCCGGAGAGATAGCGGTGGTTGGGATGGGGCTGCTTGACTCCATCCCCCAGTTGGGAGTCAGTTGTCCCGGCCACCAACCAGTAATAATAACCTTGGGCATGTTCTTCAGCGGCCTGTAAACTCTCGATCCGCAGGCCCCCCATCCAACCGTGCGGTTGCAGTTGGCCCTCCGCTTGCAACTGGTCCCGAGTGTAAATTAAATTATCCTCGGACGTGCCCGGACGGTAGTCATTCCCCCAAGTCCAGTTTTGCATCGAGATATCTCCGGGTGTGGGGGCTGTATAACTCAGCCCTCGGAAACGGGTGCGATCGCCCGTTTTGGGGCTCCAAATCCGCCGATAGGTGAAGACGAGACCAAAATCTGCCAGTCGTTCTAATTCATAGCTATAGTAAGGAGCATATCGGGGATAAAACTCTGGCATTTCCTGGGTTTGGGGTTTCTTCGTCGCCTCCATAGCAAAGGTATAGGTAAAGCCTTGGGTGCAGTAAGGATCGCCAGTTTCGCTGGAGGAAGAAGGTTCCCAGTGGGAACGGGGATCGATGCCCAAACGATAAGGGACATCGGCAAGTCCGATCAGTTCCCCTGTTTCCGTCGCCTCCACTACATACCAACTGGGAATATTAGTTTGAGGTGTTTTGGGGACAAAGCGGATAATCTGCTTGTCAAACCGAGGCGAGTTCTCGTAGCTGTACCAATCTGCGATCGTCTGGGATAATGGTTCGGTATTCAGGGGGGGCGCACCCGCAGCGGGTTGATGTTGAATGGCGATCGCGCTTTCGATCAGATTACCAGAAGAGTTAAAGTGCAAATCCTTAACCACAGTGGAAGGATACCATTCCAGGGTACCTTTGCCCCGTTTCGCAGCATCTTTCAGCAGAGAAAAGAGGATTTTATGACCGTCACGGGGCAGAAAACAGGATTCACTCACCCAGCAATCTCCAGGGTTGAGTTGACGATATTTCCGTTCAATGCGCTGGCGCAATTCCAAATAACCACGGGAGTAGAATAACTGCTGTCGTTGGGTCGGTCGTTCGTCCAGGGCGGAGGTTCCTTGAGATGAAATTTGTCCCCCTACCCAGTCGGTAATTTCCGTGAGACAAACTGTTTTTCCTGCTAGTAAGCCTTCATAGGCGGTGGCGGCACCGGATAAACCCCCACCCACAACTAAGATTTCGCATTCTACGGTCTTGTCTGGGTTTCTGGGTGCTGTCACCCCCCACCCTGATGGGGTTAGAGATGTCAGAGAAATCAGGCTGAGGGCCAGGGAAATGAGCGATCGCTGCATGATCTTCTATATGTTGTACTTCTACATGCTAGTAAAGCTGGTTACCAGACGCATCTGTCCTTTATTTTGAGCCAATTTCCCGATCGTCCATCTTCTGACCCTCAGCCGTCATGATACAACCAGGTTTTCCCCACTACCCCCAGGAGACATTTTTCTAACTGGCTACCGCAGGTTCCATTTATCTGTTCTCCCGCTAATAAATTATCTAATCTGGCTCGACAATTCGCCTAACTACGTGCAAGCACTGAGGCAATACTACTTCCCGTAGTAAATCAAATCAAAACCTAGAAAACTGCCACTCACTCATTTGTAACATACTGATTAAACCTCGATTCATAGGAATAAGCGATACACCATCTCATAGCCAGTCCGATCGCCTTTTCCAGTTCTAAATCTTTTGCGTAATAGGTTGTAAAGGGGAGTGGGTCTTCCTGCGGATTTTCAAATTTTATCGGCAACCACACTTCGTGGGGTTGATAATTATCAATGTATTCTTTGGAAACGGCTTCTATGGTTGCCTCACAATCCCCCGTACTTAACAAGTTTGCTACCAATACTGACCTATTGCGATCCCAAACCGCCCCCCAGGTTCCATCATTACAGTCAGCATCTCCCTCATTAAAAACCACGCGGAATTGCATTAATTTATTATTTAGATCCACAAGGTCGAAATCAAACCAGTAATAGTTTCCGATATCCGCAAAATATTTTACCGGACCGTCCCAATCATGAGAATTTTCAACGTGCCATTCCGGAAGATTCGGACAGTCCAGGTATGTCTCGGTACCGCATTTTCCGAGGATAGCAATAATCTGGAAGGGGATAAACATTTCTTGTAGATTAGCAATGCCGTTGTTCTGAAATGCTTCGCGGATAAATTTGGGTAACTCCGGACTTAACGTACATTCAAAGGGAGTTAGGTTATTGATGCAGGTTGGCCACATGATGATTAAAAGATGTCAAAGGAATATCTCGGAAGAGGAAGCCTTATCGTGCCGGGAGCATCTCACTTTTGCCTTTGAGCAATAAAGAGTAATAATTGCGAATGAAGAAGGAAAAATAGAGTAATTCTCAATTCGACCTTCTCAATTCTCCATCCCAAAAACTAAAGGTGTCTCGTCCGAGTCAGGGAGTTCTTCAGATGAAGGTAAGCAATGGAATGGGTTGTAACTTTTGAGCATGACGCGCCGGTCGGCTACAGCAAGCGAAAAATTAAAGGATAGCGGTAAGGTTTGTCAGGATCGCCGAGCACCTTGACAATGGCAATAATGGGCATTATCCAACTGAGCACAGCCAATCCGATCAGCAGTGGAATGCCAATTATCACGGCAATCAGCAATGCAAATATTATCCCATAAACATAAAGGTTGATATGTAAATTGAGGGATTCTTTAGCATTCTCTTTCACAATTGAGTCTTCAGTGACAAACAAGATCGCGATCGGGATACCGACAGAGACGATCGTCGAGCTAAAAAATATCGCTCCATGACATAGAGCTGATAAAACCTTGCGTTTTTCTAAATCATCATCCATCGCTTTCACCTCATCAAAATATTATGGGATTCTCTCTATTATAGTGGATATTTGCCCTAGGATCCAAGCTACTTTAAATTTTGCCAGAAAGCTATGCACCCCAGGGCCGCAAAACCTACCAACACTGGCGTTAACCAATCACCCCAACGCACAAACAAAGTCTTCCTCTGTCTACGGTAAATTGTCGCAGCATGAATCTCATAGGTATTAATCCCAGAAATCCATACAGTTCTACCGTGGGGGTCTAGAATAGCAGAATAGCCTGTATTTGTGGCCCTGACTGCCCATCGATCGGTTTCAATGGCCCGCATTACATCTTGAGCGTGATGTTGCGCTGACATGGTGGCGCTATAGTGAGCATTATTAGCAGCGGTGAGGATAAACTGCCCCCCATCTGCCGCTTGCAGGCGGAAAACTTCGGCAAAAGCAGAGTCATAGCAGATGGCCGCGATCGCGCGACCAAAGGGAGTATCAAACAGTTGTTCTGCCTTTCCTGCAACTAGATGAGCATCCAGAGGCGAAAGGCGATCGATCAACTTGCCCATAAATTGTTCAAAGGGAATAAACTCTCCCAAAGGCACCAGTTTTATTTTATCGTAGCGACTGAAAATATCACCCGTGCCAGTAACGGTAAACAAGCTATTAGTAAGACTATTGCCTTGCTGACCGAAAGCCCCCACCCAGGCGATCGCCCCTTTTTCTCTAATTGCTCGATCGAAAGGACTATTGTTTTGTGCCGTCCAAACAAAAGGCAAAGCAGTTTCCGGAATCAGCACGGCATCAACACCTTGGGCTGCTAATGCCTTATATCCTCTAGTATAACCCGACAATGCCCGCCGTCCTCCAGCGGTATAAAGCTTAATTTCATTAGGAATATTCCCTTGAATAATTCCCACTTTTAATGCTGCTGCTGGCCGATCGTGAAGGGGACGACTATACATCAAAAATCCGGCCAGATGCAGAGTCAGCAGCAACCCCACTGCTAAACTTAAATATGTCCAATAGCTAGATGCCTTAAATCCCGCGTAGGTGGGCTTCGTTCCTGTAGCCTCACCCTTTAGGGTGGGGGCGAATGTTTCAGCAATTAATCCATTCACAGCCACGATCGCGGCTGTTATTGTATTGGGACCAGAAATTTTTCCCAACTGCAAAATAGCGAGATTATCAGGACTTTGGGTAAAGGAAAGGGAAGTCCACCACAAGGAACCCGTACTCCACAAGCCCTCCAGAACGCACCAGAAAGCAACTCCCATCAGAACCCGCAATAAGGCGATCGGGAAAAGGGGTTGGGACATGGGTGCGGTCAAAAGTAGTTGCGGCGGATCCCCCCCAAACCCCCCCTTGCCAAAGGGGGGGCTTCCGGAAGCCCCCCTTTTTAAGGGGGGTTTGGGGGGATCCCACGACTGGGAAGGCCCATGAACGAACAACTGGTTTTGACCACACCCTTGGGACATGCCCCCAGATGATATCGCCATTTTCATACCCAGGGACCACACTACAACTAAACTAGCGCCCCAGAGAGTGATAAAAATCCAGCAGAAAAGGGCGATCGCCAGACTTGCCAACCAGGGAACGCCCAACCAAGTCATGGGATGGATACCGGTAATCCAGAATAAAGCAATACCGTGATAGCCAATACCCCAAGCCAAGCCAAACAAAAGGGAATGTTTCCAGGATCCCATGGCAATCTTATCATCCAGCCCGTGCCGGTGCGGGGATGGATGAATAATCAGGATCCAGAGGGGAACCAAAGCCACCCAAGCGAGAAACCAAGCATTAACGGGAGCAGTAGTTAGTCCCATTAAGATCCCGCCAGTTAAGGCAATGCCCAGCCGAACAATAATTGTCGGGCTGGGAGAGAATGTTTTCAGCAGATGACCCATTTCTTCAAACTTACTCTTCTTCCAGATCGCCTGCTTCTTCAGCTAATGGGGGAACCAGGGCAACGGCTGCGATCTCATCATCTTCATCCAAGCGCTGCACCCGCACGCCAGTTGCACCACGGGATTGAATAGAAATAGCATTCACCGCCTGACGAATAATAATCCCCCGACTTGTAATCATCATCAGTTCATCATCAACATTTACAATTCGCAGCGCTGCCAATTCATCCTTAGACTTGCGAGACTTAGACTTGCGAGACTTGAACTTAGCAGCAATCAAACCCTTTCCGGCTCGCCTTTGCAAGCGGAACTGAGAAACAGGAGTACGTTTACCATAGCCATTATTAGTGACAATCAGCACCCAAGGTCCAGTCGAGTTATCCACAGCAAGTTCTTCTGCTTCTGTTTCCGCTTTTTCCGCATCTATGTCTTCCGCCTCTGTGTCCAAATTTTCCGCAAGATTGTCTTCCGCCTCCGAGTCCGACTCCGTGGCATCATTCTCTAAACTAGCCAGAATGTTCCTGGGCAATATATCCATGCCGATCAACTCATCTCCATCCACCAATTTCATGGACCTCACCCCTCTGGAGGTGCGACCACTAGCCCGCAATTGCACTGCATTTGTTCTAAAGTGAATAGCCTTTGCCTGGGAAGACCCAATAATCACGCTGTCTTCTTCCGTCGCCCGTCTTACCCAGCGCAACTCATCTCCCTCTTGCAGAGAAATAGCAATCAATCCATTAGCGCGAATATTGCTAAAAGCTGCCAGGGCCGTCTTTTTAATGTAGCCCCCTTTCGTCAGCATCACCAGATATTCATCATCCCGAAACTCGCTCACTGCCACCAGAGAAGTTATTTTTTCATCCATCGGGATCGGCAGCATTTGCACAATAGGCATCCCCCGGGCCGTGCGAGAAGCCGCCGGAATTTGGTAAGCGTTCAGGCTGTAAACCACGCCCCTTTGACTAAAGAACAAAACGCTATCATGGTCGCAGCAAGTCAGGAAATGTTCTACCCCATCATCCTCCTTCATCCGCGTGCCAGATTTGCCACGAGTCGCACGATTTTGGGCCTCAAAGGTATTCACTGGCATGCGCTTGATATAACCCTGCTCAGTCAGCAAAATCAAAGCCTGTTCGTTAGCAATCAAGTCAATATCCACCAGTTCCCCATCGGCACTGTCTATTTGCGTCCGTCGGGGGGTAGCGAACTTCTGTTTCAGTTCAGTTACTTCCGTTTCGATAATTTCCAGAATCCGTTCTCGCCGCGCTAAAATATCCTCAAAATCAGCAATTCTGGCTTGTAACTCTTTATGTTCTTGCTCGATCTTGTCCGCTTCCAAAGCTGTCAGGCGTCGCAGTTGCATCTGGAGAATGCCATCCGCTTGCGCTTCCGAAAGTTCGTAAGTATCTATCAATTGCTGACGCGCTGTCCCCGTATCAGCGGCGGTTCTAATCAACTGGATGACTGCATCTAAGTTCGCCAAGGCAATCAGTAAACCCTGCAACAGATGATCCCGTTCTCTAGCTTTCCGCAGTTGAAATTGCGTCCTTCTGCTAATCGCTTCCACCCTGAATTCCAGAAACACATTTAGAAATTGCTTCAGGGATAGGAGTTCCGGGTGGGAATTCACCAACGCCAGCATATTTGCCCCAAAATTAGTTTGTAGGGGCGTTTGTTTGTAGAGATTATTGAGGACAACTCGGGGATAAGCATCGCGCCTGAGTTCCACCACGATCCGCATGCCGTCCCGATCGCTTTCATCCCGGATATCAGAGATTCCCTCTAAGCGCTTATCATTGACCATTTCAGCAATCTTCTCAATCAGGGCCGCCTTATTAGTTTGATAAGGCAGTTCCGTGACAATAATTGCCTCCCGATCCTGGCGTCCCCGCTGTTCGATCGTTTCAATTGTTGCGACACCCCGCATGGCGATCGACCCCCGTCCGCCGGTGTAGGCATCTTTGATGCCGCCGGTTCCCAGAATGCTCCCGCCGGTAGGAAAATCCGGACCGGGGATATAGCGCATCAGTTGGGTGTCAGTAATCTCTGGATTATGGATCAAAGCCACCAGGCCATCTACCAACTCTCCCAAGTTATGAGGAGGGATATTAGTCGCCATCCCCACAGCAATTCCAGCGGAACCATTCAGCAGCAGCTGGGGAATGCGCACCGGTAATACGATCGGTTCTTGCTGGGAGCCATCGAAATTATCGATAAAATCCACCGTTTCCGACTCAATATCTCGGAGCATGGCATCGGCAGTCAGGGCTTGCAACCGGCATTCCGTGTAGCGCATTGCCGCTGGCGGGTCATTGTCAACCGAACCAAAGTTCCCGTGACCGTTAATCAGGGGCGATCGCATGGAGAAATCTTGGGCCATGCGCACCAAAGCATCATAAACCGCCGTATCGCCGTGAGGATGGTATTTACCCAAAACTTCCCCCACCACACGAGCGCATTTTCTAAAAGGGCGGTCTGGGCTGAGTCCCAACTCATGCATCGCGTAGAGAATGCGCCGATGTACCGGTTTCAATCCATCGCGAGCGTCTGGGAGCGCCCTCCCAACAATGACGCTCATGGCGTATTCTAGATAAGACCGGGACATCTCGTTGCGTAAATCTGTCGGGACAATCCGCTCCTGCTCGATGCTCATACAGCAAAAAACTCCATCAGAACAATAATTCCCAAGTCGATCGGACGCTCTTTCCAAAGTAAACTTTAGGTCTACCTAAAGATCGGTGCTCGCGTACCACGCCCAACCAGTTATCAGTGGCTAGCAATTACAGTTTTTTCGCCCGATTTGTTTGGACATGAGTTCCTTGTCACATCGCCTTGGTTATTTCTAATATAATAACATACTTTTGCTCAATTTTGGTCTGTAACCCAACTGTTAAGAACAATGACTATGCTTCCTGTTATCTACTCCGATGAATTTCTACTGCACGACAATGGTTGGCTACACCCGGAGAAGCCAGAACGCCTGACAGCAATTGTCAACCACTTAAAAGCGGCACCTTGGGCCGATCGAATTGAGTGGCAACTGCCGACGACTCCAGAGGAACGTTCGGTGTTATCCCTGATGCAACAGGTTCATCCAGACGCATATATCAATGCTGTCAGAGATTTAGCCAACCGGGGAGGCGGACAAATAGACGGCGATACGCCAGTTTCTCCCCGCAGTTATGAGGTGGCGCTGCTGGCAGTAAGTGCCTGGCGAGATGGGGTCGATCGCCTCCTGGCTACTGGGAACCCAGCCTTTGTGCTAGCCCGTCCACCGGGACATCACGCTTTATCGGATCGGGGCATGGGGTTTTGTCTCTTTTCCAATGCCGCGATCGCGGCACATTACGCCCTCGAACAACAGGGAATCAACCGCGTTGCCATTCTCGACTGGGACGTACATCACGGTAACGGCACCCAGGCGATCGTGGAAAGCAACCCGCAAATTGCTTATTGTTCCCTGCATCAATTTCCTTTTTATCCCGGTACTGGTGCTGCCAGGGAGCGTGGTTTACACAACAATGTGCTCAATATTCCGATGGCACGGGGTAGTACCATCGCTGAATATCAGCCCATGTTTGAACAGAAAGTGATGCCCTTCTTGAGTGATTTTGGTCCAGACATCTTAATTGTCAGTGCCGGTTATGACGCAAATTATGATGACCCCTTGGCCGGAATTTGTTTACAGCCTGAAGATTATGGAGTTTTTACAGATTATTGCCTGGGCCTGACTCGTCGCATCCTGTTTGGACTCGAAGGCGGCTATGACTTCGAGAGTTTGTCTAAGTCAGTAATGGCAACAATTGCAAGTTGCTTGACTGCTAATGGCTAATTGCTAATGGCTAATTGCTAATGGCTAATTGCTAATGGCTAATTGCTATTCTCAATTCGACCTTCTCAATTCGACCTTCTCAATTTTCAATTTTAGGGATGAATTTGGCTCAAAATGTAGCGGAGGCGATCGTAATCATCTTTTAGTAACAGGCTGAGAATGCGCCCTGCTTGGACCAACCAAGCGCGATCGGCCTTGCGGAGTTGATAAATCTCGCGGATAGCAGCTGCTGCGAGAGCATCTACTGGTGTACCTGATAATTGGATTAATATCCTCAAGAAATCCAGATTTTCGCTGAAATGAATCACTTCGTCAGCTGTACATTGATAGACAGCTTGATGAATTTGGGGCGGACGAGGAGGCAGGTGTTGATAAACCGGACTGTTCAGTCGGATCGAACCATTCTCCCCAGGGGGAGGAGGAGAAAAACCGACGATCGCGGCTTTGAACTCAGTTTTCAGCATAGCAAATATTTGGGGTTGCTGCTCGCGCAATTCCTGGAGAGACAACCCCAAAGCTCTCGCTCGGTGAACGGAGTCGATCGGGCTAGTAGTAGCATAGTAAACTACAGCATAGATATAATTATCCGACTCTTCATCCACAGAGCGGACGAGACTGCCAAAAGGAGGCATAACAGGAAAGTTAAGGTCTTCCGGTTCCAGACATTGAGCCAGAAATTCCGTCGTCGAGGTTTCAATCACCTCAGCGATGTGGTTTTCTTGACGAGAACTAAGAGCAAATTGTGGTAGTGGAAGACGCATAAGCAATTCACAATTCAAAATTCAGAATTCAAAATTTGCAAATCATATTATAGCAAGTGTTTCAGCTCTTGGGCCATAGCAATTTAAATGCGCGACAGCTTAGTTAATTGCTAATTGCTAATTGCTAATGGAAAATTGCTAATTGGTAATGGTTAATTGTCAATTACGAATGAAATTATCAACAATTTTCCATTCTCAATTAACCATTGCTCAATTTTCCATTTCCTCGTTCCCTGGCTCCCGCCTGGGAACGCCCTACTTACCTTTCCCTTTTGCCTTGACCTCCACCCGTTCTAGTTCTGACAAGCGGAAAGTAACTAACTTATCCCAGTTGCCACCTTCAAACAGCACAGCCGCTTTGCCATCACTGACTCGTTGGACAAGTCCTTGAAAGCCATAGTAAGTATCGCCTGTGTTCTTGACGCGCACTTCCGTTCCCGGCAGAATCATAATTCCTTACCAACTAGGTTTACATTCAATATTTTACCAGGAATCAGGGCTACTGTTTCCTTTTATTTCTGGCAAACAAACTGGTTCGCTGCCGGTGGTTTGCTACCGATTCTACAAGCCCAATGGCGATAAAGTTTGTCAGTAAGGCTGAACGACCGTAACTCATCCAAGGCAGTGGGATGCCAGTAACGGGGGCCAGACCAATGGTCATACCAATGTTAACGAGCAGCTGAAAAACTATCATCGTCAAGACGCCAATTGCCAGTAAGGAACCAAAGTTGTCTGACGCATTGTGCGCGACGAAAGCCATTCGGAGGCAGATCGACCAGAAGACGAACAGCAGGACAATGCAGCCCACAAAGCCAAACTCTTCACCAACGGCGGAGAAGATAAAATCAGTATGCTGTTCGGGAATAAAGTTCAGCTGGGTTTGAGTTCCCTGGTGGAGTCCCTGTCCCCAAAGTTGACCAGCACCAATGGCGATCCGAGATTGGATCAGGTGGTATCCACCTCCCAAGGGGTCTTGTTCCGGGTTCAGGAACAGTATTAGCCGGTCTTTTTGATAATCTTTCAATAAGCTCTCCCAGAGAAGCTGTCCGAATTCGCCAGCCATCACGTTGAGAGAGAGGGCACCTAATGCTCCCCATTGTGGCCAGGGTAAGGTAAACCAGGCAATCAATATGATGATTGCGGCCCAGATAAACCATCCTGTCAGATACAGGTTGAACAAAACTATTGAGACGATCGGGGAAATCAGCAGCACCAACCAACCGGGATTAGTATTGCTCCAGTAGAGCATTCCCAGGGCGATCGCCCCAAACACCAGTGAAGTTCCTAAGTCCGGTTGCAAAAACACCAAGGCCCAGGGAAGAGCCGCGACCCCCAGGGTTTTGAAGATCGTACCAATGGTATCAGCCGTTTTGGCTTGTAGGATACCCGCCAGGGTGATAATTAACCCTAACTTGGCAAATTCCGAGGGTTGAATATTGAAGCCACCAACAGTAATCCACCGCTGTGCTCCCCCTCCGGTGGTGCCGATAAAGATCACCGCCAGCAAAATGAGATTGGTGAGAGCGTAGATCGCCCACTGCCACCGCATCAGGATTTGATAACGCCAGCGAGCTAACAATACCGCCAGTGCTAACCCAATCCCACCCACAAACCAGTGTTGCCACCAGTCGTTCCGTCCCAGATTTAATTCCGTGCTGCGGATCATTATGCCTCCAAACACGGTGAGACCCACTGGCAACAGAAACAGTAACCAGTCTATCTGCTGCCAGGGTTCTAGAAAGGATCTCCAGTAATTTCTGATTGGTGATTTTTGCAACATGTCAGTTGTCGGTTGTTGGTTGTCAGTTGTTAGTTGTCAGTTGTTAGTTGTTAGTTGTCCGCTAACCACTAACCACTAACCACTAACTACCAACTACTAACCACTAACTGCTACTCAGGGCAGCGATAGATACTTTGGCCGCAATCTGTTGGGCGATCGCCACTAGAGCTTTCGCTGAGGCCGAATCCGGATTGGCCACGACAATAGGAGAGCCCCGATCGCCTCCTTCTCTGAGGCCAATTTCCAGAGGCACGCAGCCCAAAAGAGGCACCTGCAATTCCTGGGAAGTTTTGGCACCGCCACCAGAACCAAAAATATCATACTGCTTATCTGGCATATCCGGTGGAATAAAATAGCTCATGTTCTCCACAATTCCCAGCACCGGCACTCCCAATTGCTGAAACATCTTTAATCCCTTGCGGGAGTCCAGCAGGGCCACATTCTGAGGCGTAGTCACAATTACCGCCCCCGCCATCGGCACCGCTTGAGTCAGAGTCAGCTGGGCATCCCCCGTTCCCGGCGGCATATCCACAATCAAATAGTCCAACTCACCCCACTGGGCCTGGTAGAGAAACTGACGGATCACCCCATTCAGCATTGGCCCACGCCAAATTACCGGTTGGTCCTTGTCAATCAAAAATCCCATGGATACCAGCTTGACGCCGTGATTAAATGCCGGTTCTAGCACTTCTCCTTGAGACCCATCCCGGACCATGACCTGAGCCGATTCTAGTCCTAGCATGGTCGGAGCATTCGGTCCATAGATATCTGCATCAATCAGACCGACTTTGGCACCCACTTGGGCCAGGGCCACCGCAACATTGACAGCAACGGTACTCTTGCCCACGCCGCCCTTACCGCTGGAAATCGCTAGAATATTTTTTACCCCGTCAATTCCTTGGCGATCGGGCAAAGTATTTTTCTGTTGGGGCGTCTCCGCCGTCACCTCTACCGTGACATCCTGTACGCCGGGCAGTTGGTTCACAGCTTTGGTACAGTCTTCGACGATGAATTCCCGCAACGGACAAGCAGGGGTCGTCAGCACTAAGGTGAAGCTGACCTTACCCTCGGAGGATATTTTGACATTGCGAATCATATTCAGCTCCACCAAACTCTGGCGGAGTTCCGGGTCTTGCACCGGTCGTAACACTTCTAAGACGGAGTTAGTATCAAGCGTGATAGACATTATGGTGTTATCTACTTTAGTGGCAACCGATAAATGAACTTCAAGCAAGGCCGACATATTTGATCTTACCTTATGCATGCCCTCCTGTAAAGCGTTTGAGGAGATTTTTGAGGAGCCTGAGTATTCGCTAAAACGCTTGCAGGGTAAAGGATACAGCGATTCTGGCTGCGGCGATCGCCTCGCCTTACCTCATAGCTGCTCGTCTTGGCCATATGTTGTACTCTTCGGGGGAGCGGAACTGCCCGGGGATGTGAGTTGCCTGCAATCACTAGGTGTTGGCGTCGAAGGCGATCGCATCAGACAATATGGCTCGTTCTGATTTGATTGCTTGACTATTCCCGATCGCCTCATTTGAGCGGCCACCCCATAAACAATTCAAAATTCTCTCATGAGCGCAATTCTCTATTGGGAAAGCCCCCTATAGCAAACTTCAGCTTCGGCCAGGGTGGCGATATCTAGGATAAGTTGGGATCTGGTATTGTTGTCAATTGAGATAGGAACTCTTATGTTTGAGTTTGAGTTTGCTCTGCTCTCTCCTCTTCTGCTTTTATTGTCTTTTGAGGATTCCCAAATAAGGGAGATTTACTTTCCCTCGAACGGAGAACGGAGAATTACGAATGGAGAACTGAGAATTACGAACGGAGAACTGTTCGTCACGGGCCATCTGGCGTCAGACCCCAAAACAGGAGATGTGGTGGCCTCCCCGATCGACCAGCAAGTGCGATCGCGTATGGATAACCTTCAGTTAATCTTAGGACAGGCAGGCACTAGCTGCGATTTCTCGCTACGCGATCGCGCGGTCATGGCGAGGGTGTTCATCACCGACATCTGCTATTTTGATATAATGAACGAAATCTACGCCTCTTACTTCAGCAACGAATGCCTTCCTTGCCGCACCACCATTGGAGTGGTAGGTCTTGCCGGTGAGCGGGGATGTGGAGATTGACCTAATAACAGCTTCCTAGACGGCAGTGATGGCAAATTACGCACCAGATCGATCTGACAATAATTTTTCGCCCTTCGCCAACAAGCTAATTCAGTCCGGCCACGTCAGCGCCGACCAGATGCAACAGGCCCTGATGGAAAGTCGCAGATCTGGTCGGACTCTTCGAGAAATACTGGAGTTGATGAATGCAGTGCCAACGCAGCTGTTGCAGGAGTACCAACAACAGCTGCAGCAGGAACTCAAGCAACTCTCCGGCGTTGAGGTCCTGGAAGCAGCACAGGTAGCAAAAATTAATATCTCACGAGTCAAAGAACTGATTGACTCCATCGTCCCCATAGATATCTGCCGTCGCGAAGGATTGATCCCCCTGGAGAAAAGGGATTCTCCCCCCTCGATCCTCATAGCAATGGTAGATCCAAATAATTCCGAAGCCCTAGGGGACCTGCACCGCATCTTGCAACCCCTCCGCTTGGGTATGGAGAGAATCGCCATTACCCCAGAAGACTACGAGCAACTCATTTGCCATTACGCCGAACCCGAAGTTGACAAGGGAACGGAAATATTACTCCCCAGCAGTTCCCAAACAGTCACCGATGAATACCTAGACATCGAGCGGGCGATCAAACAATCCGATCGGCCCCAAGTTGACAAAGCTGTCAATCGGATTTTACTGTTATCCCTGACAGAGAAAGCTTCTGAGATTCACATCTTACCTCAATCAGACGGTTTGCGAATTCGCTTGGGCAAGCAGGGGGCGATGCGATCGGCCATGAGCGCCTTACCGAAGCAGATTATACCAGATCTGATCGCTCAGTTCAAACTCAGCGCCCAGCTCGATATCAGCCAACAAAGCATACCCCAAACAGGTCGCATTCGCCGCAGCTTCCGGAGAAAGAAATTTGACTTTCACGTTAACATTATGCCCAGCGACTACGGGGAAAGGGTACTGCTACGAATTTTCGACTGTTCTACCTGCCACCTGAGTCTGGAACATTCCCTCACCGATCCGGACAGCTGCTCCTCTGTGCGATCGCTTGCCAGCCATTCTGCGGGGTTAATTTTGCTGACCAGTACAACCGGTTCGAGTAAATCCGCCTTCATCTATAATCTCCTGCGAGAAAAGCAGCAGCAGGGATTGAAGATATTTACCATAGAAGAGGCGATCGCATGCGTGATACCAGGAGTTCAGCAAATAGAAATGCGGCCCGAACTGGGGATTAACTTTGCCAGCATCTGGCAGCAGGTTGTCCGGGAAGAACCAGACATCATCTTTGTCGATCGAATTCCAGATCGAGATGCTGCCCAAACTGCGATCGCAGCATCGGCAAATCGCTTAGTCCTGATCTCTTTAGCTACTGCCGATACCGCCAGTGCTATTGCTCATTTAGTCGCCCAGGGCATTGACCGAGAAATAATTTTTACGCTTGACTCACTACTTGGCGGCATCCATCACGGTTTGGTGCGCCGGGTTTGTCCGGCCTGTCGTATTCCTTATACTCCCAGCAAACAACAGATTAATCGTTTTGGCTTATCTGCCAGTAGCGACTTAACCTTTTATCGGGCCAAAAGCCTGCCGAGAGCTGAAATTTCCGCAGCTAAAGGCAGAGGCGAGCTATGTCGAGTTTGTCAGGGAAGCGGTTATACCACAATGGCGAGCATTTATCAAGTGCTGCCTGTAGATCGGCAGATCTCCGCTTTAATCAGTCAAGGTGCCACAGCATCAGAAATTAACCAAGTTGCCGCAGATGCGGGGATGAAAACACTCTTAGATTATAGCCTTGACTTAGTGCGTCAAGGGCAGACAACTCTCGAAGAAGTCAAGCGAGTTCTCGGCAATGATACCCTATTAGCAGGACTCCGTCTCATTAAAATCCGACAGTCCCGGAGGCGATCGGACGATGCTCTTCAACAGTCTCACGCAGAACTAGAACAACAGGTTAAGGTACTGCAACAGTCCAAAGCGGAACTGGAACAACAGATTGAGCGACTACAACAGTCTCACGCAGAACTGGAACAACATGTTAAGAGTCTACAGACAAAGCAAGTTGTAGTTAGGACTCAGGTAGCACAAGATCGATTCCTATCTAGAGATGATAATACTGAAACCTACAGTCATTTAGGAGAATGGGAAAAGAACGAACTAATTAAGCGGTTAAAACATCAGGAAAAGGAGGGCGAACAACGAGTTAAAGTCGAAATCGTGTTGAAGCTGCTGGCAGAGTTAGAGCTGTTTGAATTAGCCAAGGCCCAAATTCCTATCCAGACTAAGGGAGAAGCGGCTATCCAAAATAGCTATCAATTAATTTATCATCGTTTATTGGGTGTTTTACAAGAAATAGGCGTGGAGGCGATCAAGACTAAGGGTCAAATATTCGATGCCAATCTCCACGAGGTGGTGATGACCCAATCAACGGATGAATATCCACAAGGAACAATAATTGCCGAAATTAGACCGGGTTACAAATTGGGCGATCGGGTATTACGTCCGGCCCAGGTAAAGGTCGCTGCCCCAGAAAATTTAATTCTGTAAATTATGCCGCGCATCTGCTCCGACTCAGTTAGCCGAACTCTCCGGAGATTCTGGCACATCTACTCAATTGAGCTGCTAAAACACGGCTACGCCTGCTGGGGAAAAGAGTATTCATGACCGCCAGCATAACTGACAGAGAGATCCGGAACTCACGATAATTCACCAGAATAAAGTATTTAAACAGTCCGGAGATCGACTGGGGTAGAAGTCAGACCCAGGAGAGTCCTTGCGGTTACTGTTTTATTCCATTCGCCAAACAATAAGATCGTGAAACTGAACTCAGCATCCTCTTTAACTGCTACTGCCAGCGCTACTCTGGAGATATCTTCAGAAGAATTGCGCAGACTTATGAGTCAGATCGAGGCAGATCTCTATCACTCTCAAGTATATCGCAGAACCTTAGCTAACTTACAGACAATCCAAGGAGTCCCAGCGGACAGCAGTCAGATGCTGTTAAAAGCCGTGGCCCGAGAAGCGATCTGGTTAGCGTTGCAGCAATTTGTCAGCCAATATCAAGCAGCAGGGGCTGTAACAGCCAGTCAGACAAAAGCATGGCAGTTGTCGCCTCCTTGTGGTGCGACTAGCGCTTCGGAGGTACCCCTCCCTGGGAGACAGGGAATACATAGAGCCATACCCAACCCAGCAGTTAAGTCAACAGATTACCCTGTTAAACCTACAGCTGTCAAAGGCCAGCATCAAGCAACAACTGGGCCCAGCCAAAAGTCTAATCAGAGTGAGTTAACAGCCCCAACAGTTCAACAACGATCAGAATGTCTGCGTCAGATAGGCGAACAACTGCGACTTGCACGCATAGCCCGATCGCTCAATCTGACGCAACTACAATCTCAGACACATATACCACTACACCACATAGAAGCACTTGAAGCTGGTCGGGTCGAAGAATTGCCAGAAGCTGTCTACGTCCGAGGTTTTATTCGCCGCCTGGGAGATGTCTTAGGGTTGGATGGTGCGGCCCTCGTCGCCGCCTTGCCAGCACCAGAACCGCTCAAATCTGTATTGTTACCATCGGCCTATCAACCTGAATACAAAGCATCTCGATTTTACCTCACCCCTACCCACTTATACCTCAGCTATACAGCTCTTGTCGCTGGCGCTGTAGGCGGACTTGCCTGGATATCCCAGCAATCACCAAAAGAGGTTATCTACGAACCCTCCTCCTTTCTTCCCTCTCAGTTAAATGCATCTGAAAAGGAGGGCGATCGCAGTAGCATCCCAGGCTTAAAATCAAGTCAGAACGGTGTCGTAGCTGGTCGAGATCTCGCACCTCCCGAATCCCTATCTACATTTTAGTTATTTGTCAGTTAGTAGGGTGGGCACCGCCCACCAAGTCAGTTGTCAGTTGTGGGTTGTCCACTAACCACTAACCACTAACCACTAACCAATCTCAATTATATCAAAACCAAGTTATCCCTGTGAACGACAGTTTCAGCATCCATATAGCCCAAGATCGTCGTGATTTCATCTGATTTTCGGCCTTTAATCTGCTCCAATTCGGAGCTGCTGTAGTTAACAATTCCTCTAGCAATTTCCTTTCCTTCGGCATCACACAGTAATACAGCATTTAAGCTGTTGAATTCTCCGGACACCTGAGTAATACCAGCAGGCAGCAGGGACTTACCCCGTTCACAAATCGCTGCTACTGCCCCATTATCCAAGTAAAGCGTTCCAGCGGTAATTAAACCGTGAGCAATCCATCGCTTGCGGGCACTGATTGGTTCTGGGTGGGGAGCAAACTGGGTGCCCAGGGGTACTCCTTGCAATATTTTTGCGATGTTGCGTGGGTTTCGCCCTTGGGTAATTACCGTGCGCACGCCTGCCATTGTGGCCATGCGAGCAGCTGTAATTTTAGTCTTCATTCCTCCGGTACCCCATTGGGAACCTTTTGTCTGAGTTTCCACCTCTGCTAGTTGATCTAGATCCTCTACCAGAGTAATAGGTTCGGCGTCTGGTACCAGGCGGGGGTCGGCGGAATAAAGCCGGTCAACGTCTGTGAGTATAAACAGCCAGGAAGCTTCTACTAAGCTAGCTACCAAAGCACTGAGGCGATCATTGTCGCCAAACCTCAGTTCATCTGTCGCCACCGTGTCATTTTCATTCACTATCGGGATAACCCCTAGATCCAGCAGTTCGCCAAATGTATTGTAGGCATTCAGGTAGCGTTCGCGATCGTCTAGATCTCCTCGCGTCAGCAACACTTGAGCTATGGGCTGTTGCAGTTGACCAAACCAGTCATCGTACACTCGCATCAGGCGTCCTTGACCCAAAGCAGCAATTGCTTGTTTTTGTGCTATAGTACGGGGTCTAGTGGTTAATCCCAGTTGGGCACAGCCCACTCCTATCGCACCTGATGTTACTAGAATTACCCTATTTTCTCGCTGGCGTAAATCAGTCAGTACCTCCACCAGAGTTGCAATAGTGGACAGCGCCAAGGAACCTCTTTGCGGATCGGTAATGCTGGAAGTGCCAATTTTGACAACGATCGTTTCGGACATGACTAACCAATTTCAAGTGATAGACTTGAGATAGCATTCTATCACTTCATCTCAAGTTATATCACCTGAAACTGCTAACTGCAAAGCGCCAGCGCTTCTGATATTGAAGGCTGACGCCCTGCATAAATATTTACAGGCTATTATATTTAGGGTCTTTATTCGGCTGACCCCATTCAAACTATCTCCATTTTGCTAGCCATCCACCCAATTACCTTTTTTCTTAATCTTTTCTTTATATTTCAGTTTTTGACGAGCGCTCAATATTTGTGTTTGTTTCTGTTGCCGGTGTCAAGCTAGCCCCCAAAACCTGGCCTAGCCAGGTTTCAACAGTGCGGAGGGGGTAAATTCGTGCCGCTTCACCGGGGTCAAGCATCGGCTCTACCAGAATAGTAAACATGCCCAGGCGGTTGCCAGCCAGAACGTCAGTAAACAGGCGATCGCCCACCATGGCCACTTGACTGACCGGCAATTCCATCGCCGTGACAGCACGTCTTAACTTTCGCCGGGAGGGTTTGCCAGCCCCCATCAGGTAAGGCAAATTTAGGTCCGCAGCAATTCTACCAATCCGGTATGGATTGAGATTATTGCTTACCATCCACAGGGGTGCTACCTGTTTGATCTTTTCTACCCACTGACGCAGTTCCGCCGAAGCTTGAGGGTTCTGAAGGGGCACAAGGGTTTCATCTACATCCAATACCAACCCTTTGATGTGGTTTCGTTGTAGAATCTCTGGTGTCAGATTGACAATCGGTTGGCCCAGAACTAGGTCTGGCTGTAAGAGTTGATTCCAGGACATGGCAGCCATTATCTGTTTGCGACTGTTGACGTGGTGTGGTGAAAAATTAGCGAGAAAATAGTGAGTTCTCTACCGCCGCGATCGCCGCATTATGTTCTGCCAGGGTGCGGCTGAAGATATGGGTACCATCATAGCGGGCGACAAAAAACAGATAATCCGTCTCTTCGGGATATAGAGTAGCCTTTAAGCTAGCCACTCCCGGACTCGCGATCGGGGTCGGGGGCAAGCCGCGATTGAGATAAGTATTGTAAGGCGAATCCGTGCGAACCTGCTGGTAAGTTAAAGGTCGATCGCGAGTCTGCTTAATGCCCAACCCATATTCTACTGTCGGATCTGCTTCCAGTCTCATGCCCAGTTGCAGTCGCTTAGTAAACACCCCAGCAATTATAGCGCGTTCCGAACTGACTACGGCCTCTTTTTCCACGATACTCGCTAAAGTCGCCCATTCCCGCAGACTCATGGAAGTATTTTGTTTAGCTTGTTGGTAAACTGGCAAGGCCACACGTTCAAACTCCCCCAGCATCTGTCGGACGACCGAGTCCGGACTAATGGCATCTTTGGGCATCTGGTAACTGTCGGGATAGAGAAAGCCTTCGATGTGGGGCAAGTCAGGGGGAAGCCAAGGATATTCACGGTTCCAGAGCTTGCGAGTCGCTTC
This sequence comes from Hormoscilla sp., assembly GCA_051439505.1. Lineage (GTDB taxonomy): Bacteria > Cyanobacteriota > Cyanobacteriia > Cyanobacteriales > Desertifilaceae > Hormoscilla. The sequence goes on along the minus strand of JBFRWI010000167.1, from coordinate 23,467 downwards.
TACAAAGGCCGCCGCGCTAAAAAAGCCCTGGGCTTCAAAGTAGGAAGCCATCTGGGAAATACTCCATCCTTCTGGGATCGTGTAGCTCGTCTGGACCACCTTTCCCAGCCAAATTTGCTCCGCGATTTCTGCCATGGACTGAGTCGGCGAAATTTGATAGACCCCTGCTTGAAAATCACCCTCATCCGTTTGCATCCTCAACCAACGGGACCACAAGTCCCAGGCTTTAGCCGAACGAATTAATCCAGAGGCTTCTAAATTTTCGCCAATCTCCTGACTGGTAGTTCCCAGAGGAATTTCCACTTGCACCCCTACCGCAGCAGTTTCAGACTTAACGGAGGAGACTGGAGCCGTCGCCCAACTCCACCAAGCCCAACCCTGCCAGCCACAGATTCCCAGCACCACTGGGAACAGCAGCAGATAGAACGACCATTTGGAGATGCGTGAGACAACTTTCATGTTTATCCTTAATCTTGTCAACTATTACAAAGGAGGTACCTAATAAATTCAAAATTCAAAATTCAAAATTCAAAATTAGGCGTTGCACATTTAAAGGATGATAGCAGTCAAGGGTTGGCAATTGCCAATTGCCAATTGCCAATTTAATAATAGTTATTGGTCTATTTATGGACATTTATGACTATTTCAATTGACGATAGCGCTCCTGCGTCGCGCACTGCGTATACGCAATTTGCCATTTTCATCCCGTATCATCCCGGAGTTGTGCAACCAAATTAATTCTGGCTTTGGGAGCAAGGCGAAGAAGCCACAATCCTGCTGGTGGATTATTTCTGCCGCGCGCCACTAGCGCTAATCTTTATCCATTATCATTGCTATTGGGTCTTCTCAAGAGCCTCCAACAGACCTGCTTCTATTTCTGGCTTCAGGGGTTCAATTCGCTCCAACTCTTCTGGTGATAGCAATTGAGGATCCCCAGCATCATTCATCCGCGCTATGATCAATAGGGGGTCGAGGAGCGCATATACATCGTATTCCTGTTGTTCATAGCAGAAGCTAGCCAAGAGAATAAGTGCCTCGGTATCTGGGTCTAGTTCCTCTTCCACCTCTATCCACTCTGGCAGTTCCCCGGCAACGGTCAACATCTCTGCCGTCCGCTGGAGGGTGAGGTTTTTCTCTGCCAGGACTGCTTTAGCCAGGTCAAACATTTCGGAGGCAATTTCCACCGACGAGTCTAAGGGGATAGGTTCGTCAACATCTTCATCTAATGGCCAAACAAAAATCTCCACGGGCGAGTCAACAGGTAGGAGGACAACGTATTGAGTGTCATTCACCTCGAAGGAATGCTCCAGGTAACAAGTTAGCTTGCGTCCTGCCTCATCTGTTAAAGTAACAGTTGGAGTCTCTATATCGATGTTTTCTGCGTCCATCCAGTTAACTCTCCTGATTCACACTTGCTCCCAATTCTTTCCTCTTAATTCTTTCTTCTCAATTCACAACTGACCCCTGACCGCTATTTTTTTATTTTCACGATTCAAGAGTCCTGCGGCGATCGTCCAACCATTGCTGCAAAATCAAGCAAGCTGCTTTGCGATCGATCAATTCCTTGTGGCGAGAAGGGGAAAGCCTTTGGTCAATCAATAGCTGTTCTGCTTCTACCGAAGTCAATCGTTCATCGACATATTCTACTGGCAACTGGAGGGCTGCGCTTAGGGCTTGGGCTTCTTTTTGCACCAGTCGCGCTTGATAGCCCAAATCGCCCTTCATCGTATAGGGTAGCCCCACCACCAGAATATGTACTTGCCGCTGCTGCACCAGTTCAAGCAGCCGGGCCACAACTTGCGCGCGGGAGGTGCGCGAGATAGTTGTCAGTCCAGTGGCGATCAAACCAGTGCCATCACACCCGGCCACTCCAATTCGCTTTTGTCCGATATCCAAACCTAATGCTGAAATCCTTGTCATAGCTTTCACAAATTTTACTGTTCTTCTGGTAACTCAGAGAAATCTGCTGACCGATACTTGCCATTATTAGATGACTCCTCGCTAGATGCATCTCGCGGAGCATCAGCTGACAGATGATTAACAGAGGACCAGGACCGCTGGCCTAGGGAGACTGGTTTCGCCGGCTGTAGTCCTGGCAGCACCTCAGATAGCTGGAGACTTTCTAAGGATACGGCTGGCTTTGACTCTCGGAGTTTGTGCCAGACTGAGCGAGACATCAGCAGGGTATGTTTAATCCGGCTAGCACCCAGGCTTGCGAGATATTCTTCCCGTTCTGGTTGATAGTCAACGGATGTCAGCTGCAAGGTATGGTCTGGCAAATCCTGGGTAATGCGTGCCATCTGGGACATTAGTTCTGGGTACAGCCAGGTGTAGGCTGGGTGTACGGTCAGGTCGGCGACGTGAGGGCCCTCACCAGCAGCCGCTAGCTGCAGCTGAAAATAGCCGATCGCCGCTTGGCGCTGGGTTTCAAATACATAACCGCTGACTGCTTCTGTGTGGCTGAACCACTGCTGCAATGCTTGCATCAAAGAGGCCAAAAGGCTAGTTTTGAAGTCATCAATGTGGCGATCGAATACTTGACGCACTAGGGGCGGCATGGCCACTGTATCCAGCTGGTAAAGGGCTTGGGCATCGGCGTTACTGACTGGTAGGAGATTCGGCAAAGCTGGTTCCCGAGAAGCTAAGGCAGCGAGTATTGCTGGTGGCAGTTCCCAGTAGGTCATCTGTGCCAGGGGTTGAAACCCATTTTGCCGATAGAGGGCGATCGCATCTTTATGAGTAACATCTACTTCCAGTAACCAGGTGCGTGCTTCTTTTACTGCTTGCAAGCAATGACGCAGGAGTTGAGAACCGATGACATGCCTGGAAGCCGCAGCGTCCACCACCACCTGTTCTACCCGCCAAGTGCTGCGCGTGCGGTTAAATGGGGAGATCTTAATCATGCCCAGGACTTGGCTATCTAGCTGTGCGACATAAGCGCAAAATTTGTACTGCCAGGGATTGGGAAACAGGCTCAAAAATTTTAACAGACCGTACCAACGGAGCATCTGTTGGATTAAGGTATCGTTGCGATCGCTCTTCGCTGTCGGCGATGCTAATAGCCGGGAAATAGCCTCTAGATCGCGGTGAGCAAACGTAAGGCTGCGAATTTGAGCGGTGGTTTTGGGGAAAGTCATGGTGAGACCACGGGAGTGAGTTTCTGGTAACAGCTAATGGGCCATCCTTAGACAGGAGGCTAATACTAAGTGCGCGAGTTATTGGCTGCGCGACCCCCCGCAATCAGCACTACCGGTGTCTGCTCGTCTGCATTCCCAGCTGGGTTGCCGATCAAAGCTTGCTCTAAGGTGGAGGTATCGATACCAGGAGTTGCTGCCAATATCTTAACTGCTTTTAAGTCGTTCACATCTACGATCGCGGCTGATAATCCTGTCTCTTGTTTGATTTCGGTCACTACCTGCTGAGGATCTTCTGGTCCCAGGACGATAAATTGATCGTAGGGGGGCAGGGTGCCAGTTACGTCATCGATCAGTCTGGCTTGCTCTCCCGCTAGCTGGTAGAATACCCCTGGCTTGCGCAATACTGCTTTGGCGATCGCCCCGATGACAAAGGCTAGCACTACCCGTATTGGTCCCACTATATCCACCAAAGTTTGCATGCCGCAAGCTGTAGCCAAGCTTGATGTCGGCATAAAGTAATAGCATACCCGTTTTGCTGCCCAACCGGGCTCGATCCTACTGGGATGACGATATCTTCCCTGCATCAGCGCTACCGGAGTTTCCCCGATCGCTACTATATCCCCTGCTTTGGCGTGAGGCAGAACATAACGCTTGACTACCTCTACGGGATTATCCAGTTCCGTCAGCAGGTGAGTCCGGATCGGCATCACTTCTGCTCCCTTGACTTTTATCTTTTTGGGTGCTATACTGCTATCGGGATATTGCAAGGGATAGATGATCTGGCGGACGTTGTCAATTCTGCCTTCCGGGCCATAGGTGACATAGTGAATTTGCATCCAGGCGGTTTGCATCTGAGTGAGATTGTCACCTGTAATCTCTACTCTGACTTGAATCTTGGTTTTCTTGCCAATCTTGACGATGTAAGCATCCCAGTAACCGTCCTCTCTAGCGGGGACATCGGAGTGCAAAGGGATCACCTTAGTCGTGCAGCTGATGCCTTCGAGAGAGGATGCCGACAACAGTTTTACTTCTGCCCAGACTTCTGGCAACATAATCTCTAGTGCCTTAGTCCGGTTGATGAATTCGAGCGTACCTGTTAGTTGATAATGCTGCGGTGACGGCATGTCTAGTTTCCAGTTTCCCGCAGTCAACTCCAGGTTATTTCCCGGACGACGCCGATATTGTAATTCTAGCGCGAGGGCGAGTAAGAGTAAAAGTAAAGTCGCCGCCGCTCCTACCGCAATGAGAATAATTTCTATGTTCACTATAGACTTGAACTATTTGTATGGTGAAATTCGACTCTATTGTGCCATGGGCAGCCCCGAATAGCTTTTGAGATTTGAGATTTACGTTTGACTTCGCCATTGCCCCATTCCGCTCACGGCTTGAGCGCTGATGCATTATATCAGATATATCTATCTACGTCAACTTTAACATAAATTAACAAAAGTAAGCTAACTTAAGAAAGTAAAGATTTGTTAACTGAAAGTTAGGGGCTATTCAGGAAAGCCATGAAGCAACTTGTTATCCTAGAGCGCTTCTGCTCGATCGGTCACGTGGTATCAATGGTCTTTGGGTTGGCGGGACTGTTGCTAGTCTTGCCTAATCCAGAATTTATTATCAGCTTACCACCCTTTGGGATAACTGCATTCCAATGGAGTATGGCAGGGGGTGGAGTGGTTTACATGCTCTTGGGGACAGCAGCTGTGGCTATTTATGCCTACCGTCGTCTGGGACTGCGGCAATGGCTGGCGTTTATGCTGCCCTCCGTGTTTCTGTCCTTGGGAAGCGAACTGTTGGGAACCAGTACGGGTTTTCCTTTTGGTCACTACCAGTACTTGGATGGTTTGGGCTATAAAATTGCTGGTCTGGTGCCATTGACAATCCCCCTTTCCTGGTTTTACTTGGGTTTGGTTTGCTATTTGATTGCTCGTGCTGGCCTGGAAGCGGTTCTCAAGGATAATGGATGGCGAAATTATGTCGGCGCGATCGCCCTTGGGGCCCTGTTTCTGACGGCTTGGGACTTTGTCCTGGACCCGGCGATGAGTCAGACAGCGGTTCCCTTCTGGGAGTGGCTGCAACCGGGGGCTTTTTTTGGCATGCCTTTGCAGAATTTTGCGGGCTGGATGGCAACTGGGGCATTGTTTATGACGGTGGCGACGGTTTTGTGGCCAAAGCAACCCACTCGATTGCACCGCACCCAGTTGGTTCTGCCCCTGGTAGTCTATTTGAGTAACCTGGCCTTTGCTTCGGTCTTGAGTTTGGCAGCAGGGTTATGGGTGCCTGTAGTATTGGGTTTGTTGGTGGGGGCTGCACCTGTTATATTACTGTGGTGGATGGCACAACCAGCTACAGACCCAGGAGACTACCCCGAGACGGAAAGGCCAAAAGAGCCGATGGAAATGGTGGCTAAGTAACTTATGGTAACAATCGTGGGCGCGATCGCACTGCTGATGCTGCTGGTCCAGGCACCCGCTACTGCTATTTTACTTTCGCGTTTGCTGAAAGCACCGGGGCGTCGTCCCCCCGTGGAACCTCTATCCCCGGTGCTAGAACAGTTGGGTGCGGTGACGGTGGTGGTGCCGACTCTGAATGAGGCCGATCGCATTTCACCTTGCCTGGCCCTTTTGACTCGGCAAAGCTATGAAGTGAGAGAAGTTATTGTTGTCGATAGCAACTCGACAGATGGTACTCGGGAGTTGGTGGAGGCGGCGGGACAGCGGGATCCGAGATTTCGTTTGATTACAGATGACCCCCTGCCCACTGGTTGGGTGGGGCGTCCCTGGGCTTTGCATGGGGGTTTTTTACACAGTTCCCCTAAAAGTGATTGGATTTTAGGTATTGATGCCGATACTCAACCGAGTCCTGGTTTGGTGGCGGGTTTGCTGAACGTCGCAGAGGCGGAAGGTTACGATTTAATATCTCTGTCGCCTCAGTTTATCCTGAAGTATCCCGGAGAGCTATGGCTGCAACCGGCACTGTTGATGACTTTGGTTTACAGGTTTGGTGCGGCGGGATCGGATGATGCTCCCGAACGGGTGATGGCAAATGGTCAGTGTTTCCTCTGCCGTCGGAGGGTTTTGGAACTGCTGGATGGCTATACTATTGCCCGATCGTCCTTTTGCGATGATGTGACTCTGGCACGATCTGCGGCAGTGCGAGGGTTTAAGGTGGGATTTCTGGATGGTTCTCGGGTGCTGAAGGTACGGATGTATGAGGGGGCGAAAGAAACTTGGCAGTTCTGGGGGCGCAGTCTCGATTTGAAAGATGCTTCTAGTCAAAGTATGCTGTGGGGTGATTTGTCGCTGCTAGGATCTGTCCAGGGTTTGCCTATACTTGCTCTCATCTTTTTATTCACTTCCATGGGACTGGGATATGGGGGTGTTTTTCTGGAGGTTGCTACTGGGTTTAATTTGTTTTTGGTGGCTATTCGCTGGGCTTTGTGTTGGGCGATCGCGCCTACCTATGATTTGCAACAGGCAAAGCTAGCCTGGATCTTCTGGCTTTCTCCTCTGGCAGACCCTTTAGCTTTCACCAGAATTTGGCTATCCTCTTTCCAGAAGTCGATCCAGTGGCGCGGGCGGGAATATAGTCAATTGTGAATGGCGAATGGCGAATGGAAAATGGTGAATGGTGAATGGCGAATGGCGAATGGCGAATGGCGAATGGCGAATGGCGAATGGCGAATGGGGTAATTCTCAATTCTCAATTCTCAATTCTCAATTCTCAATTCTCAATTCTCAATTCTCAATTCTCCCATCAATCGACTCGTTCTAGTTGCCAGAGGATTTGATTGCCTTCCCGTCGGACTCGGGAGACTACCCAGTTACGCCACACCCAGTGCTCGCCCCTCGAGGTGACGGCGCTGGCGTTGATATCCATGAGGTCGGCGAGTTCGGAACTGGTTATCAGGTAGGCTTTGCTGGCTATTTCATCGGCTATTTGCAAGGTTTCTATCAGGTGGCGCAGCTGGATGACTCTGGTTTCCCGGGGCAGGCTATCATCGGCAGTTATGGGTTCTTCAGGCAGGTATGAGTCTGTCATGGCATTATCCAGGGTAGGGTTTGATTATATGGTCTCTTTATTACGCTACATCTGTAGGTTGAATTTCGTTGCTGATGCAGAAGAGCGAAAGTAATCTCGGGCGAATAATAGCGTGCTACAAGAGGTGAGAAATATTTGCTTTGGTGAATAGCATAATGACATAATTTGTAGCAGAAACCTTGTTGATTTTATTGCCCGATCGCTCGGAAACTTCATTGTCACAGAAACCCGGTTTATTTTCCCGTAGGTTTAATCTGTCTAGGGTTTGGGAACTAATTCGATTTCAAATAATGTCGGCCACAGCTTTCCGGTCACGAACAGGCGATCGCCCTTTTCATCATAGGCGATCCCATTCAGCACCGCATTGGGATCCTTTCGCAGTGCGGGATCGAGCAACCCTGTCAAGTCTATCCAGCTCAAAACTTCACCCGTCTGGGGGGAAATGCGAGCGATCATATCGGTCCCAAAAACATTAGCCCAAATTTCCCCTTTAATATACTCCAACTCATTGAGGAGGGGAACAGGGGTATCACCGTCCCGGACTTGCAGCTTCCCGATCGCCCGTAAGGTCTTGGGATCCCAAAAGTACAAAGTATCCGTGCCATCGCTCATAATTAGACGCTGGCCATCGTGAGTAATTCCCCAACCTTCTGTAGGATAGGTAAACTCCCTGATTTTTTCAAAGGTATCCCGATCGTAGACAAAACCGGTCTTCGACCTCCAAGTCAATTGAATAATGCGGTCTTGCCAGAGAACTATACCCTCTCCGAAGTAGCGCTTATCCAGGTTAGAGATTTGCAAAACCTTGCCAGTGTCCAGTTCAACTCGGCGTAGAGAAGACTTGCCCCACCAACCAGTGCCCTCGTAAAGTTGGCCATTGTGGTAGAACAAACCTTGTGTGAATGCTTCAGGGTCGTGGGGGTAACGCTTAACAATGCGGTAGCTGTACATGGGGGCCTGAGTTTGTTGTAAGTTTTCTGCTTTGCTATGAGATTCTGAGTCAAATATACCGCAGGCGCTGGCGAGCAAAATAAAAAAAATTACTGCTAGGGAAGCAGAAATATATCTTTTGTGCATGATTTTCGGTTAATTAATTGCTCATTTAACATCTCTATTATCCATGATAACTCATCTTCTCTCACGTAACATCTTTTTAGCAAGAGCTTCCCCAACTTCCTGACGGACAGCTTCCTTACCTGGGTAAGGACGGGTAAGCAATTCAAAATTCAAAATTCAAAATTCAAAATGGGGAAAGCAATTGATTCTTGGGTTTCAGCATTTGGATCCATGCAATTATAATGCGCGACAGGGTAGCTGGCAAAGCACCTGCAAATTCCCTCAGTCGCCTGGGTTTAAGCACTCTGAGCCGCATTATTTTCTCACTTTCCACAAAAAACATCAATTCATCTCCTTCTTCTAGCCCCAGCTTGCTGCGAAGTTCTTCAGGAATTGTCACTTGTCCGTCACTGGTCATTTTGGCTATATGCATTTAATCCCTCCTCTTGCTAAATGCCGTGCCCCTACCCTAATTGTAATCTAGTTGCCATTATACATCATCCTGCTGCCTAAGAGCTGCCCGATAATTCTCCATACAATTTATCGCTACTTGGTCCTGGGGCTGTATTTTCAGGGCCCGTTCGCAAGATGCGATCGCCTCTGAATATAGTTTCAGGTTAAACAAAGCAATGGCCAAATTTTTCCAAGCGGGGGCAAAATTCGGTTTTAGTTTCAGAGACTGCTGGAAACTAGCCACTGCTTCTGCATGTCGTGATAACTTAAACAATGCCATAGCTTGATTATACCAAGCTTCCCAGTCATCTGGTTTCAGTTCGGTAGCTTTTTTATAAGAGGTCACTGCCAATTTATATCTTTTTAACTTAAACAGCGCATCCCCTCGCATTGCCCAACATATATGGTAATCTGGTTTCAGGGATAATGCCCGATCGCAGCATGCGATCGCCCTTGACAAATCTCCAACATTTTGATATTTTAATCCTTCTTTAATCCAAGCTCTAGCTTCCAATTCCGTGAGAATAACCTGGGGGTTTCTTGTTTGCATACCCATCTGCCGAGCCAGTTGCTTGACCATCCCAGAATTATTTTGCAACATGGCCAATACGCCCTCCAAACTGTCTGGTTGCCCTTGACCCTTAACCGGTGCATTACTTTTCTGTACGGGGGGACGAGTTGCGGCGATCGCCTCTGCTTTTAATTCCCTTATATCTGGAGGATAAATAGCCTCTGGAGGAGTTTCCGGTACGAGTTCCGGGACGTTATCCTCTGGTTCCGGAGTATTTTCAATGACGGTAGGAAGGGCGATCGCCTCCCGAGTATTGGATACTTTTAGATCCTGTATTTGAGAAGATCGCCTCAGCAACTCTTCTCCAAATTCCCCAGCAACTCTTCCCAACTCTCCACAACCAACTTTACTTAGCAGCAGCATTCGCCGTCCTAATTCTACATTAGGGTATGTTGAAGACAGGGTCCGTTCTCCGAAGCTATGCAACCAAGCTATCCAATCAGCTTCCGTGGTACGATTTTCCCATGCTGCCAGAAACTGTAACGCCTGTTGTTCTTGCCAACCCCCTGCAACCCCGTCCAGCAACCGCAGGAACAGAAATTCATAATTCTGATAGAAAAGGGGCTGCACATTTTCCTGCTGTTTATGGGGTACTTTTCTTTGAGGCGATCGGCCCAACAACCTGCGCAGCAACCCCTGCAACCACTGCCAAAAGTTTTTCCACATCTTACCCATTTACCATTACCCTATGCAGGAACTGTCAGCGGTGAGCCATTATCTTTTGGGGACAAACCCAGTAAGAACGGAACTGCTTTTTCCGCCCAGTCTTTTACAGGCATGTAAGCAGCAGCATGATCTCCGAAGCAAGTCTCCAGCATGTCTGTATGAATAATACCCGGGTTCAGAGGAATGGCCGCCATGCCAGCAGGCAATTCTTGAGCTAAGGCCCTGGTTAAGCCCTCAATTGCCCATTTACTAGCACAATAGGGCGCGACTTGGGGGGAAGTCGATCGCCCCCATGTGGAACTGAAGTTTACGATAATCCCATTTTGCCTGGAGATCATCCCTGGGACAAAATGACGAATCACATTCGCCACACCTTTAATATTAACATCAATTAGTTGGTCAAATTCCGCCCGATCGACCTGCCACAGAGGTGCCGGGTGATTCATTGCAGCAGCATTATTAATCAGCAGATCCGGGGCCGAGTAATTGGCTAACAGTTTTGCCGCCCAAGCTTTCACTTGCCTTTCATCCGCTACGTCCACCGCTGTAAAATTATGGGGCGCTGCAAATTTCTGATTTAGTTTCTCCACCTCAGAGGCCGATCGGGCGCAACCCAGCACCCTATGTCCCAACTCAATAAATTTTTCGGTCATTCCTAGACCCAGTCCTTTACTTACACCTGTGATTACAATCAGCTTTGTCATCTTTTGCTCCTTTTTTGTAATTGATGATTGCGAAAAATATTGCCTGGCAGTAGATGGTGGGCGATGCCCACCCTACTACCAGATTAAATTATCCTTTGGGGGTAAATTAGCTGATAACCCGCTGCTTTTATCTTCTGATTCGATACCCAGGCATTATTCGATCGCTTACTCTCCGGATCCCAGGTCACATTCGGTAATTTATGCTTTTTAAATACCTTGTCCAGCAATTCTCGATTGGTCAAATGTTCGTCATCCACTAAGTTATATATCCCTTGCAATTGCCGTTCATCTGCAAATGCGATCGCCCCCACAATATCATCCAAATGAATCCAATTTGTTGCCTCCGTGCCATCACCAGGACGAGTCTTCCCCGCCGCGCGACTAAATATCTTCACCAGTTCCCGTCCGGGACCGTAAATTCCCCCCAGGCGCAGAATACAAACCCCCAGGTTTTCCCCTGCTGCTGACAGTAACACCTCCTCCGTATCGCAGAGAATCTGTACATTTTCATTAGCAGGTGCTACAGGTGATGATTCATCTACCCAGGCCCCATCTTTGTTCCCGTAAACTCCATAACTTCCCGTATAAATAACTTGTCTGACCGTAGGAATTTCCTTCAGCACCGAGACGAGAGTTTGGGCAGTTTTTAGGTACGCTTCTACATACATTTGACCCCTGGCACCCACCGTCACCACCACTGTATCCTGCTTTTCTAACACCGATCGCAGCCCGATCGCGTCATTTCCTTTGACAACTACCACTTGTTGGGCTACAGCTTCTAATTCTGTTACCCGATCGGGTGTCGTTGTCGTTACAGTCATCTGATATCCTAACTGCTGCCAATAGCGGGCCACTGCTGTTCCTACGTAACCGCACCCAATTATTGCAATGTTCTTCATTTGTGAATTGTGAATTGAAAATTGTGAATTGAAGATTGTCAGTTCAAAGCTTCTAGTCCTTTGTATTGAGGAGTGTAACCGCAGTAGGAGGCCACATTCACGATCGAGAGAACCTTCCCGGCGTATTCTCCTAACTGCTTTTCCTCGTTGTCGATCGTTTTGACTGCTATCTCTGAAACTGTTGCGCTCATCTTCTGGGATCTCCTTTCCTTTTCCCGAACTTTACAGAGTATCTCTAATGTAACATACTGGAATTAACGCGGACAAGCAGCCGCTTCCAAGTTGCCTGGGTTTGATTCGCCAAACCCCTCAGATATCCATCCCCTCTCCGGGAAGGAGATTTCCACCCAGTTCCGCCCTGCTTCATCTACCCTGTTTTCCGTGGTTGTGAGGATGACTAGATCTCCTGCAAACAAGGATCCGATAATATCAGATTCAGTGTTTGGTTGTGCCCGGATATTCAGTCCCTGACCCACCAGGTCTGTCACTCGGCGACATTTTCCGGTATTCTCTCCAGGGGGCCGATCGCCCCCTGGGCAAATTTTCAGGTTTGCTGCCTGGACAAACCCGTTCGCCGGAGAACTAATTGCTATCCAACCATTCTCATTATTGCTGGCAACGGTAACTTCTTCATTAGTCAGTAAGCTTCTAATTTTTCTTCCCGAACTGTCAGGTTTGTCGTACACAAATATACTCTGTTTGGCCACCCGGCATTCCCCGATCGGGCTACATGGTTTCAGATCTTTTATCTGTACGAACCCCTTGATCGGAGAATCGATCGCTATCCATCCATTCATCCCCTCATCTGCCAACGCGACCCGTTCTTCCGGACCCAGACTTCTAATTCTCCGTCCCGAGGTAGCGGGTTCATTGTACACAAAGCTATCGGCGATCGCCATCGCGCATTTTCCCGGAAATGCCTGTGCTACCCTCTGAACTTGACCGAACGCAGTCCCCGGCATGGAGGCGATCGCCACTATTGTCCAGCAAACCACAGGCTTACTCCAGTATATTATCTTTTTCATTCCTTTCCCTTCCTCCCGTTCTTTGGCGATCGTACTCCTCACAGATAATTCGGCAACCAGACATTATTTAATTACACCAGCATGACCCGGGATTTTTCCTGTCGGTTCAAAGCGACCTTCCAGCTGTTCCGCCATAAACTCCTCCGCGATCGCGTAAAAATGCAGTCGATTTTCCGGTCTGGCAAAACCATGTCCTTCATCAGTATAGAGGATATATTTCACTTCTTTCCCTGCCTGGCGCATGGCCTCGACAATTTGTTCGCTTTCTGCCTGTTTCACGCGGGGATCCTTGGCACCGTGGCCAATTAACAGCGGTTTGGTAATTCGGTCCGCGAAAAATAAAGGCGATCGGGACTTTAGGAACTCCGGTTCCGTCTGCCAATCTCCCACCCGATGGACAAGCATGGCCTGGAGGGACTTCCAGTAGGGGGGGAAACTTTCTATCATCGTCACTAAATTACTCGGTCCGACGATATCCACTCCACAAGCAAATACCTCGGGAGTAAAAGTTAATCCTACCAAGGTGGCATAACCGCCATAGGAAGTACCCATAATCCCTATCCTGCTTTTGTCAGCAATGCCTCGGTCTACCAACCAATTTACCCCATCGATTAAATCATCCTGCATCGCCCCTCCCCACTCCCGGTTGCTAGCATTCAGGAAATCTTTACCGTAGCCCCCAGAACCTCGATAATTGACTTGCAATACTGCATAACCCCGATTAGCTAACCATTGTACCTGGGGATTGTAACCCCAAACATCCCGCCCCCACGGACCGCCATGCACTAGCATTACTGCTGGCCAAGGGCCTGGATCTCCCATCGGTAGGGTTAAGTATCCCTCTATGGTTAACCCGTCCCGCGCCTGATAGGAAATTGATTGCATCGGCGCCAAGGGTAAATCTTCCAGTTGCGGTCGATCGCTAAACAGCAACGTACTGGTTTTAGAGGCCCGATCGTAGCTATAGTAATAAACGGGACCATCATCTGTCTGGTAAGCTACTAGCCAGCAACTGTCCGCTAAATTTCTGCTAATAATGCTATAGTCACCTCGGCGGACTTTCGCAATTGCCTCAAAATCTGCCGCCACCGATGAGTCCAGAACTTGCCATTCTTCTCTTTGCTTGTAGAAAGAAACCGCCTCCATCGTCCCCTTTGTTGGGTGTTTTAGCACATTCTTCGCATCATATTGGTCATCTGCTGCCATTACTGTTTCCGCCCCGGTCTGAGGATCGATCGCCATCAAACGGTAGGCATTGGCATCATGATTGCCCACAAAATACAGGGTTTTGCCATCAGCAGCAAAACCGACTATTTCCCCCTCCTCATCCGGTCCCCAATGGTCCAGAATTTCCCAGGGTTTGTCCATCGTTTCTCTGTATAATAGGTCGTAACCGCCCTCCGCCGTCGTGGCGATCGCCGCCCTGACCTGCAAATTCGCATCCGCCTTCCAGGAGATCCCATTCCCCGGATTTTCTGTATCCCACTCCACTGCCCCATTCTTCAGGTTAATGCGGTATACATCGAACAAGCTGGGATTTTTGAGATTCAATCCTACTAATATTTCATCTGGAAATGCCTCCACCATTTCCAATTCTTCCGCTTTCACCCCCTGAAATGGGGTCAAGTCCCGGACCAACCCCGACTCTAAATCCACCAAGTACAGGTGAAAATTTTCATCTCCATCCGCGTCTTGTCTATAAATTAGCTGGTTCGCCCTATAGGTCCAACTATAAGATTTTATCCCTCGCTTTGGTTCCTTTGTTAACTGGCGATCGTCCGTTTGTCCCAGAGTCTGCAACCACACCTGCAAAACATTTTTCTCGTCCGGGGCCATATATGCCAGATATAGCCCATCTGGGGATATTTGAGGATTTATCCGTTCTGGGTTCCCAAACAGGATCTTGCGGGGGATTAACGGTGGTATCGATTCCTTATTTATAGCAGTATACATGTGATTTGCCTCCTGGTGACACTTACTTTTTCCGATCTCTACAGAGATGGTGGACAGAGATGGTGGGCACCGCCCACCATACATCCTTCACTACAGAGATGGTGGGCACCGCCCACCCTACATCCTTAACACTCGCACTACAGAACCTGGGGCGATCGCCTTTTCTCCCAGGGGCACAGCTGCCAAAGCATTCGTTCCCGCTAGATTAATTAAATTACCAGAACTATGACTGCCCTTTGCCAACTCAAATGCACATTCATTCTCTGAAAAATGCAATGTCCCCCAGAGATATGTTTCTCGCTTGCCACCCCCACGCAATTCATTCCGCGTCACCCCCTGGACGAACTCTGGTAAATATCCTCGGCCCAGTCCGGACATTTTTTTAATTGCCGGTCGGACAAACCGCCAAAAACTTACCAAAGCAGAAACTGGATTTCCTGGCAAACCAAAGTATAACACGAATTGAGGTTGCTGGAATGTTGCTACTGTCAGAGGTTTCCCGGGTTTTACAGCAACAGATTTAATTTTAATTTCCGCCCCCAAGTTTGACAGAATTTGTTCGACATAGTCGTAATCTCCCACGGAAACTCCCCCAGATGATAGTACCATATCTACATTGGGCAAGACAGACCCGATCGCCTCTTGAATTGCCTGGCGATCGTCGGGGACAATACCTAACATCTGGGGAATAGCACCCGCCTGCCGGACTAAACTGGCCAAAGCATATTGATTAGAATCTACAATTTGACCCGTTTGTAAAGGTTGTTCCGGCGTCACCAACTCGCTACCCGTAGATAAAATTCCCACCCGGGGACGCCTGTAAACCGTTACTTGCGTACATTGGGCCGCTGCTAGCACCGCAATTTCCGGGGCATTCAAACATATTCCTGGCATTAACAAGGGGTTTCCCGCCTGATAAAAAGCACCTCGATGTCGTACAAATGCTTCCCGGGACTCTGGAGGAGAGAAAATTAACAGGCGCGTACCCTCTAGTTTCGTTTCTTCCTGCATGACCACCGTATCCGCACCATCGGGCATCATGGAACCAGTCAAAATTCGGGCCGCTTGTCCCCGACCAATGGTACATTGAGGCTGATATCCTGCGGGAATTTCTTCGATAACTTCTAATACCGCTGGTTCTTCGGCATTACAACTGCTGACATCCGCAAACCGCACCGCATACCCGTCCATCGCCGAGTTATCCCAGTGGGGAAAGTCCAGGTTACTGCTTACCGGGGCCGCTAAAATGCGATCGGGCAGGTCTAGCAAGTTTAATACTTCCACATTTTCCTGTCCGGACAGGGGTTGCACCAAGTCTAAAATGATAGTTTCTGCTTGAGATCCTGGTAGCATTGGCGATATTTTCTCACAACTGATGTAGATATTATAGCATTAGCCAGTTTGGGATAGCTAAAAATGTGAGGAGCGGGGTACAGATAATCAATATCTGGTGCAAGCCAAATTTTTTACTTGTTTACTCGATCGCGGAAACTCTTTCTTCCCTAACCTAACCTGATCGCCTATTTTTACAATTAAATATACCTGCTAACTTATTATTAGCAGGCCGATAAGGAAATTAATCAATTCTACTTCTTTCCCCTATTCACATAGGGAGTAAGTTGCGTATCAATCCCTTTAATATGATTGACAAACCAATTTTTTAATTCTATATCGATCTGAGCAATCAGTCCATTGCTGCTATATTTTTGCTGTTCTATCCGATCGTGAATGGACTTCAATGTTTTCAGAAAATGAGCGTGGGCATTTTTATTTTTAGCAGCCACCGGACATTTATTAATGTGCATGCATTGTTCTTCATAGTTAAAATGAGTATCCACATACTGGTCCAAAAAAATTAATATCCTCCGAATCTCTTGGAGAGATTTTTGATTTTCCATCGCTTCCGTGAGGCGATCCATTTGCTCTAGCAACTGTTGATGCTGTAGATCGATTAGAGGAATACCAATTTTCAGAGATTCATTCCACGTCGAGGTCATGACTGAACTCCAAGTTTACAGGATGTATGCTTGTTCCGATCGGGGGGGGCGAGGCTATCCTCCATGTTACTACTTCCCCAGGGAATCTAAAATCACCTGCATTGCACAGATAAAAGCGATCGATGCTACCAAAATTACCGAAGGCAGCGATCCCACCCGCAACCCCGAGAGATTGGTCGCTGTAGAAGGGAGTAGGACGTCAGTGCGACAGCTACTCAAATTCCGAACTCTCTGAGAGATAGATTTGCCTCAAACCCGCATGATTACGTGACGGGCGGATAATAACTACGAACTACTTCCCTCACGTATATGGGCTAACTGGGCGATCGCCTGGGGCGATATCCACCTGCGGTTGCCGACCATTGCCAAAAGTAGTATATTGGTGAAGCCAAGACCATCAGACTCCAGTATGCTCAAAGAACCGGCTTATACTCGCCTTCCCAGAGTACCGCTGTGGCGTCGGAGTGCCGCCTTTGCCATTGACTTTTTCCTCGCAGGCCTAGTAAGCTTATTTTTGGCCAATCTGCTAATCCCCACATTTATCGTCGCCTGGTTCAGCCTGCGGGTAATCGTCGCGGCAAAAAATAAGAGCCAGAGTCTGGGACGCTATGCTCTGGATCTGAAGGTGGTAGACCCCCAATACGGTAGAGTTCCCGGGATTATGGAGTTATGCCAGCGGGAGGGCATCCTCGGTACTGGGGCCATGTTAGCTCTGATGGGCATTTACTACCTTTCTCCCGTAAATGCCTGGGCGGTCCTGCTGATGATTCCTTTACCGATCGACTGTGGTTTTGCCTATGTCGATCGGGAACTCAGGCAAGCTTTCCACGACCAGATCGCCGATACTATTGTAGTCGGCACCCGCCGGGGTTACTCCCTCGACCTGAGACTGAAAAGATTATTTGCCAATTTTAACCGGGATGTGCGAAGATGAGAAATTGCGTTAAATTCTAGACCACAAAGGGAAAATGGCAAAGAAGGGTAAGGATGTCCGTCTGGTGATCACTCTCGAATGCACTGAGTGTCGCACTAACACCGATAAGCGCTCGAAAGGTGTATCCCGGTACACCACCACCAAGAATCGCCGCAACACTACAGCCCGGTTGGAACTGAAAAAGTTCTGTACCCACTGTAACAAGCATACGGTTCACAAGGAAATCAAGTAGAATAGTACCGCCTGCGGTGCTGCGACTGCAAATTGGCAATTGACAACTGATAAAGGACAACAGATTTATGGCAGGTTTCTATCGTCGTAGAGTTTCTCCGATTTCGCCAAAAGAGCCGATCGACTATAAAGATGTCGATCTGCTGCGCAAATATATCACCGAACGCGGAAAAATCTTGCCGCGCCGGATAACGGGCCTGACTTGCAAGCAACAAAGAGACTTGACCCAAGCAATCAAGCGTGCCAGAATATTGGCTTTGTTGCCATTCGTGAATAAAGAAGCGTAATCATGTCGGGTGTACGGGTGTATTAGTAGGGTGGGCACCGCCCACCATAAACCGCCCACCATAAACCGCCCACCATAAGAGGCCAACAACAACCAACCGGTTTTGACCACGGTGGGCACGGCCCACCGAACCCAACAGACAACAGACAACTGACAAGGGACACCTATTGGGCTAAGCTAGTGGCAAACGCTATGGCTAACTAGAAAATGGCTCTGGAAAAGGGAAGGCTGATAGAATTTAGGCTGCAAGGAGACCGGCGTCTGGCAGTAGCAGACCGTCCAGAGGGCAAAAAAAACTGGATCGTGGTAGATGAACGAGGTCAGGCCCATTCGATCAAACCGCAGCAGGTAAGCTATGAGGTAGAGGGGGAGACATATCAACCGGAAGAAATACCGGGATTCATGGGGGAAGTGGAAGGTTACATCGACCCCTCAAGTATAGAAGTAGCTTGGGAATTATTGGTGGAAGATGCCGAAGCGATCGACCCCGAGGGAATGGCACAGTTGCTGTTTTCAGAGCAAAGTCCGGCTCAATGCTATGCAGCCTATTGTATGCTCTGTACGGATAAATTGTATTTCAAGCAAAAGGGCGATCGCTACGAACCCCGTCCGGCAGGGATGGTGGCGGAACTAAAGCACCAGCAGGAGGTGGAAAAGCAGCGCCAGCAGGAGTCCCAGGAATTTTTGACTCGTCTCCAGCAGGCATTAACGGGTGAGGTGGTAGAGTGGCAAAGTAGCGATCGCCCCCGTTTAGAAGCCTTAGAACAGTTGGCGGCCAAGGGCGGGGTAACGGAGGGTTTCAAACCGGCCCCAGCAGCGACGGAAACTCTGAAAATTCTAGAACGACCGCCAAACCCCCCAGCAGCTTTCGACCTCTTGGTAGAATTAGGTCTCTGGAGTTATCATGAAAATTTGTTTCTGCGGCGGAGTCAAATCCCAACAGAGTTCTCTACAAAGGTACTGGAAGTGGTTCAATGCTATCTGAATGCAACGCCTGCGGATCTAGACACTAATCGCTTAGACCTCACCCATCTCAAGGTGTACACCATTGATGATGAGAGTACGAAGGAAATAGATGACGGTTTGAGTTGGGAGGAGTTGTCCGACGGTCGGCAGCGACTGTGGATCCATATTGCTGACCCGACCCGATGGATGTCCCCAGGGGATGAGTTGGACCTGGAGGCGAGACGCCGGGGAACGACGATGTATATGCCGACGGGCATGATACCGATGTTTCCCGCAGAGATGGCGACGGGCCCGATGAGTCTGGTTCAGGGGAAAATTTGCTGTGCTCTCAGCTTTGGCGTGGTCTTGGATGAGACAGGGGCTGTGCAAGATTATAGCATCCACACTAGCTTGATTAAGCCGACCTATCGCCTCACCTACGATGATGTCGATGAAATGCTGCAACTGGGGGTAAAGGCGGAACCGGAAATAGAGGCGATCGCCTCGGCGGCACAGCTGCGCAAGCAATGGCGTGACTCTCAAGGGGCGATCAGTATCTCGATGCCAGAGGCGTCAATTAAAGTCAAGGACGATGAAATCACCATCGAGGTCTTAGAGGACTCGGTGTCCCGGCGCACCGTGGCCGAAATGATGATTCTAGGGGGCGAAGTAGCGGCCCACTACGGTCAAACCCACAATCTCCCTTTACCCTTTCGGGGTCAACCGCAACCGGAGTTGCCGCCAGCAGAAGAACTGCTACTATTACCAGCGGGACCGGTCCGGGCCTCGGCCATTCGCCGCTGCATGCCGAAAAGTGAAATGAGTATCACGCCAAGTCGTCATGCCAGTTTAGGCTTGAATTGCTACACTCAGGTAACTTCTCCTATCCGCCGCTATACTGACCTGTTGACTCATTTTCAATTGAAGGCCCATTTGCGCGGAGAACCCTTGCCTTTTTCCGAAGATCAACTGCGAGAAGTGATGGTCTCTATTGGCCCGATCGCCTCGGAAGCGGTCTGGGTAGAACGCCAGACAAATCGCTATTGGGGTTTGGAATATTTGCGACGCAATCCCGATCGGGTGTGGCAAGGGTTGGTGCTGCGCTGGCTGCGAGAGGATGATAATCTGGCTCTAGTATTATTGGAAGAACTGGGTTTGGAGTTGGGCATGCGTTTTACTAATTACGTCGAACCGGGCGATCGGATCGAATTGAAGGTAACTTACGCCGACCCCCGCCAAGATGTAGTCCATTTCCAACATATCCTGGAATCAACTCTTTGAGAATGGGAAATTGTCAATGGGAAATTGTCAATTGTTAATTGTCAATTGCTCATTGATTTACCAATTATAATTTCAGCTTGGCACAAGAGTGTAAATAGCCCAGACGGCGAGGGGATTGCTTCGGGGAAAGGTTAACGAACATTCCCTCGCAATGACAAGCTATATGCAAAACATACGAGGTATTGGGGCGATCGGGCATTGGGGCGATCGGGGATGTTCGGGCGATCGCATGTGGACATAAGTCAAAGCTTCTGTTATCATTAACCGCCGGGGGTTCCAGAGGCATGGGATTAAATTTATTTTGGTGATGATGCCAATGTTATTTCCGCGCCCGGTTCAACGCGATCGCCAAGAAAACATATTATTTACATAATGCGAACACCCATTTTTAACCATTTATCGTAGGGGCGAAAATTGTCGGATAAGGATGTCAATTATATCCTGCCGTGCCCCGGCCTAACGCCATCGCCAATAAAATATTCACTCCGATAATGCGATCGCCAATGCCTCCCCGGGGCACGGCAATAGATATATTTCGGTGAGGATGCAAATGTTACTGATGCCGTGCCCCTACACAAATGCGATCGCCCGATACATCCCATAATTATCCATTATCCATTACCCACAGATTTCCAGGATATCCTGTGCAGAGGGGTGGGACCGTATTTTTGCAAAGCTGCCTTGTGACGAGGTGTAGGGTAACCTTTGTTTGCTGCTAGATCGTATTCTGGATATTTCTCCGACTCCTCGACGATCAGGTTGTCTCGCCATACCTTGGCGATGATACTCGCACAGGCGATCGCCTGATTTAGTTTGTCTCCCTTTATTATAGTTTCTTGCGGGAATGGTAAATCGGGAATAGGTTGATTGCCATCAATTAGACAAAGATCCGGTTCTACATTTAGTTGGCCGATCGCCCGCTTCATGGCCAGCAGAGAAGCTTGCAAAATATTAATCTTTGCAATTTCGGCAACCGAGGCCGTGCCTATATGACATTCTAAGGCGATCGCGCGGATCTGAGTAACCAGGGACTTTCTTTTCTTGCCACTAAGTTGTTTGCTATCCGTGACACCCCATTGGGCGGTAATCTGCTGGGCATCATCTGGAAGAATCACCGCCGCTGCGACTACAGGACCAAATAAAGCTCCTCTGCCCACCTCATCTACACCTGCTATAATTATATGGCGATCGTTCATGTGTTTTTGTTCATATTATGCCATCGGTAATGATAACATAATTTACTCTTCGGACTTGGCGATAATATTAAGAATTGTGACAATATAACATTACCACACCCTAGATATGTTAGAAAATAATTATTGTCACAGGAGGAAGTATGCAAGCAAACAAAATCCTCAGAATTGCCTGGAACTGCCTGCTTGTCCTTACCCTGATGGTAGGGATGGCAGGCTGTGGAATTTTAAACATCGCCAGGGGACCGGAACCATTACCGGCGGTTTCCCCTTTACCCCTGCCCGAACTACCGGACTGGATCGAAGAAATTAGTCCTACGGGGGAAGCAGAACCTCTCAATCAAGTTAGAATTAGGTTCAAACATCCTCTCATTCCCGTGGAAAGTCTGGGCAGCGACGAAGCGCGATCGCTATTGCAAAAGTTTGAGATGATGCCGCCCTTACCCGGTCGCTTTCGCTTTTTGACTCCCCGCATGGTAGGATTTCAAGCAGATAAAGCTTGGCCCAAAGCTACCCGCATCAGAGTTACCCTGAAAGCGGGGTTGGCGGATCTGGAAAATAATAGTCTCGATCGGGATCTAGCATGGACCTTCCACACGGAAGAGATCCAGTTAACAAATTTGCCGGGAAAGACTTTAACTTTAACATCCCAAAGGCGGTACCGGGATAGGGATGAACCCATCGATCTCAAACCAACTCTGGAATTCACCTCTAATGTAGAATTAAATCTGGATTCTCTTAAGGACAGCATCCAACTGACTCCCCAGGGAAGCGATAAGCAAGTTCAACTGCAAGTGGCCCTAGCAGAAGATAAGTCATCTGAGTATAGAGAATCTCAGTCAGAGTTCGATCCTTCAACTCGCAACTGGATATATACGATCGCGCCCCGAACAACTCTGGCGAAAGCAACGACTTACCGCTTGGAATTCACCCCTGGGATATTGCCAGCGCGGGGTAATATGCCGAGTGAGATGCCCTTTAGCAGTCAGTTGGAAACCTATAGGCCCCTGAAGTTTGAGGGCATTGAGTTTGTGGGCAAACCCAATGCGGGGGGAACTTCCGGACGCTTTGTCAAGGGTAGGGGCCAGTTGAAATTTAATAATGGTTTAGTCGCCGACTCTGCGATCGAAAATATCACCGTTACTCCAGGGCCTAAAGCATCACCCCAACTCGTCCGGGCCTATGAAAACTCCCGGTTTGTCAATCTGAATCCTTGGGCCTTAGAACCGGCAACTAGCTATACAATTACCCTGGTGAAAAACCTCCAGGACCGCTACGGACAAACTTTGGACAAACCCGTCACCATCAAGTATGAAACGGGAGATGTGGCACCGGATTTGTGGGCCCCTTCGGGTCTGAATATATTCCCTGCTGGGACCAACTTGCAGTTGAATTTTTCCACAGTCAATCTGCCAGACAAGCAGTACCAAGCAGCTTATCGGGTGGTGAAACCGACGGATTTGGTGTATGCTGATTCTGCTTATCCCAGGGGAGACGGTAACGATCTGTTACCCAGTCCCAATGCTTGGCAGAGTTTCCCGGTATCGGATCGGAAAAATCAAACTACTGAGGCGATCGTCCCTTTACGGGATAAGCTGGGTGGTGACACCGGTATGCTAGCTTATGGAGTGCAAGCAAAAACCAATCCCTATGAGAGAGAAGGTCGGCAACAGTGGCGCTACGCTAGTTACTATGGTATGGTGCAGTTGACGAATTTGGGAGTCTTTGCCCAATTCTTTCCGGAGTCGGGGTTAATAAGAGTAAATCATCTCTCGGATGGTTCCCCGGTAGCAAATTCACCCGTAGAAATTTATCAATCCCAATTGAATGCCAAGTCTCGCCGGCAACCTCAAGCTTGTGCCCGGGGGACAACCGATGCCACGGGAACTTTGCTGCTGAATTCTGTTTCTTTGCGCCAATGCATGAAAGGCGATCGCTTCTTGTCACCGCCGGAATTACTGGTAATTGCCCGGGAAAACAAAGATTGGGCCTTCACTCGCATTCGGCGCTATAGCGGTGCCTATGGTTATGGCATCTATCCAGAATGGGATAATGGTAAAGCCCGATCGCGGGGAGTAATTTTCTCGGACAG